>NZ_CP024588.1:1082500-1682500 GCF_002754815.1 Roseomonas sp. FDAARGOS_362 | reverse complement strand
TCGCGATCGGCCTGCGCCACCCTTCCGCGCTGAAGCGCCGGCAGATCGACTATCCCGGCGCTGCGTTGCTCGCCGCCGGCACCACGGCGCTGCTCCTCCTGCTGAGCTGGGCGGGCACCCTTTTCGCCTGGGCTTCCATGCCCATCCTCTGGCTGGGCATCGCCGCCCTCGGCTTCTTCGTGGCCTTCGTCCTGTGGGAGCGGCGGGCGCCGGAGCCGATCATCGGGCTGCACCTCTTCCGCGAGCGCGTCTATGTCTCCGGCGTGGTGGCCTCTGCCATGCTGGTCTTCGCCATGATGGGCACGACCGTCTTCCTGCCGCTCTACTTCCAGCTCGTGCTCGGCATGACGCCGACCCAGGCCGGGCTGATGATGCTGCCGCAGGTGGCGGGCATGATCTTCTCCTCGATCCTCGGCGGCCGGCTGGTTTCCGCCACCGGGCGCTACAAGCCCTTTCTGATCGCCGGCGTCGGCGCCGAGGCCCTCGGGCTTTGCGGCCTCGCCATCCTGGCGCGCCTCGCCGCGCCCTTCTGGGCCTTCGAGCTTTGCATGCTGGTCCTCGGCCTCGGCATGGGCGTGGCCATGCCGAACATCACCACCTCGGTGCAGAATGCGGTCAACCCGCGCGAGCTGGGCGTCGCCACCTCCTCCATGTCCTTCCTGCGTTCCCTGGGCGGGGCGCTGGGCGTGGCGCTGTCCGGCGCGCTGATGATGGCCTGGCTGAACAGCATCCTGGCCGAGACCGTGCGGGGCCTCGACGTACAGGCCTTGCTGGAACACGGCGTGCGCGCGCTGGAAGGGCTGGGTGCCGACGAACAGAACCTCGTCGCCTCGGCCTATCGCGGCGCCATCGCCATGAGCTTCACCATGAGCGGCGTGGTGATGTGCTGCGCCTTCCTCCTCGTGCTGACCCTGCCCGCCCTGGCGCTGCGCAAGGCGCACGAAGGCCCGGCCCCCGGTGCCCCGAGGGCGCCGGCGCGGCAGGCGGCGGAATAGGCCCGGCAGCGCGGCTCCCGCCCCCGCCAGGGAAGGAGCGGCGCCGGCAGCGGCACGCTGGCGGCGGAATCCCCTGGCTTACGGGCCGCCGCCCTGTCCGACGCGGCGGGACACCGCCGCGCCGATGATCAGCAGGGCGGGGCCGCCCTGGCTCCAGCCCGAGCCTTGCGCCGCCAGTTCCGGCAGGGTGCCGGTCAGGACGCGCTGGCCGTCCCGCCCGCCATTCTCGATCAGCGCCGCCGGGGTGGCGGGGTCCAGCCCCGCGCCCAGCAGCCCGTCGCGGATGCGGGGCAGGGTGACGACGCCCATGTAGATCGCCAGCGTATGGCCGGGCCGGGCCAGGGCGGCGAAGTCCAGCCCGACATCGCCGTTGCGGGTATGGCCGGTGGCGAGCACCAGGGCCTGGGCGCAGTCGCGATGGGTGAGGGGAATGCCCGCTCCGGCGGCGCAGGCCAGGGCGGCGGTGATGCCGGGCACGGTGGCATGGGGGATGCCGGCGGCGTCCAGCGCCTCCGCCTCCTCCCCGCCACGGCCGAAGACGAAGGGGTCGCCGCCCTTCAGCCGCACGACGCGCTTGCCCTCGCGGGCGAGGGAGACCAGCAGCTCGTTGATCCGGTCCTGCGGCACGCAGTGGTTGGAGCGGGCCTTGCCGACGAAGATGCGCCGCGCGTCCCGCCGGGCGAGGTCCAGCACCTCCTCCGGCACCAGCCGGTCATGCACGATGACATCGGCCTCGCCCAGCACGCGCAGGGCGCGCAGGGTCAGCAGATCGGCGGCCCCCGGGCCGGCGCCGACGAGGTGCACGAAGCCGCGGGGGGCGGTATCCGCCCGGTCCAGCGTGGCGGCGATGGCGGTCTCGGCCTCCGCCGTGTGGCCGGCCAGGGCGAGGTCGGCCTCCGGCCCGGCCAGCACGCGTTCCCAGAAACGGCGGCGGGCGCCGGTCTCGGGCAGGGCGCGGCGGGCACGTTCCTTGAAGCGTTCGGCCAAGGCGCCGAGCCGGGCGAGGCCGGGCGGCAGCACCGTCTCGATCCGCTGGCGCAGCAGGCGCGCCAGCACGGGCGCCGCGCCGCCGGTGGAGATGCCGATCGTCACCGGGTCGCGGTCCACGATGGCGCCGGTGATGAAGGAGCAGAGTTCCGGCCGGTCCACCACGTTGACCGGCAGGCCCCGGGCGCGGGCGGCCTCGGACAGGGCGCGCAGATCCTCCTCCGGCGCCCCGGCGGCGAAGGCGGCGGCGCAGCCTTCGAGCAGGCCGGGGTGGAAGCGCGCCGCCCTGCGGAACTCGGCCCCGGCGGCATGGGCAAGGGCCGCCTTGGCCTCCAGCGCCTCGCCTTCCCCGAGCAGCAGGACCAGCCGGCCGCGAAGATCGAGAAAGGCAGGGAAGTGACGCATCAGGCGGGTTCCGGAACAGGACTCTCCGCGGCCGGGGCTTCCGCCTGGACACGGGCGAGCAGCGCGGCGATCTCGGGGCGGCAGGCGCCGCAATTGGTGCCGGCGCGCGTGGCCTCGCCGATCGCCGCGACACTGCAGGCCCCGGCGCGGATCGCCCCGCATATAGCGTCCTCCCGCACGCCATGACAGACGCAGATGGTGGGGGAGGGCGGCGGCCCGCCCACCGGGCGCCCGGCGAGCAGGGCGGCGCGGCGGCTTTCCGGCACGCCGCCGGTGAGCAGCGAGGCCAGCCAGTCGCGCGGCGGCAGCGCCGGTTCCGGCGCCACGGCGATGGCGGCGGCGAGGCGGTCGCCATCCAGCAGCACGGCGCGGTGCAGCCCGGCGGCGGTGTCCTCCAGCAGCATCCATTCCCCCTCCGGCAGCAGGGCACGGAGCCGGGCGAAGGCCTCGGCGGGGGTTTCCCGTCCGGCCAGCTCGTGCCGCCAGCCGCCCTCGACGGGCGACACGGCGCACCAGGGGGCGAGATCGGTGCCGTAGTTTTGCTGCGCGATCAGGAAGCCGTGCCAGCCTGCCGCGAAGGGGCGGGCGCGGAAGGGGACGTGCTTCAGCTCGGGCTGGCCGCTCACCGGGTCCGGCGTGCCGCCCATGCTGGCATTGACCCGCGCCGCCGGGGCGAAGCGCGCCGTCCAGTGCATCGGCACGAAGCCGCAGCCGGGCTGCATCCCCGGGTCCAGCTTCAGCCGCAGCACTGCCTTGCCGTGCGGGCTTTCCACCTGCACCAGGCTGCCCTCCGGAGCGGGTGCGTCACCGGGGTTCAGGGTCAGCAGCGGCTCCGGCGCCTGGGCCATCAGGCGCGGCACGGCGCCGGTGCGGGTCATGGTGTGCCACTGGTCGCGCAGCCGCCCGGTCATCAGGCGCAGCGGGAATTCCCCGGTGACGCTCTCGGCGGGCGCACGGAAGGGGGTGGCCACGAAGCGCAGCCGGTGGGCCTGCTGGTCCTCCGTGCCGAGCAGCCGCGCGGGGGCGGGGCCGTCCGCCGGGCAGGGCCAGCGGGTCGGAGGCATGGCGTCGTAGCCGGCGTCGTCCAGTGCGGCGAGGGCGGAGATGTCGAAGCGGCGCGTGCCCTTGTTGCCCAGGCCGGACAGGGTGGCGTGCTCGCGGAAGATGTCGGCCGGGCCGTTCCAGGCGAAGCCGCCATGGCCCAGGCGCTTCGCCACCTCGGCCAGGATCCACCAGTCCTGCCGCGCCTCGCCGGGCGGGGGCAGGAAGCGGCGCTGGCGGCTGATGACGCGCTCGCTGTTGGTGACGGTGCCATCCTTCTCGCCCCAGGACAGGGCCGGCAGACGCACATGCGCCATGTCCAGCGTCTCGGCGCGCCAGGAATTCTCCGACACGACCAGGAAGGGCGCCTTGCGCAGCGCGGCGCGCACCGCGTCGCCGCGCGGCAGGGAGACGGCGGGATTGGTGCCCATGACCCAGAGCGCGCCGATGCGCCCGGCCGCCAGCGCGCCGAAGAGGTCCACCGCCTTGAGGCCCGGCTTTTCCGGCAGGGCGGGCGCGCGCCAGTAGTCGCGCAGCAGGGCGACATCTTCCGGCCGGTCCTGGCGCAGATGCGCGGCGAGCATGGTGGACAGCGCCCCGACCTCCCGCCCGCCCATGGCGTTGGGCTGGCCGGTGATGCTGAAGGGCCCCATGCCCGGCGCGCCGATACGGCCGGTGAGGAGATGGCAGTTGATCAGCGCGTTGGCCTTGTCGGTGCCGGCGCTGGACTGGTTCACGCCCTGGCTCCAGAGCGTCACCACCTTCGGATGCCGCGCGAAGAGGCTGCAGAAGGCCTGGATCAGCGACGGGGCGAGGCCGGTCAGGGCCGGCGCCTCCGCCGCCACCGCGCGCGCCGCTTGCAGGGTCGGTTCCAGCCCCTCGGTGCGGCTGGCGAGGAAAGCCGCATCGGCGAAGCCGTTGTCGTGGAGATGGACCAGCAGCGCGGCGAAGAGCGCGACATCGCTGCCGGGGCGCAGAGGCAGGTGCAGCGTGGCGCCCTCGCAGCTCGCGGTGCGGCGCGGGTCGAGCACGATCAGCTTCATCTCCGGCCGCGCGGCGCGGGCGGCGGCCAGGCGCTGGTAGAGCACCGGGTGGCACCAGGCGAGGTTGCTGCCGACCAGCACGACGAGATCGGCCAGCTCCAGGTCCTCGTAGATGCCGGGGACGAGGTCCTCGCCGAAGGCGCGCGTATGGGCGGCCACGGCGCTGGCCATGCAGAGGCGCGAGTTGCTGTCTATGTTCGCCGTGCCCAGCGCCGCCTTCGCGAGCTTGTTGGCGGCGTAATAGTCCTCGGTCAGCAACTGCCCGGAGACATAGAGCGCCGTGCCCTCCGGCCCGTGGCTGGCCAGGGCGCGGCGGAAGCCTTCCGCCACCGTGTCCAGCGCGGCGTCCCAGGAGGCGCGCCGGCCGTTGACCTCGGGGTGCAGAAGCCGGTCCGCGAGGCCGGTCGTCTCGGCCAGGGCGGAGCCCTTGGAGCAGAGCCGCCCGCCGCTCGCCGGATGCGCCGCGTCGCCCGCGACCGGGCCGCCATCCGGCCTTGCCAGCACGCCGCAGCCGACGCCGCAATAGGGGCAGGTGGTACGGACGGTCTCCATCTCAGTACACGTCCCGCAGGTAGCGACCCTGGCGCGCCAGGGCGACGATCCAGTCGCGCGCCGCATCGGCATCCATGCCGCCCTGCGACATGGCGATCCCGCGCAGCGCGGTGTCCACGTCCTTGGCCATGCGCGCGGCATCGCCGCAGATGTAGAAGCGGCCGCCATCCTGCAGCCAGCGCCAGAGATCGGCGGCTTCCTCCTTCATGCGGTCCTGGACATAGACCTTCCGCTTCTGGTCGCGCGACCAGGCGAGGGAGAGCCGTTCCAGCGTGCCGTCCCGCTGCCAGGCCTCGATCTCCTCGCGGAAAAGGAAGTCGCTCGCCTCGTGCTGGTCGCCGAAGAAGAGCCAGGTGCGGCCCCTGATGCCCTGCGCGGCGCGGTGCTGCAGGAAGGCGCGGAAGGGCGCGATGCCGGTGCCGGGGCCGCACATGATCACGGGCACGGCGGGGTCTTCCGGCAGGCGGAAATGGCTTTCCTGCATATGCGCCGGCAGCGGCACGCATTCGGGCAGGACGCGTTCGATGTCGTGTGGCTCGGCATGGGCGCCGCCTTCGGCAAGCGGCAGGGCGCGGAAGCCCAGATGCGCCGAGGCCACGCCGTCGCGCACCCGCCCGCGACGCGGCGCGCGCACCACGCTGACGCAGAGCTCGACACGCCCCGGCACGGCGAGCGGCGAGGAGGCGATGGAATAGAGCCGCGGCTTGAGCCCCGGCAGCGAGGCGGCAAGGTCGGCCAGCGGTGGGCGGGCGGAGGGGAAGTGCTCCAGCAGGTCCAGCAGGTCGGCATCGGCGGGCTCGGCGCCGTCCTCGCCCTCCGCCAGCCGGCGCAGCGCGGCGGCCTCGCCCGGTTCCTTCGCCGCGCCGGCCAGAAGGTCCAGCGTGCGGTCCAGCGGGCGGGCGATGGCGAGGTGCAGCGAGAAGGCCTCGCGCAGCGGGCGGCTCTCGCCATCCGGGCAGGGCACGGCTTCCTCGCCCGTGGCGCCGAGCGCGGCGATGCTGGCTTCGACAACCGCCGGATCGTTGGGCGCCAGCAGGCCGAGGCTGTCGCCGGGCAGGTAGTGCAGCCCGCTGCCCTCCAGCTCCAGCACGACGTTGCGTACGTCTTTGGCCGAGCTCGCGCCGGTGAGGCGGCGGGCACCGCGCAGGCGAACCGGCACCAGCGCCGGCCCCTTCGCCTTCGGCGTGGCTTTCGGCGCGGCGGCGGGGGCCTCGGCCAGCAGCGCCTTCAGCATCTTCTGCGTCGCCTTGCCGCCGGGCACGCAAAGGCCGAGCGAGGCTTCCTCCCCCTTGGCCAGCGCCTCGGCATAGGTCTGGCAGACATAGCCGCACTGGCCGCAATCGAGCTGCGCCATGGCCGCCATCAGGCGGCGCGGCTGCGGCCTGCCCTCGGCGAGCTTCAGCCGCTCATCCATCCCCAGCGCCGGGTCGTGCCAGGGGAAGTCCTCCTCCTCCTGCGGCGCGGGCTGGGACATGTTCTCCGCCGCTCCGCCATAGAGGCCGGCGAGGAAGCCGTTCAGCCAGGCGCGCTGGACGGGGCTGAAGGGGGCGCTGTCGGGGATCAGCGGCACCGGGGCGGGCTGGCCGAAGCTTTGGGGAGCCGAGGCCTGGGGGACCAGCGCGTTCATGCGACGCTCTCCGGATGGGGGGCCTCGGCGATGGCGCGCAGCGCGCCCTCGTCATGCCGGGCGGCGAAGTCGTGGAAGGAGGCCTCGGGGTCTTCCTCGGCCCAGGCGCGCAGCAGGTTCAGCACCATCGGGCCGAGCTCGTCATGCGCGACCTTGGGGCGCACCAGCCGGCCGATGCGCTGCTGCGACCCGGCGCCGCCGCCGACATGCAGGTCATAGCCCTCGACCTCCTCCTCGCCGCGCTCCACCTTGGCGCCGATCAGGCCGATATCGCCGATATAGTGCTGGGCGCAGGAATTGTGGCAGCCGGTGAGATGGATGTTCACCGGCTGCGGCACGGCGATGCGCGCATCGAGATAGTCGGTCAGCGCCGCGCCGTGCTGCTTGGTGTGCGCGGCCGCGAACTTGCACCCTGCCGCGCCGGTGCAGGCGACGAGGCCGCCGCGGATATGGCTCGCCTCCCAGCCCAGGCCCAGCGCCACGATCTCCGCCTGTACCTGCGGCATGGCCTCGCGCGGGATGTCGATGATCAGGATGTTCTGCCAGGGTGTCAGGCGCAGGTTGCCGGAACCGTGCCGGTCGGCGATCGCGGCGATGCCGCGCATGCGCTCCGCCGTCACGCGCGCCATGGGCAGGGTCAGGCCGATATACTGCAGCCCTTCCTGCTTCTGGTCATGCACGCCGAGATGGCCGTGCTTCTCCTGCGCGGAGAAGTCCACGCTGTTCTCCGCCCGGCGCAGCGGCGCGCCGAGCTGCTTCTCGACCTCCGCGATGAACCTGTCGAAGCCCCAGGCGTCGAGCACGTATTTCAGCCGCGCCTTCCTGCGGTCCGTGCGGTCGCCGTTGGCGATGAAGACGCGCAGGATGGCGTCGGACACCTTCACCGCATCGCCCGGCGGCAGCACCACGCCCGTATCCCGGGCGAAGTCCTTGTGCCCCGTGATACCGCCCAGCGCGAGGCGGAACAGCGCCTCCCCCTCCACCCGGACGGCGGTGAAGGCGACGTCGGCCGTGTCCTCCAGTACCGGGATGCGGCCGCCGCCGTCGAAGGAGATGTTGAACTTGCGCGGCAGGCCGAACAGGTCGCGCGTGTGCAGGATGTGGAAGTGCAGCGCCCGCACCACCGGCCGCACGTCGATGATCTCGTGCGGGTCGATCCCCGCCGTCGGAGTGGCGGAGATGTTGCGGATGTTGTCCGCCCCCGTGCCCTTGGGCAGGATGCCGATCTCGCCCAGCCGCTCGATCACCTCCGGCCCCTTGTCCGCCGGGATCATGCGGATCTGCAGGTTGCAGCGGTTGGTGACGTCGGTGTAGCCGCCGCCGCATTCCTCGGCGATGGCGGCGATGCCGCGGAACTGGTGCGTGGTGATGATGCCGCCGGGGATGCGCAGCCGGCACATGAAGGCATCCTGCGTCGGCCCGACAAAGAACAGCCCGTGCCAGCGGGTCAGCAGGTTGTCCACGCCATGTGGGAACCTGCCCTGTTCCGCGCGGGCCACGACCTCGTCCCAGCGGTCCAGCGGATGCTTCTCGCGCTTGGCCTTCTCCTCGGCCGTCAGCTTGCCGCCCCGGGCGATGGTGGCGTCCTGCGCCGCGCGCATCGCATCGGCGGGCGCGCCGCCGGCAGCGCCACCGGCGGGGGCGAGGCTGCCGCGCCGGGCCTCGACGCCCGCCATGAAGCCCTTGAGGTAGTTCTGCTGCTCGTCGGTGAAGGCCTGGTTCATGCGGCGCGCTCCAGATGGTCCGGCCCCAGGGCGAGCCCGGCGCGGTCAGGGCCCACCGGACGGCCGCTGACGATGAGGTCGAGATAGAAGGAGGAATCCCCGGCATCGCCGTAGAGCACGGCGCCGACGAGGCGGCCGTCGCGCAGCCAGAGGCGGCGGAAATGGCCGGAGGCGGGGTCGTGGAAGGTGACCGCCTCGGCATCCGGCGGGGCGACCTGCCCGCCCGACCAGACCGCGACGCCGGAGATCTTCAGCGCCGCCGCGTCGGGGCGGGGCGCATAGGCGCCGGCCTCCCCGGCGATGGCGGCGGCGGCGGTCTCGGCCATGGCCAGCGCCGGGGCGACGAGGCCGACCACGGCGCCGTTGTGCTCGGCGCATTCGCCGACGGCGTAGATCGCAGGGTCCGCCGTCCGCATCGCGTCATCCACCAGGATGGCGCGGTTGACCGGCAGGCCTGCGGCGGCGGCGAGCGAGGAGTCGGGCCGCACGCCGACCGCCAGCACCACGATCTCGGCGGGGACCACGCCGCCATCGGCGAGGCGCACGCCACTGGCATGGTCCTCGCCCTCGATCGCGGCGGTGGAGGCGGGCATGGCGAAGCCGATGCCGCCCCGGCGCAGCCAGCCGGTCAGCAGCCCGCCCGCCGTGGCGTCAAGCTGCCGCTCCATCGGCCAGCCCAGCGGATGCACCACCGTGACCTTCAGCCCCTGCTTCGCCAGGCAGTCGGCGGCCTCCAGCCCCAGCAACCCGCCGCCGATCACCGCGGCTTGGCGGGCGCCGCCACGGGCGAGGCGCAGCAGGGCCTGCACGTCGTCCATGGTGCGGTAGAGGAAGACGCCGGGCAGGTTGGCGCCGGGAAGTGGCAGGCGCACGGCGCGCGAGCCGGTGGCCAGGATCAGCCGGTCATAGCCGATGCGCTCGCCCTTCTCCGTCACCACCTCCCGCGTCGCGCGGTCGATGGTGGCGATGCGCGTGCCGGGGCGGAAGCGGATGCCGAGCTCGCGCAGCCGCGCCGGCGGGTGGGTGATCAGCGCCGCCGGCCCGTCCTTGCCCGACAGCACCCGGCCCAGCGCCACGCGGTCATAGGGCAGGGCGCGTTCCTCGCCGATCAGCGTCACCCCGGCGCCGGGCAGGCGCTGCGCCACCCGTTCCGCCACCCGTGCCCCCGCCGGTCCGGCCCCGATCACGACGATCCGCATCGCCCCGGCTTCCCTCAATGCGCGGCCGGGAGGGAGTGGCGCTCGTGCAGGAAGCGCAGCACCGCCTCGCGGGCATGGAGGAACTTCGGATCGGAGGCGAGCGCCAGCCGGTCGCGCGGGCGCGGCAGGCCCACCTCCAGGATCTCGCCCACCTGGGCATTCGGCCCGTTGGTCAGCATCACGATGCGGTCGGACAGCAGCACGGCCTCGTCCACGTCATGGGTGATCATCATCACCGTGGTGCCGAGCCGGGCATGGATGTCCATCACCTGGTCCTGCAGATGCGCGCGGGTCAGCGCGTCCAGCGCGCCGAAGGGCTCGTCCAGCAGCAGCACGGAGGGCTTCATCGACAGCGCCCGGGCGATGCCGATGCGCTGCTTCATGCCGCCGGAGATCTCGGCCGGGCGCCGGTCCTTCGCATGGGTCATGCGGACCAGCTCGATATTCTCCATGGTCCATTCGTGCCGCGCGGCGCGCGACATCTTCCGGCCCACGGTGCGGTCCACGGCGAGGCGGACATTCTCGTAGCAGGTGAGCCAGGGCAGCAGGCTGTGGTTCTGGAACACCACGGCGCGGTCGGGCCCGGGCTGGTTGACCTCGCGGCCCTCCAGCACCACGCCGCCCAGCGATGCGGGCAGCAGCCCCGCCACCACGTTCAGCAGCGTGGACTTGCCGCAGCCGGAATGGCCGATCACCGAGATGTACTCGCCCTTCGCGATGCGCAGGTCCACGTTGCTCAGCACCGGGATGTTGGTGCCGAAACGGATCGAGAGGCGGGTGATCTCGAGGAAGGCGGGGCCCTGCGTGGCCGGAGGCGCCGCCTGCGCCGGGGCCGCTGTCTGGCCCTGGTTCTGCCCTTGGGTCTGCCCCTGGGTCTGCCCCTGGGCCTGGATGCTGGTCATGTCGGTCGCTTCCTTCAGGCCGAGGCGGTGCCGCGGGTGACGAGGCGGCCGATCAGGGCGACGAGGCGGTCGAGCAGGAAGCCGACCACGCCGACATAGACCAGCGCCACGATGATGTCGGAGAGGTTGGAGGAGTTCCAGGCATCCCAGATGAAGAAGCCGATGCCGACGCCGCCGATCAGCATCTCCGCCGCGATGATGGCGAGCCAGGAAAGGCCGACGCCGATGCGCAGGCCGGTGAAGATGTAGGGCGCGGCGGAGGGGATCACGATGCGCAGGAACCAGTCGGGCAGGCTCATCCGCAGCACCTTGGCGACGTTGCGGTAGTCCTGCGGCACGTTGCGCACGCCGACGGCGGTGTTGATGATGATCGGCCAGACCGAGGTGATGAAGATCACGAAGATCGCCGAGGGCTGCGCCTCGCGGAAGGCGGCGAGGGAGAGCGGCAGCCAGGCCAGCGGCGGCACGGTGCGCAGCACCTGGAAGAGCGGGTCGAGGCCGCGCATGGCGAAGTCCGAGGTGCCGATCAGCATCCCCGTGGCGATGCCTACCACCACCGCGATGGAGAAGCCCATGGCGACGCGGGAGAGCGAGGCGGCGAGGTGCCAGAACAGGCCCTTGTCCAACCCGCCACGGTCGAAGAAGGGATCGACGATCAGGTCGTAGCTGTCCGTCCAGACCTTGCTGGGCGCGGGGAGCGTGGCATCCGGGCGGGAGCAGAGCACCTGCCAGACCAGGCCCAGCACCAGCAGCACGAGCAGCGGCGGCAGGACGTTCTGCGCGACATGGCGGACCTTCAGCGCCAGGGCGGAGGGCTGGCGGAACTCGGGCGGTGCGGTGGTGGAGCCACCGGCGGGCACGCCCTTGACGGGGGTGACGGCGTTCATCGGGCTCAGGCTCCAGCCAGCTTCTTGATGGAAAGGGAGTCGAGATAGGCGCGCGGATTGGCGGGATCGAAGCGCTTGCCGTCGAAGAAGGTCTCGACGCCACGGCTGTCGCCCTGCGGCACCTCGGCATCCGGCACGCCCGCGCGGGCGGCGGCGGCGCGCCAGACATCGGCGCGGTTCACCTGCGCCACCAGCGCCCGGGTGTCGGTGTTCTCCGGCAGCACGCCCCAGCGGATGTCCTCGGTGAGGAACCACAGGTCGTGGCTGGCGAAGGGGAAGGAGGCGTTGTCGCGCCAGAACTTCATCAGCAGCGGCGAGCTCTCGACCTTCCGCCCGTCGCCATAGTCGATGTTGCCGCGCGAACGCTCCAGGATGTCGGCGACCGGCACGTTGAACCAGGCGCGCTTGCCGATGATGGCGCACATCTCCGCCTTGTTGGCGTCGGCGTCGCACCAGCGCTGCGCCTCGATGACGGCGGCGGTCAGCGCCTCGGCGGCCTTCGGGTTCGCCTTCACCCAGTCCGCGCGCAGGGCAAAGGCCTTCTCCGGGTGGTCCTTCCACAGCTCGCCGGTGACGGCGGCGGTGTAGCCAAGCTTCTGGTTCACCGTCTGCGCCGGCCAGGGCTCGCCGACGCAGAAGGCATCCATGGTGCCGACCTTCATGTTCGCCACCATCTGCGGCGGCGGCACGACGATGGTCTGCGCGTCCTTCTCCGGATCGATGCCGGCGGCGGCGAGCCAGTAGCGGAGCCACAGGTCGTGCGTGCCGCCGCGGAAGGTCATGGCCACCTTGCTGTCCGGCGTCAGCACGGATTTCAGCGGGGCGGCGTCGATGGTGGCGCCCTTGTGCTTCGCGGCGACGGAGAGGCCCTGGCCGTTCACGTTCAGCCGCGCCAGGATGTTCATCGCCAGCGGCTGGCTGTTCTGCGTGATCCTGCCAGCCTGCAGCAGATAGGCCATCGGCGTCAGCAGATGCGCGCCGTCGATGCCGCCGGCCCCGCCGCCGAGCACAAGGTTGTCACGCGTGGCGCCCCAGGAGGCCTGCTTCACCACCTCGACATCCGCCATGCCGTATTTGGCGAAGAGGCCCTTCTCCTTCGCCACGATCAGCGGCGCGGAGTCCGTGAGAGCGATGTAGCCGAGCGTGGCCTTGGTCACCTCGGGCGCGGTCGAGCCCTGGGCGAAGGCACCGCGCGGCGTGGCGGCGCGGGCGGCGGCGAAAAGGGCGGCAGTGGCCGAAAGGGCGGCGCGGCGGGAGATCGTCATGCCTGGGGCTCCGGGCGAGAAAGGGCAGGTTCGGGTTCGGAGAGACGGGCGGCGGCCTCGCGCCACAGGCCGTCGTCATAGGGGGCGAGGGCCCCGGCCTCCCCGGCACCGGCGGGCAGGTGCCCCCAGCGCCGCATCTGGCGCAGCCACCAGCGCGCGCTGTCGGCGCGCGGCAGGGTGGCGGGGCGGAAGCGCAGCCGTGCTTCCTCGGGGAGCAGGCGGCCATCCGGGAGCGCGCCCTCCAGGGCGAGGCCGATCGTTTCCTTCGCGAGGCCGGGGAAGGCCCGGGCGCGCAGGATGGCGATGGCCTCGCCGCGGTTCGCGGGATCGTCCAGCCAGCGCGCGGCGGCGATCACGGCGGCGGTGCAGGCCACGGATTCCTCGCGCCGCATGGCGACGAATTCCTCGGAGAAGGCCAGCATCTTCTCCGGATGACCGGCCCAGATCTCGCCGCTGCTCAGCACGATGCGGCCGGCACCGCGTGCCGCCGCCTCGCTGCCCCAGGGCTCGCCGGCGCAGAAGCCGTCGATCTCCCCGGTCGCCAGCGCATCGCCGGCCCGGGAGGGCGGCAGCACGCAGAGGTGCAGGTCCCGGTCCGGGTTGAGCCCGCCCAGCGCCACCCAGTGGCGCAGCAGGTAGTTGTGCGAGGAGAAGGGGAAGACCACGGCGAGGCGCGGCGGCGCGGGCAGCGCGCGCACCAGCGCGGCGAAGCCCTGCGGCGTCAGCGGCAGAGCCGGGTCGAGCCGCGCGGCAAGGGCGCCGGACAGGACCAGCCGGTTGCCGTTCAGGCCGAGTCCGGCGCCGATCGCCAGCCGATGCCGCACGCCGCCCAGACCGCAGGCCAGGGCGATGGGCATCGGCCCGAGCAGGTGGGCCGCGTCCAGCCCGCCGAAGGCGATCTTGTCGCGCACCGCGGCCCAGGCTGTCTCGGCGGAAAGCACGACCCGCAGCCCGGCGGCGGCGAACATGCCCAGTTCCTGAGCCACCAGCAGCGGCGCGGCGTCGGTCAGCGGCACGAAGCCCAGCCGGAGCAGGCCGGAGCCCAGTTCGCTCAGCAGCACGGGACGGGGAGGGGCGAGGGTTGCGGCAGACACGCGGATCGGGTCCGGACCCCTGGCGGGGATGGCTGGCGATCCGCCCTTGGACCGCTGTCTCGATCCGGGTTCGCTTGCCGCGCGCATCCTTGAGCGCGGCCCCGGTGGGAATGCTTAAATCATAGCCCTGGAGCGAAGGTCAAAACGAAAAGGATTTTAACAAGGGCATTTTTTTACGACCTTGGGCAAATATGCGCACTAGAAAAGCATTTGACTATGAAAGTGTCAGAATTTCTGCTGCCAGATCGATCAGCCTGATCCGCCTCTCCATCGCCATCCGCCGCAGGCGCTTGTAGGCCTCCGGCTCGCTCAGCTTTGCCTGTTGCATCAGGCGCAGCTTGGCGGCGTCGATCAGCTTGCGTTCTGCGAGGCTGGCCCGCGCCTCCTCCAACTCCCGCCGCAGGGCCTGGTGCGCGCGGAAACGCAGGATGGCGACCTCGATGACCGGGCGGACGCGCTCCGGCGACAGGCCCTCCACCACATAGGCAGCCACCCCGGCCTCCAGTGCCGCCTGGATCTGGTCGGTGTCGCCACGTGCGGCGAAGACCACCACCGGGCGCGGCTCGTCCCGGTGCAGCGCGCCCATGCTTTCCAGCGCATCGCGCGAGGGGTCGTCGAGCGCGCAAACGATGACGTCGGCGCCGCTCTCCCGCACGCGGCGGGTGAGCTGCGTCGCATCCGGCGCCACCGCGACCACCGTGCAGCCGGCGGCGGTCAGCCCGGCGCTGACCGTGGCCGCGCGGTCCTCTTCGTCATCCACCAGCAGCACGCGCAAGCGGGGCTCCTGCTTATCCCGGCTGTGCCGTTCCAGTTATTGTGCGCTGCAACGACAAGCAAGGAAGGTGCCGCGCCCCGACCCAGGCAGGCGGCGCAGCCCGTGCCGCGAAGCGAGGCGGGGTTGGGTCAGGAACCCAGGAAACTGGCGCCGAAAGCGGCACCCTGCTCCACCAACGCGGCGGCCTCCCGCGCCAGTGCCACGCCCAGCACACCGGCCGGGATGGAAAGGGCGAGCTGCCGCGTCCGCCATTGCACCAGCACCGCCAGCGCCGCGCCACCCAGGCCGGCGGGCCCCTGCAGCCAGAGCGCGGGCGCGACATAGGCGACGAACAGCGGGCCGGGCAGTTCCCGCAGCATGGTTTCCACGAAGGGCGGCAGGCGGAAGGCCTGGCGCAGGATATGGCCACCGATCCGGCACAGGAAGGTGACCAGGCCCATGCCCAGCACGGCGATCAGCACGTCGCCGCGCAGCAGCCAGGGGGAGTGGGTCATGGCGCGGCCCCGGGCTGGATGTTCCGGCGGCGCGTGGCCAGCCAGGCGGCCAGGAACGCCCCGCCCAGGGCGCCGGACAGCAGCGGCAAGGGCGTCGGCATGCCGAGCAGGAAGAGGCCCAGCGACAGGATGGCGGCCAGCAGCCAGGGCAGCAGGTCTCGCCCGAAGCCGCGCCAGAGCGGCACCAGCAGCGAGATGAAGGCGGAAACGGAGGCGAAGTAGAGCGCATGGCCGGGCGGCAGCACCACGGCGCTGCCCAGCATGTGCCCGCCCACGCAGAAGACGATCCAGCCGACCCAGGTGACGAGGCCGAGGCCGAGCAGAAAGCCCGCATCGACCCGCCCCGCCCGCTCCTCGGTGACGGAGAAGGCCAGGGCATGGTCGGTGACGGTCGCCAACGTGCCCCAGACGCGCCAGCCGCGCAGCCGCACGAACCAGTGCGACAGGGAGGCCGTGATCGGCAGGAAGCGCAGGTTCACCACCAGCGCCGCCACGATGGTCGCCACCACCGGCACCGGATCGGCCCAGAGCTCCAGCGCCAGGAGCTGCGAGGCGCCGGCGAAGACCGTGGCGCCCATCAGCCCGGTTTCCAGCAGCGACAGGCCGTGCGCCTGGGAGATCACGCCGATCACCATGGCGAAGGGCAGGTAGCCGATCAGCAGCGGCAGGGCGGTGCGGGCCCCACGGCGGAGGCCCTCGCGGGTGAAGGGCTCGCGGGGCGATGCGGGGCCCGTCGGTTCCGTCATGCCCATCTCAGTCGCGGCGCGCGGCGAGGAGGCGTTCGGTGGCCTCCTCGGGGGAAAGGTCCAGGGCGCGCTCGGCGATGTCGCGGGGGAAGCCGGCCCGGGCCAGGGCGCCCAGCGCCTTCAGCCGCGCCGCCTCGTCCGCCGGCTCCTCCGCCGCGCCGGGGGCGAAGGGGCCCTGCCGGCGGCGGCGCAGATGCGCCAGGGCGGCGTCGAGCTCGTCGGTGGCGCTGTCCTCCAGCGCCGCGCCCGCGGTTTCCGCCGCCACGCCCTTGCCCGCCAGATGCGCCGCCACGGCGCGGCGGGAACGTCCTGCCCGGCTCAGCCGCCGGACCCGGGCCGCGGCAAAGGCGGCATCGTCCACCGCGCCGGCGGAGACCATGTCACGCGCCGCTTGCGCCGCCTTTTCCCGCGCCGCCGCGACATGTCGGGCGATCTCCTCCGACGGCTGGCCCTCGCGCTCCGCGCGCTGCGCCCAGCGGGCGATGCGCCGTTGCAGCACGCGGACGAGGTTGCTTTCCGTGCTGGCGAAACGGGCCAGGTGGTTCAGCGCGGCCTCCCGCAGCGAGGCCGCGTCCGGCGCCGCGCCCGCCGGAATCTCGCGCGGGCGCCGCGGGGCCTGCGGCGGCCCAACCGCGCTTCCTCCCATGTCCCGTGCCTTCCGGCCGGGCCTTTGCCGATCACCTTGCGCCACGGCGGCATAGTGGCACGGAAGCCGGGTGCGGCCTATCGCACCCGTTCCACGCCCGGCGCGGCGGCGACGTGTTTTCGCGCATGGCGCGCATGAACGATTCGCAACCGTGGCCGGGCAGGGCGCGTTCCAGCGGGCATCGGAGAACCCCAGTCCCGGAGAGAAGAACGATGCGTAAGAACCTCCTCGGCATGACCGCCGTGGCCGCGATGCTGGCCCTGCCGGTGATGGCGCAGAACACCTCCACGCCGCGCGATGGCACGCCGGGCAATCCTTCCTCCACCGCCACGCAGCGGGCAGCGGATTCCGCGACCGGCAGCCACACCCCCGCCGACGGCACGCCCGGCAATCCGCCCGGCACGGCCCTGGGCCGCGCGACGGACCGCGCGCTGGGCACGAACATGACCGGTGCCTATCCGCAGAACAGCGATGGCACGGCCAACAACCCGCCCGGCACCGCGGCCGGCCGCGCCGCTGACCGCGCGACCAGCGACACGGGCAACAATGCCGCCCGCAGCGGCACCATGGGCATGACCCATGCCGCCCAGTCCGACCGGGCGAGCAAGGTGATCGGTGCCAATGTCTACAACGACCGCAACGAGACCATCGGGTCGGTGGATGACCTGCTGATCGGCAACGGGGGGGCGCCGACGGCGATCCTGTCCGTGGGTGGCTTCCTGGGCATCGGTGCCAAGCTGGTCAGCGTTCCCTTCGACCAGCTGCGCTGGAGCGGCGAGAACGATCGCTGGGTGCTGAACGGCGTGACCAAGGAGAGCCTGACCGCCCTGCCGTCCTTCAGCTACGACGCCACCCGCAATCGCGGCTGAGCCGTGATCCTGGCCGGGGCCGCTCCTCGCGGGCGGTGCCGGCGACGGATGCTTCGAACGGCCCGGATGCCCTCGCATCCGGGCCGTTTCCCTGTTCGCCCGTCCGGCCTTCTTTCCTCATGCCGCCCTGGCATCTCTGCGTGGAACCCTCCTCCGTGAGCAACGTTGCGGTCATGTCCCCCGTTCGGGGGCAAGAACAGATCAGGAGTTCCTCAGGGATGATCCATCGCCCGATGCTACGCGGCCTCATCGCCTTCACCGCACTGGCTGGACTGGCGGCCTGCGATCATGGGCCCGGCAACCGGGGCAACCCGCCTGGGACCGCGGCCGAACGGGCGCTGGACCGTGCCGCGGGAACGAACACCTCGGGTGCCTATCCGGCGCAGTCCGACGGCACGCGCGTGAACCCGCCGGGCACGGCGGCGGAACGGACGCTGGACCGCGCCGCGGGGACCGATGTCTCAGGCGCCTATCCGCGCCAGCGTGACTGCACGGCCAACAACCCGCCGGGCACCGCGGTCAGCCGCGCGCTCAACACCACCGATCCGAACGACTGCCGCCGCTGAGAAGCTGCGGGTCCCGGGGCCATGCCTCCGGGACAGCGAAGGGGAGCTGGCATGCCGGCACCCCCTTTTCATGCCCTGTAGGGGTGGGGAGCGAATTTTTCGCGGCCACCGGCCGGTCCACGCTTTGACCGTCTTTTGCCTTTGCGGCATGGTCTTGACTCCCCGTCCGGCTGCGGCCGTCGCACCGGGCCGGGAGTCGATTTCTGGATGAACCGACACGTGATCCCCGCCTTGATGCCGACCTACAACCGCGCCGACCTCGCTTTCGAGCGGGGCGAGGGCGCTTGGCTGTGGACGGCGGACGGGCGACGATTCCTCGATTTCGGCGCCGGCATCGCCACCACCAGCCTCGGTCACGCGCATCCGCACCTCACGGCCGCCATCGCCGAGCAGGTCGGCAAGGTGATGCACGTCTCCAACCTCTACCGCGTGCCGCAGGCCGAGCGCCTGGCACAGCGGCTGGTGGAGAGTTCCTTCGCCGACAGCGTCTTCTTCTGCAATTCGGGCGCCGAGGCGAACGAGGGCATGATCAAGGCGGTGCGCAAGCACTATGCCGAGACCGGGCGCCCCGAGCGTTTCCGCATGATCTGCTTCGAGGGCGCCTTCCACGGCCGCACCCTGGCCACGCTCTCGGCCACGGGCAACCCGAAATACCTGGCAGGCTTCGGCCCGCCGGTGGAGGGCTTCGACCACGTCCCCTTCGGCAACATGAACGCCGTGCGCGACGCCATCGGGCCGAACACCGCCGGCATCATGATCGAGCCGATCCAGGGCGAGGGCGGCGTTCGCCCCGCCGACCTGCGCTTCCTGCGCGAGCTGCGCGCCGTTTGCGACGAATACGGCCTGCTGCTGGCGCTGGACGAGGTGCAGACGGGCATGGGCCGCTCCGGCAAGCTCTGGGCGCACCAGTGGGCCGGGATCGAGCCGGACGTGATGTCCTCGGCCAAGGGCATCGGCGGCGGCTTTCCGCTCGGCGCCGTGCTGGCGCGGGAGCATGTGGCCAAGTACCTCGTGCCCGGCACTCATGGCACGACCTATGGCGGCAACCCGCTGGCCTGCACCGCCGGCAATGCCGTGCTGGACGTGATCCTCGAACCGGGCTTCCTGGACGGGGTGGACCGCGTGGCGCGCCATCTCTGGCGTGGGCTGCAGGACCTCGCCGCGCGGCACCCGCGCGTGGCGATCGGCGTGCAGGGCGCCGGGCTGCTGATGGGCCTGCGGCTGCGCGAGGACCTCTCCAACACCGCCATGCAGGCCATGGCGGTGGAGGAAGGCCTCCTCACCGTCGCGGCCGGGATGAACGTGCTGCGCCTGGCGCCGCCGCTGATCATCACCGAGGCCGAGGCCGACGAGGCGCTGCGCCGCCTCGACCGCGCCGCGGCCCGCATGGAGCCGGCCCGGGACAGGGCAGCAGCCCAATGAGTGCCGCGCTCAAGTCCGTGCCGGGATCGGCAATGTCATCGGCATCCGGGCTGGTGCCGGGGGAGGGGAAACCCTCCCTCCGGCATTTCCTGGATCTCTCGGATCATGATTCCCCGACGCTGCGGCACATGCTGGATCTCGGCATGCGCTGCAAGCGCGGCGAGATGGCGGACAGGCCGCTGGCCGGCAAGACCGTTGCGCTGATCTTCGAGAAGCCTTCCACCCGCACCCGCGTTTCCTTCGAGGTCGGCATCCGTCAGCTCGGCGGCGACGTGGTGGTGCTGAGCGGAAAGGACAGCCAGCTCGGACGCGGCGAAAGCCCGGCCGACACGGCCCGCGTCCTGTCCCGATACGTGGATGCCATCATGCTCCGCACGGATTCCGCCGGGAAGCTGTGCGAACTGGTGGAGCACGCCACGGTGCCGGTGATCAACGGCCTCACCGACCTGTCGCATCCCTGCCAGATCATGGCGGATGTGATGACCTTCGAGGAGCATCGCGGCCCCATCGCGGGTCAGGTCGTGGCCTGGACCGGCGACGGCAACAACGTCGCCCGTTCCTTCATCCAGGCCGCGGCGCGCTTCGACTTCACGCTGCGCGTCGCCACGCCGCCGGAGCTCTCGCCCCCGGCGCAACTGGTGGACTGGGCCCGGGCCGAGGGTGCGCGGATCGAGGTGACGGACGATGCCGTGGCTGCCGTGCGCGGCGCGCGTTGCGTGGTGACGGATACCTGGGTCAGCATGTCGGACGAGGAGGACGGCACCGCCGCCCGCCGCCAGAACCTGCTGGCGCCCTACCAGCTCAACACCCAGTTGCTGCGCCACGCGGCGCCGGATGCGATCGTCATGCACTGCCTGCCGGCCCATCGTGGCGAGGAGATCACCGACGAGGTGATCGACGGCCCGCAATCCGTGGTCTTCGATGAGGCCGAGAACCGGTTGCATGCCCAGAAGGGCGTGCTGCTCTGGGCCCTGGGCGCCGGCTGAGAAGCGGGGAGGGCGCCGTCTGGCGCCCCCCCCCGCGAACGCTCTACCGCCCCACCGTGGGCATCCGCGCCACCGCATCCGGATCGATCACCGGGGCCGGGGGCGCCGTCTCGACGGGTGTCGGCGGCGCGGGCGGCTGCGAGAAGGCGGAGGCATTGGTCTGCTGGCTGACCGGCAGCATGCTCGATTGCGGCCGCCGCATGCAGCCCCGGATAATGGGCTCGCAGATGCCGTCCTCGCCGATCCCGCGGTCGGTGTCGCCGCTGTAGAAAAGGGCGGCGACCTTGTTGTCCACCAGCCGGAAATTGGCCGTGCAGTTCCAGCCGCTGCCGTTGATCGTGTAGCCGCCGCCGATGATCGGCAGCGTCACCTCGATGCCGCCCGAGGATGGGTTCCTGAGGATGTAGCTGAAGATCTGCGTGCGCGCGTCGATCTTGCTGGTCTTGTCAGGCACCCCCGCGCAGGACTGCAGATCGGCCGAGGTCATGCCCACCATGTTGATCTGCGCCTGATGCGCCGTGTCGGCGGCCTCATAGCCGCAGCTCGCGAGGGCCAGCAGGCTGGAGAGGATGAGGGGATGCCGCATGGATGCTCCTGTCCGGGTCGCATCATTGAACGCATGCTGCGTTGCGGCGAAAGGCCGGGGGCGGCTCCCTCACGGCTTTCTGAGGCTGCCGGCAGCGTAACGGTCCTGCCGGATCCGCTGGGAACGGTCACCACTGATGCCGGGAAGGGGGGGTGGAGCGGGCGATGGGAATCGAACCCACGACATTCAGCTTGGGAAGCTGACGTTCTACCTCTGAACTACGCCCGCAGCCGAGGTGCGGGCTCTTCTACCCCGGCCACGCGAGACCGGCAAGAGACCCCGCACATGCCCCACGGAGGTCACATCTCCGCCCAGCGCCGCAGGAGGTTGTGGTAGCTCGCCGTCATAGCCAGCACGCCGGGGTGGTCGTCGGGCAGGGAGCGGCGGAGCTCGATGATCCCCATGTCCAGGTCATAGAGATGGGCGCGCTGGCCATCGTCCTTGACCATGGACTGGCTCCAGAAGAAGCAGCCCCAGCGCGAGCCCCGGGTGATCTCCGTCACGCTGTGCAGGCTGGTGGCCGGATAGACCACCATGTCGCCCGCCGGCAGCTTCACGCGCTGTTCGCCATAGGTGTCCCGCACCACCAGCTCGCCCCCTTCATATTCCTCCGGCGGGGTCAGGAAGATGGTGGAGGAGACGTCGGTGCGGATGCGCATCCCCGCCCCGGGCACGAGGCGCACGGAATTGTCCACATGCGCGCCGAAGGTCATGCCGACATCGTACCGGTTGAACATCGGCGGATAGACCCGCAGCGGCAGGGCGGCGGTGGAGAAGAGCTGGTTCCGGCCCAGCGCCCGCAGGACCAGGTCGCCCAGTTCCCGCGCCACCGGGGAACCTTCCGGGATCTGCAGGTTCTTCTTCACCAGGGCCGACTGCGCCCCGGCGGTGGTCCGCCCATCCTCCCAGGCCGCGTCTTCCAGCCTCTGGCGGGCATAGGCGACCTCCTCGGGCGTCAGGACATGGGGAATGCGCACGAGCATCGGAGATCCACTCCATCCTTGGCGAAGGGGCCGCCGGGAAGGCAGTCCCCGTGAAGGCAGTCCCCGGAAAGGGCGCCGAAACGGGCGGGGAGGCGTCCGCGATACGGCCCCGGCATCTCGCGGGCGCCTCCTCTCTCCCGGCATTCCGGGGCCGCCGGCAGGGCTTGCCGGCGGGCCGCGTCAGAAATTCGCCGCCAGTGACACCAGCACGGTGCGGCCCGCGGACGGGATCACGCGCCCCGAGAACAGGGAGTCGTAGTTCAGCGCATTGCCGAGGTTATAGCCATTCACGGACAGCGTGAGCTGTTCGGCCAGCTTGTGCGACACCATGGCATCGAAGCTCAGGTTCGACGGCACCTTCGCCGAGTTGGCGGCATTCAGATAGACCGAGCTGCGATAGAACATGCCGCCGCCGAGGGTGATGTTGTAGGGCGTCTGCGGTGCGATCTCATAGGTCGTCCACAGCGAGGCCGCGTGCTTGGGCACGTACTGGACGCGGTTGCCCACATTGGCGGCCGTCGTGGACCGCGTGGTCTCGCTGTCGAGATAGGTGTAGTTGGCGTTGACGTTCCATGCCGGGGTGATGCGGCCGGTGACGCCCGCCTCGGCACCCTGCACCCGCTGCCGGTCGCTGGTGGAGTACACGGTGCCGTCTTCCAGCGGCGTGGTGGCGTTCTTCTTGTTGATCCGGAACAGCGAGGCATAGAGGCCGAGCCGGTTGTCGAACACGCCGACCTTGGCGCCGACCTCGAAGTTCTGGTTGCGCTCGGGCTCGACGTTCGGGTTCACCGTGAAAGGAACGGTGGTGAAGTTGGCGCCCGGCGGCGTGGTCGAGGTCGAATAGGAGAAGTAGTAGGTCTGCGCCGGCGTCGGTTCGAAGACCAGGCTGGCGGTGGGATCGACGAAGTCCTCGGTGGTGCTGATATCGGTGGTCGGCGCCGCGCCGCGGTTACCCGCCGTGTAGTCCAGGTTGTAGTGCGTGTAGCGGAAGCCGCCGATCACCGAGAGTTCCGGGATCAGCCAGACCCGGTCGCGCATGAACAGGCCGAGATTGGTCGTGTCCGTGTTGCGCAGGGCGCTGCCGGTGGTGAAGCCGAGGCTGTAGTCGTTGTCCGGGTTCCGGATGCCGGGGAGCAGCCTTGTGCCCACCGTCGTGAGCCCGGTGCGGTCCGTGCTCTCGTGGGCGATGTCCACGCCCGCCGTCAACTCGTGGCGCAGCATCCATGTGTCGAACCTGGCATTCGCGGTGGCGATGTTCTGGATGCCCCAGGTGTCCTGCGTATAGGCGCCGATGCCGCCGCCATAGCCGACATTCGGGTTCCTGCCGGCCAGGAACTGTCCCGAGCAGCTGTTGTTGAAGGCCGTGAGCGTGGCGCCGGTGCCGCATGTGACGGGGCTGTAGGCGAAGTCGCGCTTGACCCAGGAGGTGCGGAAGCTGTCGTTCAGGGTCAGCCAGTCGTTCACGCGGTGCTGCAGGGTGGCGGTGAGACGGTTCACCTCGACCTTGTCGCGGTCGCCCTGGTTGCCGTACCAGTTGCGGCGGCGGAGGCCGTACTCCGTGGCCGGGCGGCCGATGCCGCCAAAGGGCGTGACAACCGGAACGCCACTCTCGGTGGCCTGATCGTATTCGTAGTGCAGGTACTCCAACGTGGCGGTGGTATCCGTGCCCAGACCGAAGGCGACGGAGGGCGCGATGCCCCAGCGCCGCTGATCCTGCCCGTCCCGATCCACGGTATGGCTGCTCTGGCCCATCATGTTGAGGCGGACGGCGCTGCTCTCGCCCACCTGCACGTTCACGTCGGCCGTGGCGCGCGCGAAGGGACCCATGCCGCCCGTCGCCACGCCGCCGTAGCTGTTGCCCAGGTGTGGCATGCGGCTCACCTGGTTCACGCCGCCGCCCACCGTGCCGGCGCCGCCCAGGGCGAAGCCGGAGGGGCCCTTCAGCACCTGCACCTCCTCGGTGGTGAAGGCATCGCGCACATAGGTGCCGAAGTCGCGCAGGCCATCCGAGAACAGGTCGTTCTGGGCGTTGAAGCCACGGATGCGGAACTGGTCGCCCGCCACGCCGCCATTGCCTTCACCCGCCGAGGCGGTGATCCCGGGAACGTTGCGCAGCGCCTGCTCCAGCGTGGTGACGTTCTGCTGGCGCAGGACCTCCTGCGGTACGACATTGATGGTCTGCGGCGTATCCTGGATCGTGTCCGGCAGGCGATCGATGCCGGTGCGGCCGCGAAGCGTGTTGGGCGGCGCCGCCCCTTCCACGTTCACCTGCGGGATGACCAGCGGCGAAGGGCTGAAGGCCGGGGCCTGGCTCTGGGCCGGCGCGCCTTCCGCCGTCGGGCTGGCGGTTTGCGCCTGGGCCACGGCCGAGACGGAAACGGCAAGCCCGGCCACCAGCGCGCCCTGCGTCATCAGGTCGCGCACTCCACTGCGAGTTACCACGTAGCAAATTCCCCGGATGATATTGCGAGTAGTTATCAATATCGGATTCGTGAAAGGTTACAAGGGGGCAACTCAGCGAAACGGGGCGGACCATTCCCGCTCCGCGAGCCCGGAATGCATTTCCTGACCGGTGTGGCTTCCCTGCGGCTCCTCGCCACAGCGCGGAGGGTTCCCATGCGGCGGGGATCTGCTCTAGAAGCGCCCTGTACCCGGAAGGGTGCCCTCGCGATTTGTCCGGCCAGCTTGCGGCGAGGTAAAAGAAGCGCGCTAAACGGCCGTGGCGCCGTTTCCGCGGCGCCCGACCGGGCCGGCTTCGTCCGCAGGGAACCCGGTTGATGGCCAAGCCCCTTTCCGACAAGCCGCTCCGCCCCGCCACGCTGCTCGTGCGCGGCGGCCAGGCCCGCAGCAATTTCGACGAGACCTCGGAGGCGCTCTTCCTCACCTCCGGCTTCGTCTACGACAGCGCCGAGCATGCCGAGGCCGCCTTCACCGGCGCCGCGCCGCACTACCAGTATTCCCGCTTCGGCAACCCGACCGTGACGGCGCTGGAAGCCCGGCTGGCGGCGCTGGAAGGGGCGGAGGCCTGTCGCGTCGTGGCCACCGGCATGGCCGCCGTCTCCTCGGCGATGCTCAGCCACCTCAAGACCGGCGACCGCGTGGTGGCCTCTCGCGCCCTGTTCGGCTCCTGCCACTGGATCGTGTCCACCCTGCTGCCGCGCTACGGCATCCGCACGGAATTCGTGGAGGGCAGCGATCTCGCCGCCTGGCGCGAGGCCCTGGCGACGCCGGCCGACCTGGTGCTGCTGGAGACCCCCTCCAACCCGATGCTGGACGTGGTGGACCTGCGCGCCGTGGCCGATCTCGCCCATGCCGCGGGGGCGCTGGTGGTGGTGGACAACGTCTTCGCCACGCCGCTGCTGCAGCGCCCGCTGGAATTCGGCGCCGACGTGGTCGTCTATTCCACCACGAAGCACTTCGACGGCCAGGGCCGCACGCTGGGCGGCGCCGTGCTCGGCCGGCAGAAGTGGATCGAGGAGGTGCTGCAGCCCTTCACCCGCAACACCGGCCCGGCGCTGTCCCCCTTCAACGCCTGGGTGATCCTGAAGGGGCTGGAAACGCTGCACCTCCGCATGCCGGCGATGTGCCAGTCCGCCGAGGCCGTGGCGCGGTTCCTGGAGGGGCGGACGGAGGTCTCCCGCACCCGCTATCCGACCCTGGAATCGCATCCGCAGCGGGAACTCGCGATGCGCCAGATGTCGGCGGGCGGCACGATGGTCACCTTCGACCTGGCCGGCGGGCGCGAGGCCGCCTTCGCCTTCATGAACGCCCTGGGGGTCGTGGACATCTCCAACAACCTGGGCGACTCGAAGAGCCTGATCACCCATCCCGCGACGACCACCCATATGCGGATCGGCGCCGAGGAGCGGGCCAAGCTCGGCATCGGCGACGGCACGGTGCGCCTGTCGATCGGGCTGGAGGACCGGCAGGACCTGATCGAGGACCTGGAAACCGCCCTGGCCGCCACCCGCCGCTGAGGCCGCCGCCCCGCCATCCGCCAGGAGGCGGGCAGCCATCCCGTGGCCGCAGCGCCGCCCTTCGCAAAGAGGGGCGGGGCCGCACCTCGCAGGCGGAACGGGCAGCGCCTATCTAGGCGCGGTGAAAGACGTCACCGAACCCTCCGCCACGCCCGACTTCCTCAACCATGACCGGCCGCCCGTGCCGGACCTGGTCGTGCCGCGCGGCGTGCAGCCCTTCCACCTCGCCAACCGGCCCGTGCGCGGCCGGCTGGTGCGGCTCGGCCCACTGGCCGAGGCCCTGATCTCCCGCCATGCCTATGCGCCGGACGTGGCCCGGCTGCTCGGCCAGTCCCTGGCGCTTACCGCCGGCCTCGCCGCGGCGCTGAAGTTCCGGGGTTCCTTTTCCCTCCAGGCCAAGGGTGACGGGCCGGTCGGCATGCTGCTGGCCGACTGCACCGACACCGGCAGCCTGCGCGGCTATGCCCGGATCAGCGAGGGGGCGGAGGGCATGCCCAGGGATATACCCAGGGATATACCCACGGGCGAGGCCGCGGCGCTGCTGGGCAAGGGCTACCTGGCCTTCACCTGCGACCAGGGCCAGGACATGGACCGCTACCAGGGCATCGTCGCCATCGAGGGCGACACGCTCTCGGCGATGACCGACCGCTATTTCGAGACCTCCGAGCAGCTCCGCGCCTGGGTGCGCCTCGCCGCCGCGAGGACCGCTTCCGGCTGGCGCGCCTCCGCCCTGATCATGGAGCGCGTGGCGGGGGAGGGCGGCATCGGCGCACTGGACGAGGAGGAGCAGGAGGAGGCCTGGCGCACGGCGACCATCCTGGCCGGGACGCTGAAGGACGAGGAGCTCCTGGACGATTCCCTGCCGCCGGAGCGCCTGCTGCACCGCCTCTTCCACGAGGAGGACCTGGTGACCGACCGCGCCCGCTCGCTGTCCTATGGCTGCCGCTGCTCGCGGGCGCGACTCGCCTCGGTGCTGCAGTCCTTTCCGGGCGACGACCTCGACCACATGGCCGAGGACGGGCAGATCGCCATGACCTGCGAGTTCTGCAACGTCGAGTTCCGCTTCGATCGCGCGGACGTACGCTCTGGTGCGGGGCGGGCCTGATCGGCTACCCCTCTCGCCCCATCGCCTCTTCTGCCCCTCCACGGAGCTGCGAATCCGCATGATCCGCCGACGCCAAGCCCTCCTGCTGCCGCTGCCGCTCCTGGCGGCCGCCTGTTCCGGGGGGGAGGCGCCGGTGACGCGCCTGCGCCGGCCCGAAGGCTATGCCTGGCTGACCCCGCTGCGCCTGAACGTCGCCGGGCTCGACTTCCCGCCGCCGCAGCCGGGCGCGGTGATCCGCGCCGACCCGCCGGCGCCGCTGGTGCCGGCCACGGAGGTCGAGCGCATGGGGCGTGACCGCCTGTCCGCCGCCGGCACCACGGGACGGGCCGCCTTCACCGTGGAGACCGCGACCCTGACGCGCAGCCGCCAGTCGGGCGGGATGTTCACCGATGCCAGCGAGCGACTCGACTGCGTGCTGCGCTGCCGGCTCACCATCCTCGGCGCGGACGGGCAGCAGCTCGCCTTCGCGGAGGCCGAGGCGCGACGGGGCGCGGTGATGAACCTGGGTGGCGGCAACACCGCCGCCGGCAATGCGGAGGATGTGGTCGGCAAGGCGATGGACGACCTGAACGTGGAGTTCGAGGTCCAGGTCCGCCGGAACCTGCGGGACTGGGTGCAGGAGACCACGCCGGTCGTTCCCACCCCCGCGCCGGGAAGTATCGAGCGCGAAGAGCTTCCGCCAAGCTGAGAACAACCGCAGGATGGTGCTCCTGGAAGGCCCGGGACCGGAGCCTGGGCGGGCGTGACGCCGCCGCAGGCCAACCGGCGGCCGGACCATTAGCCGGAGGAGTACCAGCATGGGAATCATCACCACATCCAACCCCGAGGGCGTGCACGAGCCCCACGCGGCCTATTCCCACGCGGTCCTCGTCCAGGGCGCCAGCAGGCGGCTCGTGGTCAGCGGCCAGGCGGGCGTGACCCCCGACGGCCGGATCGCCGCCCATGCGGACGAGCAGATCGGGCAGGTCTTCCGCAACCTCGACACCATCCTGAAGGCGCATGGCATGACCCCGGCGAATGTCGTGCGGCTGACCGCCTACCTGGTGCAGCGCATCCATATCGGCCCCTGGCGCCGGCGGCGGGACCAATGGCTGAACGGCCACCAGCCCGCCGCGACGCTGCTGCTGGTGGACGGCTTCGCCGACCCGCGCTTCGTGGCAGAGGTGGAGCTGGAGGCGGTAGCGTGAGAATCGGCCCGCAACCCTTGCGGCGCCTCTTCCGGCACCGCGCGGCTTGCGGCGCCGGGCTGATCCTGCTCGCCCTGGCCGGCTGCGGTGCCACCCCGGCGCCGGAGCTTCCCAACTCCGTGCCCCGGCCTCCGCCGATCAGCGATCGCCCGAACGCCCCCGCCGCCTCTGGCGGCCCGCGCGCGGAAGTGACGGCGCCGGCCGCCGTCGCATGGAGCCGCCCATGAGCCGCCGGATCCTGGGGGCGGCCCTGGCCGCCGCCGCGCTGCTGGCGGGTTGCGCGCCACCCGCGGTGCAGCCCGCGCCGCAGGGCTACCAGGCCCCCTACCAGCCGCCGGGCTCCCCGGAGCGGGGTGGCTGGGAGCGGCCCTACGCGCCGCCGCCGGCCGTGCCGCAGCCGGCCTACTACGGCAATCCCGGCGCGCCGGCGGTTTCCACCGAGCCGCACTGAAGGCGCCTCAGGGGCAGCCGCGGGGCAGCGCCAAGGGCCGGGCGCCGCCGTTCGCGTTCAGATGATCGGCGTGGCTCTCGGGGCACCGATCATGGCGAGGAATTCCTGCCGCGTGCTGCGCTGGTCCCGGAAGGCGCCCAGCATGCGGCTGGTCACCATGGTCACGCCCGGCTTGTGGGCGCCGCGCGTGGTCATGCACTGGTGCGCCGCCTCCACCACCACGGCGACGCCGTAGGGGTTCAGCACCTCCTGGATGGAGTTGGCGATCTGCGCCGTCAGCTTCTCCTGGATCTGCAGGCGCTTGCCATAGGCGTCCACGACGCGCGCCAGCTTGGAGATGCCGATGACCCGACCGCGCGGCAGGTAGCCGACATGGGCGCGGCCGATGATCGGCGCCATGTGGTGCTCGCAGGTGCTTTCCAGCCGGATGTCGCGCAGGATGACCATCTCGTCATAGCCCTCCACCTCCTCGAAGGAGCGCTGGAGCAGCTCGACCGGATCCTCCTCATAGCCGGCGAACCATTCGCGGTAGGCCTTGGCCACGCGCTTGGGCGTGTCCAGGAGCCCTTCGCGGCCGGGATTGTCGCCTGCCCAGCGCAGCAGCGTCCGGATCGCATCCTCCGCATCCTGCTGCGTCGGCCGGGGTTCGCCCGGCTCCTGGTACGGAGGGAAAGGTGTGCTGGTCAAATTCCGTTCCTCTGATTCCATCCCTGGCCGGGGATGGGGTGGGGCCTGCGCGCGGATCTCGCCGGCCGGTGCCAGACGGCATCCGGGAAGGCGGGGCTCGCGGGCTCCCGGCAGTGAGTTGTGGCAGGGCTGCGGGAGGCTGCGCAACCTCTGCGTGTATCAGTTCAGGGTGACGCGCCCATCCGGGCTGTCGAGGCTGAAGGCCGGTATCTCGACATCGAAATTCTCGCCGGTGCCGGTGGCCACCATGTGGTAGGCGCCCCGCATAAAGCCCGAGGGCGTGGGCAGCGGCGTGCCGGAGGTGTATTCGAAGCTCTCCCCCGGCTCCAGGATCGGCTGCTCGCCCACCACCCCGTCGCCATGCACGCGCTGGGTGCGGGCCATCGCGTCGGTGATCAGCCAGCTTCGCTTCAGCAACTGCACGGTTTCCCGGCCGCCATTCTCGATCTCGACGCGATAGGCCCAGACATGGCGCCCTTCCTCCTCCGAGGACTGGTCGGCCAGGTAGTAGGTCCGCACGCTGACACGGATTCCCCGCGTGACGGCGACATAGGCATCTCGGCCAACCATGCTGCTCAGCCTCCCGGAAACAGGTTCGGCAACTGCCAGATAGGCGGAAACGGGCGCGGAATCGAGCTTCACGCAGAAGTTTCCGCGGATCGGGTAGCGCGGCCGGGTGTGGGGCTTGGCCCGGGAGCGGGGAGCGGGGAGGCTGCGGCGCCCCGGCACCGGTGCCCTCCGGGAACCAGCCGGGGCGGTGCCAAGGACCCCCTCGGGAGTTGCCATTCTTGCCCCTGCTGACCCGCCGTGCCGGCCTGTCGCTCCTGCCGCTGCTTGCCTTGTCCGGCCGGGCCGTGGCGCAGCAGGCGGCACTGCCGCCCAGCCTCCAGGTCGCCGGGCGCAGACTGGTGCTGAACGGCACCGGCCTGCGCCGGGTCTTCCTGTTCGAGGCCTTCCGCGCCGCGCTGTACCTGGAAACCGCCAGCCACGACGCGGAGGCGATCCTCGCCTCGACCCAGGTGAAGCTGCTGATCCTGCGCTATTCCCGCGACATCCCGCGCGACCGGCTGGTGTCGGGCTGGGAGGACGGGTTCCGCGAGCGCTGCGCCTGCGCCATGCCGGACAACTTCCGCGCCCGGCTGCGCGACCTGCGGGAAGGCGAGGAGGAGACCTGGCTCTTCCTGCCAGACCATGTCGATATCGCCTATGCGGGCGAACGCCCGGTGCGGATGGACAATCCCCTGGGCGCGCGCATGCTGTCCGCCTTTATCGGCCCCAAGGCCCAGAGCAGCGCCCTCAGCCGGGGGCTGCTGGGGCTGTCCTGAACCTTCCGGGGCGCCCGGGGCTCAGCTCCCCGCGCGCGGAACGGCCTCGTGGTGGCGGATCACCTCCTTCACCACGAAGGCCAGGAACTTCTCGGCGAATTCCGGGTCCAGCTTCGCGTCGGTGGCCAGGCGGCGCAGCCGCGCGACCTGTTCCGCCTCCCGCGACGGATCGGCCGGCGGGAGGTGGTGCTCGGCCTTCAGCTGGCCGACCCGCTGGGTGCAGCGGAAGCGTTCCGCCAGCATGTGGATGATCGCCGCATCGATGTTGTCGATGCTGTCGCGCAGGGTCTTGAGTTCCGGCAGGATGGCCGGTGCCGCTCGTGTCATCGGCGAAGCCTTCTCATGGTCCATCGGCATCCCCTCACAGGGGCGCTTGCGCTATCGCTTAGAGCAGATCGCCGCGGGGCGGCATCGCCCGGACGCCTGAATCCGCTCCGCGAACGAATGGGCAGGGCCTTCGCGGCGAAGGGCCGCGAACCGGGAATGCTCCCGCCGGAAGGCCGGGGATGGTGGCCGGGCCTTCCGGCGGGCCGCGCGGCTCAGGGCGCGAGCAGCGCCCGCACGGCTTCCATCCCGACATCCTCGATCCGGGCGGGCCGCCAGCGCGGCGACTGGTCCTTGTCCACCACCACGGCCCGCACGCCCTCCGCGAAATCCGGTTGCCGGATCACCCGCCGCGCCAGGGCCAGCTCCGTCGCGAGGCAGGTGGCGAGGTCGTGCCCGCCGCCGATGCGGAACAGCTCCCGCGTGATGCAGAGGCTCATCGGCGACATCCGGCGCAGCGTGGCGATCTGCTCCCCCGCCCAGTCGCTGCCCTCGGCCTCCAGCGCCTCCAGGATATGCGGCACGGTGCCGGCGCCGAAGCAGCGGTAGATGGCTTCCGCCTGTGCCGTCACCGCGCCATGTGGCGCCGGGCGCGTATGGGCGGCGATGGCGGCCTCGGCATCGCCTTGCAGCAGGGCCTGGCGCAGCGCCGGCAGCTCCCCGGAGGGGCAGTAATGCGTGGCCATCCCGGCCTCCACCGCCTCCGCGCCCCGCAGCCGGGCGCCGGTCAGGCCCAGCCAGTTCCCGATCGCCCCTTCCAGGCGCGGCAGGCAATGGGAGGTGCCGACATCGGGAAAGAAGCCGATCGCGGTTTCCGGCATGGCGAGCAGCGCCTTCTCCGTCACCACACGGTGGGAGCCATGCAGCGAGACGCCGATGCCGCCGCCCATGCAGATCCCGTCGATCAGGCTGACCCAGGGCTTGGGGAAGGCGGCGATGGCCCCGTTCAGCGCGTACTCGGTGGCAAAGAAGTGGTCGGCCGCCTCGCCGCGCCCTTCCAGCACCGATTGGCGGATGAAGCGGATGTCGCCGCCCGCGCAGAAGGCACGGCCGCCGAGCCCTTCCAGGAGCACCAGCCGCACCGCCGGATCCTCGCCGAAGCGGCGCAGGGCCTCGGCCAGCGCATCGATCATCGGCTGGTCCAACGCGTTCAGCGCCTTCGGCCGGTCGAGCTGGATCACCCCCGCGGCCCCCTCGACCCGCGTGGCGATTCCCGGGCCGTTCCCCGGGTCGTTCCCCGGGCCGTTCCCCGTCTGGGCTTGGCTCATTGGCATTCCCTCCTGTCCATTGCGCATCATGGCACCGTAGGGGCGGTTGACGGCAACCGGGGGGACCCGCAGTTTCCGCCACCATGACGACCCACCTGGTGCGCTTCGAGGATGTGGAGAAGCGCTACGACGCCGGCGCGCTGGCGGTGCATGGCCTCAACCTCGCCATCCGCCGGGGGGAGCTGCTGACGCTGCTGGGCCCCTCGGGCTCGGGCAAGACCACCACGCTGATGATGCTGGCCGGCTTCGAGGAGCCGAGCAGCGGGCGCATCCTGCTGGACGGCAAGGACATCGCCCATACCCCGCCGCACCGGCGCGGCATCGGCGTGGTGTTCCAGTCCTATGCGCTGTTCCCGCACATGACGGTGGCGGAGAACATCGCCTTTCCGCTGGAGGCGCGCGGCGTGGCGCGGGCGGAGCGCGAGAGCCGCGCGCGTCGGGCCCTGGAAACGGTGCGTCTGCCCGGCCTGGGCGACCGGCGGCCGGCGCAGCTTTCCGGCGGGCAGCAGCAGCGCGTCGCCCTAGCCCGTGCCCTGGTCTTCGAGCCGCCGATCGTGCTGCTGGACGAACCGCTCGGCGCGCTGGACAAGTCGCTGCGGGAGGAGATGCAGTTCGAGATCCGCCGCCTGCACCGCGAGCTCGGCGTGACCATGATGTACGTCACCCATGACCAGGCGGAGGCGCTGGTGCTGTCCGACCGCGTGGCGGTGTTCCGCGGCGGCCGCATCCGGCAGCTCGCCCCGCCGCGCGACATCTACGACCGCCCGGCCGATGCCTTCGTGGCCGGCTTCGTCGGCGAGAACAACAGCCTGCCCGGCCATGTCCTGGCCATGGAGATGGAGGAGGCGCGCATCCGCCTGGACTGCGGCGTGGTGGTGCGGGCCACCGCCGCGGTGGGGGTCGGCCCCGGCAGCCGCTGCATCGTCGCCATCCGGCCGGAGCGCTTGGCCGTCGCGGCCATGCGGGCGGAGGAGATGGGTGAGGATGCGGTGCCTGCCCGGCTAGAGGAGATCGTCTTCGGCGGCGACCACCTGCGCCTGCGCCTCTCGATCGGTGGCGAGGATGGGTCGCGCGCCGAGGTGATCGCCAAGCGCCCCGCCACCGGCGTGCTGCCCCAGCCCGGCGGCGCCGCGGCCCTGGCCTGGGACCTGTCGCAGGCCATCGCCTTTCCGGTGGAATGACGGGGCCCCTGAAGGGAGGGCGTTCCGCCGGGACCCTGCCCGGCGGATTCGGCACCCACCCCTTTCCTCAGCCCTGGAGCAGGTTCGGCGGCAGCAGCATCGCGCGTGGCCCGATGGGCTGCGTTTCCATGCGGCGCGGGTTCCGCCGCAGGAGGCCATGGCCCAGCCTGGCCTCGACCGTGCGCCGCAGGCCCGCATCCAGGGTGACGCGCGGCACCCAGTTCAGCAGGTTCCAGGCGGGCCGGGTGTCCACCGCCGTTTCCAGCTCGTGGGGGCGCGGCGGCAGGGCGCCATAGACCGGCTCGACCGAGGGGTCGATCAGGTCCACCAGCTTCTGCACCACGTCCCGCACCGAATGGGTAACGCCGGTGCCGACCTCGATGCTCCGGCCGAGCGCCGCCTTGCTCACCCCGGCATGCACCAGCGCGCTCACGATGTCATCCACATAGGTCCAGTCGGCGAGGCGGCCGCCGTCGCCCAGATGCGGCGCCCGGCCGTGGCGCAGCTCCTCGATCACGTAGGGCACCAGCTTGCTGCCGTCGCGCTGGCCGGGGCCGTAGGTCATGGCAATCCGGATATCGACGCAGCGCGTGTCGTAAAGGCTGTCGAACAGCCGGGCATAGGCGGTGGCGGCGGCCTTGGAGGCGGCGTAGGGCGAGCGCGGCGCCTCGTTCGGCGCCGAATGCGCCTCGACCGAGCCCGCCAGCACCACGCGCTCCACCCCGCGCCCGGCGGCGGCCAGCAGGATGTTGATGGTGCTCACGAGGTTGTCGCGCAGCGTGGGCAGGACGGCCTCGATGCTGCGCGACCCCGTCACCGCGGCGCTCATGTGGAAGATGATCTCGGGCTGCGTCAGGCGAAGGAGCGACTCGATCTCGCCCGGCGCCGCCGGATCGCAGCGCCACCACAGGGGCGCCGCCTCGCCATCGTCATCCTGCGGGATCTCGCCGCGCGTGGTGCCATGCACTTCGGCGCCGGCCTCCAGCAAGGCACTGCACAGGGCACCGCCGATGAAGCCCCGCGCACCTGTCACGAGGACGGAACGGCCTCGCAAGGCTGCCAGAATCGGGTCGTCGCTGCCGGGTCGGATCATCTCATATCCACGCTTGGTCACTCAGCATGGATCAAAATTGATATGAATTGAAGCATATCGCAAGAATTTTGTTTCTTTTTCTGGATCATACCGGAAAAATATGCTGCGGTGCAGAAGTTATCTCACCGAGCCATGTCAAACCAAGCACCGAAGTTCCTTGCGGCCCGTTCCGCCGCCGTTTCCGCTGGCGGATCTTTGTTCTAGCCTCCGGCGGCAGGGCAGGGAGGCAGATCATGATGCCGCGAAGCATGTTTCCGGTCGGGCATGGGGCCGGGAGGACAGGCATCGCCCGAAGGCGCCTTTTCCGGGCCGCGTGGCTGGCGGCCTGCCTTCCCGTCCTGGTGCCCATCCTGGCGACATTTCCGGCGCGGGCGCAGCAACGCGACCTGACCGTGGTATCCTGGGGCGGCGCCTATCAGGACGCGCAGCGGGAGGTCTATTTCCGCCCCTTCCAAACGAAGACGAACACGCGCCTGCTGGAGGAGAGCTGGGATGGCGGCGTCGGCGTGCTGCGCGCCAAGATCCAGTCCGGCGCCAACAACTGGGACGTCGTGCAGGTCGAGAGCGAGGAGCTGCTGCTCGGCTGCGACGAAGGCCTGTTCGAGAAGATGGACTGGGCGGCCATCGGCGGGAAGGACCACTACATCCCGCAGGCGGTGGGCGAATGCGGCGTCGGCACGATCCTCTATTCCTTCGTGCTGGCCTATGACCGCAACCGGACGCCGAACGGTCCGGCCAACTGGGCCGAGTTCTTCGACACGAAGAAGTTCCCGGGCAAGCGCGGCCTGCGCCGCGGGCCGAAGACGACGCTGGAGATCGCCCTGCTCGCCGACGGGGCGAAGCCGGAGGAGGTGTACAGGCTGCTGGGCACGGAGGCCGGGGTGGACCGCGCCTTCCGCAAGCTCGACAGCATCCGCGACAGCCTGGTCTGGTGGGAACGCGGCGCGCAGCCGCCGCAGCTCCTGGCCTCGGGGGAGCTGGCCATGGCCGTGGCCTATAACGGCCGCATCGACGCCGCCAACAGGCAGGACGGGCAGAACTTCGCCATCTCCTGGCCCGGCAACCTCTACACGCTGGATTCCTGGGTGATCATGAAGGGCACGCCGAACCGTGACCGGGCCCTGCAATTCCTGAACTTCGCCGGCCAGCCCGGGATCCAGGCCGAGCTGCCGCCGAAGATTCCCTATGGCGTCACCGCCAAGGGCGCCAACGATCACATCGCGCCCGCCGTGCTGGCCAACCTGCCCACCACGCCGGAACACATGGAAGGCGCGCTGCGGATCGACGACCAGTTCTGGCTCGACAACCTCGACCGGCTGAGCCAGCGCTTCAACAACTGGCTGTCGCGCTGAATCGGACCGCCGCCGGCGCCGCCCGCTTCCCGGGCCGGGCCTGGGCCTGGACACGACCCCGGCGGCTTTCCGCCGGGGACAGGGGATGGTAGCGGGGGCGCCCCGCCTCCACGCGCCTTCCCTCCGGAGTTCCACCGGGAGATCCATGCCGAACCGCCGCGAACGCCTCGCCGCCGCCCTGCTGGTGGCACCGCTGCTGCTCTTCCTGCTGGGCGTCTTCCTGCTGCCGATCGGCGCCTTCCTCTGGCGTGCCGTGGCGGAGACGGACGTGGCGCCGGCCCTGCCGCGCACCCTGGCCGCGCTGCGGGACTGGAGCGGGCGGGACCTGCCGGGCGAGGCCGCCTTCGAGGCGCTGGCGGCGGATCTGCGCGCCGCGCGCGCCGCCGACCAGGCGGCGGGCGGCGGCCTGATCCCTCGCGCCGCGGCCCGGCTGAATGCCGAGATCCCCGGCTTCCGCTCCACCCTGCCGGCCACGGCGCGGCGGCTTTCCAGCCCGGAGGCGCCGGCGCGCGAAACCATCCTGGCCGCCAGCCCGGACTGGTCGAAGCCTGAAAGCTGGGCCGCCATCCGCCGCACCGGCGGCCCGGTCTCCGACCTGAACCTGCTCGCCGCGCTCGATCTCCGGCGCGACGCGGCGGGGGGCATCGCCGCGGTGCCGCCGGACCAGGCGGTGTTCCGGGGCGTGCTGCTGCGGACGCTCTGGATCGCCCTGCTGGCGACGGCGCTCAGCCTGCTCCTCGGCTATCCGCTGGCCTATCTGATCGCCACCGCGCCGCCGCGCCTCGCCCTGTGGATGCTGGGCGCGGTGACGCTGCCGCTCTGGATCAGCGACGTGCCGCGCATCGCCGCCTGGATCGTGCTGCTGCAGCGCGACGGCGTGGCGAACACGCTGCTCACCGCCACGGGCCTGCTGCGGGAACCCGCCTCCTTCCTCTTCACGCGCGGCACGGTGCTGCTGGCCACGGTGAACCTGCTGCTGCCCTACGCGGTGCTGCCGATCTATGCCTCGCTGCGGGCGCTGGACTGGCGGCTGCCGCGCGCGGGGCTGTCGCTGGGGGCCTCGCCCTGGCGGGTCTTCCGGCGTGTGACCTTGCCGCTCTCCATGCCCGGGGTCGGCGCCGGGGCGCTGCTGGTCTTCATCCAGGCGCTGGGCTTCTACGTGACGCCGGCCCTGCTGGGCGGGCCGAACGACCAGATGCTGTCTTACTTCATCGGCTTCTACGCCAACCGCACGGTGAACTGGGGGCTGGCGGCGGCGCTCTCGGTGGTCCTGCTGCTGGCGGTGGCGATCGTGGTCGCGCTCTATGCGCGGCTGGTCGGCTTCAACAAGGTGCGCCCGGCATGACGCGGCTGCCCGCCTCCCGCCTGGTCCTCTGGGCCTTCGGCCTGCTGGTGATGCTGTTCCTGCTGGGGCCGCTGCTGGCGATCGTGCCGCTCTCCTTCTCGGCCGGCTCCTTCCTTACCTATCCATTGCCCGGACTCTCGCTGCGCTGGTACGCGGACTTCCTCACCTCCGACTTCTGGATGCCGGCGCTGCGCAACAGCCTGGTGATCGGCCTGGGCGCCTCCGCCATCGCCACGGTGCTGGGCACGGCGGCGGCCTTCGGCCTGTGGCGCACGCGCTTCCCGGGGCAGACGCTGGTGCTGGGCGTGCTGATGACGCCGCTGGTGATGCCCTCGATCATCGTCGCAGTGGCGCTGCTCCTGGCCTTCGGGCCGCTGGGGCTGACCAACAGCTTCGCCGGCATGATCCTGGCCCATGCGGCACTGGGCGCGCCCTTCGTGGTCACCACCGTTTCCACCGCCCTGGCGCAGTTCGACCCGGTGCTGCTGCGCGCCGCCTCGGCCTGCGGCGCCGGGCCGGGGCTGGCCTTCCGCCGCGTGGTGCTGCCGCGCATTGCGCCGGGCGTGGCGGCGGGGGCGCTCTTCGCCTTTGCCACCTCGCTGGACGAGGTGGTGGTGGCGCTGTTCATCTCCGGCCCGGCACAGCGCACCCTGCCGCGCCAGATGTTCTCCGGTCTGAACGACCAGATCAGCCTGACCATCACCGCCGCCGCCACGATCATGGTGGCGCTGGCCCTGCTTCTTCTCCTGGCGCTCGGCTGGCTGCGCCGGGGGCGCTGATACGGGTGGTGGCCCTCCGGAAGCCGGATCGCGTCTCACGCGACCGGCATTGCGCTTCCCGGGGGACAAGGCGCTGCCTTTCCCAGGACCCCGCTCCGCCAGGACACTGCGTGTCCTGGAACCGATGAGCTGGTTCTCGCTGCGGCCGGATCAGGGGCCGGCCAGCAGGTCCCGGATGCGGGCCGTCAGGGCCGCGATGTCGAAGGGCTTGGTCATGATGTGCATGCCCGGGGCCAGGTTGCCCTCGCCCACCACGGCTGCCTCGGCATAGCCGGTGATGAACAGCACCTTCAGGTCCGGCCGCGCGATCCGCGCGGCATCAGCCATCTGCCGGCCGTTCATGCCGCCGGGCAGGCCGACATCCGTAACCAGCAGGTCGATCCGCCGGGTGGACTGCAGGATGTCCAGGCCCGTGGTGCCTTCCGCCGCCTGGAGCACCTCGTAGCCCTGCTCCTCCAGCAGCTCCGCCACCAGCATCCGCACGCTGGGCTCGTCGTCCACCACCAGCACCACCTCGCCGGCGCCGCCCCGCGGCATGGCCAGGGGCGGCCGCGGCTCCGGCGCTTCCGCCGAGCTCGCATGGCGCGGCAGGAAGAGGCGGACGGAGGTGCCGCGGCCCGGCTCGGATCGGATGCTCACCTGCCCGCCGGACTGCCGGGCGAAGCCGTAGATCATGGACAGCCCCAGCCCCGTGCCCATGCCCAGCGGCTTGGTGGTGAAGAACGGATCGAAGGCCTTCGCCACCACCTCGGGCGGCATGCCCGTGCCGTCGTCGGAAACGTTCAGGCGGATGTAGCGGCCGGGCGGCAGGCTGAGCTCCCGCGCCGCCTCGTTGCCGAGTGTGGCGTTCTCTGTCGCGATGCGCAGGGTCCCGCCCTCCGGCATCGCGTCGCGCGCGTTGATGCAGAGGTTGAGCAACGCGTTCTCCAGCTGCGGCGGGTCCACCAGCGTGGTCCAGAGCGCCGGTGCCGGCACGACCACGATGGTGATGTCGGGGCCCATGGTGCGGCGGATCAGCTCCTCCATCCCGGTCACCAAGCGGTTCACGTCGGTGGGCCGGGGATCGAGGGTCTGACGGCGGGAGAAGGCCAGCAGCCGGTGGGTCAGCGCCGCCGCGCGCCGGGCCGCGTCCAGGGCCGCCCCGGTGTAGCGGCCGACCTCCCCGGCGCGCCCCTTGGCGACGCGGCTGTTCATCAGCTCCAGGCTGCCGATGATGCCGGTGAGCAGATTGTTGAAGTCGTGCGCCAACCCGCCGGTGAGCTGGCCCACCGCCTCCATCTTCTGTGCCTGCCGCAGCTGCTCCTCGGCCAGTTTCAGCGCTTCCGCCTGTTCCCGCTCGGCGGTCACGTCGCGGCCGACGAAGACCACGACGTCGTCCCGCGCGGTGGCCGACCAGGAGATCCAGCGGTGGCCGCCGTCCCGGTGCCGGCAGCGGCTGTTGCCAGGCAGCAGCCGTCCCGAGGCCTGGATGCGCGCGAAGTCGCCCACCATGGCGCCGGCATCCTCCGGCTGCAGCAGGTCGGGCAGCCGCCGTCCGATCAGCTCCGCCTCGGACCAGCCCAGGCAGGCCGTCCAGGCGGGGTTCACCGCCTCGATGACCGTGTCGGGGCGCATCACCGCCATGATGTCGCTGGAAAGCTGCCAGAGGCGGTTCCGTTCGCGCGTCCGCTGCTCCACGCGCTGCTCCAGCGTGGCGTTGAGCTCCTTCAGGCGCGCCTCGCTCTCGCGGAGCGCCAGGTCGGCGCGGGCACGGGCGGTGACGTCCGCACCTTCCACGAAGATGCCGTTCACCTGGCCGGAGGCATCCCGGATCGGCTGGTAGACGAAATCGACATAGCGTTCGTCGACGGGGCCGCCGGGCACCGGTTCGACCGCAAAGCGGGAGCCCGTCGCCACGAAGGGCTCGCCGCTGCGGTACACCTGATCCAGCAGCACCAGGTAGCCCTGGGCGACCGCGTCCGGCAGGGCCTCGGCCACTGTCTTGCCCAGGATCTCCCGCTGCCCGACGATGGCCCGGTAGCTGGGGTTGGCGAGCGCGAAGCGGTGCTCCGGCCCTTGCAGCAGGGCCATGAAGGTCGGCGCCTGCTCGAAGAGCCGCGACAGCCGCTCCTGCTCCTCCATGGCGCGGCGCTCGGTGAGGACCCGCTCGGTGATCTCGATCCCCTGGTTCAGCAACCCGGCGATGCGCCCGTCCTCGCCGCGGATCGGGGTGGCGGTGAAGAACCAGTGGGTGGTCTCGGCCCGGCCCCGCCGGATCATGGGGAGCTCGACATTCTCCTGCGAGAAGCCGCGCCCGGTCGCCATCGCCTCGTGGAAGGGCGGGGAGACCCGTTCCCAGACGGCGCCCCAGACCTCCGCCACGGGGCGCCCCAGGGCGGCGGGATGCCGGTCCGCCAAAGAGGGGATGTAGCTGTCGTTGTAGAGCATCCGCAGATCCGGCCCCCAGAGGATGGTGCCGAGCAGCGGGGAGTTCAGGCAGGCCGAGAGGGTGGAGCGGAGCGACTGCGGCCAGGTGTCCGGCGGGCCAAGGGGCGTGGCTGCCCAGTCATGGTCCCGCATCCGGGCCCCCATCTCGCCCCCACCCGCCAGGAAAGGCCAGCAGCCCACCCGATCCTCAGTCACGCAACGCTTCCCGTCTCCATCGCATGTCCCGTCGACGCCCTCCGGCCCGGGGGTTGAGGTCCATCAGGGCCGGCGATCCAGGGCATATAGGTGGAATGCCGGGCGGGGGACAGGCACGACAGCGCGCATTGCCCGACGCTGCCGGGATCGGTCATCCGCCTCGATGCCCCCGGGGAACCCGGCCGGCGCCTCGACTGGCGAAGCCCTCTTCCGTGGCTCTCGCTCTCCCCGCAGGATGGCGCAGGCCGGGCATCCTTCGGCCGGGCGGCGCGAAGGAGAGCAGGATGGCCTGGGCCATGGTGGTCGCGGCGGGGTTGCTGGAGATGGTCTGGTCCTACGCGGCCAAGCAGTCGCAGGGTTTCACCGAGTGGGGCTGGGGGGGCCTGACGGTCGTGGCCTCGCTGGCCAGCTTCCTGCTGCTGACCTTCGGCATGCGCGGCCTGCCGCTCGGCACGGCCTATGCGGTCTGGACCGGAATCGGGGCGATCGGCACCTTCATCGTCGGCATCCTGCTGCTGGGCGAGTCCACCAGTGTCTGGCGGATCGCCAGCGGGCTGCTGATCGTGGCGGGGGTCATCGGCCTGCGCCTGACGAGTTCCGAGTAGCGGCTTCCGGCGCCCCCGGCATTGCTTTCTGGTTTCCTCTCCGGCCTGTGTTTCAGTTTCGCTGAAACCCGCATCCGGGTGCCGCGAGGCGCGTTCAGCCCGTGCGGGTCCGGTTCTGCCTCCGAAGAAACCTGCCGGCGGCATGGCGAGCCGGGCCCGGCGCAACGGGAAGGAAGGAGAGCGTCATGAATCCAGCACTCGGCCGCCGTGGCTTCGCCCTGGGGGCAGCGGCCCTCGCCGCCGCTCTGCCCATGGGAATTCCCGGCCTGCGCTCCGGCGCCGCCCGGGCCCAGGCGCTGTCCCCCGGCCCCTATACGCTGCCGCCGCTGCCCTACGCCTTCACGGCCAACGAGTCGCATATCGATGCCCAGACCATGGAGCTGCACCACGACAAGCACCATGCGGCCTATGTGAACAACCTCAACGCGGCGCTGAAGGATCATGGCCAGCTCGCGGCCCTGCCGCTGCAGCAGCTGCTGGCCCGGATCGACAGCGCGCCGGAGAGCATCCGCACCGCGTTGCGCAACAATGGTGGCGGCCATGCCAACCATTCGATGTTCTGGGAGATCATGGGTGGCAAGGGAGGCGCCCCGTCCGGGGAACTCGGCGCGGCGATCGAGCGCGACTTCGGCGGCTTCGACAAGTTCAAGTCGGAGTTCAACCGGCGTGGCGGGGCGCGCTTCGGCTCCGGCTGGGTCTTCGTCACCGTGGCCCGGGACGGGAAGCTGGGGCTGACCGACATGCCGAACCAGGACAGCCCGCTGATGTCCGGCCAGATGGTGCTGATGGGCAACGATGTCTGGGAGCACGCCTACTACCTGAAGTACCAGAACCGCCGCCCCGAATACCTCCAGGCCTGGTGGAACGTGGTGGACTGGGACAAGGTGGCGCAGCGCCATGCCGCCGCGAAATCGGGCAGCCTGACGATCTGACGGAGCGCCGGGCATTCTGCGGGAGGGACCGGGAGTTTGCTCCTGCCAGCGCCTCGCCATTCCGGTGTGATATCTTATATGATTATCGCACCGGAGGTCCCGCCATGCTCGCCCAGCTCCCGCCCAAGCCCGAGATCCTTGCCCGGCAGGAAGAGATCGTGGCGGCCCTGCGCGCCATCATCCCCGCCGGCCCACGTGGTGAGGGGGTAATCGGGGAGCCGCTCCGCCTGCGCGCCTATGAGACGGACGGGCTTTCCGCCTATCGCCAGCCGCCGCTGGCCGTGGTGCTGCCGGAAAGCACGGAACAGGTGGCGGCGGTGCTGCGCTACTGCCACGAGAACGGCATCCGCGTGGTGCCACGCGGCGCCGGCACCAGCCTGTCCGGCGGTGCTCTGCCGATGGCGGATTCCGTGGTCATCGGCATGATGCGGATGAACCGCGTGCTGGAGGTGGATTTCGAGGATCGGCTGGCCGTGGTCGAGGCCGGGGTGACCAATATCGGCATCACCAAGGCGGTGGAGGGGGAGGGGTTCTTCTATGCCCCGGACCCGTCCTCGCAGCTCGCCTGCATGATCGGCGGCAACGTGATGATGAATTCCGGCGGGGCGCACTGCCTGAAATACGGCGTCACCGCCAACAACCTGCTGGGCGTCACCTTCGTCACCATCGAGGGCGAGGTGATCCGCATCGGCGGCGGGCACCTGGACGCGGCGGGCTATGACTGGCTCGGGCTGATCACCGGCTCCGAGGGGCAGCTCGGCCTCGTCACCGAGGTCACGGTCCGCATCCTGCGCGGGCCGGAGGGTGCGCGGGCCATGCTGGCCGCCTTCCGCGGCGTCGAGGTCGCGGGCCAGGCGGTGGATGCCATCATCGCCAGCGGCGTGATCCCCGTGGCGCTGGAGTTCATGGACAAGCCCTGCATCCATGCCTGTGAGGCCTTCGCCCATGCGGGCTATCCGCTGGAGGCCGAGGCGATGCTGATCATCGAGGTCGAGGGCAGCCCGGAGGAGCAGGACATGCTGCTCGGCCGCATCAAGGACATTTGCGCCCGCTTCGACCCGATCAGCATGAAGGTTTCTCAATCGGCCGAGGAGAGCATGGCGATCTGGAAGGGCCGCAAGGGCGCCTTCGGCGCGGTCGGCCGCATCTCGCCGGATTATCTCTGCATGGACGGCACCATCCCGACCGGGGAGCTGCCCCATGTGCTGCGGCGGATGGAGGAGATGTCGCAGGCCTGCGGGCTGAAGGTCGCCAATGTCTTCCATGCGGGCGACGGCAACCTGCACCCGCTGATCATGTTCGACGCCAACGACCCGGAGAGCTTCCGCAAGGCCGAAGCCTTCGGCGCCGATATCCTGAAGCTCTGCGTCGAGGTCGGCGGCTGCCTGACCGGCGAGCACGGCGTCGGCGTCGAGAAGCGGGACCTGATGAGCGTCCAGTTCACGCCACGGGAGCTGGCGCAGCAGCGCCGCATCAAGTCGGCCTTCGATCCGGACTGGCTGCTGAACCCCTCCAAGGTCTTTCCGCTGGAGGTGGAGCAGGCACCGGGGCGCGTCGCGGCGTGACGATGGACGATCTTTCGGCGCCGCTGGAGGAAGCCGGCGTGGCGCGCGCCGTGGCTGAGGCCCATGCGGCGGGCGAGCCGCTGCTGGTCGAGGGCGGCGGCAGCAAGCGCGCCGCGCTGCGCCCGGTGCAGGCGGCGCGCAGCCTGTCGCTGCGGAACCTGTCGGGCATCACCTTCTACCGGCCGCAGGAGATGGTGATCTCCGCCCGCGCCGGCACGCCGATCCCGGAGATCGAGGCCGCCCTGGCCGAGAAGGGGCAGTTGCTCATCGCCGAGCCGCCCGATCCGCGCCCGCTCTTCGGTGGCAGGGCCGCGGCGACGCTGGGCGGCACGGTGGCGGCCAACCTGTCCGGCCCGCGCCGCATCAATGGCGGCGCGATGCGCGACCATGTGCTCGGGGTGCGCTTCGTGAACGGGGAGGGGGAGGTGCTGCGCTCCGGCGGGCGGGTGCTGAAGAACGTCACCGGCCTCGACCTCTGCAAGCTGCTCTCCGGCTCCCACGGCACGCTGGGGGTGATGACCGAGATCACGCTGAAGGTCCTGCCCGCCTCCGAGGCCACGGCGACGCTGGCCGTGAGGGTGCCGGACCTGCGCCAGGGTGTGGGCGCGCTTTCGGCGGCGCTTGGCAGCCCCTTCGGCGTTTCCGCCGCGGCGATCCTGCCCGATGGCCATGCCACGCTGGGGCTGGATGGAGTGCTGGCGGTGGTGCGTCTGGAGGATTTCTCCGAATCCGTCCGCTACCGCGCCGAAAGGCTGCGCGAGGCGCTGGGCCTCTATGGCGCGCTGGCGCTGATCGAGGGCGAGGATTCCCGTGCCCTCTGGCGCGCGGTCCGCGATGCCGCGCCGCTCGACGCCGTGCCGGAGGAGGCGGTCTGGCGCGTTTCCGTCCGTCCCTCCGCCGCGCCGGGCCTGGCCGGGGCGCTGCGCCGCGACTTCGGCGCGAAGCTGCTGCTCGACTGGGGCGGCGGGCTGGTCTGGGTGGCCGGGCCGGCGACGGAGGCGGCCCATGCGGCGGTGATGCGCGCCGCGCTGGCGGCGGGGGGCACCTTCCTGCTCTTCCGGGGGCCGGAGCCGCTGCGTGCCGCGGTGCCCGTCATCCCGGAGGAGGTGCCGGCGCTCGCCGCCCTCTCGCAACGCGTCAAGGCCGCGCTCGATCCGCGCGGCATCCTCAATCCGGGCCGCCTGCGGGCGGCCTGAGCACGAGACACAGATGCAGACCAGCTTCACCGCCGAGCAGCTCGAAGACCCCGACACGCAGGAATCGAACAGGATCCTGCGCACCTGCGTGCATTGCGGCTTCTGCACCGCGACCTGCCCGACCTTCGTGCTGCTGGGCGACGAGCTCGACAGCCCACGCGGCCGCATCTACCTGATCAAGGACATGCTGGAGAGCGGCAAGCCCGCCACCGAGGAGGTGGTGCGGCATGTGGATCGCTGCCTGTCCTGCCTGTCCTGCATGACCACCTGCCCCTCGGGTGTCCACTACATGCATCTGGTGGACCATGCCCGGCACTATATCGAGGAGACCTATACCCGCCCGCTGCCCGAGCGCCTGCTGCGCCGCGTGCTGGGCTGGGTGCTGCCAAGCCCGGCGCGCTTCCGGCTGGCGCTGACGGGCGCGCGGCTGGCCCGGCCCCTGCGCGGGCTGATCCCCGGCAAGGGTGCCACGAGCCAGCGGCTGCGTGCCATGCTCGACCTGGCGCCGGCCAGCCTGCCTGCCGCCAGCCCGATGCAGGCGCCGCAGGTCCACCGGGCGGAGGGTATGCGGCGCGGGCGGGTGGCGCTGCTCACCGGCTGCGCGCAGCAGGTGATCGGACCCTCGATCAACGAGGCGACGATCCGTCTGCTGACCCGCATGGGGCTCGATGTGGTGGTGACGAAGGAGCAGGGCTGCTGCGGCGCGCTGAACCATCATATGGGCCACCACGATCCCGCCATGGCCCAGGCCCGCGCCAACATCCTGGCCTGGAGCCGCGAGATCGAGGGGGAGGGGCTGGACGCCGTCGTCATCAACACCTCTGGCTGCGGCACCACGGTCAAGGATTATGGCCACATGTTCCGCGAGGAGCGGGAAAGCGAGCGCGCCGGCAAGGTGGCCGCGCTGGCGATGGATGTCTCGGAGGTGCTGACGCGCTTCGGCTACGCGCCCTCCCGCCCCGCGCCGGGGCTGAGTGTCGCCTATCACGCCGCCTGTTCCCTGCAGCACGGGCAGAAGATCACCGCCCTGCCCAAGGACCTTCTGAAGCGCGCCGGCTTCACCGTGAAGGAAGCCGCGGAGAGCCACCTCTGCTGCGGCTCCGCCGGCACCTACAACCTGCTGCAACCGGAAATCGCGGGGCAGTTGCGGGAACGCAAGCTGGGCAACATCGACCGCACCGGGGCGGACCTGATCGCGGCGGGCAATATCGGCTGCCTGACGCAGCTCGCGGGCGGTGCGCGCCCGACGGTGCATACGGTGGAGCTGCTGGACTGGATGGCGGGCGGGCCGGAGCCTGCGGCTGTCACGGGGCTCGCCGCGCGCCGGGCCGCCTAGGGGCAGGCTTCGGGAACATCCGGAAAGGCATCTTTCCAGTATGGAAACGGCGAGCTAAAGATTCCGCGAGACCGGCGCCATGAAGTGCCGGCAAAGGAAACGGAACGAGAATGGATCGTCGCAAGTTCCTCGCGGGTGCCGGGCCCGCGCTGGCCCTGCCCGCCGTCACGGCCACCGGACTGCCGGCCCCCGCCCTCGCACAGAGCGCCCCGGAGATCCGCTGGCGCTGCGCTTCCTCCTTCCCGAAATCGCTCGACACGATCTATGGCGCCGCGGATTTCATGTCGAAGCGGGTGGCGGCGCTGACCGATGGGCGGTTCCGCATCACCGTCTTCGCCGCGGGCGAGATCGTGCCGGGCCTGGCAGTCGCGGATGCGGTGCAGAACAACACCGTCGAATGCGCCCACACCGCCTCCTACTACTTCGTCGGCAAGGACCCGACCTTCGCCCTCGACGCCACCATCCCCTTCGGCATGAACACGCGCCAGACCAATGCCTGGCTGCATGCCGGGGGCGGGCGCGAGGTGCTGCGCGAGTTCTTCGACGGCTACAACATGGTCTCCATCCCCACCGGCTCCACCGGGGCGCAGATGGGCGGCTGGTTCCGCAAGGAGATCAAGACCGTCGCCGACCTGAACGGGCTCAAGATGCGCATCGCGGGCATCGCCGGGAACATGCTGCAGAAGCTGGGCGTGGTGCCGCAGCAGATCGCGGGCGGCGACATCTACCCGGCGCTGGAGCGCGGCACGATCGACGCGGCCGAATGGATCGGCCCCTATGACGACGAAAAGCTCGGCTTCAACCGGGTGGCGCCCTTCTACTACTACCCAGGGTTCTGGGAGGGCGGGCTGAACCTCTCCCTCTATGTCAGCAAGCCGAAATACGAGGAACTGCCGCCACTCTACAGGGACGCGCTGGAATCCGCCTGCCGCGACGCGACCATGGAGACCATGGCGAAGTACGACGTGCAGAACCCCCAGGCGCTGCGCCGGCTGGTGGCGGGCGGCGCGCAGCTCCGGCCCTTCCCGCGCGAAGTGATGCAGGCAGCCTACAAGTCGGCCTTCGAGCTCTATGACGAGACGGCGGCGGAGAACCCCCGCTTCAAGAAGGTCTACGACCACTTCAGGACCTTCCGCGACACGCAGCTCCAGTGGTTCCGCGTCGCCGAGAATACCTACGACAACTTCGTCTATTCCATGCAGGCACAGGAACAGCGCCGCCCATGACGCCTGGCACCACCCGGAGGACCGGATGAAACCCCTTCTCGCCTTTTCCCGGGTGGTGGACGACATCAATACCCGGGTCGGCCGGATCGCGGACTGGCTGACCCTGATCGCCGTGGTGGTAAGCGCCGGCAATGCCTTCGTGCGCTACGGCGTCTCCTGGTCCTCCAACGCGCTGCTGGAGGTCCAGTGGTACTTCTTCGCCGGCATGGTGATGCTCGGCGCGCCCTATACGCTGCTGCGCAACGAGCATGTGCGGGTGGACATCCTCTACGGCTCGATGGGGGAAAGGGCACGGCTCTGGGTGGATATCCTGGGAATCATCGTCTTCCTGCTGCCCGCCATGGCGCTGCTGACCTGGATGACCTGGCCCTTCTTCTGGGATTCCTTTGTCCGGGGGGAAGGCAGCCAGAACGCCGGCGGCCTGCTGCGCTGGCCGGTGAAGATCCTGATGCCGGTGGGCTTCCTGCTGATCACGCTTCAGGGGCTGAGCGAGCTGATCAAGCGCATCGCCCTGTTGCGCGGCCTCCAGCCGGGTGGCGAGGCGGTGATCACCTATGAACGACCGCTGCAGTAGGAAGACGCAATCCGGATGAACCCCGTTCCATGAGCCTCGAATGGATGCCGCCGCTGATGTTCGGCGGCCTGATCGTCTTCCTCGTCATCGGCTTTCCGGTGGCCTTCTCCCTGGCCGCGGTGGGGCTGTTCTTCGGCTTCCTGTCGATCGAGCTGGGCTTCTTCACCGCCGACTACCTCGGCAACCTGCCGCTGCGCGTCTTCGGCATCCTGAGCAACGACCTGCTGCTCTCCATCCCCTTCTTCACCCTGATGGGGGCGGTACTGGAACGCTGCGGCCTGGCGGAGGACCTGCTGGAAGGCACGGGGCAGCTCTTCGGCAAGGTCCCGGGCGGCCTCGCCTATGCGGTGATCATCGTGGGCGCGGTGCTTGGCGCCATCACCGGCACGGTGGCGGCCTCGGTGATCGCCATGGGCATGATCTCGCTGCCGATCATGATGCGCTACGGCTACGACATGCGCATCGCCACGGGGGTGATCGCGGCGTCCGGCACCATCACCCAGCTCATCCCGCCCTCCCTGGTGCTGATCATCCTGGGCGACCAGCTCGGCCGCTCGGTGGGTGACATGTATGCGGGGGCGATCGGCCCCTCGATCCTGCAGATCCTGCTCTTCGTCGGCTTCATCGCCGTGGTCTCCATCGTGGCGCCGCACAAGGTGCCGCCGCTGCCGGAGGAGGCGCGCACGCAGCGCGGCTGGCCGCTGATCTGGCGCGTGGCCAAGGGCATGGTGCCCTCGCTGGTGCTGATCTTCCTGGTGCTGGGCACGATCGGCCTGGGCCTCGCCACCCCCACCGAGGCCGGGGCCATGGGCGCGGTGGGCGCCATCGCGCTCGCCATGGCCAATGGGCGCTATTCCTGGCGGCTGCTGCGGGAGGCCATGGCCAATACCATGCGCATCACCGCCATGGTCATCTTCATCCTGGTCGGCGCCACGGTCTTCTCGCTGGTCTTCCAGGGCGTGGATGGCGGGCTGTGGCTGGAACACCTGCTGTCGCACCTGCCGGGCGGCCAGCTCGGCTTCCTGCTCTTCGTCAATATCTTTGTCTTCTTCCTGGCCTTCTTCCTCGATTTCTTCGAGATCGCCTTCATCATCGTGCCGCTGCTGGCACCGGTGGCGGCAAAGCTGGGCATCGACCTCGTCTGGTTCGGCGTGCTGCTCTGCATCAACCTGCAGACCAGCTTCATGCACCCGCCCTTCGGCTTCGCGCTCTTCTACCTGCGCGGCATCGCGCCGAAATCGGTGAAGACCGCGGACATCTACTGGGGCGCCATCCCCTGGCTGCTGCTGCAGATCGCCCTGGTCGCGGTGGTGATCCTCTGGCCGGAAAGCGTCACCTACTGGATCGATGCCGGCAGCAATGTGGACCCGGCCTCCGTCACCATCGACGTGCCCACACCCGGCATGGGCGAGGACGAACCACCGCCGGTGATCTTCAAGTAGCTCCCACGCACCGGGGGGTGACGGTTCCCCCCTTGGGGGGGCGCGCCGGCCTCACCCCGGGGGTGGCAGCAGCAGCACGGAGAGCGACCGCACGCCCTGGGCGCCGTGGATCAGCACGCCCTCGATATCCGCGGTGGCGGAGGGACCGGTGTGGAAGACGGTGTAGCGCGACCGCGCGAATTCCGGACGCCGGTAGGCATGGTGCAGGTTGGGCAGGATCGCGGCGGGGTCGAGCAGCACCAGCAGGTGCTGCGCCAGATAGGCGACGGAGTTCACCCCCAGCGCTTCCTCGGTGAAGCAGACCGAGCCGGTCTCCGCCACGCCGAAGCAGGCCCGCAGCACCGCCACGTCCACATCCGCCAGGCTGGCCGGCGCGGTGTCCGGTGTCAGCGGCCGGTTGCCCTGGACCTCCGGCACCATGGAGCAGATCACCACGGCTTCACGCAGGAGCGGGGCGGCGGGGGCCAGCGGATCGCCGTCCGGACCGGGCTCCAGCAGCTTGCCGCCCATCTGCGCCAGGCGCCGCCCGAATTCCGCGATGGGGCCGCCCTCCAGCTCCCGGTCGAAGAGCCCGACCTGCGGCAGCGGCACGCGCTCCGGCCGGTGCTTGCGGCGAAGCGAGGCCAGGATCGCCTCCCGGCTGCTCATGACGGCCTCCCCCCGGATTTCGCCTGCCCCCGGTTGCGGGCGTACCAGCCGTGGAAGGTTTCCCTCGGCGCTGCCGGCACCTCGCGCCCGGCGCCCCAGCGGTTCAGCGGGTTGTAGAGGGCGAAGCGCGGCAGGTGGCGCAGCGCGGAATCCGCCGCGCCGATGGCGGCCCGGAACAGCCGGGGCCGCGAAAGCACATGCCCCGCCGCCGCCATCATCGCCCGCTTGGCCATGGGCAGCTCGTGCTCCTCGGCCAGCACCTTGCGCCAGGCGAAGATCTGCTCGTGGATGTTGATCTTCACCGGGCAGACATTGGTGCAGCTGCCGTTCAGGGTCGAGGCGAAGGGCAGGCTGCTGTATTTCCGCCGGTTGAAGGTGGGGTCGAGGATCAGCCCGATCGGCCCGGCATAGGTGGCGCCATAGGACAGGCCGCCGCTGCGGCGATAGACCGGGCAGGTGTTCATGCAGGCACCGCAGCGGATGCATTTCAGCGAGGTCCAGAACTCCTCCATCCCCAGCCGGGCGGAGCGGCCATTGTCCACCAGCACGAAATGCATCTCCCCGCCCCGGCGCGGCGCCCGGAAGTGCGAGGTGTACTGCGTGATCGGCGACCCCAGGGCGGAGCGCGACAGCAGGCGGATGAAGACGCCGAGATCGGCCACGCGCGGGATCAGCTTCTCGATGCCGATGCTGGCGATGTGCAGCGGCGGCACGTTGGCCGACAGATCGGCATTGCCCTCGTTGGTGCAGACCACCACGCCGCCCGTTTCCGCCACCGCGAAGTTGCAGCCGGTCATGCCGGCATCGGCTTCCAGGATCAGCGGCCGCGTCGCCTCGCGCTGCCGCCGCGCCAGATAGGCGGCATCGTGGTTGTCCGGGTCGCTGCCCAGCGTCCTGGCGAAGACGGCGGCGACGTCGGAGCGCAGCTTGTGCACCGCCGGCACCACCACATGGCTCGGGTCCTCGTTGTCGAGCTGCTGGATGCGCTCGCCGAGATCGGTCTCCACCACCTCGATGCCGGCCTCGGCCATGGCGTCGCGGAAGCCGCATTCCTCGGTCAGCATCGACTTGCTCTTGATCAGCCGCCGTGCGCCGTGGTCGCGCAGCAGGCCGAGGACGATCCCGTTGTGCTCGGCGGCGTCCTTCGCCCAGTGGACATGCGCGCCGTTCGCCTTCGCGGCGGCCTCGAACTGCTCCAGATAGGTGTCGAGATGGGTGAGGGTGTGCTCCTTGATGGCCGAGGCCAGGGCGCGCAGCTCCTCCCATTCCGGGATGCCGTGCGCCTCGCGGTCGCGCTTCTCCCGCAGGTCCCAGAGCCGGCGGTCGTGGAAGCTCTCGTGCTCCGGCGCCTTCAGGAAGCGCGCGGCGGCCTCGGCATGGTCCACCGGCCGGTTGCCCCGCACCACGGCGCCGCGCGGCTGCGGCTCGCGCTGCGGTGCAGGGATCGGCTTCGAGCGGCCCTCGGCATGGTCAAGACCGGGCTTCGCGGTGCTGCTCACGCCATGTCTCCATTGAGGATCTGGGCGATGTGGATGAACTTCACCGGCAGCCCCATGCGCTCGGCGCAGCCCTGCTGGTGCAGCAGGCAGGAGCTGTCGGCGGATACGATGTACTCGGCGCCCGCCTGGCTGTGGTTGCGTACCTTGTCCTGGCCCATCCGGACGGAAACATCCGGCTCCGTCACCGCGAAGGTGCCGCCGAAGCCGCAGCACTCGTCATGCCGGGCAGGCGTCACCACCTCGATGCCGCGCACCCCGCGCAGCAGGTCGAGCGGCTTGGAGAAATCCGGCAGGTTCAGCTCGGAGGGCCTGGCATGGCCGAGGTTGCGCAGGGTGTTGCAGGAATAGTGGTAGCCGACCTTGTGGGGAAACTCGGCCCAGGGGAATTCCCGCACCTCCAGCACGTCGTGCAGGAACTCCACCAGCTCGAAGGTGCGGGAGCGGAGGTCGCGCAGGGCCTCCGTCTGCGGGATGGCCGTCATATGCTCCCGGACCTGCTGGACGCAGCTCCCGGAGGGCGCCACCACATAGTCGAAGCCGGTGAAGTTCCGCAGGAACAGTGATTCCGCCGCGGCGGATTCCCGGTGGAAGCCGCTGTTGGTCATCGGCTGGCCGCAGCAGGTCTGGTCGGGCGGATAGGTGACGTCGAGGCCGAGCCGTTCCAGCAACTCCAGCGTGGCAATGCCGATCTCCGGGTGGAAGGCATCGATGTAGCAGGGAATGAAAAGCCCGATCCGCATCCGGTGTCTCCGTCCTGTTCCCAGGCTCCGTTCTCTCGCCTGATACCCAGCCATGGGGGCCATGCCCCCGGATGGGCGGGCGGGTTCCGGCGTCCGCCTTTTCGACGCCGGCCCCGATCCTCCGCCCAGCCATCCCGCGCGGCAAGGGCGGATGCGCGGAAATCCGGCCTCAACCTCTCGCGAGGCGCGGCGTTCACCGGGGGAGATACCCAGACAAGGGAGTAACCCCGACCATGGCCAAGCCCCATCGCAAGCCGTTGCGCCAGCAGGTGATCGTGCTCACCGGCGCCACCTCCGGCATCGGCCTCGCCACCGCGCGGCTGGCGGCTGAGCGGGGCGCCTCGCTGGTCCTGGCCGCCCGCAACGAGGACGCCCTGCGCTCCCTGCGCGACGAGTTGCGCGCCCGGGGCGGCCGCACGGAATACGTGGTGGCCGATGTCGCCGATGCGGGGGCAATGGAGAAGGTCGCGCAGAAGGCCATCGACAGCTTCGGCGGCTTCGACAGCTGGGTGAACAATGCCGGCGCCGCGATCTATGGCCGGATCGAGGACACGCCGCTGGAGGACCAGAGGCGTCTCTTCGACGTCAACTACTGGGGCGTCGTGAACGGCACCCAGGTGGCGGTGAGGCACCTGAAGCAGCGCGGTGGCACCATCGTCAATGTCGGCTCCGTCCTGTCCGACCGGGCGATGGAGCTGCAGGGCGTCTATTCCGCCTCCAAGCACGCGGTGAAGGGCATCACCGATGCCTTCCGCATGGAGTTCGAGGAAGCGGGGTATCCGGTCTCCGTCACGCTGGTAAAGCCCAGTTCGGTGGACACGCTCTTTCCGGAGCATTCCCGCAACGTGACGGAGAGCGCGGGGCTGAAGCTGCCCGCGCCAGTCTATCATCCGCGCCTCGTGGCCAAGGCGATCCTGTACGCCTGCGAATACGCGCCCCGGACCCTGGTGGTGGGCATGGGGGGCTACGCCATCGCGCTGCTGGGCAACCACGCCCCGCGCCTGACCGACCGGGTGATGGAGGCCTTCGGGCGCCGCAGCCAGACGCGCCGGAGCCCGGGGCGGAAGGACCGCCACGACAACCTTTACGAGCCGCGCGCCGACCTGGCCGAGACGGGCGCCATCAAGGACCAGCCGGCCCCGCGCCGCACCTCCGTCCTGCTGGAAGCGCAGATGAACCCGCTCGGCACCGCCGGGGTGCTGATCGGCCTGGGCGCGCTGGCGGCTGGCGTGGCGGTGGGCGTGCACTACAGCCGCAAGTCCCGCGACCGCGCCCTGCTCCGGGAGGCCGAGGAAGCGATGCGCCGGGGCCGCTGGAGCCTCTCTCGCCTGGGCCGGCAGGGCAGCGAAGAATGGGCCGGCCTGTCCCGCAAAGGCCGCCGCCGCGCCGAGCGGCTGGCGCGCGAGGCGGAGCGCAGGGCCTCGCGCGGCGGCGGCCTGCTGGGCGGACTGTTCGGGCATGCCCGGCACGATGCCCGCGAACTGGCGGAGGACACTTCCTCCCGCGCCCACTCCCTCTGGGGACGCTGGCGGGGGCAGGCCGACGATTTCGCCGAGGAGGCGCAGGACCGGGCGCAATCCTGGCGTGGCAGCGCCCGCGGGCTGGTCGGCCAGGCGCGGCACCGGGCCGGGGATCTGGCGGAAACGGTCCAGGACCGGACCGACAGCTATCGCGATGGCGCCCGCTCCTTCCTGGGGCGGGTCCGGGGCCGCGCGGAGGACGTGGCGGAATCCGCCCATGACGCGGCGGAAGACTACCGCGACGGCGCCCGTTCCTTTCTGGGCCGTACGCGTGGCCGGGTGGAGAACGTGGCCGAGACCGCGCAGGACCGTGCCAGCGTCCTGCGGGGCGGAGCCATGTCCCTGCTGGGGCGCGGCCAGGACCGGGTGGAAGGCTTCGCCGGGGATGTCCGGGACCGGGTGGAGCACATGCGGAACGAAGCCCACGGCCTGCTGCACGGCGGGCGCCGCCGGGCCCGTCGCGGCGAGAGCGTCCTGGCCTCCCTCTTCTGCTCGCTACGGCAGGGGGTGGACAATGTGGTGGACCGGCTCTCGGGCCGCCCTTCGCGGCGCCGGACGGGCTGGCTGGGGCGGGCCTCGGAGTTGCGGGAAACCCTCCGCGACACCGCCTCCCATGCCGGGCACGACGCGGCCGAGCTTGCAGGCCGTGCCCGCAAGCGCGGTGACGCCCTGGTGCGCGACCTGCGCCGCGAGATCCGGCGCTGGGCCTGAAACCCTCCGGCCCGGCCCCGGAGGCCTGCCAGGTGCCAGTCCGGGGCTTTGGCTGGAAGCGGATCCGCGGGGCCGGAGGAGCACTCCGGCCCCACGGCGTGTGAGAGAAACCGGCGGGGCAGGGCCGCTGGTTTTCGCCTTGTGTTTGCGCCATGGGGCGCTCAGCTTGGCGGGATGCTTCCTGACCTGCCTTTCTGGAAGGCGAAATCCCTCTCCGAGATGACGCGGAGCGAATGGGAGAGCCTTTGCGACGGCTGCGGCCGCTGCTGCCTGCACAAGCTGCGCGACGACGACACGGATGAGATCCACTGGACCGAGGTGGCCTGCCGCCTGCTCGACACCTCGACCGCCCTCTGCTCTGACTATGCCAACCGCCGGGCCAAGGTGCCGGACTGCGTGAAGCTGACCCCGGCCCGGCTGAAGCGCATCGACTGGCTGCCGCCGAGCTGCGGCTACCGCCTCGTCGCCGAGGGCAGGGACCTGCCCGAATGGCATCCGCTGGTTTCCGGCGACCCGGCCACCGTCCAGGGCGCCGGCGTTTCCGTGGCCGGGCGGGTGGTGAGTGAGCGCCGCGCAGGGGCGCTGGAGGATCATGTGGTGGACTGGCCCGGGCGCTGGCCGCGTCCGGCTCCGGCCACCCGTGGCGGAAGCGAGGCCGCCCGCGTCCACTGGCGTCGGCGCCCCTTGCCAGCCTGAACCATCCGGGGGGAGGCTGGACCAGGCGCTCCGCGCCCTTTCCACCCTCGCCGTGGTGCCACGGCCCATGCCGTCGCGCCGCCAGCCCAGGAGTCCAGGCATGAGCCAGTCCGCCCGCGAAGCCCTCCGCTGCCGCGTTCCCGCCGTCGCCACCCTCCAGTCGGACAATGAGCGCGTGCGCGTCACCCGCTGGGACTTCGCCCCGGGTGCCGAGACGGGCGCCCACCGCCACGGATGGGCCTATGTCGTGGTGCCGGTGACGGACGGGACCCTGCTGGTGGAGATGGCGGACGGCACCAGCGTCACCAGCCAGCTCCAGGCCGGGCTGGCCTATGATCGCCTGGCGGGGGCGGAGCACAACGTGATCAATGCCGGCGAGGCGCCGCTTTCCTTTGTCGAGATCGAGATGAAGGGCCTGCCCGGCTGAGGCGGTCCGTGCCCGTCGCCCGGATAGGAAGCCGGACGTTGTCCCGGGGCCTCCGTCCGGGCATTCTGTCCGGCATGGAGCCGAGCACCACCGAGAGCGTCCCCCTGCGGACGGGGCCGCTCAACCGGCCGATCCCCTGCCCGGTGCGCTGGCAGCGTTCGAGCCGGGCCCGCCGCGTCTCGCTGCGCATCGACCCCTGTGCCGCCGAGGTGATCGTCACTCTGCCGCCGCGTGCCAGCCGCCAGCAGGGCATGGCGTTGCTCACCGCCCATGCCGCCTGGGTGATGGAGCGCCTGTCCTCCCTGGCGCCGCCGCAGCCTTTCCAGGACGGGGCGGAGATCCCGCTCGGCGGGGTGCCGCACCCGATCCGCCACGAGCCCCAGGCACGGGGGGGCGCCTTCCTGCAGGACGGCCGCATCGTCGTTGCCGGCGCCCCGGAATTCGTCGCGCGCCGGGTCGGTGACTTCCTGCGGGCCGAGGCGCGCCGGCGCATCGCCCCCCTGGTGGCGGAGCATGCCCGGGCGCTGGCGGTGCGCCCGCGCGCGGTCCGGCTGAAGGACACCCGCTCGCGCTGGGGTTCCTGCGCGCCGGACGGCACCCTGGCCTTTTCCTGGCGCCTCGTGATGGCGCCCGGCTGGGTGCTGGACTACGTGGCGGCGCACGAGGTTGCGCATCTGCGCGAGCTCAACCATTCCGCCCGCTTCTGGGCGCTGGTGGAAACGCGCACCCCGCATCGCGAGGCGGCCCAGGACTGGCTGCGGCTCAACGGTTCGACACTGCTGCGGATCGGCTGAGGCTGCGCCCCGCGGCAGGGGGCTGGCGACCCGGCTACGAAAGCCGCTATGCTGCAATGCAGCAATCGTGAATCGCCGCGTGGCGGAGGTGATCCCAGGATGACGCATCCCACGATGCCGGGGATCGTGCCGCCCCGGAAGGTGTCCCGCCCGGCGGGATGTCGGGCGTCGCCGCACCGGACGGCAGGCACCGCGTCCCATCACGATGGACGGCATGGGCCATGACCCCGGCCCGTCCCCGGCCGATCGCCCGGCGCCGCGCCGGCCCCGCCTGGCCGGAGCGCCTTTCGGCCCGGCTGGGGCGCTGGTCGATCTCGCTCTCCCCCCGCGCCGTCAGCCTGGGCGAAGGCCTCCGTGCCGCCGCCGCCTGCGCCCTGGTGGTGCTGGTGATGGAGCTCCTCCACTGGCCCGCCCTGTCCTGGGCCGCGATCGCGGCGCTCTGGACCTGCCTCGCCGACCCGGGCGGGCCAGGGCGGGAGCGGGCGCGGCTCATGGCGGGCTACGCGGCCGTCTCCACCCTCTGCGCCCTGGCAGGGGCTGTCAGCGGCGGGCTGGGCTGGCCCTTCGCGGCAGCGCTGCTGTGCCTCTGCACCTTCCTGGGCGGGCTGGGCCGCCTCTACGGCGCCGCCATCACCCAGGCCGGCGCCCTGGCGGTGGTGGCCTTCGCGGTGGCGGCAGACCAGCCGGTTCATTCCGCCGGGGCGGCGCTGGAATTCGGGCTGATCTTCGCGGGGGGCTGCCTTTGGGCGCTGCTGCTCAGCCTGACCCTCTGGCGCATCCATCCCTTCCGCCCCTCGCGCCTGGCCCTGGCCGCGGCCTTCCGCGACCTGGCTGCCCTGTGCGCCGACCTGGACCGGCTTCTCGCGGAGGGTTCGACGGAGAATGCCTGGGGCGAGCATGCCGGGCGCCACCGCCGCGCCGTGCGCCTGTCCATCGAGAATGCCCGCGCTGCCCTGGAGCAGCTCCTCCGCGCCCGTGGCCTGCGCGACGCGGTGGGGCGGCTGCTGATCGGGCTGGAAACGGCGGAACGGCTTTTCGCCCTGCTGATCGCGCTGGAGGACCGGCTGGAGGAGCAGGGCCAGCGGCCCACGCCACCGGACCGCCGGGCCGCCCGGCGCCAGTTGCGGCAACTGGCCGTGGTGCTGCTGCGCCAGTCCCGGCTGATGGAGGCGGGGCAGCCGCCCGATGCCCGGCTGCGCGCCGCCCTGGCCCGGCTGGAGGCCATGCCCGCCGCGCCGGAAAGCGAGGCGGGGGAGGGCCTGCACGCCATGGCCGCCGCCCTGCGCGGAATGATCGACAACGCGCCGGCTGGCCCGCCCGCGCCGCAGCCACGGCAGGCCCACAGGTTCTGGGTGCTGCTGCTGGCCAACCTGCGCTGGGAGTCGCTGGTCTTCCGCCATGCCCTGCGTTCGGCCGTGCTGGTGACCGGGGTGATGGTGCTGGCCCATCTCCTGGAATTGCCACAGGCCTACTGGGCCACGATGGCGGTGATCCTGGTGCAGCAGCCGGAGATCGCCACGACCTGGCCCCGGGCGCTGGAACGCGCGGTCGGCAGCGTGCTGGGCGGGCTGGCGGCCGCTTTCCTAGGCTGGGTGCTGGAGGGTCCCCTGGCGCTGACCCTGGCGATCTTTCCCCTGGCCATGGCGACCCTGGCGGTCCGGGGCGTGAGCTATGCGCTCTTCGTCTTCTTCCTCACGCCGCTCTTCGTGCTGCTGGTGGACCTGACCGTGCCGGGCGCGAGCCATGCCGGGCTGGCCGGGCTGCGCGCCTTCAACAACGTGCTGGGCAGCGTCATCGCCCTGGCGGGGGCCATGCTGCTCTGGCCGGAGCGGGCGCCGCAGCGGCTGCGCCTCGCCCTTGCCGGGGCATTGGAAGCGCATGCGCGCTATGCCGCGCTGGCTTTTGGACCCGACGCCGACCGGGCGGCGACCGAGGCGGCGCGGCGAGCGGCCGGGCTTGCCAGCGTCAATGCCGAAGCCTTGCGCGAGCGTGCCGCCCGTGAGCCCTGGGGGCAGGTGGGCGAGCATGGGGGCGAGGGCGAGCGACGCCAGGAGGCCGCCGGGACCGCCCTCCTGCTCCTGCGCCGCCTGGCTGGTGCCAGCACCGCCGTTTGGTTGCAGTCCGCCCGCCATTCCCGAAGCGGCGACCCGGCATTCGGCCGGCAACTGGCCGCCGGGCTGGAAGCCGTGGCGGCGGCCCTGCGCGCGGGCCGAGCTTCGCCGGAGCCCGCATGGCCGCCGGAGGAAGGACTGTCGCCGGAACAGCGCCGCGCCCTGCGCCAGGCCCGGCTGCTGCAACAGGCCGGAGCGCGCTACCTCGGCTGATCGGAACGGTGGCTTTCCCTGGGCGAGCCCGTCATGAGTTTGCGCCGTCCTTTGGGGGTGAGGCGCTGCCTCGCCCCCAAACCCCCACTCCGTGAGGACACTGCGGGCCCTGGACCCGATGAGTTGACCTCCGCTGATGCCGGACGCATCGGAGAGCCATGCTCTCCGGCGGACTGCCGGTGCCACCAGCGCGGACAGGGTGTTTTCCTTCTTGAGCTCCTTTGCCCCGCCTGCCCCCTGGGTTCGGGAAGGCAGGCCTTGTCACCCGCACCCACGCAAGGTGAGGTCCGGGGAGATACGATCTCCCCGGCGGTGGGGGTTCCGGGGGCAGGCGGAGCCTCCCCCGGGGCTGGCCACGAAGCGCAACGCCAGGACCAGGCGACGCCACCCTGCATTCGGGGCGCCGCGCCGGTTGCGCCTCAGGGCCGGAAGGCGCGCAGGGCCGCGAGGGGGAAGACCTTTTCCGCGGCGGCGATGGTGTCGAGCTGGTCCGGCGCCAGCGCGGCGGAGAGGCCGTTCAGCACCCAGACGCAGTCGAGCCCGGCGGCCTTGGCCCCGGCGAGATCGGTGCGCGGCCCGTCGCCCACGGCCAGGACCTTCTCCTTCGGCACGGCGAGGCGGCGCAGCACCGGGCCATAGACGGTCGGGTCCGGCTTGCCGACCTCGAAGATGTCGGTGACGCCCAGCAGGCGGTAGCGGTCGGCGAAGGCCCCGGCGCAGAGCAGGATGCGGCCGCCCACCACCACCTCTCGGTCCGGGTTCACGCAGACCATCGGCAGGCCCTTCTCGGCGCAGGCCCGGAGCACCGCGTCATAGGGCTCCAGCGCATGCGGGCCGAGCTGCGGGTCGGGGCCGGTGTTGAGCAGAAAGTCCGCGCCATCCGGCCGCTCCGCCAGGGTCAGGTCCAGCGTCTCGATCACGCTGAGATCGGTGGCCGGGCCGAGGTGGTAGGCGCGGCGGCCGAGCTTCGCGAACCAGGGGTCGGTGCGGTCGCGCAGCATCTCCCAGGCGACCTCGCCCGAGGTCACGGCGTCCACGTAGAGCGAACGCGGCACGCCGAGCCGGGCCAGCAGCTCCTCCACCACCCAGGAGCGGCGCGGAGCGTTGCTCAGGAAGACCACGCGCTTGCCGGCGGCCTGGAGCTGCGCCAGCGCGTCGGTGACGCCGGGATAGGCCTGCACCCCGTCATGCACCACGCCCCAGAGATCCACCACGAAGCCGTCATAGCGCTCCGCCAGCGGGGTAATGCCTTCGAAGATCTTCATGCCGCGTCAACTCCCACCGCGTCCGAGATATGCGCGAAGCCGTCGCGCCGCAGCAACGCGGCGAGGCCGCGCCTGATGTCCGGGATCAGCGCCGGTCCCTCATAGGCCAGCGCCGCGTAGATCTGCACCAGCGAGGCCCCGGCCCGGATCTTGGCATAGGCCTGTTCCGCGCTGCCGACGCCGCCCGCCCCCACCAGCACGAGCCGCCCGCGCGCCAGCCGGTGGACCGCCGCCAGCATGGCGGTGGAGGGGGCGAAGAGCGGCGGGCCGGAAAGGCCGCCCGCCTCGGCCCGGCGCGGCGAGCGCAGCGTCGAGGGGCGGGCGATGGTGGTGTTGGACACGATGATCCCGGCCACGCCCTGGGCGATGCAGGCTTCCACGATGGCCGGCAGGGCATCCTCGGCGAGGTCGGGGGCGATCTTCACCAGCAGCGGCGGCTGCTTCGCCAGCCCGGCGCGGCGCTCCGCCACGGCCGAGAGGATGGCGGTCAGACGCGCCTCGCCTTGCAGGTCCCGCAGCCCCGGCGTGTTGGGGGAGGAGACGTTGAGCGTCACGTAATCCGCGTGCGGCGCCACGGCGGCATAGAGCGCAGGGTAGTCGCGCTCCGGATCGGCGCCTTCCTTGTTGATGCCGATATTGGCGCCCAGCACGGCGGGCAGGGGGCGGGGCAGGGCCGCCAGCCGCGCCACATAGGCGTCGAGGCCGCCATTGTTGAAGCCCATGCGGTTGACCACCGCGCGGTCCTCCTCCAGCCGGAAGAGGCGCGGCCTCGGATTGCCCGCCTGGGGGCGCGGCGTGACGGTTCCGGCCTCGACGAGTCCGAAACCCAGGCGCATCAGCGGCAGCACCGCCACCGCATCCTTGTCGAAGCCGGCGGCGAGGCCGACCGGGTTGCGGAAGCGCAGGCCCAGCGCCCCGGTGGCCAGGATGGGATCGTCCGGCATGCGGTCGCGGCCGGTGAGGCCGAGGCGCAGGGCCCGCAGCGCCGCGCCGTGCGCGCGCTCGGGGTCCATGCCGCGCATCAGCGGCATGAGTGCGGAGGCGAGGGCAGGAGTCATCGGCGCCCCCTATGGACCGAAGCCGGGCATGGGGGAAGCGCGGGTTGACCACGCGCCCGGCGCCAGGGAGAAGCCGCGACAAGGGATACGCGGCCCGCGGGACGGTCGGCCTGTCGGCCCGCGGGGGGATGGGGGAGACGAACCGGGTGCGCGGACCTCTGCTGCTGCTGGCGGCGCTGGGCCTCTTTGCCCTGCTGGACACGAATTCCAAGCTGCTGTCGGGGCACTACCCGCCGCAGCAGGTGGTGGGCATCCGCTATGCCACCATGCTGACCCTGCTGCTGCTCGCGCGCCTCGCGCGCCCCGGCCTGGGCGGCGATCTGGGCACGCGGCATCCGTGGCTGCACCTGCTGCGCGCCGCCGGGATGCTGGGCTCGGCCTTCGGCTTCTTCCTGGCGCTGCGCGGCCTTGCCCTGGCCGAGGGCTACCTCGTCTATTTCACCGCGCCTTTCTTCACCCTGGCCCTGGCCGCGCTCTTCCTGCGGGAGCCGGTTCCCGCCTCCGCCTGGGGCTGGTGCGCGCTGGGCTTCGGTGGCGTGCTGATGTCGCTGCTGCCCGGTCTGACCGGCGGCGCGCCGGTGGCCTCCTATCTCTGGGCCCTGATGGGCACCGTCTGCTACTCCATCGTCATGACGATCAACCGCTGGCTGCGGCACGAGGCCGGGATGGCGCGGCTGATCCTCTGGACCTCGGCCCCCGGGCTGCTGGTGCTGCTGCCCTTCCTGATGGAAAGCTGGGTGCCGCCCGGGACGCGGGATCTCGCGGCGCTGATGGCCAACGGCGTCTTCTCCGGCGTGGCGTCGCTCTGCCTGGCCGGGGCCTTCCGCCATGCCTCGGCCTCCCGCCTCGCGCCGCTGGAATTCAGCGCGCTCGCCTATGCGGTGGTCTTCGACCTCGCGATCTGGGGCGTGGTGCCGGGACCCTGGGCCATGGCGGGCGCGGCGGTGGTGATGCTGTCGGGGGTGATGAGCCAGCGCTCGGCCCGCGCGGCCTGAACGGCGGTCGACCCGTGCCGCCACGGCACGGGAGGGGCGCCGTCAAAGGGGGCTCTCACCGGCCCGTGCCTCGGCCATAAGCGGGGCCATGATCCTGACGCGCCTCTTCCTGATCCGGCACGCCATCGTCGAGCCCTCGGCCCGGCTGACCATGTACGGGGACATGGACGTGCCGCTCTGCACCGTGGCCCTGGCGGCGGAGCAGGTGGCCCATGCCTGGCTGGCCGAGCGGCTGCCGCGCCCGGCCCGCTGGTTCTGCACGCCGCTGGCGCGGACCCGCTCCACCGCGGCGGCCGTCTTCGCCGGAGGCTATCCCGAGCAGAGGCTGACCGTGCTGCCGGACATGCGCGAGCAGAACCTGGGCCGCTGGCAGGGGCTGACGCATGAGGAGTTCACCGCCCTGTTGCGCGACCCGCCGCACCCGTTCTGGCCGCATTCGGCCGAGGAGCGGCCGCCCGGCGGGGAAAGCGTCGGCGACGTGGTGAAGCGCGTCGGCCCGGTGCTGGACGATCTGGTGGACAAGTATCCGGGCGAATCGCTGGTGATCGTGGCGCATGGCGGCTCGATCCGCGCCGCGCTGGCCCATGCCTGCGGCTTCAGCCCCTATCAGGCGTTGCAGTTCTCCGTCCGCAACCTGTCCCTGACCCGGCTGGAGAATCTCAGCGGCCAGTGGCGCGTCGGCGCGGTGAACGAGGAGCCGCCCGGCCTCAGCGCACTGCACTGAGGCGGCCGGAAATCCGTCCTCCGGAGGCGCCGACGCTTGGTCACAGCCATTCTTTGCGTTTAGAACAGGGATCGGGACCAAGGGGTTAGGGGGAGAATTTGATGCGCCGTGCGATGTGCCTTGTGCTTCTCATGGCGCTGGCGGCCTGCGGCGGGGGCTCGATCCCACCGGCCGCCGAGCAGCAGACGCTGGTGGACCGCGCGACGCTGACAGCGCAGGAGATGCTGGGCCAGGGCGATCCGGGTGTGCGGCAGGACACCCAGGGCTCGCTCCGCCGTTCCCGCGCGGTGATGATCTGCCCGCGCGTGCTGAAGGCGGGCTTCATCCTGGGGGCGCAGGGCGGCAGTTGCGTGCTGACGGCGCGTGACGGGGCGGGATCCTGGTCTTCGCCGGCCTTCTACAGCTTCGGCTCCGGCTCGCTCGGCCTGCAGATCGGCCTGCAGGACGCACAGCTCATGTTCTTCATCCTGACGGACAAGGGGCTGAACGCCGTGCTGGACAACCAGGTCAAGCTCGGCGGCGACATCTCCATCGCCCTGGTGACGGTGGGCGGCGGCATGGGCGGCGCGACCACCACGGCGGCCGGAGCGGACGTGGTGGCCTATGCCAAGACCCGCGGCCTCTATGCCGGCATCACCCTCGATGGCGCGGTGATGAGCCCTTATCACGAAGGCAACCAGGCCTATTACGGGCGGGCGGTCGCGGTGCGCGACATCGTGCTCAGCATGACCGCCTACAACCAGGGCGCCGACCCGCTGCGCGCGGTGCTGATGCAGTACGGCGCCAGCCAAGCCGTCGTACCGCCCTCCGCGCAGCCCTATGCGGCGCCGGCCCAAGGGAGTGTCCCGGGCGCCGCCCCCTATGGTCAGGCCGCGCCCCCCGCCTACAGCGCCCCGGTGACCGGCGGCGGGATCACGCGCGAGACGCTGCACTGACCGTCCCGGCGCGGGAGCGGACCGCGCCGGATGCCGTGGCGCCGCTGCCCCCGTGCAGGGAACGAGGTGCCGCCGCCGGCATCCCCGGCGCGAAAGCCGGGGATGCAACCCCGGGTGGTGCGGGTCCGTCGGCATGGTGCTATCCAGCGGGCCGTCCCGCGGCTGGCCAACCGGCCTCCGTGCCTCTGCCTTCGGGCGGGCGTGATCCACGGCCGTCCCCCTTCCTCCACAGACCTGGCGCGAAGCCCGGTCCTGTTCCGGATCACCGCCCGATGCGCCTGTCCGCGCCCTCCGCTTCCGCCGGGAGGCGGGTCCACGCCCTGTTGCTGGCACTGTGGCCCACCGCCCTGCTCGCCGCCTGCGCCACGCCGCCGCAGGCCACGGCCCGGTTCCGCGAGCCGCCGCTCTCCTATCCGCCCTCCACCCGGGAGCGGATCGTCCGCTTCGCGCTGACGGAATGGCAGGACTGGGGCGGCTACGTCACCACGCCCGGCGAGAAGCACCCGCCCAGCAAGGCACCGGGACCGGAATCGGCCATCGCCAACTTCCCCCGCGTCCTCGCCTACTGGCGCGCGGTGGAGGAGGACCGGCCGGTGATCGACCGGAACCGGGACCGCTATGCCGCCGCCCTGCAAGGCGCGGCGACGGCCCCCTGGCGCGAGCCCGCCTGGTCGGCGGCCTTCATCTCCTGGGTGATGCGCTCCGCCGGGGTGGACCAGCGCGAGTTCGCAGGGAACGCCGCGCATTCCTTCTACCTGGACGCCATCCTGGCCGACGCGCGGGATTTCCCGGCCCAGGCGCCCTTCGTCCCGCACAGCATCGGCGACTATGCCCCTGCACCGGGCGATCTGGTCTGCGGCGACCGCTCGCGCCGCCCGCTCACCGACTGGCGGGAGAGGCTGGCGGAGATCGGGCAGTTCCGCGCCATGCATTGCGACATCGTGGTGCGGGTCGGACCTTTCGTGGCGGAAGCGGTCGGCGGCAATGTGGAGGATGCGGTCACCATGACGCGCTTCCCCACCGATGCCTCGGGGCGCCTGCTGCCGCGCCCGGCGGGGGAGCCCGTCCTGTTCGGCGTGATCGAGGACCGGATCGGCAGGCTGCCGCCCTTCGGCGCGGCCATACCCATCCCCGCCAATCCCCCGGCCAGCATCGGAGCGCCCGTCTCGTGACCGACCAGCCCAGCACCTCGCTCTTCACGCCGCTGACCATGCGGGGCGTGACCCTGCCGAACCGGATCGGCGTCTCGCCCATGTGCCAGTACTGCTGCGCGCCGGATGGCAGGCCCACGGAATGGCACCTGCAGCACCTCCTTTCCCGCGCCCTGGGCGGGGCGGGGCTGGTGATGACCGAGGCCGCCGCCGTGCTGCCGGAAGGGCGCATCACCCCCTGGGACCTCGGAATCTGGGAGGAGGCGCAGGTGCCGGGCCATGCCCGCCTCGCCGCCGCCATCGCCCGCGCCGGAGCGGTGCCGGCGATCCAGCTCGCCCATGCCGGGCGCAAGGGCAGCCGTAACCCGCCCTGGAGGCATGGCCCGGCCTCGGAGCATGGCTGGGAGCCGGTCGGGCCGAGTGCCGTGCCCTTCGAGGGCTATGCCACGCCGCACGCCATGAGCGAGGCGGAGATCGGCGCCACGATCGCCGGTTTCGTCGAGGCCGCGCGGCGGGCGGTGCAGGCGGGCTACCGGGTGGTCGAACTCCACGCGGCGCATGGCTACCTGCTGCACCAGTTCCTCTCGCCCCTCGCGAATCGCCGCGACGACGGCTGGGGCGGCGGTTTCGCCGGGCGGACGCGGCTGGCGCGCGAAACGGCGGCCGCGCTCCGTGCCGCCTTGCCGGGCGACGTGCCGCTCTGGGTGCGGATCAGCCACACCGACTGGGTGGAAGGCGGCTGGACCACGGAGGAAAGCGTGGAACTGGCGCGCCGGCTGCGGGAGGCCGGCGTGGATCTGGTGGATGTCTCCTCCGGCGGCAACGCGGCCCATGCGGAGATCCCGGTCGGTCCCGGCTATCAGGTGCCGGGCGCTGCGGCGGTGCGGCGGGGCGCCGGCATCCCGGTGGCCGCCGTGGGCATGATCACCGAGCCGCAGCAGGCCCAGGCGATCCTGGCCGAGGGCAAGGCGGATCTGGTGCTGCTGGCACGGGCCATCCTGAAGGACCCCTACTGGCCTGTCCGGGCCGCCGAGGCGCTGGGCCGGACGAGCGACCTCTCCATCCCGCCGCAATACGAGCGCGGCTGGGGCAAGTATCCGCTGCGGGACGGGGTGGCGGCACCGATGCCGCCCCTCTGATACGGCCCCTGTAGCGGGGAGGCCGTGGCGGAACCGGGGCCGGCGCTTTGGCGCCGACCCGGAACCCTGGGCTCAGCCGAGGCCGAGCAGTTCCACGTCGAAGATCAGCGTGGCGTTGGGCGGGATCACGCCGCCGGCGCCGCGCGCGCCATAGCCGTGCTCCGGCGGCAGGACGAGGATGCGGCGCCCGCCCACCTTCATGGTGGAGACGCCGATATCCCAGCCGGAGATGACTTGCCCCATGCCGATCATGAACTGGAAAGGGTCGCCGCGGTCGCGGGAGCTGTCGAACTTGCGGCCCGGCTTGCCCTGGTCGTCGAGCCAGCCGGTGTAGTGGACGGTGACCCACTGGCCGGGACGGGGGGATTCCCCCTCGCCGACCACCTCGTCACGGTAGCGGATGCCCGAAGGCAGGGTGCTGTACTGGTCGGCGCTGTCGGTCATACCCGGAATCCCTGAACTGGGTCCGCCCGCTTGTAGGGCAGGGGCGGGCCGAGGCCAAACCCGGGCGGTTTCCCCGGCCGGTCAACTGTTTGGGGGCGATTCACGAGTCCGGCGGTTCCGCCGGCGGCGGCCACGGGCTAGGGAGCCGCGATGGAATCCTTCGATGCGGTGATCCTGGGCGCCGGGGCGGCGGGGCTGATGTGTGCCATGGCGGCGGGACAGCGCGGGCGGCGCGTGCTGCTGCTCGACCATGCGGACCAGGCGGGGGCCAAGATCCTGATCTCCGGCGGCGGGCGCTGCAACTTCACCAACCTGGGCGTGGTGCCGGAGCGCTTCTTCTCCGCCAACCCACATTTCGCGAAATCCGCCCTGCGCCGCTACACGCAGCACGACTTCCTGGCACTGGTGGAGAAGCACCGCATCGCCTGGCACGAGAAGACGCTGGGCCAGCTCTTCTGCGACGGTTCGGCGCGGGCCGTCCTCGCCATGCTGCTGGCGGAATGCCAGGCGGCGCGGGTGGAGCTGCGGCTGCGACACCGGATCACCGCAGTCGCCCATGACGGCGGCGGCTTCCGCGTGGAGACCGACCGGGGCGCCTTCGCCGCGCCGGCGCTGGTGCTGGCGACGGGCGGTCCCTCCATCCCGAAGATGGGCGCCACCGGCTTCGCCTATGACGTCGCGCGGCAGTTCGGCCTGCCGCTGGTGGAGCCGCGCCCGGCCCTGGTGCCGCTGACCTTCGCCGGGGAGGCGCTGGAGATGATGCGCCCGCTGAGCGGCGTGTCGTTGGAGGCGGTGGCCCGCTGCGGCCGCCATGCCTTCCGGGAGGCGGTGCTCTTCACCCATCGTGGCCTGTCCGGCCCAGCCATCCTGCAGATCTCCTCGCCCTGGCGGGAGGGGGAGGCGGTCATCCTGGACCTGCTGCCGGACCGCGATGCCGCCGCCTTCCTGATCGAGCGCAAGAACAGCCGTCCGCGCGCCGAATTGCGGACCGTGCTGGGGGAGGTGCTGCCGCAGCGCCTGGCGGTCGCCCTGGCGGACGGCGTGGCACGGCCCATGGGGGAGTTGCCGGACCGGGAACTGCGCCGGGTGGCGGAGGGGCTGAAGAGCCGCCGCCTGGTCCCCAGCGGCACGGAGGGCTATGCCAAGGCCGAGGTCACGCTGGGCGGCATCGACACGCGGGCGCTTTCCTCCCAGACCATGGAGGCGCGCGACGTGCCCGGCCTCTATGCGATCGGGGAGGCGGTGGACGTCACCGGCTGGCTCGGCGGCTACAACTTCCAGTGGGCCTGGTCGAGCGGCTGGTGCGCCGGACAGGCGCTCTGACTTCGCCTGGAGGGCACCGCCCGGAAGGTTCTTTTTCCGTTCCCGGATGGCCCTGGATGTAAATCAGCGTTTTCAAGGGTTTGTATTCGCGGGGCGCTTGCGTTCTATGGGGCCATGCCCAAGCTCCGCGCTTTTCTCCGGAACCTTGCCGTCGTTGCCGTGACCGTGCTGATCGGGACTGGCGTCGTTGCCCTGACCGGCTTTCCCTGGTGGGTCAGCGGCCCGCTCTATGTGGCCGTGGTGGCCGGGCTGCTGACCTGGGCCGAGAGCCTGCCGCCGCCGAAGCCAGCGAGGAAGCGGGTCCGGAAGGCACCGTCCGCCCGCCGCCCCGGCAGCGCGGCGAAACCCCGCCGCAGCAAGGCCGAGGCGGCGCCCCAGGCCCTGCTGCCGGCGCCGGACAAGAAGGGCTAGGCGCGGAGCGGTCCGCCCTCCCGGCAAAGGGCGGCCCGCTCAGGTGCGGATCGAGTTGCCTCCGTCCACCGTCAGCGTGGCGCCGGTGACGTAGCTGGCCTTGCCGGAGCAGAGGTAGAGCACCGCCGCGGCGGCATCGTCGGGGCCGCTGGTGCGGCCCAGCGGGATGCGGGTCAGCATGTTGGAGACGTATTCGTCGCTCAGCGGACTGACCTCGCTGCCCGGGGCGAAGCCGGGCTCGACCGCGTTCACGCGGATGCCGCGCGGCGCGAAATCCAGGGCGAGCCCCTTGGTGAGCCGGTCCAGCGTGGTCTTGGAGGTGCAATAGGCGACGCGGGCCGGGTTCATCTTCCGCGAGGCGCCGGAGGAGATGTTGACGATGCAGCCCTGCACGCCCTCCGCCACCATCAGATGCGCCACCTCCCGCGACAGGATGAAGACGGCGCGGACATTGACGCCGAAGACCCGGTCCCATTCTCTGGTCGGCAGGTCGAAAAGGTCGCCGCCGGGATAGATGCCGGCATTGTTCACCAGGATGTCCACCCCGCCCCAGCCCGCCTTCACATGGGCGGCGAGGTCGCGGATCGAGGCTTCCTCCATCAGCTCCGTCCGGTGGAGCATGACACGCTCCTCCGGCAGGGCCAGTTCCTCGGCCAGGGATTCCAGTGCCTCCGCCCGGTTGTCGGACAGGCAGAGGCGCGCGCCCTCGCGGGCGAAGGCCCGGGCGATCCAGCGTCCGTAAATGCCCCCGGCCCCGGTGACGATGACGCGCTTGTCCTGGAATTCCATCATGCCGAGTCCGGTTGGGAAAAGGGCGCGCAGCATGGTCCCGTGCAAAGGGTCCTGCCAGGGGGATGGGAGCGGGGAGGGCAGGGGCATCCCTGCAAAGGCAGCGGGGCAGGCGCGCAGGCAATTAGATTGCTACCTATTAGCTTTGCCCCTAGCTAACGTCCCATGTGCAGCGAGCGATCCCGCCTGGCCGCCGAGTTCGGGCGAGACCTCTTCCGCGCCGGCCAGCTCTGGCGGCGGGAGATGGATCTCGGCATGCGCCGTCTCGGCCTTTCGGACGGGACATGGCGGCCCCTGCTCTATCTCGGCCGCATGGGCGGCGGCATACGGCAGACGGACCTGGCCGCTGCCCTGGGGATCGAGGGGGCATCTCTGGTGCGGCTGCTGGATGCGCTGGAGCGGGGCGGGCTCCTGCGCCGGCATCCCGATCCGGAGGACCGGCGTTCCAAGGTGCTGCAACTGACCGAGTCCGGGCAGGAGACCGTGGAGCAGATCGAGAGCGCCTATGAGGGCGTGAGCCAGCGCCTGCTCGTCCAGATCGACGAGCAGGAGCTGGAGCTGTGCCTCCGCGTGTTCCGCAAGGTCGAGCTGACCCTGCGCGGCCCCGGCACGACCATGGAGAGCGGCCCGGATGATGGCCTCTCCGGGGAGGTAGGGGCATGAGCGCCGCGGAAGGCAGCGCCGGCACGGCCCGCAGCAACGCCACCGGTGCGGACAGTACGGCGGGCGGCATCCTGGCCGCCATGGGCCGCCGCTTCCGGCCGCGCCTGCCCGCATGGCTCATGGGCTGGAGCCATATCCTCCGCACCCTGCTGGCCTTCAGTATCGCGCTCTATGCCGCCTATGCGCTGGAGCTCGACAGCCCCTCCTCGGCCGGCCTGACGGTGCTGATCGTGGCCAGCGCCTCGCGCGGCGCGGTGCTGTCCAAGAGCCTCTACCGCGCCGGCGGCACGGTGGTCGGCGCGCTCGCCTCGATCACGCTCGTCGCCTGGTTCGCCCAGGCCCCATGGCTCTTCATCCTGGGCTTCTCCCTCTGGCTCGGCCTCTGCACCTTTGCCGCCTCGCTGCTGCGCTACTTCCGCAGCTATGGCGCGGTGCTGGCCGGCTACACCATCGCCCTGATCGCCCTTTCCGCGGTGCAGGACCCGGACAACGTCTTCCACCTCGCCACCGCGCGCATCGCCGTGGTCAGCCTCGGCATCCTTGTCACGGCGGTGGTCTTCCTGGTGACGGATCTTGGGCCGCGGCGCGGCGAGGTCCGGGCCGGGATCACCCGGCTGGTGGCGGCGGTGGCGGCGGTGACGCGCCAGGCCCTGATGCGGGAGGATGCGGCCACCGTGCGGGCCGCGCGCAGCAAGGTCGTCGGCGAGCTGAGCGCCCTGGACCAGACGGTGGAATTCGCCTCGGTCGAGGATACCGGCTTCGGCCGCCATGCCGATGGCGTGCGCCTTGCCGTGGCGGAGCTCTTCGCGGTGCTGACAGCCAGCCAGCGCACCGCCCGCCTGCTCGCCGATCCCGCGCTGGCGTGGGAGCCGCAGGTCCCGGCCACGCGGCAGCGGCTGACCGGCCTGATGGACCGCCTGGCCGCGCTGGCGCCCGATACCCCCCTCGACGCGCTGCGCAGCGACATCCACGCCGCCCAGGCGGAAACGGCCCGGGCCACGGCCACCTGCCGCGACCTGCCGGTGCTGGTGGCGCTGGAGCGTGCCGATGCGATGCTGCGGCAGCTCGTGCGGATCATGGACACCCTGACCGACCTGCGCGACGACACGCCTCGCACCCCGGCCCTGCAGCTGCGGATCTATGCCAACCCGGTGACGGCGGCGCGGAACGGGGTGCGCGCGGCGCTGGCCGTTTTCCTCGGCGGTGCCTTCTGGCTGGTGAGCGGCTGGTCCTCGGGCGCCAGCACCCTGGTCATGCTGGGCCCGATGTGCGCCCTGCTGAGCACGACGGACAGCGCGGCGGCGGCCAGCATCGGCTTCTTCAAAGGGCTGATCATCGCCATCCCCGTGGGGCTGATCGTCGCCTATGCGATCCTGCCGATGATGAACAGCTTTCCGCTGCTGCTGCTGAGCACGTTGCCTTTCGTCGCGCTTGGCGTGTGGCTCAGCCAGCGGCCGAAGACGATAGGTCTCGGCACCGCCTTCCAGATCTTCTTCATGGTGACGGTGTCACCGGGCAATCCGATGAACTACCAGCTTTCCAGCGCCCTCGATGGCGCCTTCGCCAACCTGATCGGCGGCTTCTGCGGCGTGCTGGCCTTCCGCGTGCTGCTGCCGCCCGACCCGGTGGCCGAGGCACAGGTGCTGCAGCGCTCGCTCGTGCGGGCGGTGCGGCGGCTGGCGAGGGGCCGCCTGATGCCCTGGCTGGTCTGGGAGCACCTGCAGCACCAGAAGCTGGTCCGCCTGTCGCGGCGTCTGGCGGCGGTGGCACCGGCGCGGCGCGGCGATGCCATCAGCGACGGCGGCAGCGCCGTGCTGATCGGGCGGGCGCTGATCCGTGCCCGGCTGATCGCCAGCCGTCCGGACATGCCACCCGCCGGGGCCACCATCGTGGCGCGGGCGGTGGGAGCCTTCGGGCGTGTCGATACTGCGCCGGCCGAGGTCGCTGCCGAGGCGCGGCGCGCCACCGCCGAACTCACGGCCCTGGACGGCGCGAACGCCGTGGTCTTCCACGCCGCCGCCATGCTCAGCGAGGCCGCCGCGATCCTGACGGAACGCGCGCACTTCTTCCTGATCGGCCAGGACTGGCTGGCGGAGCCGCCGGGTAAGGGCCTGCCTCCAGGAAGCCAGGGCGGAAGCGGAGGCGGTGCGCCCGCCGTGGCGCGGGGGGCGGCCTGATGCTGGCGGAAATCAGTATCGGCGGCGTCTACCTGGCGCCGATCGTGGTCGAGGGGCTGCTCGCCCTGGCGATCTTCGCCCTCTGCCGCTCCGTCCTCGGCCGCCTGGGCGTGCTGGGCCGGATCTGGCACCCGGCACTTTTCGAGGTCTGCCTTTTCCTTTCCATCGTCTCCCTGCTCGTGCTGCTCCGGTAGAGAAAATGAGATTCCTGCAATCCGCCCTCCGAGTCCTGATCACCCTGGCGGCGGTCGTCATTGCCGGCGTCCTCGTGGTGATGCTGTGGCAGTCCTACATGCTCTCACCCTGGACCCGTGACGGACGCGTCCAGGCCCAGGTCGTGAACGTCGCCTCTGAGGTGGCCGGCACCGTCGTGGACGTTCCGGTGCAGGACAACCAGTTCGTCCACAAGAACGACGTGCTGTTCCAGGTCGATCCCACCCGCTTCCGCCTTGCCCTGGCGCAGGCCCAGGCCGCGCTGGAAAGCGCGCAGAACCAGTTGAGCTTCGCCCGGTCCGAATCCCGGCGGCAGCAGCGGCTGACGGTCTATGCCTCGGAGGAGGCCAGGGAGAAGGCGGAGAACACCATGCGGGTGGCCGAGGCCACGCTCGACCAGGCCAAGGCGTCGCTGGATGTGGCCAAGCTGAACCTCGCGCGTTCGACCGTGGTGTCGCCGGTGAACGGCTATGTCACGCATCTGCGGCTACGGGCCGGCGCCTATGTCAGCACGGGCGTCGCGCAGATGGCCGTGGTGGATGCGGATTCCTTCTGGATCGAGGGGTATTTCGAGGAAACCAAGCTGCACGCGATCCGCCCTGGCGACCCGGCCCGGATCCGGTTGATGGGCTACGACACGCCCTTCGAGGGGCGGGTGGAGAGCATCGGGCGCGGCATCGCGGATTCCAACGACGCCACCAACAACCGCGGGCTGCCGGCGGTGAACCCGGTCTTCACCTGGGTCCGGCTGGCGCAGCGTATCCCGGTCCGGGTTTCCATCAGGGATCTGCCGCCGGAGGTGACCCTGGTGGTGGGCATGACGGCCTCGATCGATGTCGGGCCGGAAAGCGAGCAGCGTTCGGGCCTCGGCGGCCGATTGCTGGAATGGATGCGCGACAATATGTGACGCCGATCCCGCCGGGGGCGGGGGCGGGGGCATGAAAAAAGGCTGCCCGCCATTGGCGGACAGCCCTTTTCCTGGTCTTGCCGGTGCGGAGCGCTCAGCGGCCGGTGAGGATCCGCTCCACCAGCTGCCGCACCGTCGGGATGAAGCCGTTGGAATAGAAGGGGTCCTGCCCGAAGCGGTAGGCGTTGTGTCCCGAGAACATGAGGTTCTGCTCCGGGTCGCCGCCATGGGCGATGTCCTGCAGCGTCTTCTGGATGCAGAAGCTGCGCGGATCGGCCTTCTTGCCGTTGCTGAAATCCGGCTCGTGCTGCGACCAGTTGGAGAAGCGGCACTGCGACAGGCAGCCCATGCAGGCCACCTGATCGGCCAGGATCTGGCGGGATTCCTCGGGCGTCACGAAGACCAGCGTGTCGTCCGGGGTGCGCAGGGCCTCGGTGAAGCCCTCGCTCTCCCATTGCTGCACCCGCACGAGGTCGCCGGGCACGAGATAGACCGGCCGCTTGCGCGGGCCGACGCCGTAGCGGGCGGAATGCTCCCCGATCGCCTCGGAGGTATAGGCCACCTGGCGGTGCGAGCGCCCCTCCAGGCCGTGCAGGAAGTCGTTGCGCACGGCAGAGGAGTAGAAGCCGGTCGGCGAGAAATTCTGCAGCGACACGTCGCCGGGCTTCAGCGTCAGCAGGCGCTGCTTCCAGGCATCGGGGATCGGGCTTTCCTGCGTCACCAGCGGACGGGTGCCGAACTGGAAGGCGATGGGGCCGAGCTCCGGGTTGTTGATCCAGTCCTCCCACTCCTCCAGCCACCAGACGCCGCCGGCCATGATGATCGGCACGTCGCCCAGGCCGAACTGGCGCATCTGCTCGCGCAGCTTCAGCACGCGGGGGAAGGGGTCCTCCGGCTTGCGCGGGTCCTCGCTGTTGGACAGGCCGTTATGGCCACCCGCCAGCCAGGGGTCCTCGTAGACCACGCCGCCCAGCCAGTCCTGCGCCTTGTGATAGGCACGCTTCCAGAGGGCGCTGAAGGCCCGGGCGGAGGAGACGATCGGATAGTAGTGGACGCGGTATTCCCGCGCGATCTCGCTGAGCTTGTAGGGCATGCCCGCGCCGCAGGTGACGCCGTGAACAAGGCCCCTGGCCCCCTCCAGCACACCGCGCAGCACGCGCTCCGCCCCGCCCATCTCCCACAGCACGTTGATGTGGACGCGGCCCCGGCCGTTGGAGCGCTCATGCGCCTCCCGCGCCTGGGCGATGCCGCCGGCGATACCGTACTGCACCAGTTCCTCGTGCCGCTCGCGGCGGGTGGAGCCGTGGTAGACCTGCGGGACGACATGCCCGTCGGCGTCATAGCTGTCGGCATTGACACCGGAGAAGGTGCCCACGCCACCGGCCTCGGCCCAGCCACCGCAGGACGCACCATTGGTGGCGGAAACACCCTTTCCACCCTCGACGAGAGGGAGGACGTCTACGCCCCCCATGCGTATTGCGTTGATCGCCTTCACGGCACGCTATCCTGAAATTCCTGGAACGGGTCCCGATATGGACCGGCCACCCTCCCGAATCGAGGGGAAATGCGGCCTGTCTTCACCGATTTGTAAGATTGCCGGAAAAGCCGCCGGCACCGGGACCAACCTGGGAGGATGTTTTCCCCCCTGGGCAAGTCCGGAGCGGCGATGTCCGGGCCGGGGCCCGTGCCGGCCGGTGGCCGGGCACAGGCCCCCTGGGCCTCAGTCGCGGAAGTCGCGCCGCGGGCCACGGCCCCGGTCGCCCCGGTCCCCACGGTCGCGGCGGCCCTCTCCACCTTCCTCGCCCTCGGGGCGGGGGCGGCGGGCGCCGACCTGCTCGGTGATGTCCGCGCCGGTCGCCTGATCGACCACCCGCATGGACAGCTTCACCTTGCCGCGGTCGTCGAAACCGATGACCTTGACCTTCACCTTGTCGCCCACGTTGACGATGTCGGTGGTCTTGTTGACCCGGTCCTGCGACAGCTCGGAGATGTGGACAAGGCCGTCCTTGGCGCCGAGGAAGTTCACGAAGGCGCCGAAATCGGCGGTCTTCACCACGGTGCCGTTGTAGATCGTGCCGATCTCGGCCTCGGCGGTGATGCCCTTGATGCGGTCGATCGCGGCCTGGGTCGCCTCCGGGCTGGACGAGGCGATCTTGATCGTCCCATCGTCCTCGATGTCGATCTTGGTGCCGGTCTGCTCGACGATCTCGCGGATCACCTTGCCGCCCGTGCCGATCACTTCGCGGATCTTGTCCTTGGGCACGTTGATGATCGTGACCTTGGGGGCATTGGCCGAGACGTCGGTGCGGGCGCCGGACAGGCCCTTCGCCATCTCGCCCAGGATGTGGATGCGGCCGTCACGGGCCTGCTCCAGGGCGGTCTTCATGATGTCGAAGGTGATGGACGTGATCTTGATGTCCATCTGCAACGCGGTCACGCCCTGCTCGGTGCCGGCCACCTTGAAGTCCATGTCGCCGAGGTGGTCCTCGTCGCCCAGGATGTCGGAGAGCACGGCGAAGCCGCGATCCTCCTTGATCAGGCCCATGGCGATGCCGGCACAGGGGCGCTTCAGCGGCACGCCCGCATCCATCAGCGACAGGGAGGTGCCGCAGACGGTGGCCATGGAGGAGGAGCCGTTCGACTCCGTGATCTCGGAGACCACGCGCATCGTGTACGGGAACTTCTCCTTCTCCGGCAGGAGCGGGTGGATGGCGCGCCAGGCGAGCTTGCCATGGCCGACCTCACGCCGCCCCGGCGAGCCCATGCGGCCCGTCTCGTTCACCGAGTAGGGGGGGAAGTTGTAGTGCAGCAGGAAGTTCTCGCGGTACTCGCCGGCGAGCTGGTCGATGATCTGCTCGTCCTGCCCGGTGCCCAGCGTCGCCACGGCGAGCGCCTGGGTCTCGCCACGGGTGAAAAGGGCAGAGCCATGGGCGCGCGGCAGCACGCCGACCTCGGCCATGATCGGGCGGACGGTGCGGGTGTCGCGGCCGTCGATGCGGATGCCCGTGTCGAGGATCGCGTTGCGGACCACGTCCGCCTCCAGGTCCTTGAGCAGACCCTTGGCAGCGGCCACGTCGAGGCCCTCGGCCTCCAGCGCCGCCAGGACCTCCTTCTTGACCTCGCCGACCTTGCCCTGGCGGAGAAGCTTCTGCGTCTCCTTGTAGGCCTCGGCCATCTTGTCGCGGCCCAGCCCGGCGATGCGGGCCTTGAGCGCCGCCAGGCCCTCATCGGCCTCGGCCAGCGGCCAGGGCTCCTTGGCGGCATGCTCGGCCAGCTCGATGATGCCCTGGATCACGGGCTGGAAGCCCCGGTGGCCGAATTCCACGGCGCCGAGCATCACCTCCTCGGAGAGCTCCTGTGCCTCGGACTCCACCATCAGCACGCCCTCGGCGGTGCCGGCGACCACGAGGTCGAGTTGCGAGCGCTTGCGCTCCTCCAGCGTCGGGTTCAGCACGTACTGGCCGTCGATATAGCCGACGCGCGCCGAGGCCACCGGGCCGAAGAAGGGAATGCCGGACAGCGTCAGGGCGGCGGAGCAACCGACCATCGCCACCATGTCCGGGTCGTTCTCCATGTCATGCGACAGCACCGTCGCGATGACCTGGACCTCGTTGCGGAAGCCTTCGGGGAAGAGCGGGCGGATCGGCCGGTCGATGAGGCGCGAGATCAGCGTCTCGCTCTCGGAGGGACGACCCTCGCGCTTGAAGAAGCCGCCAGGGATCTTGCCCGCGGCGAAAGCCTTCTCCTGGTAGTTGACGGTCAGCGGGAAGAAGTCCTGCCCGGGCTTGACCGAACGGCTACCGACCGCCGTGCAGAGCACGATGGTATCGCCCAGGCGGGCCATCACGGCGCCATCGGCCTGGCGGGCCACCTTGCCCGTCTCCAGCGTCAGGGTCTTGCCGCCCCAGGCGATGTCCTTGCGGTAGTAGTGGTCGAACATGCGGTCGTCCTAATGCGCCCCGCCCCGTGGCCATGGGCCGCCGGGCAAGGCTGTGGATGCGACGCGGGACGGTGCGGTTGGGACGGTCGGCAACCCGAGGATTCGGGTGCCCGGCGTCTCGGGCGGCATGGAGGGCCGCGATAGTGGGGCGGCAGGAAACCATGTGGCCGGAAACGCCGCGGCGCGGCTCGTCCATGTGCACCACCGCGTGCGCGGAAGTGGAGAGCGGCCGGTGGCCGCACCCTTGAGCCGGGCTATATGCCTTCGTCCGGCGCGGATTGCCAGTCCCAATGTCCGTTGAGGGAGGGGACTGTGGCTGGGGCCGTTCCCGGCATGGCCGCCGATACGGCCACGGCCTGCCGCCATTGTCGCGCTGCCCCCGGGGGCGGCGACGGGCTGCGGTCGAGCTTACGGCTTGGCGCGGTCGGCGCCACGGGTAACCGCGTTGCCGACCGCCGAGACATCCTCGCCGGCGCCCGACACGGTATTGCAGGCGCTGAGCAGGGTGGCGGACCCCAGCAGCAGGCAGGCGGTCACGACGGCCGCTATGGTTCTGGACATGGTGCGAAACTCCTCTGAACGACAGGATCGGGACAAGGAGCCGCGGGGATGAAGCCCCCTGGCGCGATCTGCAACATCCAGGGTGACGCCGGGTTTCACCCCGTTCGCCGGGACGGGGGCGCCGGTCAGTCCGCCAAGTCGGCGGGGGTCACGAATCGCACGAGACGGCCACCGCCGGCCGAGAGCCGGTCCCAGGCTCCCTCCACCGTGAATTCGGCCAGGGCAGCAGTGGGATAGCCTTCGCCGAGCCGGTGCACATCTCCCTGCGGATCCTCCAGGGCCGGGCGGCCGAGGAGCTTCATTGCGAGCTCGTGCATCCCGGGGTTGTGCCCGATCATCAGGACGCAATGCGTCTCCTCCGGCACGAGCCGGATGGCCTCCAGCATCGTGTCGGGCGTGGCGAGATAGAGGCTGTCCGTGGCCTCGATCCTGGGCTGGCCGGGGAGGGGGGAGAGCGCCTCCAGCGTTTGCAGCGTGCGGCGGGCGGAGGAGACCAGCACCAGGTCGGGAGCCAGGTTCAGCCGGTGGAAAAGCTGCGCGACGGCGGCCGCCGCCTTCCGGCCGCGGCTGTTCAGCGGGCGGGCATGGTCGGAAAGCGCCGGGTCGTCCCAGGAGGATTTCGCATGGCGGAGCAGCAGAAGCCGTCGCATGGATGTGAGGATGCCATGTCCCGGATGCGATGTCGCCCCCCTGCCGGCGCTTCTCTCGCCACCGCCTCGCCGGGGTTCCCGCCCCGCCTGACGGCCCTTTCCGGACCATCCCCGGAACAGCCGTCCGGGAGCTTTCGCGGCCATCACGGGGAGGCGGCGAAGCGGCGCCGACACAGGCGCCCGGTCCGTGAATGCCGCGCCAAAGGGGCTACGCGCATGGGTTATGCCAAAACTTGACGGGAAATGGCGGAGGTGGGACGACTTCCGCCGCGCCAGGGCACCGTTCTTGGACGTCCACGAACAGCACAAGAAAATGTGAGGATGAGACCGATGGCCTCCATGCGTCCACACGGCAGGATCACGGTGCTGGCCGCCAGTTTCTCGCTGGCCTCACTCGCGGGCCTGTCCCTCGGCAGCGGCGACGCCCTGGCCCAGACCACGCTCACCATCGCCACCGTCAACAACGGCGACATGGTGGTGATGCAGCGGCTTTCCGCGAAGTTCGAGCAGCAGCACCCCGACATCAAGCTGCGCTGGGTGGTGCTGGAGGAGAACGTGCTGCGCCAGCGCGTCACCACCGACATCGCGACGAAGGCCGGCCAGTTCGACATCATGACCATCGGCAACTACGAGGTGCCGATCTGGGCCAAGCAAGGCTGGCTGGAGCCGATGGAGAACCTGCCCGCCAGCTATGACGTCGATGACCTGCTGAAGCCGGTCCGCGAGGGGCTCACCTACGAGGACAAGCTCTACGCCCTGCCGTTCTATGGCGAGAGCGCCATGACCTATTACCGCAAGGACCTGTTCCAGAAGGCCGGCATCACCATGCCGGAGCAGCCGACCTATGACCAGGTGAAGGACGCGGCCGCCAAGATCACCGACAAGCCCGGCCAGGTCTTCGGCATCTGCCTGCGCGGCAAGCCGGGCTGGGGCGAGAACATGGCCTATGTCACCTCGCTGGTAACGACCTTCGGCGGACAGTGGTTCGACAAGAGCTGGAAGGCCACGATCGACACGCCGGAATGGCACAAGGCGCTCACCTACTACAACGACGTGCTGAAGAACTACGGCCCGCCGGGCGCCACCTCGAACGGCTTCAACGAGAACCTCGCCCTGACGGCGGGCGGGCGCTGCGGCATGTGGATCGATTCCACGGTCGCGGCCGGGCTGCTCTACGACACCAGGCAGTCGCAGGTGGCGGACAAGATCGCCTTCGCGCCGATCCCGGTGGGCGACTTCAAGGGCGGCCCGACCTGGCTCTGGAGCTGGAACCTGGGCATCCCCGCTTCCTCGAAGCAGAAGGAGGCGGCGAAGACCTTCACCACCTGGGCGACGTCGAAGGAGTACATCCAGCTCGTGGCGCAGGAGAATGGCTGGGTCGCCGTGCCGCCGGGCACGCGCCGCTCGACCTATGAGAACGCGGACTACCAGAAGGCCGCGCCCTTCGCCTCCTTTGTGCTGAAGGCGATCGAGACCGCCAACCCGAACGGCGACACGAAGAACCCGCGCCCCTATACCGGCGCGCAGTTCGTGGCGATCCCGGAATTCCAGGGCATCGGCACGCAGGTGGGGCAGACCGTCGCGGGCACGCTGACCGGGCAGACCAGCATCGACGCGGCGCTCAAGGCGGCGCAGTCCGCCACCGAGCGCACCATGCGCCAGGCCGGCTACGGCCGCTGATGCCCCCGTCCTCGCTGCCCTGACCTCGCCGCCGCGCCGGGCCCCCGGCGCGGCACCTCATTGCCGGGAGGCCGCATGTCCGCCATCTCCGCCCAGCAGGGTGTGGCCAGAGAGCCGGCGAAGCGCCGGCGCTCCGGTACGCTGCCCCTGATCGCCCCCTCGGTCGGTGTCCTGCTGCTCTGGATGATCGTCCCGCTGGCGATGACGATCTGGTTCTCCTTCCAGCGCTACAACCTGCTGAACCCGATGGTGACGGGCTTCGCCGGGCTGGAGAACTACGAGTTCCTGGTCACCGATCCGGATTTCTGGGCCTCGCTGGTCAACACCCTGGTGCTGGTGGGCTCGGTGCTGGCGATCACCGTGGTGCTGGGCACGCTGCTGGCGGTGCTGTTCGACCAGAACTTTCCCGGGCGCGGCGTGGCGCGGCTACTGGCCATCGCGCCCTTCTTCGTCATGCCGACGGTGAGCGCGCTGATCTGGAAGAACCTGATGATGCACCCGATCTACGGCGTGCTGGCCGCACTCTGGCGCGGCGTCGGGCTGACGCCGGTGGACTGGTTCGCCCAGTTCCCCATGCTCTCGATCATCGTCATCGTCTCCTGGCAGTGGCTGCCCTTCGCGCTGCTGATCCTGCTCACCGCCATCCAGTCGCTGGACCACGAGCAGAAGGAGGCGGCGCGCATGGACGGGGCGGGGCCGGTCGCGCAGTTCCTCTACATCACCCTGCCGCATCTCGGCCGCGCCATCAGCGTGGTGATCATGATCGAGACGATCTTCCTGCTGACCGTCTTCGCCGAGATCTTCGTCACCACCTCCGGCGGCCCCGGCAACGCCACCACCAACCTGGCCTTCCTGATCTATGCCCGCGCGCTGCTGCAGTTCGATGTCGGCGGCGGCTCGGCGGGTGGCATGGTGGCGATCCTGCTGGCCAATGTCGTGGCCTTCTTCCTGGTGCGCAGCATCGCGCGCCGGCTGGAGATCTGACGCCATGCGCGAAAGCACGATGCAGCGGGTCCTGATCGCCATCCTGGGCTGGGGCGTGGCGCTGGCCATGTTCTTCCCCATCCTCTGGATGGTGCTGACCGGCTTCAAGACCGAGGTCGCGGCCATCGCCACCCCGCCGCAGCTCTTCTTCCAGCCGAGCCTGGAAAGCTATGCCGAGGTGCGGGACCGGGCGGACTACATCCACTTCGCCCTGAACAGCGTCATCATCTCCTTCGGCGGCACGATCCTGGCGCTGGCCTTCGCCATCCCGGCGGCCTATGCCATGGCCTTCCACCCGACGAAGCGCACGCGCGGCACGCTGCTCTGGATGCTGTCCACCAAGATGCTGCCGCCGGTGGGCGTGCTGGTGCCGATCTACCTGCTCTTCCGCACCTTCGGCCTGCTGGACAGCCGCACCGGGCTCATCATCATCTACGCGCTGATGAACCTGCCCATCGTGGTCTGGATGCTCTTCACCTTCTTCAAGGAGGTGCCGCACGAGATCCTGGAGGCCGGGCGGATGGACGGGGCCAAGACCTGGGCGGAGTTCCGCCACCTGCTGCTGCCGCTCAGCCTCCCGGGCATCGCCTCCACCGGGCTGCTCTCGCTGATCCTCTGCTGGAACGAGGCTTTCTGGAGCCTGAACCTCACCACCTCCGAGGCGGCGCCGCTCACCACCTTCATCGCCTCCTTCTCCTCGCCGCAGGGGCTGTTCTTCGCCAAGCTCTCGGCCGCCTCCACCATCGCGGTGGCGCCGATCCTCATCTTCGGCTGGCTCAGCCAGCGACAGCTCGTCCGCGGCCTGACCTTCGGCGCGGTAAAGTAGGAGAACCCGCATGGCCACGCTGACCCTGCGCGACATCCGCAAGCGCTATGCCGAGGTCGAGGCGATCAAGGGGATAGACCTCGACGTGCAGGACCGCGAGTTCGTGGTCTTCGTCGGCCCTTCCGGCTGCGGCAAGTCCACCCTGCTGCGCATGATCGCGGGGCTGGAGGAGATCACCTCCGGCGACCTGATGATCGACGGGCGGCGGGTGAACGACCTGGGCCCGGCCGATCGCGGCCTGGCCATGGTGTTCCAGTCCTACGCGCTCTATCCGCACATGACGGTGCGGGACAACATGGGCTTCGCCCTGAAGATGGCCGGCACGCCGAAGGCCGAGCGTGACCGCAAGGTGGAGGAGGCCGCGCGCATCCTGCAGCTGGAGCCCTATCTCGACCGGCGCCCCAAGGCGCTCTCCGGCGGGCAGCGGCAGCGCGTGGCGATCGGCCGCGCCATCGTGCGCAACCCGAAGATCTTCCTCTTCGACGAGCCGCTCTCCAACCTCGACGCGGCGCTGCGCGGGCAGATGCGGATCGAACTGGCCCGGCTGCACGAGGAGCTGAAGGCCACGATGATCTACGTCACCCACGACCAGATCGAGGCCATGACCATGGCCGACAAGATCGTGGTGCTGCAATCCGGGCGGGTGGAGCAGGTCGGCTCGCCGCTGGAGCTCTACCATCATCCGAGGAACCTCTTCGTGGCGGGCTTCATCGGCTCGCCGCGTATGAACATGCTGCCCGCCCGCATCACCGGGGCGGAGGGCGGCGGCGTCACCGTGCAGCTCGCCTTCGGCCCGAACCTCGCCGTGCCGGTGCAGGCCGGGTCGGTGCGTCCGGGCGAGGCCGTGACCGTCGGCATCCGCCCCGAAGGGCTGCGGCCCGATCCGGGCGGCCCGATCCAGGGCGAGGTGCTGCTGGCCGAGCGCCTCGGCGGGCTGACCCTGCTGCACCTGCGCCTGTCGCCGGACCAAGTGGTGATCGTGCAGCTCGACGGCAGCGACGCGACGCGGCCGCACGAGGTGCTGCGGCTTTCCGTCGATCCACGCCTCTGCCACGTCTTCGACGAACGTGGCGAGGCCCTGCCGCACCTCGAAACGCACCACCTCGCGGCCTGAGGAGGCCCGGCATGTATCTCGGCCTGGATTTCGGCACCTCCTCGGTCAAGGCCCTGCTGGTGGATGGGGCGCAGCGCGTGCTGGCCAGCGCCAGCAGCCCGCTCGCCGTGTCCCGCCCCGCGCCCGGCCACAGCGAGCAGGACCCGTGGGACTGGTGGCAGGCCATGCTCGACGCCGTGGGTGCCCTGCGCGCGCGGGAACCCGCCGCTTTCGCCGCCCTTCGCGGCATCGGCCTGTCGGGGCAGATGCACGGGGCGGTGCTGCTGGATGCGGCGGGGGAGGTGCTGCGGCCCTGCATCTTGTGGAACGACACCCGTTCCACCGCCGAATGCCGGGAACTGGAGGAAGCCTTCCCCGCGCTGCACGAGGTGGCGGGCAACCTCGCCATGCCGGGCTTCACCGCGCCGAAGCTGCTCTGGGTGCGAAAGCACGAGCCCGGGGTCTTCGCCCGCACGGCCAAGGTGCTGCTGCCCAAAGCCTGGGTGCGGTACCGCCTGACCGGCGAATTCATCGAGGACATGTCGGATGCCTCCGGCACGCTCTGGCTGGATGTCGGGCAGCGCGACTGGTCCGACGCCGCGCTCGCCGCCACGGGCCTGTCGCGCGACCACATGCCGCGCCTGGTGGAAGGCAGCGCACCGGGCGGGATGCTGCGGCCGGAGCTGCTGCGCGAATGGGGCCTGTCCGGCCCGGTCGTGGTGGCGGGCAGCGCCGGCGACAACGCGGCAGGCGCGGTCGGGCTGGGGGCGATCCATCCGGGCGAGGCCTTCGTCTCGCTTGGCACCTCCGGCGTGCTCTGGGCAACCACGGACCGCTACGCACCCTATCCGAAGGCGGCGGTGCATGCCTTCTGCCATGCCCTGCCGGGCCTCTGGCACCAGATGGGGGTGACGCTCTCGGCGGCCTCCTGCCTGGGCTGGTGGGCGCAGGTGGCGGGGCAGGGGGAGGCGGCGCTTCTGGCCGAACTGCCCGCGATCCGCAAACCCTCCGAGGCGGTCTTCCTGCCCTATCTTTCCGGCGAGCGCACGCCGCACAATGACGGCGCGGTCCGCGGTGCCTTCGCCGGCCTGTCGATGGACACGGAACGCGCGGCACTGACCCAGGCAGTGCTGGAGGGCGTGGCCTTCTCCTTCCGCGATTGTCTCGACGCGCTCGCCGCCTCCGGCACGGTGATCCGCGAGGCCGACGTGATCGGCGGCGGCTCCCGCTCCCGCGCCTGGATCGGCATCATCGCCGCGGTGCTGGGCATCCCGCTGCATGTGCTGGCGGAAGGCGAGTATGGCGGCGCCTTCGGCGGCGCGCGCCTCGCGCGGCTGGCGGTGACGGGCGAGGACCCGGCCGCCGTCTGCACCCCGCCGAGGCGGCTGGAGACGGTGATGCCCGATGCGGAGCTCACCGGAGCCTATGCCGCCCCGCTGCGCCGCTACCGCGCCCTCTATCCGGCCATTGCCGGTTCCTTTTCCTGAGCCGAGGTCTTCCCATGAGCGCCATTCCGCTCAATCGCGCCAACCTGGCGAAGCTGCGCCCGCCCATCCAGGTCCCCGCCTACGATCCCGCGACGGTCGCGCCGGGCATCGTGCATCTCGGCCTGGGCGGCTTCCATCGCGCGCATATGGCCCGCTACACGCACGAACTGATGGGGCGCGACCCGGCCGCGCGGGAATGGGGCATCGCCGGGGCCGGTATCCAGCCCGCCGACAAGCGGATGCGCGAGAGCCTGGGGCCGCAGGACTGGCTCTATACGCTGGTGGAGCGCGAGGGGGATGAGGAGAAGGTCGCGGTCATCGGCGCGCTGACCGAGATGATCTATGCCGGCGAGGATTCCTCGGAGGTCCTGGCCCGCATCGCCGAGCCGCGCATCCGCATCGTCAGCCTGACGGTGACGGAGAACGGTTACTGCCTCAACCGCGCCACCAAGCGGCTGGACACGGAGCACCGGCTGATCCGGCAGGACCTCGCCACGCCGGAACGGCCCGCCAGCGCCATCGGCATCATCGTGGAGGGTTTCCGCCGACGGAAGGAGGCCGGGCTGCCCGCCTTCACCGCGCTGAGCTGCGACAACATCCAGCACAATGGCGAGGTGCTGCGCGACGCGGTGCTGACCCTGGCGGGGCTGCGCGACAAGGCGCTGGCAGCCTGGATCGAGGCCGAAGCGAGCTTCCCCAGCACCATGGTGGACCGCATCACCCCCGTGACCACCGAGGCGCAGGTGCGGGAGCTGGCGGAGAAGCATGGCCTCGCCGACAACTGGCCGGTCTTCGCCGAGCCCTTCTCGCAATGGGTGATCGAGGACCGCTTCCCGCTCGGCCGCCCGGCCTGGGAGGCGGTGGGCGCGCAGTTCGTGGGCGACGTCGCGCCCTATGAATTCATGAAGCTGCGGCTGCTGAACGCCAGCCATCTCGCCATGTCGGGGCCAGGGCGGCTCGCCGGCTATACCTATATCGACGAGACCATGGCGAACCCGCTCTTCCGCCGCTACATGGCCGCGCTGATGGACCGGGAAACGGAGCCCACCCTGGCGCCCGTGCCGGGGATCGACCTCGCGGACTACAAGGCCACGCTGATCCGCCGCTTCGCCAACACCGCGATCAAGGACACGGTGGAGCGGGTCAACACCGACGCGCCGCTGAACGTGCTGGTCGATCCGATCCGCGACCGGCTGAAGATGGGGGGCGGGGTGGACCTTCTGGCCATCGCGCTCGCCGCCTGGATGCGGCGCGTGCGCGGCGAGGACGAGCAGGGCGGGAAGATCGAGGTGAAGCACCCGTTGGCCGAGCTGCTGCGGGAGAAGGCCACCGAGGGCGGGCCGGACCCGGCCCCGTTGCTCTCGATCGGGCAGCTCTTCGGGGAGCTGGGGCAGGATGAACGCCTCGTCGCGTCGCTGCGGAAATGGCTGGGCTCCTTCTACAAGGTGGGGAGCCTGAAGACGCTGGAGCGGGCAGCGGACGAGCTGGGCTTCTGACCGGAGGGGCCACCGGGGATTCAGGGCGGCGTGTTATCTCCGCCGTCACGCTCTCAGGGGGCAGGGTTTGGTTTTCTCCCTGCCTCCCTGATCCGCCGGAATCCCGCGCTCTGGACCTGAACAGGCACGCCGCCGGCCCTGCTTCACGGCCCGCCGCTACCAGGGCAGGTCCACCCAGGACAGGTGCCCGCCCTTGCCGGCCCCCGTATCCATGAAGACGGCGGCCCCGCCCTGGGCCCCGATATGGGTCAGCGGCCTTCCGTCCGAGGAGCGGACCTCGTGCCCGCAATAGATGGTGAAGCCCTGCGGGATGCGGTCCACCCAGTCGTGCAGCCGTTCCGGGAAGCCGTCCGGCCGCATGCGGCTGGTCACTTGGCCGAACAGGGCGCGCGGCACCAGCCCCTCGGGCCGGCTCGCCCCGGCTTCCGGCGGCGGCGGCAGGTGCAGCATGCGCGGGTGGAAGCCGCCATGCACGAAGACCCGCTGATCGATCCTCAGCCAGGCCGGGGCGCGCGCCACCTCCGCCATGATGCGCTGGCGCAGCGCCTCGCGGTCCGGCGCCTGCTCGATCTGCTGCAGCGTGTTGCCGAGCCCGTTGGCATCGATATGCAGCCGCGCTCCGCTGAGCGCCCGGCGCAGCTTGTGGTCGTGGTTGCCCAGCAGGAAGAGCCCCGCCCGCGCATCCAGCAGGGCGAAGGTGCGCCGAAGCACCTCGGGGGAATCCGATCCGCCATCGGTCAGGTCGCCCAGCTGGATGATGAAGAGCCGTTCCGCCCGGGCGCCCTCCACAGCCGCCGCATAGGCATCGGCGTCACCATGCACGTCGCCGATCACGCGCAGCCCCTCGAATTGCGACCGGATATCCGTCATGCCGCCGGCTCCATGCCACGCCGGCCCGCTCCGTCGGTCCGGGCCGCCGCCCGGCATTCCCTTTCCGGGGCCCCCTGTTCCTGGTGCCGCTGGATTCTTCCCCGCGCGGTCCGCGACTTGGGCGGCGCGGGGGATCGAGGGTGGGGCGGGGGTGGCTGGCGCCCCGGCTTCGGCGTTGCTCTCGTCATGGTGCTGATATGAGGCGCTTTTCCGGCGGCGCCACCCGTTCCGCTGCGCCGTGCGGCGTGACCGGCATGCTGAACAGCCGGTCGCGCCCCAGCAGGAAGGCCCGGCCGCCGCGCCGGAACAGCCCGGCCAGGGCCGGGTCGCGCAGGTCCAGCCCCCCGGTATAGGCGCCGAAGGAGGGCAGGATGACGCGGCGCGGATCGGCCACGAAGCAGGGTCGCGTCACGCCGCCCGCCCGGGTGGGCATGGTGGCCTTGGGGTGGAAATGCCCGCTGATCTCCACGGAACCGCTGCGGGGCAGGGCAGGGAGGGCCTGATGGCGGAACAGGAAGGGCCCTTCCGCCCATTCCGCGCAGGCCGTGCCCGGCAGCCCCTCGGGAGGCACCGGATCGTGGTTGCCGAGGACCCAGACCACCTCCAGCCCCTCCAGCGCCCGTCGCAGCACCGCACGCTCCGAGGGCGGCAGGCGGGCCGAGCCTTCCGCATCGTGAAAGGAATCCCCGAGCAGCACGAGGCACCGGGGCGTGTGCCGCCGCAGGGCGGAAAGCAGCCGCATCACCGTCTCGCGCGTGTCGTAGGGCGGCACCAGGCAGCCGCGCCGGGCGAAATGGCTCCCTTTCTCCAGATGCAGGTCGGCCACGGCCAGCAACCGCCGCGCCGGCCAGGCCAGCACGCCCTGGGGGTCCAGCAACAGCCGCTCGCCCGCCAGATGCAGCGGCGCCGGGATCACGCGGACACCCCCTGAGGCCGCCCAGGGAGCCCCCCGCATCCCGCCGCATCGCCGCTGTGCCGCCGGAAGGCATGTTCCGCGTCTGTCCCATGAGCCACCGGAGCGCAACGCCGCCGGGCGGCATTCGTCACATCCCGGCGGGCGCCGCTCCGCACGATCCCGGCTGGCCATGGCGGCGTGGTCACGGCCGGGCCTGTCCAGGCCCGGCGCCCGGCAAATCTCATCCGTTCATCCTGTCGCAACGCGTCCCCGCCATCCCAGCCTGCCAATCCTCATCCGCCATCCCCTTAGGCACTATCCCCTCGGGCGCCTTGCCGCGGGCCGGGCAATCCGCGGCCGCGCCGCTCCCGCCCCTTCCGGTGGCGCGGGCGGTCCACCACCCCGGCGCGGATGCGGACGCCTTCCGTCACCTCGCTCAGCACCTCGGCGAAGTGCTCGGCGCCGTCGGTGGCTTCCTCCACCAGCGCGGCGGCCTCGGCCAGCAGGGCGTCCTCGGCGCCGCCCGGTACCCATTCGCGCCCCTCCTCGATCAGCGCCGGTACGGCGAGGGGTGAGACACGGTCGAGCACCCGCACGCGGATGCGGCCGCGCACCCGCGCCAGCAGGCCGGCGATGCGGCGCACATCGGTCAGGCCATAGGCGGCTTCCTGCCGGGTGGCGCGCAGCAGGATGTGATCCGGGTCATGCTTCCGCAGCACGTCGTAGATGAGGTCGGCGTTCATCGTCATCTGCCGCCCGCTCTTCTCGGCGCCCGGATGGTTCTTCTCCAACAGCCCGGCGACGGTCGCGATGTTGCGGAAGGTGCGGCGGAGCATGGAGCTCTCGGCGATCCACTCCTCCAGTTCCTCGCCGAGGATGTCCTCCTCGAACAGCCGCTCCGGCTCGGTGGGCTCGAAGGCGCTCCATGTGGCGAGCACGTAGTCCGTGGCAAGGTAGCCCAGCGGGCCGTAGCCCATCCCTTCCATCCGCTTGGTCACCAACATGCCCAGCGTCTGGTGCGCCAGCCGGCCCTCGAAGCAGTAGGCGACCATGAACCAGCGACCGTGATGCGGGAAGCTCTCGATCAGCAGCCCGTCGCGGTCGGGCAGCTCGGATTGCCGCTGCTGCAGCCGCAGCCATTCCCGCACCGGCTCCGGCAGGGCGCCCCAGCGCCGGGGATCGGCCAGGATCGCCCGCACCCGGCGCGAGAGATAGGTGGAAAGCGGCAGGCGCGCCCCGGCATAGGTCGGCACGCGCGGCTCCTCGTCGCCGCCGCGCGAGACGATGACGGAGAGCGCGTCCATCCCCTCGTAGCGCAGGGTCTGCCCGGCGAAGAGGAAGCAGTGCCCCGGCTCCAGCGTGGAGACGAACCATTCCTCGACGTCGCCCAGCACCGGCCCGCCGCGCAGCCGCACCTTCACCATCGGGCTGTCGGTGATGGTGCCGAGATTCATCCGCACCTGCCGCGCCACGCGCTCGTCGCGGATATGGATGAAGTCCACGCTGTCGCGGAACAGCTTGCGGAAGCGCTCATAGGCGTGCAGCGCGTAGCCGCCATCCTCCGCGAAGCGCAGCACGTCGTCGAAGTCGCGCCGCGTCAGCGCGGCATAGGGCGCGGCCTGCGTGACCTCGGCGTAGAGGTCGTCCGCCCGGAAGGGTGCGTGGCAGGCCAGGGCCAGGACATGCTGCGCCAGCACGTCCAGCCCCCCGGCGCGTGGCGCCTCGCCGTCCAGCTCATGCGCCGCCACGGCCTCGATGGCGGCAGTGCACTCGATCACCTCGAAGCGGTTGGCCGGCACCAGCACGGCGCGGGAGGGCTCGTCCATCCGGTGGTTGGCGCGGCCGATGCGCTGCATCAGGCGCGAGACGCCCTTCGGCGCGCCGACCTGGATCACCTGGTCCACCGCGCCCCAGTCGATGCCCATGTCGAGCGAGGCCGTCGCCACCACGGCGCGCAGCCTCCCCGCCGCCATGGCGGCCTCCACCTTGCGCCGCTGCTCGATCTGCAGGGAGCCGTGGTGCAGGGCGATGGGCAGGTTATCGTCGTTGAGGCGCCACAGCGCCTGGAAGATCAGTTCGGATTGGGCACGGGTGTTGACGAAGACGATGGTGACCCCGGCCCCGCCGATGCGGCGATAGATCTCCGGTGCGCTGGCCAAGCCCATATGCCCGCCCCAGGGCAGGTGCCCCTCGGGCAGCACGATCTCCAGGCTGGGATCTGCGCCGCCCTGCCCGGTGATCAGCGCCGCGCCTTCGGGCCGCGCATCGGGCGCGATCCAGGCGCGCAGCGCCTCCGGCTGCGCCACCGTGGCGGAAAGGCCGATGCGCCGCAGGCCGGGGGAGAGGCGCTGCAGCCGCGACAGGCAGAGGGCGAGCTGGTCGCCGCGCTTGGTGCCGGCCAGCGCATGCACCTCGTCCACCACCACGGCGCGCAGCCTTCCGAAGATCTCCGCCGCATCGGGCAGGGAAAGCAGCAGGACCAGACTTTCCGGCGTGGAAAGCAGGATCTCGGGCGGGTTCTCGCGTTGCCTCTGGCGGCGGTTGGCGGGCGTGTCGCCGGTACGCGTCTCCACCCGGATCGGCAGGCCCATCTCCTCGATCGGGGTGGTCAGGTTGCGCGCGATATCCACCGCCAGCGCCTTGAGCGGGGAGATGTAGAGCGTGTGCAGCCCACGGGTGGCCCCCTGGTCCGGCCGACCCTGCGCGAGATCGGTCAGGCTGGGCAGGAAACCCGCCAGGGTCTTGCCGCCGCCGGTCGGGGCGATCAGCAGGGCGCTCCGCCCGGCCTCGGCGGCCTCCAGCAGCGCCATCTGGTGGGGCCGGGGTGTCCAGCCACGCGCGGCGAACCAGCCCGCGAAGGGTTCCGGCAATGTTCTCATGGGCGGGCGGTATATGGCACCCCTCGGCGCCACCGGCGAGTCGGCATCCCGTCCTTTTCCGCTGCCCTGATCCGGTGAGCTACGGGGTAGGCGGGTACTTCCCGCGAAACCTCCCCAATCATGTTACAAATTGATCAATGAAAAGATGGTTATTGGAATTTTGTCCGGTTCGGGACTATTTGTGAAACGCGGGGTGGGTGGGCCAGGCTGTGGGCTTCGCGGCCGGACAACGCCCCCGCCACCGCCGATGGGGGAAGGACGGGCCGATGAATCAGCGCCTGTACTACATGGATTTCTGCCGGGCCTTCCTGATGCTGCTGGGCATCCCCTACAGGGCGGGACAGGTCTTCGGGCCGGACCCCTGGGTGGTGAACCCGGCCACGACCAGCGTGCTGCTGGGCCATGTGAACGACATCATCCACGCCTTCCGCATGCCCGCCTTCTTCCTGCTGGCCGGGTTCTTCTCGCTGCTGGTGATCCGCAAGTCGGGCCTGGTCGCCTGGCTGAAGGCGCGGCTGGCGCGGCTCGGCCTGCCGCTGCTGGTCTCCATCCTGCTGCTGAACATCCCCGCCATGTACGTGGCCTCGGTGGCGCTGCACCCGGCCGAGGGTGTCGCGCCCTCCTTCCTCGCCCAACTCACCTCGCCGGGCGGGCACTGGCTGGGGCATCTCTGGTTCCTGCTGGACCTGTTGCTGATGTGCGGCCTCCTCGCCGCCCTGCTGCCCCTCCGCCGCCTCGCCCCCGCGCCGCTGGAGCGGATGGCGGGCCGTGTGCTGTCCAGCGACCTGCTGCTGGTCGCCCTCATGGTCGTCTGGCGCCTGGGGCTGAAGACCCTGGACGAGCGGCTGCTGGGCGGTCATCTGGAACAGGCCTTCGGCGGTACCGTGAACCTGCGGGAACTCCTGCTCTACTTCCCCTTCTTCCTGATGGGCACCTGGCTGCTGGCACGGCCCGAGGCCTTTGACCGCTTCACTCATCCAGGCTGGAGCACGCTGCTGCTTTTCGCTGCGGGGCTGGGGCTGCTGCTGCTCCAGCGGCATGTGGAGCAGGGGGTGGTGACGCAGGTTTCCGGCGTGCTGCTCTTCGCCCTGATGGGGCTGACGGGCACGCGGCTGCTGCTGGCGGTGGCGCGTCGCCTCGTCCATACGGGCCATCCCGCCGTCAACGAACTGGTGCGGAGCGCCTTCACCATCTACCTCTTCCATTACCTCGTGGTGATGCTGGTGGCCGAGGGCAGCATCCGCCTGGGTCTCGACATGCCGCTGCTGGGCTGGGTGATCGCCGTGGCCGCGGGGCTGGGTGTCAGCTATCTGATCCACCGCTTCGTGATCGGCCGCAGCCGCTGGCTGCTCTGGCTGTTCAACGGCATCCCGCTGTCGCGGACGCGCCCCGGCCTCGCCGGAAAGGTGGCACCCAGGACCGTCCCGCCGGGTTCCGTCCTGTCGCCCTCGCCTCGGATCGGCTGAGGCCGGCCCGATCCCTCCGCCCGTTTGCGGGGGAGGGGATCGCGGCGGCAGTGGCGGGTGCGGTGCCGGGCGCGCAAGGCCGGCCCCATCCTCGGAACATTCGTTTTCCGTCCCGCCATGCCTTGTCGCAGGGGCGCGGCGTGTCGCCTTCGCCTTGCCGGATGCGGCGAGGCGAGATTCCGGCTGAATCTACAACTCCCGTTTAACCCATATAATGGGATTGCAATTCATATATTGACCGATTGCGCCGCCTGCCTATCCTGGAGCGCGGAGAGATCGCCATGCCACTGGAGAGCACGCCCGGAACCCAGACGCTGTTTCGCGGCCTTGCCGTGCTGGAGGCGGTGGCCGGCGGTGCGCACGACCTGTCCGCGCTGGGCCGGGCGCTGGGGCTGAGCCGCAGCACCACGCAGCGACTCGCCAGCGCACTGGTGAAGGCGGGCTATCTCCGGGGCGAGGGCGAGGGCTACGCGCTGGGGGCGAAGCTGATCGAGCTGGGCTTCCAGGCGCGGGAGCAGGTGCCGCTGGCGCGCCTCGCCCGGCCGCATCTGGAAGCCCTGGCCCAGCGCACGCAGGACACGGTGCATCTCGGCCTGCCCGAAGGGGTGGAGGTGCTCTATCTCGACAAGATCCCCGGTCAGCGCGGGCTGGAGATGCGTTCGCGCATCGGCCACCGCATGCCCATGGCGCTGACCGGCGTGGGCAAGGCGCTGATGCTCGACCTGCCGGAGGATCGCTGGCGGGCGCTTTACGAGAGCGGCCTTGCCCATCCCGCCAGCCGCGGCTCGCCGCGCCCCTGGGAGGCCTATCGCGACGAGATGCGGCGCTATGCCGCGCAATCCGTGGCGCTGGACTTCGCCGAGAACGAGATCGGCATCCACTGCGTCGCGGCCCCGGTGCGCGACGCCGGGCGCGGCATCGTGGCGGCGGTCAGCCTCGCCTCCGCCGCGCAGCACATGCCGGAGGAACGGATGCTGTCGCTGGTGCCGGAGGTCGCCGCCACGGCGGAGGCCATCTCGCGCAGCCTCGGCTGGCGCGCCACCGCACCGCGTGCGGCGTGAGGCAGGAGAGGAACGCCATGAACAAGGATCGGACGGATCACCGTGCCATGGACGGCGTGGCAACAGCGCGAAGCCCCGCCCTGATCGCGCTGGACTGGGGCACCAGTTCCCTGCGCGCCTATCTGCTGGGGCCGGATGGTGCCGTGCTGGACAGCCGCAGCGCGCCGCAGGGCATCATGCAGGTTCCCGGCGGCGATTTCGCCGCGGTCTTCGAGGCCGTGACCGGCGAATGGCGCCACCGTTGGCCGGAGCTGAAATCCATCGCCGCTGGCATGATCGGCAGCGCCCAGGGCTGGGTGGAGGCGCCCTACCTCCCCTGTCCGGCCGGGCCGGAGGAACTGGCCGGCGGGCTGGTGCCGGTGCCGGGCGGGGCGCTGCTGGTGGTGCCGGGCGTCGCCCAGTACGGCGAGGCTCCGAACGTGATGCGCGGCGAGGAAACGCAGATAGCCGGCGCGCTGGCCCTGAACCCCGCGCTGCGCGAGGGATCGCTGCTGGTCATGCCCGGCACCCACTCGAAATGGGTGAGCATCGAGCAGGGCCGCATCGCGCGCTTCGACACCTACATGACCGGGGAGCTCTTCGCCGTGCTGCGCGGGCATTCCATCCTGGGCCGCTTCGCCCGGGACGTGCCGAAAGCGGCGGAGGATGCCGCTGCGGACGCCGCCTTCCTGCGCGGCGTGCAGGCGGTACGGGAGGGCGGCCAAGTCGCGCCGCTGCTCTTCTCGGCGCGCGCCCTGGTGCTGACGGGCGGGCTGCGCCCCGAACTGAGCCTCGACTACCTCTCCGGCCTGCTGATCGGCGAGGAACTGCTCTGCGGGTTGCGGTGCCGGAGGGGAGGCGTGGTGCTGATCGGCGATCCCGCCCTCTGCCGCCGCTACCGCGAGGCGCTGGCCCTGCTCGGCGTCTCCGAGGTCCGCGAGATCGAGAACGCCGCCACCGCCGGCCTCTGGCGCATCGCCATCCAGGCCGGGCTCGCCGCCGGAATATCCGAGGAAACCGTTTGATGCCGTTCCAGACCTATCTCGACCGCCTGCCGCTCATCGCCATCCTGCGCGGCGTCACGCCGGAGGAGGTGTTGCCCATCGGCGAGGCGCTGGTGGAGGCGGGCTTCGCCATCATCGAGGTGCCGCTGAACTCGCCGCAGCCGGTGGAAAGCATCCGCCGCCTCGCCACCCGCTTCGGCCGGGACGTCCTGGTCGGCGCCGGCACGGTGACGGCCCCGGCGCAGGTCGCCGACGTCGCCATGGCGGGCGGCCGCATCATCGTCATGCCGCATGCCGACGCCACGGTGATCCGCGCCGCCAAGACCACCGGCCTGTTCTGCACGCCGGGCATCGTCACGCCGACCGAGGGCTTCGCCGCGCTGGCCGCCGGGGCGGATGCGCTGAAGCTCTTTCCGGCCGAGCTGCTGACGCCGCCGGTGCTGAAGGCGATGCGCTCCGTCTTCCCGAAGGAGACGCATTTCCTGCCGGTGGGCGGCATCACGCCGCACAACATGGACGGCTTCCGCGCCGCCGGCGCCGCCGGCTTCGGCCTGGGCTCCGCCCTCTACAAGCCGGGCATGGATGCGGCGGAGGTCGGCCGGAACGCCCGGGCCTTCGCCGAGGCCTGGCGGGCCCTGAAAGGCTGAGCCGGAAGGCCTGAACCCGCTTCCCGCACGACGTTCCGAGGACCTGCCGCATGAAGATCACCAAGCTCACCACCTTCATCGTCCCGCCGCGCTGGTGCTTCGTGAAGGTCGAGACGGATGAAGGCATCACCGGCTGGGGCGAGCCGGTGGTGGAGGGGCGGGCACACACCGTCGCCGCCGCCGTGGACGAGCTGGCCGACTACCTGATCGGCAAGGACGCCTCGCTGATCGAGGACCACTGGACGGTCATGTACCGCGCCGGCTTCTACCGCGGCGGCGCGATCCACATGAGCGCCATCGCCGGCATCGACCAGGCACTCTGGGACATCAAGGGCAAGGCGCTGAACAAGCCGGTGCACCAGCTCCTCGGCGGGCAGTTGCGCGACCGTATCCGCGTCTATTCCTGGATCGGCGGCGACCGTCCCGGCGACACGGCGCGCATGGCGCGCGAATGCGCCGATCGCGGCTTCACCGCGGTGAAGATGAACGGCACCGAGGAGCTGCAGTTCATCGACACGCATGACAAGGTCGATGCCGTGCTGGAGCGCGTGCAGGCGATCCGCGACGAGATGGGGCCGAATTTCGGCATCGGCGTGGATTTCCATGGCCGTGTCCACCGGCCCATGGCGAAGGTCCTGGCCAGGGAGCTGGACCCCTTCAAGCTGATGTTCATCGAGGAGCCGGTGCTCTCCGAACATGCCGAGGCGCTGAAGGAGATCGCCAACCACACCGCCACGCCCATCGCGCTCGGCGAGCGGCTCTTCTCCCGCTGGGACTTCAAGAACATCCTGCATGCAGGCTATGTGGACATCATCCAGCCCGACCCCTCCCATGCCGGCGGCATTACCGAGACGCGCAAGATCGCGGCGATGGCCGAGGCCTATGACATCGCGCTGGCGCTGCACTGCCCGCTCGGCCCCATCGCCCTGGCGGCGAACCTGCAGCTCGACGCGGTCTGCTACAACGCCTTCATCCAGGAGCAGTCGCTGGGCATCCACTACAACACCACCAGCGACCTGCTCGACTACCTGAAGGATCCCTCGGTCTTCGAATACAGGGATGGCCACGTCGCCATCCCGCAGGGCCCGGGCCTGGGCATCGAGGTGGACGAGGATTTCGTGCGCAAGGCGGCGGAAACGGGCCATCGCTGGCGGAATCCGGTCTGGCGCCACAAGGACGGCAGCTTCGCCGAGTGGTGAGGCCGGCCGCTCCGAGAGGGCATAACCGCTAACAGGAAGTCCGGAATGAGTGTTTCCCATACGCCCGCGGCCATGGCGACCGCGGCGAAGCCCACGCGCGTGCGCTTCGGCATCATGGTGCTGCTCTTCATTACCGTGGTGATCAACTATCTCGACCGCAGCAACCTTTCCATCGCCGCCCCGGCCATGGCCGGGGAGCTGGGGATCGATCCGGCGGAGATGGGCCTCGTCCTTTCCGCCTTCGGCTGGACCTATGCGATCTGCCAGATCCCCGGCGGCTGGTTCGTGGACAAGGTCTCGCCCCGCATCCTCTACCCGTCGCTGATCGTCCTCTGGTCCATCGCCACGGTGATGCTGGGCTTCGCCTACAGCGTCCCCGCCCTGATCGCGTTGCGGCTGGCGATCGGCGCCATGGAGGCGCCCTCCTATCCGATCAACAACCGCGTCGTGACGGCCTGGTTCCCGGAGGGCGAACGCGCCACCGCCATCGGCTTCTACACCTCCGGCCAGTTCGTTGGCCTCGCCTTCCTGACCCCGGTGCTGATCTGGATCCAGACGGAGATCGGCTGGCACATGGTCTTCGTCGCCACCGGCGGCGTCGGCATCGCCTGGGGCCTGGCCTGGTACGTCCTCTACCGCGAGCCGCGCGAGCACCGCTCGGCCAATCCGGCGGAGATCGAGCTGATCCGCCAGGGCGGCGGCCTCGTCGATCTCGACCGGAAGACGTCCCGGGCGCCCAGCCGCGTCAGCGGCGCTGATCTCCGCCGCGTGCTTTCCTCGCGCAAGCTCTGGGGTGTCTATCTCGGCCAGTTCTGCCTGACCTCGACACTCTGGTTCTTCCTCACCTGGTTCCCGACCTATCTGGTCCAGGCGCGCGGCATGGACTTCGTGAAGGCGGGCTTCCTCGCCTCGCTCCCCTTCCTGGCCGCCTTCGTCGGCGTGCTGTGCTCGGGCGTGCTCTCGGACGCACTGGTGCGGCGTGGCGCCTCGCTGGGCTTCGCGCGCAAGGCGCCGATCGTGACCGGCCTGCTGCTCTCGATCGGCATCATCGGCGCCAATTTCGTGGACAGCCCGGCGGCGGTGATCGCCTTCCTGACGCTGGCCTTCTTCGGCAACGGTCTGGCCTCGATCACCTGGTCGCTGGTCTCCGCCATCGCGCCGCAGCGCCTGCTGGGCCTGACCGGCGGCGTGTTCAACTTCGTCGGCAACCTGTCCGGCATCACCGTGCCGATCGTGGTGGGCTATCTTGCCCGCGACTACGGCTTCTCCGCCGGCCTCACCTATGTCGCGGCACTCGCCCTGATCGGCGCGCTCTCCTACATCTTCGTGGTCGGCAAGGTGGAACGCCTGCCGGACACCGAGAGCACGGCAAGCTGATACGGACAGCGGCTTTCCGGGACCGCGCGGCGCCTCTCCTCCAGGGCGGGCGGCCACGAGGCGCGGCGCCGGCCGGTCAGGCGCGGCCGGTGGATCGTCCGCCGAGATTCATCCAGACCGCGACAAGGCAGGCGACGAAGGCCATCGCCGCCCCCGCCGCCGCGATGCCCTGGATGCCCAACGCCGTGATGGCGATGCCGGCGAGCAGGGCGCCCGTGGCCTGGCCCAGGAACATCGCCGAGGAATTTGCCGCCAGCACGACGTTGCGCGCCTCCGGCACCAGCGCCACCAGCCGCGCCTGAAGGAGGGGGGAGAGCGCGAAGGCGCAGGCCCCCGCCACCAGGATCACCGCGCCCTGGAACAGGATCGCGCTGGCCATGCCATCCGCCGCGCCGGAGAGCAGGGCGTAATGTGCGACTGCCGCCAGCACCATCACCGCCGGCAGCAGCCAGAGCTTCCGCACCGCCCCGTGGTCTGCCATCCAGGCCCCCAGAGGGATGCCGGCGAAGGAGGCGGCGCCGATCAGCGCCTGCATCAGCCCGACCTGCCCGCCGGTCAGCCCGCTCACCCGGTTCACCGCCGGGCCGATGAAGGCGCTGGTGCAGAAGCTGGCGCCGAAGGCCAGGAAGGTGATCGCCAGGGTCTTGCGCACGCCGGTCCGCATCAGGTTGCCGAGGCCGCGCAGCCCGCTGTGTTCGCCCGCCACTTCCGGCAGCAGCAGCCGGATCGCCAGCGCCGCGCCGAGCGCCAGCAGGGCGGCGAGGCCGAAGGCGCCGCGCCAGCCGAAGACCTCGCCCGCTAGGGAGCCGAGCGGCACGCCGAAGAGGAAGGCGCAGGTGGAGCCCGCCACCACCGTCGCCAGGGCGCGGCCGCGATGTTCCGGCGTGCTCAGGCCCGCCGCCGTGGCCGCCGCCGCCGGCACCACCATCCCGGCCGCCATGCCGCAGAGCAGGCGCAGCCCCATCAGCGCGGCGAAGGAATGGGTGATCGCGATCAGCCCGTTCAGCAGAGCAAGCAGGCACAGCATCCCCACCAGCAGCCGGCGCCGTGGCCAGCGGGCGGTGAGCGCCGCCAGGAAGGGGGCGGAAAGGCCGAAGGCCATGGCGAAGACCGTGGTCACCTGGCCGGCCTGCGCGACGGAGATGGAAAGATCCGATGCCATCTCGTTCAGCAGGCCGGACACCACGAAGGTCTGGGTCGAGGTGGCGAAGGAGGCGGCGGCAAGGACGGGCACGCGGCTGGATCGTCCCGCCATGGCCTTGGCGGGAGGGGGGGAGGCGGACATGCGCGGAAAGAGATCCCTGGCCTGTATGGACGCGGCGCCCGCATCAAACCAGATTGCATCCAACAGATCGAGGATGCCCTGGAATGACGATCGAGGATGTGCCGTCCGGCCTGGTCTGGGACAGGCTGCGCGACGATCCGGACGCGATGCTGGTGGATGTCCGGACCGACGCGGAGTGGAACTTCGTGGGCCTGCCGGATCTTTCGGAACTGGGGCGCCAGCCGGTGCTGATCCCTTGGCAGCTCTATCCATCCATGCAGGTCAATGGCGGCTTCGCCGACATGCTGCGGCGGGCCGGGGCGAAGCCGGAAACCGCGCTCTACTTCATCTGCCGCTCCGGCGCGCGTTCGCTTGCCGCGGCGCAGACGGCGCAGGCCGCCGGCTACAGGAAGTCCTTCAACGTCGCGGACGGGTTCGAGGGGCCGCCCGATGCCTCCGGCCACCGCGGCACGGTGGCGGGGTGGAAGGCCGAGGGGATGCCCTGGCGGCAGCGCTGAAGACGGAAAGCCCCGGAAACGGAGACGCCCGGATGCCGGGCGCCTCCGGGGGAGAAGGCCGCCGGCCCTACTCCACCTTCACGTTCGCGGCCCGGGCGACATCGCCCCAGCGCTTGGTCTCGGCGGCCACGAAATCCTTGAACTCGGCCGGGGTGAAGCTGCTGGACGAGATCCCGAGCTCCTCGTAGCGCGCCATCACCTCTGGCGACCGGACCGAGGCCAGGGCCTCCCTGTTCAGCTTCTCCACGATGGCGGGCGGCGTACCCGCCGGAGCGAAGAGCCCGTGCCAGGACAGGGATTCGAAGCCCGGCAGCGTTTCCGCCACCGCGGGCACGTCCGGCGCCACCTTCATGCGCTCCCTGGAGCCGACGCCGATCGCCTTCAGCCGCCCGTCGCGCACATGCGGCCAGGCGGAGGAGAAGTTGTCGAAGCTCATCGGCAGCGAGCCGCCCAGCATCTCGGTCATGATCTGGCCGCTGCTGCGATAAGGCACGTGTACCGCATCCGTGCCGGTCATCTGCAGGAACAGCACGCCCGCCAGGTGGATCGAGGTTCCGACGCCGGAGGAGCCGTAGTCGAAGGAGCCGGGCTTCGCCTTCATCAGCGCCACCAGCTCCGTCACGTTGGAGGCGGGCACGTTGTTGGCCACGACGAGGATGTTCGGCTGCGTCGCCAGCAGCGCCACCGGCGCGAAGTCCTTCTGGCTGTCGAACGGCATCTTCGGATAGATGCTGGCATTGATCGCATGGCTGCTGATCGTGCCGACGCAGAGCGTATAGCCATCCGGCGTGGATTTGGCGCAGACATCGCTGCCGATGTTGCCGCCGGCCCCGGCGCGGTTCTCCACCACCACCGGCTGGCCCAGCCGCTTGCTCATGGTCTGCCCGACCAGCCGCGCCACGAGGTCGGTGGTGCCGCCGGCCCCGAAGGGCACGATCACGCGGATCGGGCGGTCGGGATAGTTCGCCGCGGCCTTGTCCTGGGCCTGGACCGGCTGGGCACCGGCCCAGGCGAGGCCCAGCAGGGTTCCGCAGGCGGCCAGCAGCGTGGCCCTTCGGGTGCGGCGGGCGGTCATGAAGGCATTCCTCCGGAAGAACGATCCTTTGAAAGGTCGTTCATCATTCATATGGATTAACTTTTGGAAAATATCACGCCATCCGGAGGCTGTCACGCTACCGAACCGGCCGGACGCGGGCGCGTTCTCCTGCTTCCCGGAGAACGACGCACCATGGGCCAGATGCCGCAGGACCGCAGGACTTCCACCGATGACCCGCGTGCCTTGCTGCGGCAGGTCCATGCCCGCCTCTGCGAGGCCTATCACTGTCCCATCGCCTATTTTCACGCGTTGGACCCGCTGGACGAACTCGTTTCCTCACTGCTTTCGCACCGTACGAAGAATGCCGACAGCGCCCGGGCCTTCCGCCAGTTGCGGGAGCGCTTCCCTGACTGGGAAAGCGTGCGGGACGCGCCGGTGGCCGAGGTCGAGGCAGCCATTGCCCCCTGCACATGGCCGGAGGCGAAGGCGCCGGCCCTGCAGCGCACGCTGCGCGCCCTGACCGAGCGGCGGGGAGGGCTGGAACTGGGCCATCTCGCCGATATGGAAGTGGCGGAGGCGCGTGACTGGCTCGAATCCCTGCCCGGCATCGGGCCGAAGACCAGCGCGGCCGTCCTGTCCTTCTCCTCGCTGCGCCGCCGTGCCCTGCCGGTGGACAGCCACCACCACCGCGTCGCCATCCGGTTGGGGCTGATTCCGCCGAAGCTGGCCGTCGGCCCGGCGCACCGCGTGCTGGAGGCCATGCTGCCGCCCGAATGGGACGCGCAGCAGGTCTATGACGACCACGAGGTGCTGATGCTGCATGGCCAGCGGTGCTGCTTCTTCCGCCAGCCGGCCTGTCATCGCTGCGTGCTGCTCGATCTCTGTCCGACCGGACAGGAACGGCGTGGCAAGGTGGACGAGGCGGTGGGTGGAAGGGAGGGCTTCCAGGGCCTTCCGGGATAGGAACGAATCGGTTGTCACACGTTCAGGCTTATTGTTCCTTGCTGGAAACAACCTGGACGAGAGCTTCTGTATGCCATCCATTCTGGCAATCCTGGCCGCTTGCCTGACCCTGTCGCTTCCCGCCGCCGCGGCCACGCTGCGCCTCGAAAGCGGCGTGGAGAGCCTGAGCTTCGACAGCAGCGAACTCCTGCAACATCCCGAAGCGGCGGAGATCGAGATCGCGGCGGACCCCGCCTATCGTCAGCCTCGGCGCTACAGGGCGGTGCCGCTCGCCTCCCTCCTGTCTCGCCTGGCGCCGCCCGAGGACAGCGCGCTGGAAACCGTCGCCCTGGATGGCTATGCGGCGCAGATCCCGCTGCGTGCCGTTCTCGGCACCGGAGGCAAGGAGGGCAGCCGGGCCTGGATCGCCGTCGAGCCGGCCGATGCCCCGTGGCCCGCCATGCCCGGCAAACCCGCGGGGACGGGGCCCTTCTACATCGTGTGGGAAAGGCCGGAGGCTGGCGGCATCCCGACCAAGTACTGGACCTACCGTCTTTCCACCCTGCGCTATGTCGCCTCGCCGACGGCCCGCTGGCCGATGATGGAGCCGGACCCGGCCCTGCCCGGCAGCCACCCGGCCCGGCGTGGCCTCACGGTCTTCGTCACCCAGTGCCTGCCCTGCCACCGGATCAACGGCGGTGGCACGGCCATGCTGGGGCCGGACCTCAACCACCCGATGAACCCGGTGGAGTATTTCCAGCCCGCCTCCCTGCGCCGCTACCTGCGCGACCCGGCCAGCCTGCGCCACTGGCCGGACCAGAAGATGCCGGGCTTCACCGAGGAACAGCTTCCCGAGCGGGACATGGAAAGCCTCATCGCCTATCTGGCGCAGATGGCGGCGCAGCGTCCCTGACGGGGCCGCTGCTCGCCTCTCACCGTCCGCCGGCCACGGCACGGTTCTCCAGCCGCGACAGCAGCCGCACCACGGGCCAGAGCAGCAGGAAATAGGCGAGGGCCGCCGCCACGATGGGTGAGGCGTTGTAGGTCACGCTCTGCGCCTGCCGCGCCTGGAAGAGCAGTTCCGGCAGCGCCACCACCGAGGCGAGGGAGGTGAGCTTCACCACCTCCAGCGTGTTGCTCACCAGGTCCGGCAGCACGTTGCGCAGGGCCTGCGGCAGGATCACCAGCAGCATGGCCTGCCAGGAGCGCAGCCCCAGCGCCCGCGCCGCCTCCGTCTGGCCGCGCGGCACGCTGTCCAGCCCGGCGCGCAGGATCTCCCCGTAATAGGCACCGGTGTTCAGGAAGAAGCCCACGGCCACCGCGCCCCAGGCGCCGATGTCCAGCCCGAGGAAGGGCAGGCCCGCATAGAGGAAGACCAGCAGCACCAGCGGCGGCACGGCGCGGAAGAGATCCGTGAGCGCCACGGCGGGCCAGGCGATCCAGCGCGTGCCGGCGCGCGAGGCGAAGGCCAGGATCAGCCCGCCCAGCATGCCGAGCGGCACCGTCATCAGCGAAAGCAGCAGCGTCTGCTTCAGCCCGGACCAGAGGATCGGCAGCGCCTGCCCGATGATCTCGGTGTTCAGGAAGGCGGCGGTGAATTCCTCCATCTCAGGAGTTCCTCATCTCAGGCGCCCCGCGCCCGGCCGAGCGTGAAGCGCCGCTCGATCCAGCGCCCCAGCCCGACCACCGGCAGGAACAGGATCGCATAGGCGAGCGCGCCCAGGGTCAGCGGCGTCGGGTTGGCCGAGAAGGCCATCGAGGACTGCGCCGCGCCGAGGATCTCCGACACCCCCACCACCGAGGCCAGCGCCGTGCCCTTGGTGATGGCGATGGTGCGGTTGGTCAGCGGCGGGATCACCATCCGCACCGCCTGCGGCAGCACCACCAGGAACAGCACGGGCAGGAAGCGGAAGCCCAGCGCCCGCGCCGCATCCCATTGCCCGCGCGGCACGGCGGTGATGCCAGCCCAGTAGATCTCCTCGGCGAAGGCGGCGAGCACCAGCGTCAGCGCCAGCCAGGTGGCCCAGAAGCCGGAGAGTGACATTCCCGCCGAGGGCAGGCCGAAGTAGAGCAGCACGAGGATCACCAGCGGCGGCAGGGCACGGAACAGGTCCACGAGGAAGACGATCAGCCAGTTCAGCGGCCGGATGCCCAGCGCCCGGACCGCCGCCAGCACGAGCCCCGCCAGGAGCCCCGCGACGACGATCAGCGCGGCGAGCGCGAGGGTCAGCGCGAAGCCCTCGGCGATGCGGGGCCAGTACTCGGCGGCGACGCGGGCGTTGAGGAAGGAGAAGACGAAGCCCGAGTCCACGGGGAAGGGGACCTGTCTTCAGCCGCAGCGCGGCTCATGCGGTGCCGGGTCGTAGCCGGGCAGGCCGGGCACGCCATAGCCGGGGAAGGGGGTGTTCTCCGCATCGTCGGCGGCCGGCCTCGCTCCGAACCACTTCTCGCTGAGCTTCGCCAGGCTGCCGTCGCGCTTCATGCATTCCAGCACGTCCTCGACCTGGTTGCGCAGCGCCACCTCGTCCTTGCGGAAGGGCGCGGCCCAGTGGGCGCGGGTCTCCTTGATGACGAAGTCCGGCACGAGCTGCGGCTGCCGGGATGCCGCGTACTTCACCACCGTATTGCCCGCGAGAACGGCATAGGCACGTCCGGCCACCACCGCCTGCACGGCATCCGGGTTGGTGTCATAGGTCTGGTAGGTGAAGCCCAGCTTCGGCGCGTTCGCCTGCGCCCAGGCGTCATAGGCGCTGCCCTTGTTCACCGCGATTGCCTTGCCCTTCAGGTCGTCGAGCGAAGTGATCGGGGCATTGCCCTTGCGGATACCGAACTGGAACTCGGTGTAGAGATAGCCCTCGGTGAAGAGCAGGTTCTCCGCCCGCTCCTTTGTCACGGTCACCGGCGCGGCGAGGAAGTCGTAGCGCCCGGCGTTCAGCGCCGGCACCAGCCCGGAGAAGGAGGCGCTGTCGATGGTGATCGGCCGGCCCAGCCGCTTCGCGACCTCGGTGAAGAGATCGACGTTGAAGCCCTGCACGCCGCCATCCAGCTTCGGGAAGGCATGGGGTGCGAAGGTGCCGTCCACGGCGCTGCGCAGCGGGGCAGGGCCGGACTGCGCCCAGGCGGCGGAAAGGGTGACGGAGGCCGGGGCGAGAAGGGCGGCGAGCAGAAGCAGGCGGCGCATGGCGGGATGGAATCTCGTGACGGTCATGGTCGCCAGCCGACAGCAAGAAACATGCAAGCCGGGCCCTGCGGCCATCGAGGGGCAGCCATGAACCGGCCGGTCCATTTGCCCGATTCATGCCACAAAAGGGTCCTCACCGTGCCGCGAGCGGCTCCCAGATTCCGCCTCAGAGGCCGGAAACGGCCGGATCACTCAGGCCTGGGAGACCCCAGCATCATGAAGTCCTTCGCCATCTCCCTCGTCTTCCTCGGCATCGCCACCATCCTGGCCGTGGTCGGCACGCTGCTCGGCAGCGCCGGCGCCAGCCAGCTCCTGGCCCTCCCGGTCGCGCTGGCCGCCATGACCGCCTGTCTGATGCTGGTGGGCGGGCTGCTGATCCTGGAATTCCGCCGCCCGAACGCGCCCCTGGCGCTGGCGGCCTGAACCGGACCGCTGCTGCCAGCCTGCCCGCGGGCGGGGCCGGAGCGGAAACGGACTGGAACGACAAGAAGGGCGCCCCGTCCAGGGCGCCCTTTTTTCATGCCCGGCACGACCCGGACCGTGGAAACGGCGGGCCTCCGCCACCCCCGGAACAGCGAACCGCCGGTTCCCAGCGAGGGAACCGGCGGTTCTGCGAAGACACGGAAGACCTTGTCCGGGCCGGAGGTCTCAGTCCGCCGCCATGGACATGCGGGCACGGTTCAGCACCGACATCACATGGTCCTCGGTGGCGTCGCAGACCTTCTCCGTCTGGTCGGGCGTGAAGACATGGCCTGCGCCTTCCATGACGCGATAGTCGATCTTCACGCCCTTCTGCGTGTTCAGCTTGTCCACCAGCTTCCGCACGCTGCTTTCCGGCACCAGCTCGTCCTGCGCGCCGTGCAGGATCAGGCCCGAGCAGGGGCAGGGGGCCAGGAAGCCGAAATCATAGTGGCTGGCCGGGGCGGAGATGGAGACGAAGCCGCCCATCTCGGGCCGCCGCATCAGCAGCTGCATGCCGACATAGGCACCAAAGGAGTACCCGGCCACCCAGAGCATGGGCGCAGAGGGATTCACCGCCTGCAGAAAGTCGAGCGCCGCCGCCGCGTCCGAGATCTCCCCGATGCCGCCGTCATAGCGGCCCTGGCTCTTCCCCACGCCCCGGAAGTTGAAGCGGAGGGTCGAGAAGCCCATCGCCTGGAAACGGCCATAAAGCCCGTGCACGACACGGTTGTTCATGGTCCCGCCATGCAGCGGATGGGGATGGAGGATCAGGGCAACGGGGGAATTCGGGCGCTTGGAATGGTGGTAGCGACCCTCCAGCCGGCCATCGGGGCCGGCGAACATCACTTCAGGCATTGTCCCCTGGTGTCCACTTCCTTTGGGAATGCGCAGTCACGCATTCCGAGCCAACAGCCCTGAAAGGGGAACGGAGGAAACGACGCACTGGCCACTCCATTCTCCCTGGTTTCATGGAGCGATGCCGACAGGGGCGTGCCGCGGACGCAGGTGGCATACCGCGAGACACCTTCCTTACCGGCAGGGTTCCGATCATCTGATGTCTGCCGGGGCGGGCTTACGATCCCCGGTGCGAGGCCAATATAGGGAGCGGTTCCTCTAAACCCTAACGAAATCATGGCATGGGGCCCATGTCTCAGGCTCCAACCGGGAATTTTCCCTTTTTGTTTCCGGCCTTGCGGAAACACCGACGGCATCGCGGAGGTGACCGAACGACATGCGCCTGTCGACGCGCGGCCGCTATGCGGTGATGGCGATGGTGGAGATGGCGGACCGCGCGCGCGGTGCGAGCTGCAGTCCGGAGCCTCCGGTCAGCCTGGGCGAGATCGCCGCGGCGCAGAATCTGTCGCTCGCCTATCTGGAGCAGTTGTTCGGGCGGCTGCGGCGCGCGGGGCTGGTGGAATCGGCACGCGGGCCGGGCGGCGGCTACCGGCTGGCCCGCCCGGATGGGACCATTTCCGTGGCCGAGATTATCGAGGCGGTGGACGAGCCGCTCAGCGCCACCCGTTGCACGGGGGAGGATTCCGGCTGCCTTGCCGGCCGCAAATGCGCGACTCACGACCTCTGGGACGAGTTGGGCGAGCAGATCCGGCTCTTCCTGCTGGGCGTGTCGCTGGCGGATGTGGTCCGGGGCCAGGTGCGCGGGCGCGCCCTGCCGCCGCTCCTGCCCGGCATGGTCCCGGGGATCGCTCGTGGTCAGGGACCGGGTCGCGGGGAGGCGGAGGCATGACCCCGCCCGCCCTCTACCTTGACGCCAATGCCACCGAGCCGCTGCGCCCCGAGGCCCGGCTTGCGGTGCTGGAGGCGCTGGACCTGACCGGCAACCCTTCCTCCGTCCATGCCGAGGGCCGGGCCGCCCGGCGCCTGCTGGAAAAGGCGCGCACCCAGGTGGCGGCCCGCTTCGGCGCCAGGGCGCGGGACGTGGTCTTCACCTCCGGCGGGACCGAGGCGGATGTCATGGCGATTCGCGGCCTGGGCCGGGGCCGCCGCCTCCTGGCCGGCGCCACCGAGCACCCGGCGGTACTGACCGCCGCGCCGGAGGCGGAACGGCTGCCGGTGGACGGGGAGGGGGTGCTGGACCTCGCGGCGCTGGAGCGCAGCCTGTCTTCCGGCCCCCCGGCCCTGGTCTGCCTGATGCTAGCCAACAACGAGACCGGCGTGATCCACCCCGTCGCCGGGGCGCTGGCCCTCTGCCGGCGCCACGACGCGCTGCTGCACGTTGACGCAGTGCAGGCGGCGGGGCGGATGCCGGTCTCGCTGGAAGGGCTGGGCGCCGACAGCCTCGCCCTCTCCGGCCATAAGCTCGGCGGGCCGAAGGGGGCGGGGGCGCTGCTGCTGCGCCCGGGCCTCGACCTGCCGGCGCATCTGCCGGGCGGCGGGCAGGAGCGGGGGCGCCGGGGCGGCACCGAGCCCCTGCCGGCCATTGCCGGCCTGGGCGCGGTCGCGGAGGCCGCCGATCCCCACGCGGCAGAGCGCCTCCTGCCGATCCGCCAGGCCATCGAGGCGGGCAGCGGCGCCCGCATCCCCGGCGCCGGGGCGCCGCGCCTGCCCAACACGGCGAGCCTGCTGCTGCCCGGCCTGCCGGCGGAGACCCAGGTCATCGCGCTGGACCTGGCCGGGGTCCGGGTCTCGGCGGGCTCGGCCTGCTCCTCCGGCAAGGTGGCGCGCAGCCATGTGCTGGAGGCGATGGGGCTGGGCGAGGCGGCAGGCTGCGCCATCCGCGTCTCCCTGCCCTGGAACGCGCAGGAGGATGCGGCGGAGCGTTTTCTCGCCGCCTATGCCGCCATGCGGGATCGCCTCTCGCAGCGCGCCGCGGAGCGCCCCATCTTCGCGGCATGATTGCTCCGGCCGCGAACCGCCCGATCTATCTCGACAACCACGCCACCACCCCGGTCGATCCGCGGGTGCTGGCGGCCATGCGCCCCTGGTGGGAGGAAAACTTCGCCAACCCTGCCAGCGTGGAACACGCCATGGGCCGGGCCGCCGAGGCGGCGGTGGAGCAGGCGCGGGCGGAGGTCGGGGCACTGGTCGGCGCCGAGGCGCGGGAAATCGTGCTGACCTCCGGCGCCACGGAGAGCAACAACCTCGCCATCAAGGGCGCGGCGCGCTTCGCCGCCTCCCAGGGCAGCGGGCGGCGGCGCATCGTCACCACGGCCATCGAGCACAAATGCGTCCTGGAGAGCGTGCGCGACCTCGCGGCGGAGGGTTTCGAGCCGGTGGTCCTGCCGGTCGGGCCGGACGGACTGCTGGAGCCGGAGGTGCTGCGCGCGGCGGTGGACGAAGGCACCCTGCTGGTCAGCGTCATGGCGGTGAACAACGAGATCGGCGTGGTGCAGGACCTGCCCGCGCTGGTCGCCATCACCAAGGGGGCGGGCGCGCTGTTCCACACCGACGCGGCCCAGGCTGCCGGGCGCGTCCCGCTGGACGTGGACGCGATCGGGGCCGACCTGCTCTCGCTTTCCGGCCACAAGATCTACGGCCCCAAGGGGATCGGCGCGCTCTATGTCCGCCGCCGTCCCCGCGTTCGGCTGACGCCACTCCTGTCCGGCGGCGGGCAGGAGCGCGGCTTCCGCTCCGGCACCCTGGCCGCGCCGCTGGTGGTCGGGCTGGGCGAGGCGGCGCGCCTGGCGCGGCTGGAGGGCGCGGAGGATGCGGCGCGGGCGGCCGGGTTGCGCGACCGTTTCCTGGCGGTGCTGAACGCGCGCGTGCCGGGGGTGGTGGTGAACGGCAGCCGCGGCCACCGGGTGGCCGGCAACCTGAACCTCACCTTTCCCGGCGGCGTGGACGCGCAGCGGCTGATGGCGGCGATGCCGGAGGTCTGCGTCTCCACCGGCTCGGCCTGTTCCTCGGCCTCGGTGGAGCCATCCTACGTGCTGCGGGCCATCGGGCTGGACGAGGGATCCGCAAGAGCGAGCTTGCGCGTGGGGATCGGGCGCTTTACCTCGCCCGCCGAGGTGGACCTGGCGGCCGCGGCCCTCGCGCGCGCCTGGACATCCGTCATGTCCCCCGAGACGGTGGAGTAGGAGCGGCCCGTATGCCGAAGATGACGTTTATCGAGCGTGACGGCACGCGGCGCGAGGTGGATGCGCCGCTGGGCCTCAGCGTGCTGGAGATCGCCCATCGCCATGGCGTGGATATCGAGGGCGCCTGCGAGGGCAGCCTCGCCTGCGCGACCTGCCACGTGATCGTGGACGGTGCCTGGTTCCCCAGGCTGGCCGAGCCGACCGAGGACGAGGAGGACATGCTCGACCTCGCCTTCGACCTGCAGGAAACCTCCCGGCTCGGCTGCCAGATCGTGATGTCCGAGGCGCTGGACGGGCTGGTGGTGAAGCTGCCGGCGGCGGGCAAGTAGGCGCGCCATCGCGGGCGGAGGATGTCGCGGGATGCTGCAGCAGCAGATCGAACCCTACGGCGCGCCGGGCGGCCTGTTCCGGCGCCTGCGCCAGGGGGCGGCGCCGGAATGGGAGGCCTATTGCTGGCATCCCTTCGTGCGGGGGCTGGCCGAGGGCACGCTGCCGCTCCCGGCCTTCCGGCACTACCTGGTGCAGGACTATCTCTTCCTGGTGCAGTTCGCCCGCGCCCAGGCCCTGGCCGTGGTGAAGGCGGAAAGCCTCGCCGCGATGCGCGAGAAGAGCGCGGCGGTGGACGCCATCCTCGGCGAGACCCAGCTGCACCTGGAATACTGCGCCGGCTGGGATCTGTCCGAGGACGACATCCTGGCCCGGCCCGAGGCGGCCGAGACGGTCGCCTATACGCGCTGGGTGCTGGACCGGGGCTTCGCGGGCGACATCCTGGATCTGGAGGTGGCGCTCGCCCCTTGCACCGTGGGCTATGGCGAGATCGCGCTGCGCATCGAGGCGCACCCTGCCCGGCGCCGCGGCGGCAATCCGTATGAGAGCTGGATCGCCATGTATGCGGGCGAGGAGTACCAGGCCCTGGCGCGTTCCGCGGCCGCGCGGCTGGACGCGCTGGGCGCCAGCCATGGCGGTGAGGCGCGCCTGCCGCTGCTGACCCGGACCTTCGCTGAGGCCTCCCGGCTGGAGGCGGATTTCTGGGCCATGGGCCTGCGCGCCGCGCCCGCCACCGGAGGCATCGCCGCCGAGGGCGCGCTGTCGGAGATCGGCTGATGCGTATCCTGGTCGCCATGTCCGGCGGGGTGGACAGCAGCGTCGTGGCCGGGCTGTTGCAGGAAGCCGGGCATGAGGTCGTCGGCGCCACGCTGCAGCTCTACGACCACGGGGCCGCCGTATCCCGCAAAGGAGCCTGCTGCGCCGGGCAGGACATCCACGACGCCCGGGACGTGGCCGACCGGCTCGGCATCCCGCATTACGTGCTGGACCGGGAAAGCCGTTTCCGCGACGCGGTGATCGCGGACTTCGCGAACAGCTATGCGCGGGGTGAAACCCCCATCCCCTGCGTCCGCTGCAACCAGACGGTGAAGTTCCAGGATCTGTTCGGCCTCGCCCGGGACCTGGGCTGCGAGGCCCTGGCGACCGGACATTACGCGCAGCGCATCGAGGGGTCATCCGGGGCGGAGCTGCACCGCGCCGTCGATCCGGCGCGGGACCAGTCCTATTTCCTCTTCGCCACCACGCGCGAGCAGCTGGCCTTCACGCGCTTCCCGCTGGGCGCCATGCCCGACAAGGCCGCCGTGCGGGCCGAGGCGGCGCGGCTGGGCCTCGCCGTGGCGGAGAAGCCCGACAGCCAGGACATCTGCTTCGTGCCCGCCGGCCGCTACCACGAGACGGTCGCGAAGCTGCGCCCCGAGGCGGCGCAGCCCGGCGAGATCGTGCATCTCGACGGCCGCGTGCTGGGCCGCCACGAGGGGCTGGGGCGCTTCACCGTGGGGCAGGGGCGGGGTCTCGGCACGGCCGCGCGTGACGGCGAGGAGCCGATGTACGTGGCGGCCCTGGATGCCACCCGGCGGCGCGTCGTGGTGGGGCCCCGGGCCGCGATTCCACAGACGGTGGTGGAGGCGGGCGAGGTGAATTGGCTGGTCCCCCCGCCCGACGGCGAGTTCGTCGCGCAGGCGAAGTTCCGCGCCCGTGAGGTGCCGCAGCCTGTGCGGGCGCGCTGGGACACGGCGCGCGGCTTCCTTGCCGTCACGCCGGACCTGCCGGTGATTGCGGCGCCGGGGCAGGCGCTGGTGCTCTATGATGGGGAGCGCGTGCTCGGCGGTGGATTCATCCGCCGGGCAGCCGTTGACAGGAACGGCGCGGCGGCCTAATTCGCGGCCCACCGGTTGGCGGCGTAGCTCAGCGGTAGAGCAGGGGAATCATAATCCCTTGGTCGGCGGTTCAAATCCGTCCGCCGCTACCAACCAGTCTTCCTGAATATCCTCGAAAACACGTTGCCCCGGTGCCGGAAACGGCAACTGGCCCGCAACATGAAGATGCGGGCCTCCTGCTTCGGCTCTTGGCGCGTTCTTCCTCAGCCCGCCATAAGGGCCGGCTCGCTTTCCGGGGCCAGGATCGCGGGATGCAGCGAAGCCATCGTCACGGAAGGCGCTGCCGTGTCGAGCGCGCGCAGCAGGCTGGCCATGCGGCTCAGGATCAGGGTGGCGGCCGAATGGTCCGCCTCGAAGGCTTCGGCGGCCAGTTGATCGACCCGCTCCGCGAGATCGACCAACGTAAGATGACGCGGATTTTCCATGTCGGGAACGCCGGGCTCCTCTCCGCCATATCCCGAAGGGGAATGGGTGCGGTGCGGAAAAGATTAACATCCGGTGAAGCGATGACGAAGAAAAAACCGCTACCCAGGGTTCATGAACCTATGAGTTTCCAACAATCCACAATTGCGCGAAACGCCGGTCCCGCGTTGTCGCATTTGCTTGCGCGAGTCCGGCGCCCGGCATCCCTGCCAGGAGGCTTCCGCTAGGCCTCCGCAACCGCCAGCGCGGCGCGCCAGACCCGCAGGAAATTGCCGGACCAGAGCAGTTCCAGCGCCATCCGATCATAGCCGCGGCGCGCCAGTTCGGCGGTCAGGCCCAGGGTCTCGCCGGCATGGCGCCAGCCCTCCACCCCGCCACCGCCGTCGAAGTCGCTGGACAGCCCGACATGCCCGATGCCGATGCGGCGCACCGCATGGTCCACATGGTCCGCCATGTCGGCCACGGAGGCGCGGAACCGGCCATCCGCATCCGGCGCCCGCAGGAAGGCCGGGACGGCGGTGATCTGCGCGAGGCCGCCGACCTGCTTCAGCATGTCGAGCTGCTCGTCGTCCAGGTTGCGCGGGTGCGCACGCAGGGCGGCGCAGCAGGTATGGGTGGCAAGCACCGGCGCCTTCGAGATTTCCGCCGCCTGAAAGAAGCTGCTGCGGGCGATGTGCGACATGTCCACCATCAGCCCGAGCCGGTTCATCTCCCGCACCGCCTGCCGGCCCAGCTCGCTCAGCCCGCCATGCAAGGCGGGGCCGTCCCCAAGGTCGGGCCGGGGCCGGGCGGCATCGGAAAGGTCGTTGTGCCCGTCATGCGTGACGGTGACGTAGCAGGCGCCGAGATCGCGCCACAGCTTCAGCCGCGACAGGTCGTGCCCCATGGCATTGCCGTTCTCCACGCCCAGCAGCACGGCGAAGGCGCCCTCGGCCTGCGCTTCCGCCAGCTCGTCCGGCGTGGTGACGAGGCGGTGCTCCGCATCCGCCGTGGCGCGGATGGCGCGCAGCATGGCCTCGGCACGCTCCCCGGCGGCGGCATGGCCTTCCGGTGTGCGCGGGCCCTGTGGCGTATAGGCGATGAAGACCACGCCCTTCAGCCCGCCGGCCCGCATCTTGGGGAAGTCCACCTGCCGCGGCGTCTCGCCATGCGGGTCGGGCATGTCCGGCCAGGGGATGTCCACATGCGTGTCCAGCGTTGGCAGCGACGCATGCAGGGCGGCGATTTCCGCTTCGGCGGGGCGGGTGATGGGGGCGTCCATGGCAGTCCCGTTCAGATGGTGCGGGCGCGGCTGATGCGCGCGATGATCCCGGGCAGGGCGGCGGGGTCGAGCCAGCGGAACACCGCGACGATGCGCGTCGCCGGCTCGACCCAGATGACGTTGCCGCCCGCGCCCTGGGCGAAGAGGCTTTCCCGATCGGCCTCCGGGAAGCGGCCGGAGCGGTTCAGCCACCACAGCAGGCCGTAATCCTCGTGCAGCGGGCAGGGGGTGCCACTGGCCGCCACCCAGCCGGGCGGCAAGATGCGCCGGCCCTCCCAGATCCCGCCTGCCAGCATCAGCAGCCCCAGTCGCGCCTGGTCCTCCGCATGGGTGCGGAGGCCGCCACCCCAATGCGTACCGCCGGGGACGGAAAGCGCCGTGCGCCCATTGGGCAGGGTGACGGAGGCGGTGCGGTAACCGTCCCAGGACCAGTCCCCGCTGCCGCCGACCGGGTGCATGATCCGCTCCGCCCAGACCTCCGGCAGCGGCCGGCCGAAGCGCAGCATCAGGGCCAGGGACAGGGCGTTCACCCGGACGTCGTTGTATTCCCAGTGGGAGCCGGGCGGTTCCAGCGGCCGCTCCCAGCCCTTGGGTGCCTTGCCCTCGCGCTGCAGGTCGCGGCCACGGTCCAGCACGTCGGACTTGCCGTGCAGCGTGCCTTCCCACTCGCTGGTCTGGGTCAGCAGCATGCGCCAGGTGGCGGCGCCGTTGCGCGGGCCGGCGAAGGCAGGGTCGGAGACGCCGGCCGAGACCGGCTCGTCCAGGTCGCCGATCAGCCCGTCCAGCACGGCGATGCCCGCCAGCATGGAAAGGCAGGACTTGGCGACGCTGAAGGTCCGGTCCGCCTGCCGCGTGTCGCCCCAGCGGGCGGCGACGCGGCCATGGCGAAGGATCAGCCCATTCGGCGCGCCGCGCGGCTCGACCGGGCCCAGGATCTCGTTGCCCGGCGGTGGCTCGAAATGGCCGGAGGCGAGATAGGCTGGCAGGTCGCGGGGGAAGGGGCTTTCCTGCGCTCGCGCCCAGGCGGTCGCCTCGGCGAGTCGGGCGGGGTCGAAGCCCAGGGTCTCGGCCGCGCCCTCGGGCAGGGCGGCGGGGTGTGGCGGTGGGAAGATCATTGCCGGCAGCCTCCGCCCGATCGCCGCTTTGGGGAAGACCCCGGGCGCGGGAAAGGCCATGGTCGGCGGGGGCGCCGGATTTTTTGCCCGTTCGCCCGCCGGGCTCAGGGTTTTTCAACCGTTTGGCGCTTTGCTGTCCGGGATGGACCCTTGCCGCAGACAGACCGCCGCGCAGACAAGTCAGGATCACCGGGACATGCGACGCTTTCTTCCGGAGGGCGGCCGCACGGCCCGGCCGGTGCCTCCACGCCACTTCTTCCTGGCTGCAAGGGCCCGGCGGGCGGGAGGCAACCCATGACCTTTCCAGGCAGCCAGCCCGGAGCCGGGACGGTGCCGGAGGTGGAGCATGACCAGGCCGATCGCCACGAGCGCTACGTGACCTTCGCCCTCGCCGCGGCGGAACTGCTGGTGGAGATCCGCCCCGACGGCACCATCACCTATGCCGCCGGCAGCTTCGAGCAGCGCTTCGGGCAGCCGCCGGACACCTTCCTCGGCGCCCCCCTCCGCCGCCTCCTGGCGCCCGAGGAGCGGGAGCGGCTGGAGGACGCGCTCATGCTGCTGGGCGCGCAGAAGCGCGTTCCCCCCATGCTGTTCCGCCTGCGCACCCGCGACCGGCGGCCGATGCTGCTTTCCGGCCTGCCTTTCGCGCACCGCCAGGGTTTGCGGTTCTGCCTCTGCCTCTCGGCCGTGCCGGAAGGGCTGCCGGACCTGTCCGGGGAGACCGAGCTGGGGCCGGATGCTTTGGCCCGGGCCGCGGAGCAGCGCCTGCGGGAAGGGGAGGCGGCCTCCTCCATGGGCTTTCTCGAACTCGACGAGAACGGGAGCGACATCCTGAAGCAGATCCGCGAGGCGATGCTGGCCGCCGACGATGGCGACGGCGTGGCCGGGAGGCTCGCCCCGGGGCGCTACGGGATCGTGTCCGGCGGCGGGATGCCCGCCCCCGCGAGGGAGGGCGGACCGGAACGCGACGAGACGGGCCGGGGCCGGGCCGGCGCCGCCGGCGATGAGGGACTGTCCGGGGAGCAGGCGGAGTTCGGCCTGAAGGGTGGCATGACGGATCTCGCGAGGCTGGCGGCCAGGGTGGAGGCCGCACTGGCCCGGGGCGGCCGCGAGGCACGGCTGCGCGCGCTCGACATGCCGCTGACGGCGCCCGGGCTCAACGCGGTCCAGGCCACGCGCGCGCTGCGCCACGCGCTGAGCGCCTTCGCGCAGGAGGGGCAGGAGGGGCTGAGCGACTGGGGCTTCGACCAGGGGCTGGAGGGCTTCCTCGCCTCCGCCACCCTGCGCAGCGAGGCGATGCGGCGTGCCCTGGCGGAGCGGCGCTTCCACATGGCCTACCAGCCCATCGTCGGCCTGCAGGATGGCCGCGTGCACCACTACGAGGCCCTGCTCCGCCCCCGCCCCATCCAGGACCTGCCGCTGAAGGGTCCGCAGGAGTTCGTGACCTTCGCCGAGGCCATCGGCCTGGCCGAGGAGCTGGACTGGGCGGTGCTGCACAGCGTCGCCCAGGTGGCGCAGCGGCCGGCCGCGCCGCGCATCGCCGTCAACCTGTCCGGCCTGTCGCTGCAAAGCGCGGCCTTCCGGCGGAAGCTGGAAAGCCTGCTCGATGCCTGGCCGCACCTGGCGGAGCGGCTGCTGGTGGAGATTACCGAGACGGCGCAGATCGGCGACGAGGACGAGGCCATCCGCAGCGTGCAGTTCCTGCGCGACCGCTGGGTGGCGGTCTGCCTCGACGACTTCGGCGCGGGGGCCGCCGCCTTCCGCTACCTGCGCGCCTTGCAGGTCGATTTCGTGAAGCTGGACGGTGCCTATGTCCAGGGCGCGCTGCGCAGTGCGCGCGACCGCAGCTTCGTGACGGCGATCGTGGAACTGTCGCACTCCCTGGGTGCCTCGGTGGTGGCGGAGCGGATCGAGACCGAGGCCGAGGCCGGGTTGATGCGGGAACTGGGCGTGAGCTTCGGCCAGGGCTTCCACTTCGGCCGCCCGGGACAGCTTCCCAGTCCGCAGGGCGGAGAGCCGGGAGGCCGTCCCGACTGAGGCCCGCGGTGCCCGATGGCCGACCCCGATCGGCTGATCCGCGTTGGCTGATCCGCGTTGGCTGATCCGCGTTGGCTGATCCCCGTTGGCTGATCCCGGGGGGCATCCCCCTGGCGGCTCCCGCACGGCATTGGCAGAGGCCCGGGCTCACCCCACATGGGCGGCATGACCGATCCCGTCTCCCGAACCCTTGAGACGGCCATCCTCGGCGGTGGCTGTTTCTGGTGCCTCGACGCCGTCTACCGCAACCTGGAGGGCGTCGCCTCCGTCGTTTCCGGCTATGCCGGCGGCGTGGTCCCGCATCCGACCTACGAGCAGGTCTGCGGCAAGCGGACCGGCCATGCCGAGGTCGTGAAAGTCGATTTCGACCCCGCCGTCATCTCCTACGCCGATATCCTGCGCGTCTTCTTCACCATCCACGATCCCACAACCAGGGATCGCCAGGGTGCCGATGTCGGGCCGCAGTACCGCAGCGTCATCTTCGCCACGTCGCCCGAGCAGGAGCGCGTGGCGCGGAAGGTGATGGCGGAGGTGGCCGAGGCCGGCCTCTACCCGGCGCCACTGGTCACGGAGCTCGCCCCCGCGCCGGAATTCTGGCCCGCCGAGGCGGAGCACCAGGACTATTTCGCCCGCACCCCCTGGTCGGGCTATTGCCGGGCGGTGATCGCCCCGAAGGTGGCGAAGTTCCGCAAGAGCTTCGCCCACCGGCTGAAGGAGCGCGCGGCATGAGTGGAAAGGATCAGGTGATGGACCAGGAGGCGGCCCGCCGTTCGGAGGAGGAGTGGCGCCACTGCCTCCTGCCCCAGGCCTATCGCGTGCTGCGCGAGCACGGCACGGAACGCCCCGGCTCCTCGCCCCTGAACGGCGAGAAGCGGGCGGGCACCTATCATTGCGCCGGCTGCGGCGCGCCGCTTTTCGACTCCGTGACGAAGTTCGAGAGCGGCACGGGCTGGCCCTCCTTCTTCCGGCCCGTCGAGGGCGCGGTGGCCACCACGACCGACCGCGCCCATGGCATGGTGCGGACCGAGGTGCATTGCGCGAGCTGCCACGGCCATCTCGGCCATGTCTTCCCGGACGGCCCGCCGCCGACCGGGATGCGCTTCTGCATGAACGGCGTGGCGCTGCGCTTCGAGCCGGCGCCGGATCAGCCGGCGGGCTGACCGCCCATCGCGGCGCGTGGCGGGGGCTGTCCTCCGCCTCGCAACCTCTCGCGCCGCGCCATCCTGTGCTAGTGTCGGCGCATCGGCCAGGGGGGAGCGCAGATCCCTCCCCGGCACCGGCAATCCCCCGGGGGAGGACAAGGTCCCATGCGCTTCAAGAGCCTGGCCGGCGGCCTGACCGGGCTTGCCCTGCTGTCCGCCCTGCTGCCGCAGGCGGCGCGGGCCTCCTCGGCGGACCTCGTCTTCGTGCTGAATTCCGGCGAGGCGAACATCCAGCTCCTGGACGGGCGCAGCCACGAGGAGATCCGCCGCATCCCGGTGTTGCGGGAGGTCCACCACCTGACCCTGACGCCGGACCGCAGCCAGATCCTGGTCGGGGATTCCGGCGGCAACGAGATGCTCTTCCTCGACCCCGCGACCGGGGCGGTGCTGCGGCGGGAACGGATCAGCAATCCCTACCACCTCGCCTTCACGCCGGACGGGAAGCGGCTGGTGGTGACCAGCCTGCGCCGCGACCAGGTGGACATCTATGGCTGGGACGGTCAGGCGCTGAGCCTGCAGGGGCGGCTGCGGGTGGGCGACATGCCCAGCCACCTGGCCTACAGCCCCGACAGCCGCTTCGCCTATGTCACCCTGCAGGGGGAGCGCAGCATCGCCGCCGTGGACCTGGATCGCCGCGAGGTTGCCTGGACCCAGGAGGTCGGGCGCGATCCCGCCGGCATCCACTGGCATGACGGCAAGCTCTTGGTGGGCGCCATGGGGCAGGACTTCATCTCGGTGGTGGACCCCGGGACCCATGCGGTGGAACGCCGCATCACGGTCGGGCGCGGCGCGCACCAGATCTTTCCGTCCCCCGACAACAGCGTGATCTATGTCACCAGCCGCGTGGACAGCCGCATCACCGCGCTGGACCCGAAGGACCTGTCGGTGAAGCGGGTCTACGAGACGCCGGGCGGGCCGGACGACATCACCTTCGACCCGCAGGGCCGACTCTGGGCCACCCTGCGCTGGGTGGCCAAGGTTGGCATCCTCGATCCGGCCACGGGGGAGATGCAGACGGTGCGCGTCGGCCGTTCGCCGCACGGCATCCTCTACCGCGCCGCCGATCCGGCCCTGGCGCAGGATGCCCGCGCCACCCTGCCGCAGCCGCGCTGAGGCCGGCATGATGCGCGGCATGGCGCGCCCGTTCCTGGCCGGTTGCCTGGCCCTCCTGGCCGCGTTTCCGGCCCTTGCCCAGCCGGCGGCGCAGCCTCCCGCCTGCCGCGGCACGGTCTATCTGACCATCGACACGGGCTGGTCGCGGGAGGCCGAGCAGATCGCGGCGGTGCTGCGGCGCCGCGGGGTGCGGGCCACGCTCTTCGTGGCGGACGAGCCGACCTTCCGCGGCGACCGGACCCTGGGCCCGGAATGGGCGGGCTTCTGGCGCGCCCGGGCGGCGGAGGGGCATGTCTTCGCCAGCCACACCTGGCGGCACTGGTACTTCACCGGCGACCCCGCCCCGGGGAAAGTGCGCTACGCCTCCCGCCAGCGGGATGGCGGCAGCACGGTGCTGGACGGCCCCGCGCTCTGCGAAGAGCTGCGCCGCCCGGTCGAGCGGCTGCGCCAGATGGTGCCGGAGGCGGTGGTGCTGCCGCTCTGGCGCGCGCCCGGCGGGCGCACCACGCCCAATGCCCTGGCCCTCGCGCGGCAATGCGGGCTGCGGCACCAGGGATGGAGCGCCAACGGCTTCCTGGGCGACGAGCTGGACAGCGACCGGACCCCGAACGCCGCGCTGCTGGCACGCGCCCTGGGTTCCGTGCGCGAGGGCGAGGTGATGCTGATGCACTGGGGCGTGCGGTCGCGGCGGGAGCCTTTCGCCGGGGTGCTGGAGCCGCTGATCGCCGGCCTCCAGGAAAAGGGGTTCTGCTTCGAGACCTTGCCAGTCACGGGAAAGAACTGAGGGCGGCACGGCAAGATCCGGCATTTTCCTGACGCGAAACTGACAAAACCGCTTCGTGAGCGGGATTGTCGAACAACCGGGCGATGAAGACCAATTCATGCCCTGGACATGTTCTCTTCTGCCGCTATGAGGGGCCGCCAAAGACAAGAGGGGGCGGTGCCGCGGCATGTTGAGCGTTACCTTGCTGGCCTATGCCATGATCGTCGTCTTCATGGTGCTGGTCATGAGCGGCCGGGTCTCGGCCCTGATCGCGCTGATCCTGGTGCCGCTGGCCTTCGGCGCCCTGGCGGGCTTCGGGGGCGACCTCGGCAAGATGTCGCTGGACGGCATCCGCACCTTGGCGCCGACCGGCGTGCTGCTGCTCTTCGCCATCCTGTATTTCGGGGTGATGATCGATGCCGGGCTGTTCGACCCGGTGGTGCGGCTGGTGCTGAGGGCGGTGAAGGGCGACCCGGTCCGCATCGTGGTGGGCACCGCCATCCTGGCCCTGGTGGTCTCGCTCGATGGCGACGGCTCCACGACCTACATCATCACCTGCTCCGCCATGCTGCCACTGCACCGGCGGCTGAAGCTGGACCCGCTGATTGCCCCCTGCGTGATCATCATGGCGGCGGGCGTGACCAATGTGGCGCCCTGGGGTGGGCCGACGGCGCGCGCCGCCTCGGCGCTGCATGTCGATCCGAATGCGCTCTTCGTGCCGCTGCTGCCCTCGCTGCTCGCCTGCGCGCTCTGGGTGGTCTTCACCGCCTGGTTCCTGGGGCGGCGGGAGCGGGCGCGGGTCGGCGTCCTGTCGCTGCGGGATCTGGACCACGTCGAATCCCCGCTGGGCGGCTTCGTGGACACGGATGGCGGCGAGGATCACCGCCGGCCGAAGCTGCTGCCCTTCAACGCGGCGCTGACGGCGGTGCTCATGGCCTGCCTGATCGCCGGGCTGGCGCCGGCGCCGCTGCTCTTCATGGTGGCCTTCGCCATTGCCATGCTGGTGAACTACCCGACGCTGGAGCAGCAGAAGGCCCGCATCGCCTCCCATGCGCCGAACGTGCTGGCGGTGGTGTCGCTGATCTTCGCGGCCGGCGTCTTCACCGGCGTGCTGTCCGGCACCGGGATGGTGGAGGCGATGGCCAAGAACGTGGTGGCGCTGATCCCCGAAGGCGCCGGCCAGTTCCTGCCGCTGGTGACGGCGGTGGCGAGCCTGCCCTTCACCTTCTTCATCTCCAACGATGCCTTCTACTTCGGCGTGGTGCCCATCCTGGCGGAAGCGGGGCGGATCTACGGCCACACGGCGGAAGCCATCGGCCGCGCCTCGCTGGTGGGGCAGCAGGTGCACCTGCTGAGCCCGCTGGTGCCTTCCACCTACCTGCTGGTGTCCCTGGCCGGGGTGGAATTCGGCCGGCACCAGCGCTTCACCCTGGGCTGGGCCTCGGCCAGCGCCCTGGTGATGCTGCTGATCGGCGCCCTGACGGGGGCGATCCCGCTTCTCTGACCGGATGGGAGGGCCATCCCGCATGGTCTTCCCGATACGGTGGCGTTACGCTCGCGCCATGCTCGATACGCTGACCGATGCGCTGGATGGCGCCACCGGCTGGTTCTTTGCCATGATCCTGCAGCCCGGCCTCTATGCGGCGGGGCTGATGGGGTGGGAGGAGGAGGCCTATCGCTGGGCGGGCTTCCTGCTGCTGGGCCTGCTGCAGGTGGCCGTGGTCTATCTCGTCTGCCGGCCGCTGGAGGCCTGGCAGCCGGTGGAGCCGCGCCACGACCGCCGCGCCATCCGCACCGATGTCGTCTATACGCTGCTGGCGCGGCTGGGCATCCTGCCTCTCATCGCCTTCGCCCTGTTCACGGGCGTCGAATCCCGGATCAGCGGCTGGCTGGCGGAAGCGGGCTATGTCTCGCCCTCGCTGGAGGTGCTGTTCCCGCCGCTGCGCGAATGGCCGGTGCTGACCTTCCTGCTCTATGTCGTGGTGCTGGATTTCGGCGAGTACTGGCGCCACCGGCTGCAGCATGCCCTACCCTGGTGGTGGGCGCTGCACGCGATCCATCACGCGCAGACGCAGATGACCTTCTGGACCGATGACCGCAACCACGTCATCGACGACCTGATCGGCGCGGCCTGGGTCGGCGGCATCGCGCTTCTGATCGGCATTCCGCCGGAACAGTTCCCGCTGGCCTTGCTGATCCTGCGGCTCGCCGAGGCCATGTCGCACGCCAATATCCGGATGTCCTTCGGGCCCCTCGGGGAGCGGCTGGTGGTCTCGCCACGCTTCCACCGGCTGCACCACGGGGTGCTCGCGGCAGGTGAGGCGGGGCGCAACTTCGCTGTGCTCTTTCCGGTCTGGGACTGGATCTTCGGCACGGCGGACTGGCGGCGCGATCATTTCCCCGTCACCGGGGACCCAGATGCGCCGCCCGGCTTCGCGCAGGGTGGCTGGTGGCGGCACCAGGTGGACGGCACCCGCCGTTTCTGGCGCGCCCTGCGTGGCTGAGGCGCGGGCCCGGCGGTCGCTGGAAACCTGTCCGCGCCACCCCTGGGGGCGTGCCGCGACGAAAGGGGGCTGCAACCATTCCGTCACGATGACGCTTGCTGCGTCATCGCACCGGCTCGCGGCGGCGCGACTCCTCCAAAGGCACGGCCGCCCGCGGCTCTCGCCATCCCGGCGGGGGCCGGGGCGATCCTGGCCCGGGGATTGCCTGTCTTGTTACGGACCCATCGAGATGCGGCCGCCACGCCGCGGGAGACGACACGCCCATGCTGATCCGTGCCGGCTACAACCTTGCCTTCGAATGCCCTTCCGCGACCCCGATGCTGCTGCTGATCAACGTGGTGCCGGACCGCGAGCCGGACCTGCGTTCCCCGGTCGCCGTGCAGTTCCATTCCACCAGCGGGCAGGCCGTGCCCTGGCGCATGTACCGGGACGGGTTCAACAACGTCGTCACCCGCATCGTCGCGCCACCGGGACGGCTGACCATCTCGGCGGATTTCCTGGTGCAGGACAGCGGCCTGCATGATCCGGTCGTGCCGGATGCCGTGCAGCACCCGGTGGACGAGCTGCCGGACGAGGTCCTCGTCTTCCTGCTCGGCAGCCGCTATTGCGAGACGGACAAGCTCTCCAACCTCGCCTGGTCGCTCTTCGGCCAGACCCGGCCGGGGTGGGAGCGCGTGCAGGCGATCGTGGACTACGCGCACCAGCGCATCCAGTTCGGCTACCAGTACGCCCGCGCCACCAAGACGGCCTGGGAGGCGCATGAAGAAAGGCAGGGCGTCTGCCGGGACTTCACGCATCTGGCGGTGACCCTGTGCCGCTGCATGAACATCCCCGCCCGCTACGTGACCGGCTATCTGGGCGATATCGGCGTGCCGCCGGTGCCGGACCCGATGGATTTCTCGGCCTGGTTCGAGGTCTATCTCAGCGGCCGCTGGCACACCTTCGACGCCCGCCATAACAAGCCGCGCATCGGGCGCATCCTGATGGCGCGGGGGAGGGATGCGACGGACGTGGCGATCTCCACCTCCTTCGGCACTGCCTGGCTGGCGCAGTTCGACGTGATCACGGAAGAGGTCCCGGGGGGGTAGCGCCATCCCGCCGGGGCGGTGTGACCCCCTGTGCCTGCGCCGGGCCGTCCGCCGGGTCGGTTCAGCGCGGCCCGCCCGGCTTGTCGGGCGAGCCGCAGCCGCAGTCCCGCGAGTCCGGCGGCGGCGGTGGCGAGGCAGTCTGCGCGCTGGCGAGGCAGGGCAGCAGCAGGATCAAGGCAAGCACGAGAGCACGCATCTGGAGTCCCCGGTCGCTGTGGGACGGACAGGCTAGAGCAGATAGCTACGGGATGGCACGGCCTGGAAGCGCGGGTTCATACCGCGAACGAACAGGTAGGCCATCGGAAACCGCAGATAGGCCGGAGATGCAAGCCGGGCCGGAAATCGGCGGGAGTGGAATTATGGGTGACGACGCTGAGTCCGAGAACCGTCCGGCCGGGGACACGGCAAGGCCGCATGTCCACCCCCGGTCCGCGCTCATCAGGACCCAGCGCCGTCCCCTGTGTTTCCTATCCCTAAACTCGGCCCGTTTCCGGTTACCGATGACGCTGATCATACAGTCTCTAATGTCTTATACAAGATGCTGTGATGATTTTTTCTGTGTCGTTACGAAACTTTTTTGCGCCGAGGGGCGTGTCCAATCGGACGCCGGGAGGGCTGTCCTGAGCCCGTCCCGGGTCATGCGGCGCATTGCGGCACGAAGCGTGCTACATACATAGGCTCCGAGCAACCGATGCGATGATTCGAGTTGGAGACGCAGTGAGCGACTTTCCGCCCTCTTCCGATGGCCGTCCCGACGCGCGGCCCCTCTACGCGCAGGTGGAGTCGATCCTGAACGCCCGAATCGCCGCCGGTGAGTGGCAGCCGGGCCATGCGCTTCCTTCGGAGCCCGAACTGGCACAGGAGCTCGGCGTCTCGCATGGGACGGTCCGCAAGGCGCTGGACGCGCTGGAGCGACGCCACCTGATCGAGCGGCGCCAGGGCAAGGGCACCTTCGTCGCCCGTCAGACCAGCGAGCGGGCGCGGTTCCATTTCTTTCCGGTCCGCGACCTGCAGGGCCGGCAGGTCGAGCCGACCTCCACCGCTCTGTCCCTGGTGACCACGCCCGCCACGGAAGAGGAGCGCGCTGCCATGCACCTGCCCGCCGATGCGCTGCTGCACCGGGTCCGGCGGCTGCGCGCCAAGGACGGCGTTCCCTTCATGCTGGACGAGACCAGCATGCCCGCCGCCGTCTTCCCGGATTTTTCCGTCCCTGCGGGGCGGGAGCCGATGGATGAGCTCTATGTCGTCTACCAGAAGCGCTACGGCGTGACGGTGGTGCGGTCGGAGGAGCTACTGAGCGCCGATGGGGCCTCGCCCGAGGTCGCCGCCGTGCTGGAGATGCCCGCCGGCGCGCCCGTGCTGATCATGGAGCGCCGGACCTTGGATGCGGGCGGCCGCATGGTGGAACGGCGGACCTCCTGGCTGAACACCGCCCGGCACCGCTATGTCTCGGTGATGGAATAGGGCCGCCGCGGCCGGTGGCGCCTCCGCCGGCGGTCCGGGGCGGGCAGCCGTTTCCGGAGCCGCCTGCGCCGTGCCGGGGCTGGCACCGCTGCACCCGCGTTCCATCTGTTAGTCTTCCAATGGCCACGAGTACCCCCGCCATGCGATCCAACTGCGTTGTGCTGCGGACCGAACCCCCGTCCCGTATCGCCCCCGGGCCGGATGCGCCGGCCCTGGATCTCTGGTCGCGCCTCTGCCGCGATGCGAGCGGCGCGGCGGCGAGCGACCCGATCCTGGCGCAGCCCATGGCTGTCGCGGTGCTGCGCCATTCCTCCTTTCCGCAGGCCCTGGGGCACCGGATCGCGCGCAAGCTCGCCGATGCCGAACTGGATGCGACCGCCCTGGCGGGACTGGCCTGCGAGGCCTTTGTCGCCGATGCCGCCATTGTCGCTGCGGCTTCCACCGACCTGCTGGCGGTGCGCGACCGCGACCCGGCCTGCCCGGACCTGCTGACGCCCTTCCTGCACTTCAAGGGCTATCTCGCCCTCCAGGCGCAGCGCGTGGCGCATTGGCTCTGGCTGGCCGGGCGGCAGCACCTGGCGCTCTACATGCAGAGCCGCAGCGCCGAGGTCTTCGCCGTGGACATCCATCCGGCGGCGCGCATGGGCAAGGGCATCCTGCTCGACCACGGGACGGGCGTGGTGATCGGGGAAACGGCGGTGGTGGAGGATGACGTGTCGCTGTTGCAGGGCGTGACGTTGGGTGGCACCGGCAAGCACCATGGCGACCGTCATCCCAAGGTGCGCCGCGGCGTGCTGATCGGCGCCGGCGCCAAGATCCTCGGCAACATCGAGATCGGGGAGGGCGCCAAGGTCGGTGCCGGCTCCGTGGTGCTGCATCCGGTGGCGCCCTACACCACCGTGGCCGGGGCGCCGGCCAAGCCGGTGGGGCGGAACACCACCTTCCCCGGCCTGACCATGGACCAGACGCTGCAGCCGGACTACTCCATCTGAGCCGTCCGGCGCGCCGGAGCCGCCGTCAGTCGTGGTAGTCGATGGCCGGCAGGCCGGAGAGTTCCGCCTTGGTCATGTTCAGCGTCACGCGCCGTTCCCCGGCGGCGATGCTCAGCCTGTCCAGCGGTACGGCAACGTATTTCGTGTTCAGCCCCAGGTCGCGCTCCACTTCGATCACCACGGTGACGATGCGGCCGGTGGACGGGTCGATCACCAGATCCTCCACTTCGCCGACCTCGACCCGGTCAGTGGTATAGACGTCGCGATCAATAAGCCGGTTCGCCAGCAGGTGCGACGGTTCGATGCGCTGCATGGCGGGGCTGCCCTGGGCCAGGGCGGGCGAGGGGGCGGGGATGGCCAGAAAGGCCGCGGCGGCTGAAGCCAGCAGGAAGGTGCGCATCTTGTTCCGTCTCCCGGTGACATGAGGCGAGGAAACGCGCGCCGGTGAAGCCGGGTTGCCCGGCGGCCGCTTCACGGCCGCAGTACCAGGAAGACCAGCGCGCCCGCCGCCAGCAGCCAGAGCGGGCTCATCCGCGTCAGCACCAGCATCAGCGCCGAGAGACCCGCCACCGCCCAGGCCAGCACGCCCCCTTCGGCGGCGGAGAGCAGGGTATAGGAGGCGGCCAGCACCATGCCGGCGGCCACCGGCGCCAGGCCCCGCTCCACCGCGATCTGCCAGCGGGCGCCGCGGTTCCGCGCCCAGACCATCGCCAGGGCATAGACCAGCAGCGAGGAGGGCACGAAGATCGCGAAGGAGGCGACAAGCGCCCCCGCCCAGCCCGCGACCTCCCAGCCCACCAGCGTGACCAGGAGCGAGCCGGGACCGGGCGTCAGGCGCGACAGGGCGTAGAGGTCCAGGAAGCGGGCATCCGTCATCCAGCCATAGACATCGACCGACTGGCGGTGGATGTCCGCCACCACGCTCTGGCCGCCGCCAACCGACAGGAAGGAAAGCGGCACGAAGACCAGCAGCAGGCGGAGGAGCGGGTTCTCCGGCACCTCGTTCAGCTCCCGCGCCGCAGGCCGTGCGTGGCCCAGGCGATGCTGACAGGGGCGAGGGCCAGCACGACGTAGAGCAGCGGCAGGCGCAGCAGCGCGATCCCGGCGAAGCTCGCGGCCAGGATCAGCGCCGGGACCGGGGAGCGGGCGGCATTCCGCCCGGCGCGCAGCCCGGTCTGGAGCGAGAGGCCGATCGCCGCCGCGGCCACGCCGGGCATCATCGCGTGGATGGCCGGGTTCTGCGACAGGTGCCGGAACAGCGCGGCGGCCGCGATGGCCACCAGCATCGCCGGCACCACCATGCCGCCCGCCCCGGCCAGCGCGCCCCGGCCGCCCCGGAGGCGGTAGCCGATCCAGATCGAGAGATTGACCGTGTTGATGCCGGGAAAGGCCTGCGACAGCGCCAGCCCGCTGAGGAATTCGCGCTCGTCCAGCCAGCGGCGGTTCTGCACGAACTCCCGCATCATCCAGCCGCTGAGGCCGCCGCCGAAGCTGGTCAGGCCGATCTTGGCGAAGGCCAGGAAGATCTCGCGGAGGCCTGGCGGGGCCGGAGAAGCCGGCGCGCTTTCCGGAGGCAGGGAAGGCCGCTCGCCACCGGCCGGCGTGACCTCCGCGAAACCCGCCATGCGATCCGTTTCCCCACCCTCGTGGCGGCAAGCCTGCGTCCGGCACGGATGGGCGGCAAGATACCGGCGGATGAAGGAGAGAAAGGAAAATGGCCCCGTGGCGGGGCGGCTCCCTTTGGGAGAACCGCCCCGGTGCCGGGAACCGTCCGGCCCTAATGCAGCACCATCCCCGTGAAGGGCGGCACATAGGCCTGCAGCGTCACCAGCAGGCCGACCAGCACCGCCAGGGCGATGGAATGAAAGAAGACGTAGCGCAGGATGTCGCCCTCATGCCCGAACCAGTTCGTGGCGGTGGAGGCGACCACGATGCTCTGCGCGTCGATCATCTTGCCCATCACGCCGCCCGAGGAGTTGGCGGAGGCCATCAGCACTGGCGAAAGCCCGAGCTGCTCCGCGGTGATCCGCTGCAACCCGCCGAACAGCACGTTGGAGGCGGTGTCGGAGCCGGTCAGCGCCACGCCCAGCCAGCCCAGCAGCGTGCCGAAAAGGGGATAGAGCATCCCCGTATTGGCGAAGGCCAGGCCCATCGTGGCGTCCAGCCCCGAGTAGCGGGTGAGGTAGCCCAGCCCCAGCATGGCGGCGATGGTGATCAGCGAGTAGCGGACCCGCCAGATCGTGGCCCCGTATTCGCGGATCAGGGCGAGGGGCGAGAAGCCCATCAGCAGTCCGCCCAGCACCGCGGCCGCGAGGATTCCCGTGCCGGTCATGGACAGCACGCCGAAGGCGAAGACGGCGCCCTCCGGCACCGGCGCTGCCACCACCGGCGGCACCTTGACCACCATGCGGTGCAGCCCCTCGATCGGCAGGCTGGCCGACCAGATGCCGTTGAGCAGGCCCCGCGTGCCTTCCAGCCCCCAGAGGAAGACGAAGACCGTCAGGATCAGCCAGGGCATCCAGGCCCGCAGCAGCGCCCCCTGGTCCGCCACGGCCGCCCCGCCGCCCGACATGCGGGCCACGGGCGGCGCATCCACCATCTCGGCCCCATGACCGGTGCGGGCCATCGCGGCGCCGCGCAGCCCTTCCCCGGCGGCCACCGAATCGTCCCGGCCGCGCAGCGAGGGGTCCTTCCAGATCCGGCGCGGCCGCCAGACGCGCATGAAGCCGATCAGGCAGCCCATCGAGACCAGTGCCGCGATCACGTCCACCAGGTAGGGGCCGTGGTAGTTGGCGACCAGGAACTGCGGCACGGCGAAGGAGACGCCGGTCACCAGGATGGCGGGCCAGACCTCCAGCATCCCGCGCCAGCCGGCGAAGGCCCAGATCAGCCAGAAGGGCACCAGCAGCGAGAAGAAGGGCAGCTGCCGCCCGATCATCGCCGAGAGCGTATAGACATCGAGCCCGGTGACCCCGGCGAGCGCGATCACCGGCGTGCCCAGCGCGCCGAAGGCCACGGGGGCGGTGTTGGCGATCAGCGACAGGCCCGAGGCGGCGAGCGGCGAGAAGCCCAGGCCGATCAGCAGCGCCGCGGTCACGGCGACCGGCGTGCCGAAGCCGGCCGCGCCCTCGAAGAAGGCGCCGAAGGCAAAGGCGATCAGCAGCAGTTGGAGCCGCCGGTCCTCGGTGATGCCGCCGATGGAGCGCTGAAGGATCTCGAAGGAGCCGTTCGCCACCGTCAGCCGGTAGAGGAAGATGATGTTCAGCACGATCCAGCCGATCGGGAAGAGGCCGGACATGATCCCCAGCAACGTGGCGCGCCCGGCGATACCCACGGGCATGCCGAAGACGAAGACGGCGACGACGAAGGCCACCACCAGGGCCGAGATCGCCGCCCAGTGGGCCTGGATCTTCAGGAAGGCCAGGGCGATCAGCATGGTGGCGACGGGGATGGCCGCCACCAGGGCGGACAGGAGGATCGACCCGAAGGGATCGTAGGACTGGTTCCACGGCATTCTTGTTGGTTTCCCTGGATGGTGCTTTCCGCGCTGTCGTTGGGACCCCGACGAATCGGTGTCCGGCACCGCATGATGCACCAGTTGGGCCGTGGGACAGCCAGATACGTTTCGAGACTTGAACCTTGGGGGGCGCGGGGCGACATCCATGCCATGAACGAGGAATCGCGTCGTCCGCCCCTGCTCGACATGACGCCCGAGGGGGATTTCCGCACCCCGAAGCCGCCCGGCATGCTCGAACGCGTGTTGCTGCGCGTGGGTGGGGCCGCCGCCCTGGTGGCGGTGGTCGCCATCGGCCTGACCATGGCCGCCCTGGCCTTCGTGGTGCTGGGCCTGCTGATCCCCGTGGTTGTGGTGGCGGGGCTGGTGGCCTTCGTCACGCTGTGGTGGAAGATGCGGCAAGCCCGCCGCTACGGTCGTCCGGCCTTCGTGGTGATGCGGCGCTGACGGCGCCACCCTCCTTCCGTCCCGATCCCGCGCGGCTCTACGAGGTCCGCTCCGACGGCATGCCCTTCACCCAGGGCAGGGCGGAGGACGCGGAACAGGCCGCGCGCCTCCGTCTCGCACGCTGGTGCTGGGCGGGCTCCGTGCTGCTGAACGCCCTGGTGGCCGGGGTGGTGGTGCTGGCCTACCTGCTGCTGCCGCGCCGATTCGGCACCTGGTTCGGCCTGCTGCCGATCCTCTCCGTCCCGACCCTGGCCTTCGCCTTCCTGGTGTTGCGCCCAAGGCGGCCCCGGCGCCTGCACCGGGTGCGCCCGGACGCCTTCCGCTAGCCTCCGCCCCACCAAGGCAGGGCTTCCGCGCCATCAGCCTTCCGGCAGCCCCGCCGCCCGCGCCAGGAGCTCGTAGGACCGGCGGCGCGTCATGGGATCGTGGCAGGCGGTGACGACCGCCACCTCGGCGCAGCGGAACTCCGCCGCCATGCGGCACAGCTTCCCCCAGACCTGCTCCCCCGTGCCGACGGCCGAATGCTCCCGCAGCCGCTCGATGCGCCGCAGCTCGGCCTCGTCATAGGCGAAGCCCTCGGCCTCCTCCGGCGGGGGCAGGGGAACGAAGCCGGCGCGCTCCCGCAGCGTGCGCTGCAACTCGCGGGAGCGGAACAGGCGCCGCGCCTCCTCCTCCGTCTCCGCCGCCACGGCGAAGACGCAGATCGCCGCGTGCGGCGCCGGCAGCACGCCGGGCCGGAAGCCGCTGTGATAGGTCTCCAGTGCCTCGGCGGCGCCGCGCCCGTCCGAGAAGAAGTAGGCGAAGCAGTAGGGCAGGCCGAGATAGGCCGCGACCTGGGCGCCATAGTTGCTGCTGCCCAGCATCCAGACCTCGGGCGGCGGCGTCCCCTGCGGCTGCGCCTGGATGCTGGCGAAGGGATGGTTCGCCGCCAGACCGTCCCCCAGCCAGCCCAGCAGGTCGGTGAGCTGCTGCGGGAAATGGTCCTCCGTCTGCCGGGCGTTCAGCGGGTTCAGCGCATAGGCGGTGCGCCCGTCCGAGCCCGGGGCGCGGCCCAGCCCCAGGTCGATCCGCCCCGGCGCGATGGCCGACAGGACACGGAACTGCTCCGCCACCTTCAGCGCGCTATAGTGCGGCAGCATGATCCCCGCCGGCCCGACCCGGATGCGCCGCGTGGTGGCGGCGATGGCCGAGACCAGGATCTCCGGCGCCGAGCCCGCCAGGGCCTCGCTGTTGTGGTGCTCCGAGAGCCAGTAGCGGGTATAGCCCAGCCGGTCCGCCAGCCTGGCGAGCTCCAGCGTATCGGGAATGGCCTCCGCGGGCGTGTGCCCGGCGAGCACGGGGGACTGGTCGAGGATGGAAAGCGCGGGCTTCATGCGGAAGAAATGGGGCGGAAACGCCCGATGCGAAAGGATGCAGCCTTGCCCGATACAACCAGTCCCGGGTCCGTCACGCCCGAACAGGCCATGCGCCGGGCCATCGCCCTGTCGCGCGAGAACATCGAGACGGGCGGCGGTCCCTTTGGCGCCGTCATCGTGAAGAACGGCCGGATCGTGGGAGAGGGGGCGAACCGGGTGGTGCCGGATGGCGACCCGACCGCCCATGCCGAGGTCACGGCCATCCGCGACGCCTGCCGCCGCCTGGGCACGCACGACCTGAGCGGGGCCGTCCTCTACACGAGCTGCGAGCCCTGCCCGATGTGCCTTTCCGCCACCTGGTGGGCGCGGATCGGCGAGATCGCCTATGGCAATGGCCGCGCCGATGCCGCCGTCATCGGCTTCGACGACGCCGCGATCTATGACGAGGTGGCGCGTCCAATCGGGGAACGTCGCCTGCCCCTGCGGCGCTTCATGGCGGAGGAGGCGATCACCACCTTCCGGGCCTGGGCCGCGAAGGCGGACAAGGTGCCCTACTGATCCGGGACGGCGGGACGGCAACGGCGATGCCGAGGGCTGCGCCCGGCGACTGGCAGCGCCGAATCGACTCTTCCAGATGAATATCCTGGCTGACCTGGGATGTTGTCCTGCCGATTGACAGCACTGGGAGCGACACCATGGCGAATGCGAGCGTGGCCGATCTTTTTGCCGAGACGCTGCAGGGCATCGGCGTCCGGCGGATCTACGGGGTGGTGGGCGACAGCCTGAACGCGATCACCGAGTCGCTGCGCCAGCGCGGCGGGATCGACTGGGTGCATGTGCGGCACGAGGAGGCCGCCGCCTTCGCCGCCGGGGCCGAGGCGCAACTGACGGGCACGCTAGCGGTCTGCGCCGGCTCCTGCGGGCCGGGCAACCTGCACCTGATCAACGGCCTCTTCGACTGCAACCGCACTCGCGTGCCGGTGCTGGCCATCGCCGCGCATATCCCGAGCGCCGAGATCGGCTCCGGCTATTTCCAGGAAACCCATCCGGAAAACCTGTTCCGCGAATGCAGCGTCTATTGCGAGATGGTCTCCAGCCCCGAGCAGATGCCGCGCGTGCTGGACAATGCCATCCGCGCGGCGGTGGGGCAGCGCGGCGTGGCCGTGGTGGTGATCCCGGGCGACGTGGCGATGAAGCCCGCCATTGCCCCCGCCACGACCACGGCGCTGCTGCCCATGGCACCGGTGGTCCGCCCGGCGGAAGGGCCGCTGGAGGCGCTGGCCGAGATGCTGAACGGCGCCTCCAAGGTCACGCTGCTCTGCGGGCGCGGCTGCCGCGATGCGCATGGCGCCCTGCTGCAACTGGCGGAGGTGCTGAAATCGCCCATCGTCCACGCGCTCGGCGGCAAGGAGTTCGTGGAATACGACAATCCCTACGATGTCGGCATGACCGGGCTGATCGGCTTCTCCTCAGGCTACCACGCCATGGAGAACTGCGAGGCGCTGCTGATGCTGGGTACGGATTTCCCGTACCGGCAGTTCTATCCGCAGGAGGCGAAAATCGCCCAGGTCGATATCCGTCCGGAGAATCTGGGTCGTCGCACGCGGCTGGACCTGGGGCTGGTCGGCGATGTCGGCACCACCATCGCGGCGCTGCTGCCCCGGCTGGTGGAGAAGCAGGACCGCCGCTACCTCGATAGCTGCCTCGCGCACTATCGCAAGGCGCGGGAGGGGCTGGACGCGCTCGCGCAAGGCCGGCCGGGCGAGGGGGTGATCCATCCGCAGCACCTGGCCCGCGTGCTGAGCGAGCAGGCGGCGGAGAATGCCATCTTCACCGCCGATGTCGGCACGCCCACGGTCTGGGCGGCGCGCTACCTGAAGATGAACGGGCGGCGCCGCCTGATCGGCTCCTGGGTGCATGGCTCCATGGCCAATGCCCTGCCGCAGGCGATCGGCGCGCAATGCGCCTTTCCCGGGCGGCAGGTCATCTCCTTCTCCGGCGATGGCGGCTTCACCATGCTGATGGGCGACCTGCTGACCCTGCGGCAGCAGAAGCTGCCGGCCAAGGTGGTGGTGCTGAACAACGGCACGCTGGGCTTCGTGGAGCTGGAGATGAAGGCTGCCGGGCTGCTGGAGACCGGCGTGGCGCTGGAGAACCCGGACTTCGCCGCCATGGCGCGGGCCTGCGGCATCCCCGCCCGCCGCGTCACCGACCCGGGCGAGCTGGAGGCGGCGGTACGGGACGTGCTGGCGGAGGAAGGGCCCGCGCTGCTGGACGTGGTGAGCAACCGGCAGGAACTCGCCATCCCGCCGAAGATCACCGCGGAGCAGATGAAGGGCTTCGGCCTTTTCGCGCTGAAGGCGGTGATGAGCGGACGCGGCAACGAGATCCTGGACCTCGCCCGCAGCAACCTGCGGCTCTGAGCCGCGCAGCCCGGGACGGGGGGTGATGCTGCCCTGGCCGCCTCTGTTCCGGGCGGCGCTGGCCCTGCCGCAGCCGGTCTGGACGCCGGTCTCGGCGCTGGTGGTGGCACAGGACCGGCTGCCCGATACGCTGCGCAGCTTCCGTGGCCGGCTGATCGGCACCGCGCTGGGCGTGGCCATCGCGATGGCGGTGCATCTGCTGCTCCACCCCCTCGGCGCGCCGCCCCTGCTGGTGCTGGGGGTGGCGACCGGTCTCGCCTCTCTGCTGGCTTCCGTCTGGCCGGCATGGCGGGTCTGCCTCTGGACCGCCGCGATCACCCTGCTCGGCCATCCGCCGGAGATGAGCATTCTGGCCAGCGGCCTCGCGCGGTTCCTGGAAGTGACGCTTGGCGCCTGCATCGCCACCGCCATCGCGGCACTGGAATTCCGCTCGTTGGTCGCCCTCGGCCGCTCTCCGTCCCGGGAAAAGGGCGGTGGTGCCCCGGGCGGCTGAGGCCGGGGGCTATCCCGCCAGATGGCGCCGCCGCAGCAGCCGGGCCAGCAGCCCGTCCACCGGCCCTGCGATCACCGAGACGGCCCAGAGCCCGCCCGCCACCAGCACGATGGCCGGGCCGGTCGGGACGTCGAGGTGATAGGACAGCAGCAGCCCCGCCGTGGAGGCGATGGCCGCCAGCAACGCCGAGGCGCGGGCCAGCCCACCGATCTGCCGCGACCAGTGGCGGGAGGCGACGGCGGGCAGCATCATCAGCCCCACCGCCATCAGCGTGCCGAGCGCCTGGAAGGCCGCCAGCACGTTCAGCACCACCAGGGCCAGAAAGAGCATGTGCCAGGCCCCGCCATGCGCCCTCTGCGCGGCGGCGAACTGGGGATCGAAGCATTCCAGAACCAGCGGCCGCCAGGCGGGGGCCAGGACCAGGAGGGTGAGGGTGGAGACCCCCGCCATCATCAGGAGCGCGTCGTCGTCCACGCCCAGCACGCTGCCGAAGAGCAGGTGGGTGAGGTCCATCGCCCCGCCGCGTACGGACACCATGGCAACGCCCAGGGCGAGCGCCAGGAGATAGAGCGCGGCCAGCGTCGCATCCTCGCGCCCGCCCGTAGCGCGGGACAGCGCCCCGGCCCCGAGCGCCACGCCCAGCCCCGCCACCAGCCCGCCCAGGGACATGGCGGTGACGGAAAGGCCGGCGACCCAGAAGCCCGCCGCCACGCCAGGCAGGATGCCGTGCGCCAGCACGTCGGCGGACAGGCTCATCCGACGCAGCATCAGGAAGACGCCGAGTGGCGGCGCGGCGAGGCTGAGCGCCAGGCAGCCGATCAGCGCCCGGCGCAGGAAGCCGAATTCGATGAAGGGCGAGAAGAGCAGGTCATGGGCGCTCATGCCAGGAACGGGGCCCCGGCCGGCGACGTGGCGGAAACAGACATGGGCTCAGGCCGCGACGGGACGGTCGCAGGCCTCGGCATCCTCGTCCCAGCCTTCCGCCATCATCCGGGCGCGCAGGCGGTTCTGCGCGGTCAGCACCGTTTCGGTCGGCCCCCAGGCCACGGCCTCCCGCGCCAGGAGCAGGCAGTCGGGGAACTCCCGGCGCACCAGCTCCATGTCGTGCAGCACCGCGAGAACGGTGCGCCCCTGGCCGTGCCAGTCCCGGACCAGCCGCAGCAGGTCCGCGGCGGTGCGGGCATCCACGGCGTTGAAAGGCTCGTCGAGCAGGATCGCCGGCGCGTCCTCGACCAGCAGCCGGGCAAAGAGCAGGCGCTGGAACTGCCCGGCGGAAAGGCTGCCCACCGGGCGCCGGCCGAAGCCATCCAGCCCGACCGCCGCCAGGGCCTCGGCAGCCCGGTCGCGGTCGGCGGCGGAGGCGCCGCGCAGGGCGCCCAGGCGCGGCCAGTGCCCCAGCATCGCGACGTCGAGGCAGGTGATCGGAAAGGAACGGTCCAGCGAGGTCATCTGCGGCAGCAGGGCGATGCGGCCGCAGTTGCGCTCCACCTTGCCCTCGCTGGGGTTGTGCAGGCCGGCGATGGCGCGCAGCAGGGTCGTCTTGCCGGCACCGTTCGGCCCGACCACGGCGGTCAGGCTGCCCTGCGGAAAGAGGCCGTTCACATGGTGCACCGCCGGGCGGCGCTCATGCGCCACCGTCAGGTCGCGGAGGCGGATGCCGCCCATGGCGCTCATGGCTGCCCCCCTGACACGGGGGCGATGTCACTCGGCACAGGCTCGTCGGACATGGCCCAGGCCACACCCAGCCACAGCAGCCCGGACAGGCCGATGGCCAGGATCAGGCGCGGGACGACACCAGTGGACAGGGCGAGCGGATCGGGCAGGCGGACCATACGTTATTACATAACATCCTGAGAGCACTGGACAAGCGCTTCCGTCCCCGCCAATTCCGCGCCCTATGCAGGACAGCCCCGCTTCCCCCTCCGCGCCGCGCGCCGGCCAGGGCAGGCCGCCGGAAACCCCTTCCTCGCCTCTGCCACAGGACGCTGCGGCAACAGACGATGTGGCGACGGACCCTGACGCGGCCGGCCGGGAAGGCCCGGCCTCTTCGCCAACCGGAAAGCCAGGCGGAGCCGCCGGAACCTCCCGCCCGCTGGGCAACGGGGCCGCCGCATCGCCTTTCCCCGCCGGAGAGGGCACCGTCCCGCCGCCGGAACCCTTGTTCGCCCCTTCGGCCGCCCCTTCGGAAGCCTCCATGGTGGCAGGCGAAGACGAGCTGCGCCGCCGGCTGCGGCGCCACAAGGCCCTGGCGGGTGGGCTGCTGCTCGTCATGGCGGCGCTGACGGTGGGGGCCTACGCCCTGCCGCCCGGCTGGTGGACCGACCTGCTGCAGGCCAGCGCCAAGGCCGGGCTGGTGGGCGGCATCGCCGACTGGTTCGCGGTCACGGCGCTGTTCCGCCATCCGCTGGGGCTGCCGATTCCGCACACCGCCATCATCCCGCGCCAGAAGGAGCGCCTCGGCGCTGCGCTGGGCCGCTTCGTGGCGGAGCATGTCTTCACGGAGCGCGAGGTGGCAAAGGTCATCGCCCGGCTCGACCTCGCCGGGGTGATCCGCAACGTCCTGGCCAACGAGGCGACGACGCGGCCGGCCGCGCGGGCCATCGCCGCCTCGGTGCCGCGCCTGCTCGCCAATGTTCAGGAGGGCAGGGCGCAGAAGCTGGTGCTGCGAATCCTGCCGCGCCTCGCCGATGGCCCCGCCGCCACGAAGCTGCTGGCCCATGCACTGCGCACGCTGGTCGAGGGCGGCAAGCACCGCGACGTCTTCGCCCTGGCGCTGGGCGAGATCCGCGAGGTGCTGCGGAACAAGGAGCAGTCCCTGCGCGAGGAAGTGGAGAAGCGCGTCCGCGACCAGGGCGGCTCCGTGGTCGGCTGGGTCGCCGGGGCCTATCTCGCCAAGCGCGTGGTCACGGCGGTGAACGGCGCGCTGGACGAGGCGCTGAATTCCGAGAATGCGGAAAGCGGGCTACGCGCCGCCTTCGACGAATGGGTGATGCGCGAGCTGGACCGCCTGGAGCACGACCCGCAGCGCGCCGCCCAGATCGGGGAGGCGCTGCGCTCGGCCCTGCGCCATGGCGTGGTGGCGGGCTGGCTGGACGATGCCTGGCACCGGGTGCGCTGGGCGGCGGAGATGGACGCCGCCAATCCGGACGGGCGGCTGGCGGCCCTGGCACGGGCCGCGCTGGACAATGCGGGCCAAGTGCTGGCAGAGGACCCCGGCGCCCGCGCCCGGGTGAACGCGGCTGTGGAGCGGATGCTGCTGGCGTTGCTGCCCTCCGCCCGGCAGCGCCTGTCCGGCTTCGTGGCCGAGGTGGTCAGTGGCTGGGACGCGCGGACCGTCACGGACCGGATCGAGCTGCGGGTCGGGCGCGACCTGCAATTCGTGCGGATCAACGGCACGGTGGTCGGCTTCCTGGTCGGGGGCCTGCTGTTCGCGCTGCTGAGCAGCGTCGCAGGATACGTGGCCTTCTAGCGGCGCCTTCGGGGGCGGGCGGCCCGCCCCGGGGAAACCAGCATAGCCCGCGGCGTGGATGCGGCCTGCACGGTTGCTCGTCGCAGGGCTGCCTGCCGGCGCGAAGCATCGTGACATATCGCGGCAAAGCATGACGATGCCGGATCAAGAACCCGTCGGTCCTCAACCGGAACGGGAAAACCGGCCAAAGTAACGGGCTGCATCACGGCAGCGTCATTCCAAGCAGAAAGCTCCGCCTAAACTTCCCTCTCCGGGCAGGCGTTAGGGCAGCAGTCCCGAGGGAGACCACGATGTCCGGCAAGGAACCGGAGACAGTGGCTGTACCCGTCGCTGAAGAAACTCTCATTGTCACCAAGCAGGACGTTGAGACAGCGCGTGTACGCGTGTCGCTGAAGACGGAAACGTTGCAAGACGTGGTCCGGGAAACCTTGCGCGGCCGCCGCGTGGAGGTGGAGCGGATCCCGATTGGGCGGGAAGTGGACCACATGCTCGAAAGCAGGGTGGAGGGCGATGTCCTCGTCATTCCTGTCGTCGAGGAAATCCTTGTGGTCGAGAAACGGCTGGTCCTCAAGGAGGAGGTCCGGCTCCGCTATGTGAGTACGACGGAAGCCCTGGAATACCCTCTGACGCGCCGCAGCCAGTCGGCGACGATCGAACGGGTGGAGGCCGGTGAAGCCGACCACGCCCGGAGCGCTTTGCAGGACCCAACACCGACACCAGCAGACGAAGGAAAACCCAGCATGACACGCATCCTTACCGGCCTGTTCGACACCCGCCAGGAAGCCGACGCGGTCGTCGAACATCTGCTCCAGCATGATGGCATCGACCGCAGCCATGTCAGGGTCTACGCGGTCGACGCGGACACCGCGTCAGACTACCGCCCGACGGACGACAAGGGTTTCTGGGCATCCCTGAAGGACCTCTTCGTCCCCGACGAGGAGCGGGCGACCTATACCGAGGGCCTGCGGCGGGGCGGCGTGGTCGTCTCGGCGGAAGTACCGGAACAGCTTCTGGATCATGCCTCCGATGTCTTCGAGAGCCATGGCGCCGTCGACCTGGACGCCCGGGAGGCGGAGTGGCGCAACCAGGGCTGGAGCGACACCACCCATGGCCTGACAACGGGCGACACCACGACTTCGCTCCCGCAGTCCCCCACTGCTCCGGGGACCATGGGCACGATGCCAGCCGCCATGCCTTCGGCGGATACTGCCAGCGCGGTGGGGACCACTCGGGACAATGGCGAGGAAGTCATCCCGATCGTCGAGGAGCAGATCCGCATCGGTAAGCGTGACACGGAGCATGGGCGTGTCCGCGTCCGTTCCTATGTCGTCGAGACGCCGGTCAGCGAGGATGTGACCTTGCGCGAGGAACACGTCGACGTGCAGCGCCGCCCGGTGGACCGGCCGGTTTCCGATGCCGACCGCATGTTCGAGGAGCGCACGATCGAGGCAACCGAGCATGGCGAGGAGGCCGTCGTCGCCAAGGAGGCGCGGGTGAAGGAAGAGGTGGTCATCCGCAAGAGCGCGACGGAGCACACGGAGACGGTGAAGGATACGGTCCGCCACACGGAGGTGGACGTGGACGACAGCAGGACACCGGCTTCCACCACCCCCACCACGCCGCCGCGCAACCCCATCTAGCGCTGGTGTTCCCGGCCGACTGCCGGCCGGTGGACGAAGCCTGAAGAGGGGCCGGGGCATAGGCTCCGGCCCGGATTGAACGGAAGGGGCAGATCAGGGATCTGCCCCTTGTCGCATGTCCTTGGTTCCTGCCGCCGGTGCCTGATGGTTTTCCCGCTAAACCGGTTTCCTCGCCTGGTGCGGCAGGGGCTCCGCACAGCGGGCGATCAGCGCCTCCGTTTCCTGCTCCGTCATGGCTCCGCCTCCCGGTGCGTGCGGCGTAGCAGGTCGATGACCTCCGCATCCTCCGTCTGCGTGAAATCCTCGTAGAAGCGGCCGACCGCCCCCAGCACATGCGGCTGCATCAGGACCACGGCCTCGTCGCAGAGGGGTTCCAGCGCGGTGACCACCTCGGGCGGGGCAACAGGCACCGCTATGATGCGGCGCCGGGCTCCCGAAGCCTGCAGCGATTGCAGGGCCACCCGCATCGTGGCCCCGGTGGCGATGCCGTCATCCACCAGGATGACGCTGCGGTCGCGGATGATGGGCAGGGAGTGGCCTGGTGCGTAGATGGCGCGTCGGCGGGCGATTTCGGTGAGCTGCCCAGCGAGGATGCGGCCGATCTCCGCGTCGGACACGCCGAGTTCGTGCCGGACATCCTCGTTGATCACACGCCCTGGCGGATTGCCGTCGGTAACGGCGCCCAGTGCCAACTCCGGAAATCCCGGCGCCGGGAGCTTCCGGACCATGAGCAGGTCCAGCGGTGCGCCCAATGCCTGCGCCACTTCATAGCCCACCGGTACCCCGCCGCGCGGCAGGGCGAGCACGAGTGGCTGTGGCAAGTCCAGCGCATGCAGCCGGACCGCCAATTGCCGTCCGGCATCCCGCCGGTCGCGGAAAACCATGGAGAGGTCTCCAGCGGCGCCACGTGCCGCGATGGCCGCTGGTGGCTACATGGTGACAGGCGGGACCTGAGGCGATGGACCCGGCGGCGGGGTGATATCCGGGCCAGGGCCGGGATTCGGCCCGTCGGGCTCCGGCGGCATGGGCGGCGCGGGCTCCTCGGGCGGCAGGGGAGGAATGGGCGTGCCGGGCGGCAGGCCGGGTTCGGGGATGGGGTTGCCGCCGGGCTGCGGGCCGGGGCTCGATGCGATCGGGGACATGGCGATCCTCCCTTTGCGACGATGCAGCGGCTGGCGCGCGGGCGACGGCCGCTCTCCCGCAAACAACGCCCCGCCGCGTCGCCCCGTTGCCATGGCGGTTCGCCCAGGAGCGGGGAGTGGAGCGCTAACGGTCAGCCGCGATGGACGGGGACGGCAGAAAGGCCAGGAGCTCCCGCAGCGTATCGTCCGGGCATTCCTCCTGCGGCGTATGGCCGCAGTCCAGCGGCCGTCCCCGCACGTCGAGCGCCTTCTCGCGCCAGGTCTCCAGCACCTCATAGAGCGCGCCGACCGTGCCGCGCCCGCCCCAGAGCGCCAGCAGCGGCGCCCGGATGCGGCTCCCGGCATCGGCGGCATCGTGCTCCAGGTCGATGCCGGCCGCGGCGCGGTAGTCCTCGCAGATGGCGTGGATGGTGGCCGGGTCGCGGTAGGGGCGGAGGTATTCCTGGATCACCGCCTCCGGCGTGGCGCCGGGGATCTTCACCTGCCCCTCGATATGCCTGCGCAGGAAGAACTCCGGATCGGCACCGATCATGCGCTCCGGCAACGGGTAAGGCTGGATCAGGAAGAACCACCAGAAATAGCGGGTGGCGAATGCCTTGTCCGTGCGGGCGTACATCGTGGCGGTGGGCGCGATGTCGAGGACGGCGATGCGCTCCACAGCCTCGGCATGGTCCAGCGCCATGCGGTGCGCGACCCGCCCGCCCCGGTCATGCCCGACCACGGCGAAGCGCCGATGCCCCAGGGCGCGCATCACAGCCACCTGGTCCGCCGCCATGGCGCGCTTGCTGTAGTTCGCGTGCCGCTCGCCCCCCGCCGGCTTGCCGGAATCGCCATAGCCGCGCAGGTCGGTGGCGACCACGGCATAGCCCGCCTTGGCGAGTGCGGGGCCGACATGGCGCCACGTCACCAGCGTTTGCGGATGGCCATGCAGCAGTAGCACCGGAAAGCCCGTGCCGCGCGTGGCAGTGCGGATGCGTAGCCCGGGCGGCACATGCGGCGTTCCGGGCGGGATCTCCACATCCTCGATGCGGAAGCCGGGCATCCATCGGGCGTCGGTCATGGCGCGGCACCTCCTTGCGGCACGATCCTCGGCCCGGAGCGGCGGGGTGTCACCTCCCTTGGCTCAGCGGACCACGGGCTCAGCGGGCCATGCGGCTCAGCGGACTGGCGTCACATAGGCCTTGCGCCCGGACAGGCCGCTGCCCTGGCCGATGCGGATACCGCCATCGGCCTGCGGCACGGCCAGGGGCGCGACCTCCACCCGGATGACGCTGCTGCCCCGCATGCCGAGCTGCCGCGCCACCATGGGGCTGACATTGAGGATGCGGTCGCCCCGGCGCGGGAACCGGTCACGCACCGCGACGATCGTGCTGCGGCGGTTGCGCAGGTTGGTGACGCGGGCGGTGGCGCCGAGCGGCAGGTCGCTGCTCGCCACGCTGTTGGACTGGGGATCGAAGCGCGCGCCGCTGGCCATGCGGCGCCCGGCGAGGTTCGGCGCGAAGACCGAGGCCTCGCCCCGGTGGATTGCGCCCGAGCGATCAGGGGCGGGGAGCATGCCCTCCGGCATGGCCGTCTGCGCCGAGGCCGGCAGAGCGGCAAGCAGCAGCAGCAGCAGTGCCGCTGCGGGCACCAGGGATCGCCGCCGCCCGGAAGGGGACGGACGCCAGCTCCACATCGTCGGGACTCCGGAATTGTACGAAGTCCGGAATGCTATGGCGCGGCGGAAAGGTCGAGGGAGCAGGCGGCACTCTCCGCCCGCCTCACCCGATCGGGAACTCCGATGAGCACCAGGAGGGAGGCGGAGGGGCCAGGGCCCTTCCGCCTCCGGCCCCGTCAGGCACGGCGCAGCAAGCGCTCGGCGATCTGCACGGCATTCAGGGCGGCGCCCTTCAGGAGCTGGTCGCCTGCCACGAAGAGGGCCAGGGTGCGGCCGGACGGGTCGCCCAGGTCGCGGCGGATGCGGCCGACCAGCACGTCGTCCTGTCCCGAGGCCTCGGAGGGCATCGGGAAGTGGTTGCGGGCGCGGTCGTCCACCAGCTTCAGCCCCGGCGCCCCGGCGAGCAGGGCGCGGGCTTCCTCCGGCGTCACCACCTCGCCGAACTCGACATGCAGCGCCATGGCATGGGCGCGCAGCACCGGCACGCGGATGCAGGTGATGCCGACCGGCAGGTCCGGCGTGCCGAGGATGCGGCGGGTTTCCGCCACGACCTTCTGCTCCTCGCCGTTGTAGCCGCTCTCCTCGTCCATCTCCGCATTGTGGCTGAAGAGGTTGAAGGCATAGGGGTGCGGCAGGACCTTGGGCTCGAAACCCTCGCCACGCAGATAGGCGGCGGTGGACTGGCGCAGCTCCTCCATCGCCGCGGCGCCGGCGCCCGAGGCGGCCTGGTAGGTCGCGGCGGTCAGGCGGCGGATCGGATGGGCGCGGTGAAGCGGGGCGAGCGCCACGGTGGCGATGGCGGCGACGCAATTCGGGTTGGCGATGATGCCGGCATGGCTCACCATGCTCTCCGCATTCACCTCAGGCACCACCAGCGGCACGTCGGCGCGCATGCGGAAAGCGGAGGAATTGTCCACCACCACCGCGCCGGCCTGGACCGCGACGGGGGCGTACTGCTTGGAGACGCCGCTGCCGGCAGAGAAGAGGGCGATGTCCACGCCCTGGAAGCTGTCGGGGCCGAGCGCCTCGATCACCAGATCCTGGCCCCGGAAGCGCATCTTCTGGCCGGCGGAACGGGGGGAAGCCAGCAGCTTCAGCGAGGCGACGGGGAAGTTCCGCGCCTCCAGGCAGTTCAGCAGCTCGACGCCGACGGCACCGGTGGCGCCGACGATGGCCACCACGGGCGCGCGGAGATCCGCGGGTCGGTCCGGGGCGCTGCTCGGCGCTTCGAGGGAAAGGTCCAGGCTCATGGGGTTCTGGTCTCTGTGTGGAGGCCAGCGGGCGGGAGCCTGTTTCGGGGCCCCGCCGCTGCCGGCGGGGTCCTCGGGGGTTCTGCTATGCCGCCGCGATCGCCGCGCGCACGCCCGAGGACGCCCCGCCGGGGGACGTCTCTTTGGTCGTAATGCGCTTGAGCGAGGTCATGGGCACGGCATGGACGCTACGGAGGCGATACGGGACTGTCCACCGGAAAAGCCATGTGTCCCTTGCGGAGCAGGGCAGCCCGGCAACGGCCTCGCCGCCCCCGGTGGTCAAGGTCGGGTGTGACCCGGCCATGAATTCGCGCCATGGGGGCTGGCGCGCCGGCGCGTCCCGCGCATGCTGGGGGCGCCATTCATGCCGGGAGCACGCCACCATGACCATCCGACGCCTGGCCGAGGAAGCCCGCCTGTCCGGCGCCACCATCGGCGGCGGGCTGATCTTTCTGGCGGGACAGGTGGCGGACGATGCCGCGCTCGATGCCGAGGGGCAGACCGCCGACATCCTGGCGCAGATCGATGCGCTGCTGGCCGAGGCCGGGACCGACAAGCGGGCACTGCTGTCCATCACCGTGGTGCTGGCGGACATCGCCGATGCCCCGGCCATGAACCGGGCCTGGGACCGCTGGCTCGACCCGGCGGCCAAGCCGGCGCGCATGACGATCCAGGCGCCGCTGGTCGATCCGCGGTGGAAGGTGGAGATCACCGGCGTCGCCCTGGCGCCGGCCACCTGACGCTTCCGGTTCGGCGGCGGCTCCTTTCGCTCCGGGCCGCCCCAATCATGCCAGGACCCTGCCAACACCTCGCCATGGGGTGGGAGAAGGATCGCCAAGACATGCCGCTTCGCCGCCATCCCGCCGGGCCTCATCCGGCCGTCCTGCCACGCCGCCGGGCGAGGCCCTGGCCATGAGCGCCATGGACCCCTGGCGCGGCCGGCGCGCCGTGGTGACCGGCGGAGCCGGTTTCCTGGGTGCCAGTCTCTGCCATGCCCTGTCCGCTGCGGGGGCGGAAGTCCTGGCCATCGACGCGATGCTGCCCGGGATGGGCGCGCATCCAGGCAACCTGGAGGGAAGCGGCGCCCGGCTGCTGCGAGGCGATCTGCGCGATCCGGCGCTGGACCTGGAGGGCGCCCTGCGCGGGGCGGACGCGCTGTTCAACTGCGCTGCCCAGACCTCCCATGCCGGCAGCATGAACGAGCCGCTGCCGGACCTGGAGATCAACGCCACGGCGCAGCTCCGCCTGATCGAGACGCTGCGCCAGACCGCGCCCCGGGCCGTGGTGGTGCACGCCTCGACCCGCCAGTTCTACGGCCGCCCGCAATATCTGCCGGTGGACGAGAAGCACCCGATCGTGCCGCCCGACGCCAACGGTGTCTCCAAGTTCGCCGGCGAGCAGTACTGGCTGCTGGAAAGCCGCGTGCGGGGGCGGCCGGCCGCCTCGCTGCGCCTGACCAACTGCTACGGCCCGCGCCTGCGCATCCGCGATGCGCGACAGACCTTCCTCGGCATCTGGATCCGCCGGGTGCTGGAGGGCGAGCCCTTCGAGGTCTGGGGTGGCGAGCAGCTGCGCGACCTCGCCTATGCCGAGGACGTGGTGGCGGCCTTCCTGGCGGCGGCGGAGACCCTGCTGGGACCGGCGCCGGAGCGTTGCGCCGGGCGGGCCTTCAACCTCGGCGGCGACGCCCCGGTCTCGCTGCTCCGGCTGGCGGAGCTTCTGGTGGACGCCGCCGGGCAGGGGAGCTACGAGATCCGCTCCTTTCCGCCCGACCGGGCGGCCATCGATATCGGGTCCTACCATGCCGACGACCGCGCGTTCCGGGAAGCGACGGGCTGGGCCCCGCGTGTGCCCCTGGCCGAAGGGCTGCGCCGCAGCGTCGAATGGTTCCGGCCGCGCCTCGCCGACTACGTCCAACCTGATCGCATCTGAGGAAGACCCCGGATGAACGTGCCCGACCTCCTGGTTCCGCAGGCCGATCCCGGCGCCGGCTACCGCGCGCAGAAGGCGGAGATCGACGCGGCGGTGATGCGCGCGCTCGAATCCGGCTGGTACATCCTGGGGCAGGAGGGCAAGGGCTTCGAGAGCGAGTTCGCTACCTGGCTCGGGCGCGGGCAGGGCGCGGCGCAGCATGCGATCGGCTGCGCCAACGGCACCGACGCGCTGGCGCTGATTCTGCGCGGCCTGGGCATCGGCGAGGGCTGCACCGTCGCCACCGTGTCGCACACCGCCGTCGCCACCGTGGCGGCGATCGAGATGGCCGGCGCGACGCCGCTGCTGCTCGATATCGACCCCGACACCTACACCATGGATGCGGACGAGCTGGTGGCCGTGCTGGAGGAGCCGCCGCCTGGCCTGCCGCCGATCCGTGCCGCCATCGCCGTGCATCTCTATGGACAGGCCTGCGACCTCGCCCCGATGCTGGAAGCCTGCCGCGCCGCCGGCGTGGTGCTGATCGAGGACTGTGCCCAGGCCCATGGCGCGACGCTGGGCGGGCGCCGGCTGGGCACGATCGGGGACGCCGCGGCCTTCAGCCTCTATCCCACCAAGAATCTCGGGGCGCTGGGCGATGGGGGCGTGATCGCCACCGCCGATCCGCAGCTCGCCGAGAAGATCGGGGCGATCCGGCAGTATGGCTGGCGCTCCCGCTACGTCTCCGACCTCGCGGGCGTGAACTCCCGGCTGGACGAGGTGCAGGCCGCCATCCTGCGCGCGCGCCTGCCGCGGCTGGACGCCGGCAATGCCCGCCGGCGGGAGATCGCCGGGGCCTATGACGCGGCGCTGGAAGGCGGCTCGCTGACACCGCCGCTGCGGCGCGAGGGTGCCACGCATGTCTTCCACCAGTATGTGCTGCGAAGCGCGGAGCGCGACCTGCTGCAGGGCCGGCTGCGGGCGCAGGGGATCGGCACGGGCATCCATTATCCCGTGCCCGTGCATCTGCAACCCGCCTATCGCGGCCGCATCGCCCTGGGCCCGGCACGCTGCGCCGAGACCGAGGCCACGGCGCGCGAGGTGCTGAGCCTGCCGATGTTTCCGGAGCTCACCGATGCACAGGTCGAGCGCGTCTGCGGCGCGCTGCGGGATCTTTGACCGTCCGCCGGGCCCCCGGCGGAGGGCAGGCCTCCGCCGGGCATGACTCTCTTGTAATGTATCAAAAACTGTAAATCCGCTCCATATCTGGATATTGTCTTCGCGACGGAAACGCCGCACCGGATAGGAACGGGGGGAAGGAATGCCGCAGGGGGGAACGGGACGGCGCTTCGTCGTCCTCGACAGCTGGCGCGGGATCTGCGCGCTGATGGTCGCGCTCTTCCACTTCACGGTGCGCGGGCACTACGTGGCCTCGTCCTTCGGCGCCCACGCCTTCCTTTTCGTCGATTTCTTCTTCGTGCTGAGCGGCTTCGTCATGGCCCAGGCCTATGGCGCGCGGCTGGACGGCCCGGCCTCGGCGCGGGACTTCCTGATCCGGCGCATCGGCCGCGTCTGGCCCTTGCATGTCTTCGTGCTGCTGGCACTGATCGGACTGGAACTGGTGAAGCTCCGGCTGTCCCATGGTGCCGAGGGGGTGGAGAACGCCGCCTTCACCGGCCGGACGGCGGCCTCGCTGATCCTGCCCAATGCTTTGCTGGTGCATTCCCTGGGCTTCCTGCGGATCGATGCCTGGAACATCCCGAGCTGGTCCATCAGCGTGGAGATGGCGGCCTATCTGGCTTTCGCCGCCGGGATGCTGGGTTTCCGCCGCGCCTTCACCGGCTTCGCCATCGCGATGGTGGTGGGCTCGATGGCCGTGCTGCTGGCCTTCACGCCACGGGACCTGAACGTCTCCTATGATTTCGGCCTGTTCCGCTGCCTCGGAGGGTTCTTTCTGGGCTGCCTGGCCCATGCAGCCTGGAGCCGTTGGGAGGCACCACCCCTGGCGCCGCGCCTCCACGACGCCCTGGAGATCGGGGCGGTGGTGCTGATGGCCGTCTTCCTGGTCTTCGCCCAGGACACCCTGGCCTTCCTGGCGGCACCGTTCTTCGCCCTGCTCGTCTGCCTCTTCGCCGGGGAACATGGCGTGGTGTCGCGGCTGCTGCGCAGCGCGCCGCTGGTGCTGCTGGGGGTGCTGTCCTACTCGATCTACCTCGTGCATTTCCCGGTCTTCGATGCCACGGCCAAAGCACTCTCAGTGCTTCAGAACCGGACGGACCTTTCCCTGCTCGGCACCTGGCGGACGGCGGATGGGCGCGTGCTGGTCGGGCTCGATTTCGGCAACCCTTGGCTGATGGACCTCGTTTCCGCCGGGCTGCTGGTTGTGACGGTACTGCTGGCCCTGCTGACCTATCGCCTGGTGGAGATGCCGGGACGGCGCTTCTTCGCCCGGCTGGTGGCGGGGCAGGGCGGACGGGCGGCCCCGGCGATCGCACCGGAAGAACGGCCCGTCCCGGGGCAGGCGGCCTGAAGCGGTTTCCGGCGCCGGCAACCGCCCCGGCCGCCCACGGAGGAGCCGGATAGTCCCCTTGGCCGACCTTCCGGTCGGGCCTATGCCACGCGGCGTTCCGCGGCCGTCACGGCCACGGGCATCTCCGCTCCCTCGGCGACCTCCACGAACCGCTCCTCCTTCCCATCCAGAGCGAGCAGGCCGCCGGTCTCCAGGTCGAAGAACCACCCATGCAGCGTCATCTCGCCCCGGGCCAGGCGGGCGGCGACGGAAGCATGGGTACGCAGGTGGTTGAGCTGCAAGGCCACGTTCTCCATGGCCAGGGCGCGAGCCGCCGCCTTGCTTTCCAGATCCGGATAGGACTCGCAGACGACGCAGCGTGCCGCATCGGCATGGCGCAGCCAGGCCTGCACGTTCGGCATGGTCTTCAGGGAATCCGGCTGCAACAGGGCCTTCATGGCCCCGCAGTCGGAATGGCCACAGATGACGATGTCGCGCACGCCCAGCACCACGACTGCATACTCGATCGAGGCGGAAACCCCGCCGGTGAACTGTGCCGTGGGCGGCACGATGTTCCCGGCGTTGCGGCAGACGAAGATCTCGCCCGGGCCGGACTGCATGATCTCCTCCGGGATCACGCGGCTGTCGGCACAGGAGATCACCAGGGCCTTCGGCTGCTGCCCGTTCTGCGCCAAATGACGGTAGAGGTCGCCGCGGCGCGGGAAAACCTCGGTGCGGAAGCGTGAGGCGCTGCTGATCACGGAACTCTGCATCGGAAGGCTCCTGTTGCGAGGAGGAACATGAACGCACGCATGAGCATTTCGTCATGTCCGATGCGGCCCACTGGGCCAGGAGTTACCGCGCTGCAACATAGATTTCCCGTGAGGCCGGGCGGACAGGAGGAAAAACCCATCTCGTCAGCCGCTTGGCCCGGCCCGCACCGGAATGGCGGAAGCCGGTCCGGATGGCCCGGGCGGACGGGCAACACTTCGTTTCGCCGGTGCTGCAAGGCGTGGTGAAACCGTGCCTTCACCCGCCTCCGGACCGGGAAATTCCACGAAGCCCCATGCAGGGCGTGGTGTTGACTGGGCCGATTGTTCTCCAGGCGAGGATAAGGAACACGATCCGTACATGCTTCGCGACCTTGGCCCTGGGCCTGGCCATCGGGACTGGCCCAGCCTTCCTGCCCACGCTGGCACAGGCGCAGGTTCCGACCAGCCAGTTCAGCCCGGGCTCCACGCCCCTGAACGACAGCCGCTCCAATCGTGGTGCCTCGGACGTGGCGCCCAACCCGAACGAGCCGGTCAGCCGGGCCACGCGCGGCGCGACACCGCGCGATGACAGCCGCAGCGCGGACAATGCACGGGGCGGGCCGGGCACCGGCCCCGTGCGGCCCCGCTCCATGCAAGGTGGGAGGCAGTCGCGGCATCAGGCCGGGTCAGGCTCACCCATGGCGGATGCCTCGCAACCGACCGGCGTGGTGATCGGCGGACCCGATGCCCGCCGGAGCACCAGCAACACGAACGGGGCCTTCCTGGGCGGCGGCGGCGTCTTCGAGCGCGCGCCGGATGGCAGCCTGCGCCAGGTGATGCGGTAGGCACCCGTCCCGTTCCGGCATTTCCCGCACGGGCGGCGGGTGCCGGGACGATGCCCCCGCGCGCAGCGGGGGAGGGAGGTCAGCCCTCGTCCGGCAGGATCTCCGTGGCCTTGTAGCCCTGGGCATAGAGCACGGCGCGCAAGTCGCCATGTTCCACCCGGGCCCGCGCCGCCGCCGCGACCACCGGCTTGGCGTGGTAGGCCACGCCGAGCCCCGCCGCGCCGATCATCGCGAGGTCGTTGGCACCGTCGCCCACCGCCAGCGTCTCGGCCATGGAGAGGCCGTTCTCGCTGGCGAGGCGGGTGAGGATGGTGAGCTTCGCATCCCGGTCGAACACCGGTTCCTCGACCCTGCCGAGCAGGTGCCGGCCGTCATCGAGCAGGATATTGGCGTGATGCGTGGTGAAGCCGCAGAGCGTCGCGACGCGGGCGGTGAACCAGGTGAAGCCGCCGGAGGCCAGCGCGCAGTGCGCCCCGTTCGCCACCATGGTCCGGACCAGGGCGCGCGCCCCCGGCATGAGATGCGTCTTGGCCCAGGTGGCCTCCAGCGCCTCGACCGGCAGCCCCTGCAGCAGCGCCACGCGCTCCCGCAGGGAGGTGGCGAAGTCGATCTCGCCATTCATGCTGCGCTTCGTAATGGCGGCGACCTTCTCGCCCATGCCCGCATAGGCGGCCAGCTCGTCCAGCGTCTCGCTGGTGACGATGGTGCTGTCCATGTCGGCGACGAGCAGGCGCTTGCGCCGACCTTCCGCCGGCTGGGCGATGGCATCGACCGGGCGCTCCACCAGCGCCGCGCGGGCGGCGGCCGAGGCCTGGTCCGGCGCGATGCCGGAGAAGGGGAGGTCCACCGCCTCCCGCTCCGCCAGCCATTCGGGACGCCCGGTTTCCGCGCCGAGCGCGCGCAGCGTATCGGCCATGGCGGGCAGGAGCGAGGGGGATAGCGCCGCTTCCGCCACGGAAGCGGGGGCTGCGATCAGGGTCAGGACATGCGACATGCTGGCGGGACCATATTTCACCACCTGGGCCCAGGCCATCCCGATGCGGCAACCACCCCTCCTGCTGATCGCCGGCCCGACCGCCAGCGGCAAGTCGGCCCTCGCCCTCGCCATCGCCCGGCAGGTCGGCGGCGCGGTGCTGAATGCGGATAGCATGCAGGTCTATCGCGACCTCCGCATCCTCACCGCCCGCCCGGCGCCGGAGGAGGAGGCCCAGGCGCCCCACCGCCTCTACGGCATCCGCGACGCGGCGGAGGCAGCCAGCGCCGCCTGGTGGCGGGGCGAGGCGGAGCGCGCCATCGCGGAGGTCGCGGCGGCGGGGCTCGTGCCGATCCTCTGCGGCGGGACCGGTCTGTATTTCCAGGCCCTGCTGCGGGGGCTGGCGCCGGTGCCACGGGTGCCGGAAGCGGCCCGCGAGGAGGCGCGCGCCCTCCTGGCGGAACTGGGACCGGAGGCGCTGCACGGGAGGCTGGCCGCGGCTGATCCGGACACCGCCGCGCGCCTCCGCCCGGGCGACAGCCAGCGCATCGCCCGGGCCTGGGAGGTCTGGCGTGGCACCGGGCGCGGGCTGGCGGCGTGGCAGGCCGTGCCCATCCCCGACCCGCCGCCGGAGCGGCCGGTGCTGCCGGTCCTGCTCGACCCGCCGCGCGAGGAGTTGCGGGAGGCCATCCGGCGGCGCTGGTCCACCATGCTGGATCTGGGCGCCATGGAGGAGGTGCGGGCGCTGCTGGCGCGCGGGCTCGACCCGGCCCTGCCGGCCATGCGCGCGCATGGCGTGCCGGAACTCGGCGGCGTGTTGCGCGGGGAGATGTCGATGGAGGAAGCGGGGCGCCGCGCCTGCCTGGCCATCGGCCAGTACACCAAGCGGCAGGCGACCTGGTTCCGCCACCACGATCTCGCGATGCCCGCTGGGCGGGGGGCTGACCCGAGCGTGCCGCATACGATCCGTGCTCGCTTCACCGGTTCAGCGCAATTTTCGGAAAGTCTTCAGACGCAAATAATATCGTTTGTTGATTCTGCCCGTTGACGCAGCACAGCATGCCCCCTAGATGGGCCGCTCCGCGCTGTTCCCTTGCGCGGAGCCAGTTCTAAGGAAACGGAACCTCGCCGATGTCCGCCACCCTTCCCGCCGCCTCCGACGCCGATGTGATGAACGGCGCCGAGATCGTCCTGCGCGCGCTGAAGGATCAGGGCGTCGAGGTCATCTTCGGCTATCCGGGGGGCGCCGTCCTTCCGATCTACGACGCGATCTTCCAGCAGAACGCGATCCGGCACGTGCTGGTGCGGCACGAGCAGGCCGCCGTGCATGCGGCGGAGGGCTATGCCCGTTCCACCGGCAAGGTGGGCTGCGTGCTGGTGACCTCCGGCCCCGGCGCCACCAACGCCGTGACCGGCCTGGTGGACGCGCTGCTGGATTCCATCCCGATTGTCTGCCTGACCGGGCAGGTGCCGACGCATCTGATCGGCAACGACGCCTTCCAGGAGGCCGACACCACCGGCATCACCCGCCCGGCGACCAAGCACAACTACCTGGTCAAGCGGATGGAGGACCTGGCGCCGACGGTGCACGACGCCTTCCACATCGCACGTTCCGGCCGTCCCGGCCCGGTGGTGATCGACCTCCCGAAGGACATCCTGATCGCCAAGGGCCGCTACACCCCGGCCCCGACCGCACCGCACCGCTCCTACCGCCCGCAGACCGAGCCCTCGGTGGAAAGCATCCGCGAGGCCGTGGCGCTGCTGAAGGGCGCCAGGCGGCCGATGGTCTATACCGGCGGCGGCATCATCAATGCCGGCCCTGAGGCCAGCGAGCTGCTGACGCGCTTCGTGCGCGAGACGGGCTTTCCCATCACCAACACGCTGATGGGGCTGGGCAGCTACCCGGCCAGCGACCCGCAGTTCCTGGGCATGCTGGGCATGCATGGGACCTTCGAGGCGAACCTTGCCATGCATGGCTGCGACGTGCTGCTGAACATCGGCGCCCGCTTCGACGACCGTGTGACCGGGCGGCTGAACGCCTTCTGCCCCGGCGCGAAGAAGATCCACGCCGATATCGACCCGTCCAACATCAACAAGAACGTGGCGGTGGACGTGCCCATCGTGGGCGATGCCGCCGCGGTGCTGCGCGCGCTGAGCGAGGCCTGGAAGGCTGATGAGCGCCCGCAGGACCGCGAGGCGCTGGCCGCCTGGTGGCGCCAGATCGACGCCTGGCGCGAGACGAGGTGCCTGCGCTACGAACAGGCGGGCTCGGTCATCAAGCCGCAGCACGCGGTGCGGCGTCTCTACGAGCTGACGCTGGAGACCGGACGCGACACCTTCATCACCACCGAGGTCGGACAGCACCAGATGTGGGCCGCGCAGTATTTCGGCTTCGAGAAGCCGAACCGCTGGATGACCTCGGGTGGGCTCGGCACCATGGGCTACGGCCTGCCGGCGGCCTCGGGCGTGCAGGTCGCGCATCCGGACGCGCTGGTGATCGACATCGCGGGCGAGGCCTCGATCCTGATGAACATCCAGGAGATGGGCACGCTGGCGCAGTACCGCCTGCCGGTGAAGGTCTTCATCCTGAACAACGAGTACATGGGCATGGTGCGGCAGTGGCAGGAGCTGCTCCATGGCGGCCGCTACTCGGAGAGCTATTCCGACGCCCTGCCGGATTTCGTGAAGCTGGCCGAGAGCTTCCACGCCAAGGGGCTGCGCGCCACGAAGGCCGATGAACTGGACGACGTGATCCGCGAGATGATCGCCCATCCCGGCCCGGTGATCGCCGACATCGCCGTGGACCCGAAGGAGAACGTCTTCCCGATGATCCCCTCCGGCGCCGCGCACAACGAGATGATCCTGGGCCCGGGCCAGCAGGGGGGCGTCGCCGGCGTCACCGACGAAGGCAAGGTCCTGGTCTGAGAGGCGCGCCGACATGTCCGACCTGAACAGGGCGCCCTTGCAGCGCACGGCCACCATCGCGGTGCTGGTGGAGAACGAGGCAGGCGTGCTCGCCCGCGTCATCGGCCTCTTCTCCGGCCGCGGCTACAACATCGAGAGCCTGACCGTGGCGCCGGTCGATGACGGCAAGCGCCTGTCGCGCATCACCGTCGTCACCTCCGGCACGGACATGGTGATCGAGCAGATCAAGGCGCAGCTCGACCGCCTCGTCCCCGTCCACCGCGTCGCCGACCTGACGCTGGAGGGGCCGCACCTGACGCGGGAGCTGGCGCTGATCAAGGTCGTCGGCCATGGCGAACACCGGATGGAGGCACTGCGCCTCGCCGATGCCTTCCGCGCCCGCGTGGTGGATGCGACCGTCGGCAGCTTCGTCTTCGAGATGACCGGCGCCGCCGAGAAGATCGACGCCTTCATCGAGCTGATGCGCCCTCTCGGTCTCGCCGAGGTGTCGCGCACCGGCGCGGTTGGCATCGCGCGCGGCACGCGGAGCCTCGCCACCTGAACCGGCGGCCGGGCAAGGCCCTGGCCCGCCCCGAATTTTTGTCCAACCCCTGAGGGAGTGCGCGGATATGCGCGTGTATTACGACCGTGACGCGGATGTGGGCCTGATCAAGAACCGCAAGGTCGCGGTGATCGGCTTCGGCAGCCAGGGCCATGCCCATGCCATGAACATGCGCGATTCCGGCGTGAAGGAGGTCGTGATCGGCCTGCGCCCGGGCGGCTCCGCCCAGAAGGCCGAGGCCGCCGGCTTCAAGGTCATGAGCCCCGCCGAGGCCGCCAAGTGGGCCGATCTGGTGATGGTGCTGACCCCCGACGAGGGCCAGGGCGACCTGTACCGCGACCACCTGCACGAGAACATGCGCGAGGGTGCGGCGCTGGCCTTCGCGCACGGGCTGAACATCCACTTCAACCTGATCGAGCCGCGCGCCGACATCGACGTGTTCATGATCGCGCCGAAGGGCCCCGGCCATACCGTGCGCGGCGAGTACCAGAAGGGCGGCGGCGTGCCCTGCCTCGTGGCCATGCACCAGAACCCCTCGGGCAACGCGCTGGAGATCGCGCTCTCCTATGCCTGTGCCGTCGGCGGCGGCCGCTCGGGCATCATCGAGACGACCTTCAAGGAGGAGTGCGAGACCGACCTGTTCGGCGAGCAGGCCGTGCTCTGCGGCGGCCTGGTCGAGCTGATCCGCGCCGGCTTCGAGACGCTGGTCGAGGCGGGCTATGCCCCCGAGATGGCCTATTTCGAGTGCCTGCACGAGGTGAAGCTGATCGTCGACCTCATCTATGAGGGCGGCATCGCCAACATGAACTACTCCATCTCCAACACCGCGGAGTATGGCGAGTACGTGACCGGCCCGCGCATCATCACGCCGGAGACCAAGGCGGAGATGAAGCGCGTCCTGACCGACATCCAGAGCGGCAAGTTCACCCGTGACTGGATGCTGGAGAACAAGGTCAACCAGGCCTCCTTCAAGGCCACCCGCCGCCGCAACAACGAGCACCAGATCGAGGCGGTGGGCGAGAAGCTGCGCGCCATGATGCCCTGGATCACCAAGGGCAAGCTGGTCGACAAGGCCAAGAACTGAGCCCGACGCAGAAAGGGCCCCGGGAGCGATCCCGGGGCCCTTTCCCTTTGCGGAGGCCGTCAGAGGGCGATGGTCAGCTCCCCCAGCCGGTCGGTGAGCTTCATGTTCTCTGAATAGTCCACCGGGCAGGTGATGACGGAGACTCCATCCTCCGCCAGCGCCTTCCGCAGCGTGGGCAGCAGCTCCGCCGCCGCGCCGATGCGGTAGCCCTTCGCGCCGAAGCTCTCCGCATATTTCACGAAATCCGGGTTGTTGAAGTCCACGTCCCGGTGGTGGCCGAGTTCCATGTCCATCTTCCACTTGATGAGGCCGTAGGAACCGTCTTCCCAGATCAGCACCTTCAGCGGGATCTTCTCCCGCAGCGCCGTCTCGATCTCCTGCGAGTTCATCATGAAGGAACCGTCGCCCATCGCCGCCAGGACCTTCCTGCCCGGCCTGGCCAGCGCCGCCGCCAGGGCGCCGGGCAGCGTCCAGGCCATGGTGGAGAGCCCGTTCGAGATCAGGCAGGTCAGTGGCTCGTAGGTGGGGTAGAGCCGGGCCATCCACATCTTGATGGCGCCCGTGTCGGCCAGGACGATGTCCTCGTCGTCCAGTGCCTTCCGCATGTCGCCGATCACCCGCTGCGGCTTCAGCGGGAAGCTGTCATCCGCCTCATGCGCGCTCAGCTCCCCGTCCCGCAGGGCGCGGATCTTCGGCGCGGGATGGCTGGCCGGCACCGCCCCGCCGCGGAAGGCCTCCGACAGGGCGGCGATGGCACGCGGGATGTCCGCCTCGATGCTGACCGCGACGGGATAGGCGGCATCCGTCTCCGCGGCGAAGCGGTGGACATGCAGGATGGTCTTGTCATGCTTCGGGTTGATCCGCACCGGCGCGAATTCCTGCAGTTCGTAGCCGATGGAGAGGATCAGGTCCGCTTCGTCGAAGGCGAAGTTCTCGTAGTCGTGCCGCATGAAGCCGATGACGCCGAGCGCGTTGGGATGCCGGTCGGAGATCACCCCCTTGGCCATGAAGGTCGTGGCCACGGGCATGTTGAGCTGTTCCGCCAGCCGCGTCAGCGCCGCCGAGGCACCGGCCCGTGCCACGCCATGGCCCGCCAGCATCACCGGGCGCTTCGCCGCGCGGATCAGCGCTGCGGCCTTCGCCACCTTGTCCTCGTCCGGCCCGGCGGCGTGGTAGGGGCGGGCGGTGAGCGGCTTCGCCTCCGCCGGCACCGTGGCCGCCTCCACATCCTCCGGGATGGCGATGTAGGTGGCGCCGGGCCGTTCCTGCTGCGCCAGGTCGAAGGCCTTGCGGACCATCTCCGGCACCGCATCAGGGGTCAGCAGCATGTCGGCCCATTTGGTGACCGGCCTGAACATGGAGACCAGATCCACGATCTGGTGCGACTCCTTGTAGATCCGGTTCAGCCCGACCTGGGCGGAGATGGCGACCAGCGGCGTGCTGTCCGTCTGCGCGTCCGCGACGCCCAGCAGCAGGTTGATCGCGCCGGGGCCGAGCGTCGCGGTGCAGACGCCCGCCTTGCCGGTGAGGCGGCCGTAGATGTCGGCCATGAAGGAGGCTGCCTGCTCGTGCCGCACGAGGATGAAGCGGATCTTCGATCCGGCCGTGGCATCGACCAGGCGGATGTTCTCCTCGCCTGGGATGCCGAACAGGTACTCGACTCCCTCGGCTTCGAGGCAGGAGATCGCCAGTTCGGCGACCGTGCGTGTTTCAGTGCTCATTGCGCCATGACTCCTTGTGGAAAAAGGGAAGGCGGCGGCGCGCTCAGCGCGTGAGCCAGATGAACGCGCCCATGGTCAGCACCGAGAGCAAGGTGCTGAAGAAGAGGGTGGAGGCCATTTCCTGTTCGGCCACCTGGTACTGCACGGCCAGGATCACGATGATCGACGCGGCCGGGATGGCCATGGTGACCACGGATTCGCGCAGCGTGTCCGGCGGCAGTCCGACCAGCATGGCATAGCCGAGCACGGCGGCGGGCATGACGATGTTGCGCAGCAGCACCAGCAGCCCGACCGGCGCGCTGAGGGAGACGCTGCGGGACCAGAGCACGATGCCCGAGGCGAAGAGCGCGACGCCGCCGGTGGAGCGGCCCAGGAGCTGAAGGGAATCCCGCAGCGAGGCGGGGAAGGGGAAGTCCAGCAGCACGATCACCAGGGCGAGCAGCGGCGCCCAGACCACGGGCTCGCGCAGCGCATGGGTGACGTGGCTCATGACCGAGGCCGGCTGGCCCTGGGTGGCGGCGTTGCGCGAGGCCGTGCTGGCCGAGAGCAGCATGAGGGTTGCGGGCACCTGGATCAGGTTCATCACCAGGCCGGCCACGGCGATGGGAATGGCGCTGACCGCCCCGAAGAGTTGCCCCAGCACCGGCACGCCAACAAACGGAACGGCGGGGCCGGCGATGGCCAGGGCGCGCAAAGCCGCCGTGCCGATCTCCTGTCGCAACAGGTAACGCATGACAAGGAAGGCGACGAGATAGCCGCCCGCCATGCCGAGGAGGATCGCGAGCGCGAGCGGCCCCTGGGCGAGGATCTGGTCGCGCGGCGTGCCGACCATGCCGGCGAAGAGGCTCAGTGGCAGGGCGTAGAGCATCACCATGCGGTTGAGGACGGAGGCCTGCTTCGCGTCGAAGTCATGGTGCCAGCCGGCGGCGAAGCCCAGCATCAGCGTGATGACGATGGGCAGCAGCGCGGCGACGATGGTGTCGAGCATGGTCGGAACTCCTGGTTCCGGGCCGGTCGGTGCCGGGCGTCAGGCGCCCCGCTCGGCTGGTCCTTGGAAGACGCGTGCAGGGAACGCCATTTCGGCCGCTCCTGACACCCCGGACCCATGCAAGCTCGCGCGACCTGTCTGTATGATGTCAGTGTACAGGCGGCAGGCGACATGCGCGCTCTTCCGCCGCCCGCCGTTCAGCCACGGCGCGGTTTCCGGAAGAGTGGAGCGTCCGTTGCCGTGCCGCGGCAACCTGTCCTAGCGGCACTCCAGGATGCGGAGGTCGTAGACCGGGTGTTCCAGCATGTTCACGGCCGGGGCATTCGCCAGCATCCAGCCCCGGAAGGCCGGTGGCGCATCCTTGGGGGCCAGCGTATCCCGCACCTCGATGAAGGCCGCCGCGTCCGGCACCTCGTCGGGCGGGTGGTAGTCGCAGGCGAGGACCGTGATGCTGAGCGTGCCGAACTTCGTCGGCCTGTTCACCGCCGCGTCCAGCACGGTGACCTGGGCGGTCACCTTGTCGAGCGCCTGGAGCTTCGCGGTCTTGCCGGGGATCCAGTTGGCGGATTCCTGCGCCCGCGCATCCCCCCGGCTGAAGGGCAGGGGGGCGGCTGGCAGCAGCATGCCGGCGAGAAGCAGCGTGGGAAGGAGGGCAACCCGCATCGGCGCGCTCATGCCCCCGGGCGGCGGGGCGAGGGCAGGGCATCCACCACCCCGTGCAGCAGCCGGCGCATTGCCACCTCGTCCACCCCCATCAGCACCGCATCCTCGAAGGCATCCCGGAGGACCTGGACGAGTTCCTCATGGTTCTCGCCCAGCACCTTCAGCTTGTCACGGCAGGACAGCGGCTGGCCGTCCTGGCCGGGCCAGAGCTCCGGCGGCTGCAGCCCCCCGCTCACGGGTGCCGGGCTCCTGACGGGGCGTTCCCGGCGGGGGCGGGGGCTTCCTCCTCGGGCTTGGCGGAATTCATCTGGGTCACCGAGAAGATGAACTTGCCCAGCAACGCCTCCAGGCTGACGGAGGACTGGGTGATGGTGATCTCCGACCCGTCCCGCAGGTCCTTGTCGCTGCCACCCGGGACCAGCGCGATGTACTTGCCCCCCAGCAGGCTTTCCGAGGTGATCTCGGCGGAGGTGTCGTCGGGCAGCTTCAGCCCTGGGTCCACCTGCATCGTCACCACCGCCAGAAAGGTCTGCGGATCGATGCGCTCCTGCGTCACGCTGCCCACCCGCACGCCGGCGATGCGGACATCGGAGCCGGGGGCGAGACCGTCGATCCGGTCGAAGCGCGCGTTCAGCGTCATTCCGGTACCGGTGGTGGAGCGGCCGGAATTCGTGGCGGCATAGGCGAGAAACACCACGGCGACGACCAGCACGATGGCGCCGGCCGCGAGCTCGGCGAGGCTGCGTCCCTTCAAATCACGATCCTTATCCGACGGGGCGGAACGAATGCCCGGAAATCCCGGAGGGCCATGGCCCGGCCATCCGGCACGCCATCACGCGCCGGGGGTCCAGGCCTCGTAGTCGCCCGCGGTCTTCGGACGCTCCCCGCCCCGGTAGTCATGGCCGGGCGGCCGATAGGCGAGCGCGGTGCCGGTCATGTTCGGCTGGTGGTCGAGCTGCCAGGGATAGCGGCGGTTCTCGTCCAGCAGCGGCGTGGCATGGTGCAGCCAGCCGTGCCATTCCGGCGGCACGTTGGTGGCTTCCGGCTTGCCCGCGTAGACCACCCAGCGGCGGGTGTGGTTGAAGCCGGGCACAACCTTGCGGCTCTCGAAATACAGGTTCCCGTGGCGGTCGGTGCCGACCTTCCGGCCCTTGAAGCCGGAGCACAGGCGCATGAGCATGGACATGGGCTTTGGGGCCTCCTGGCACCGCCATATGGCACGCGCGCGCCGCGCGTGAAAGGTCACGCTTTTCCTACCGTATCTGGTGGCGGTTGACTCCGGACGTCACCACATGTTGCTTCACCAGCGTGAATTTCCTTTCGGGGGCAGGACAGTCATGCAGAGGCTCGCAGGCACCGTGTGGTCCGACGTGACGCTGCGCCGCACCCGCGGCCAGGCGGATCCGGACGCACCGCCCCGTGCCGTGGCCCTGCCCGCGGCCTGGGAGGACGGCGCCGCTGACGCCCTGGCCGCCCTGATGCCTGGGGCGGGTCCTGGCACCCGCCCGCTCTCCCTGGTTTCCCTGGCGGAAGCCTGGATCCGCCGCGCCGCCGCCGGTGCTGCCGCGCTCGGCCTGCCGGAAGCCGGCTCGCTGGCCGAGGCGCTGCGGGCGCTGTTGCTGGCGCGGCGCGGCGCCCCCGGGGCCTCCGTCTGGCGCGACTCGACCGGCGACGAGCCGCGCTTCGTGCTGAACCTGCCCGCTTTCCTGGAGGCTCCGGCCGGTTTCGACTCGGCCGGCTATGCACGGGCGGTCCGCCTCGCCGTGCTGGCGCTGGAAGGGCTTTCCGCCGGGCGCGCCCGCCGGCTGCGGGTCGGCTTCGCCGATCTCGCGGGGCTGCTGGCCGGGCTGGGACTCGATTACGAGAGCCGCGAGGCGCGCGAGGTGGCCCAGGCCATCGCCGCCCTGACCCGTGGCGCCGCCGAGGCGGCCAGCGGCGAGTGCGCCGCCATGCTGGGGGAACGTGCGCCGGTGACGCTCTTCGCGCCGCCGCCGCCCGCCGCCTGCGCGGTGCCGGGACTGGCGGAAGCCGCGCGCGAGGCGCTGGACGCCGCCGCCGCCGCGCCCGGGCTGCGGCATGAATCGCTCTTCGCCCTTTCTCCCGCCGATGCGGTGGAGGCGCTGCTCGGCGCCGAGTCGGCCGGTCTCGCTCCGGCGGCCGGGCCCAGCCGCCTGACTGCCACCGGCGGGGAGGAGCCCACCGCCGCCGCCCGCCGCGCCGGGGCGCGGGCCGGGGCCCTGCTGGCGCCGCGCGGCCCGGAGGCGAGGGCGGCGATGCAGGCCGCTGTGGAGCCTTTCCTTCACGCCGGGGCGCCGGCGCCGGTTGCCGCCTCGGAACGGCCCCGTCCGGTGCCGATGCCCGCCCCGACCCGCGCGGCGGCGCGCGGGCAGGTCTGGAAGGTCTCCATCGCCGGGCACAGGGTCACGCTGCGCACCGCCGAGCACCCGGACGGCACGCTGTCCGAGGTCTCGCTGACGCTGGCCAAGGACAGCGCCGCCTTCCGGGGCGTGCTGGACGCGCTGTGCCAGTCCGTGTCGCTGGGCCTGGCCCGGGGTGTGCCGCTGGCGGAGTTCGTGCAGGCCCATGCCTATACGCGCTTCGGCCCGGCCGGGGTGGTGGAGGGCGACTCGCGGATCGCCCGGGCCACCTCGATCCTGGACTGGGGCTTCCGGCGGCTGGCGCTGGAGTACCTGGAGGGGCCGGCCCTGGCGGACCCGACCGAGGAGGAATGCGGCGCCGAGCTGGGTGTGGCGGCGGGCGAGCAGCCGCTGCTGCCGCTGGAGGCCCCCGCCGGCCCGAAGGCGCGGCGGCGCAGCCTGCGCCTGGTGGGCTGAGGGCCGGCGAAGGCGGTTTCACGGGCGGCACGGCGCGGTCTATGACGGCCCCGGTTCTTCCGAGGAGCATGTGCATGACCGGTCCGATCGACGCCCGCCTGAGCGAGCTCGGCCTCACCCTGCCCGAACCCGCCACGCCCATCGCCAACTACGTGCCTGCGGTGATCGCCGGGTCGCTGCTGGTGATCTCCGGCCAAATCCCCATGCAGGCGGGCAGGATCGCCGTCACCGGCAAGCTGGGCCAGGGCGTCGGCCCCGAGGCGGGGCGGGAAGCGGCGCGGACCTGCTTCCTCAACGTGCTGGCCCAGGCCCGGGCGGCGCTGGGTGGCGATCTCGGTCGGGTGAAGCGCGTGGTGCGGCTGGGCGGCTTCATCGCCTGCACGCCGGACTTCACCCAGCACGCGGTGGTGATGAACGGCGCCTCCGACCTCGCGGTGGAGGTCTTCGGTGAGGCCGGCCGCCATGCACGCTCGACCATCGGCGTGCCCTCGCTGCCTGGCGACGCGGCGGTCGAGGTCGAGGCGATGTTCGAGATCGCCTGACCCGGCGACGCCCCCAGGGAGAACCCTTCCCGCCGCATCGCAGCAGCGGGAGCTTGCGCTGGCCCGGGGAGGGCGCACATTGGGTCCATGCCCGAGTGCGCGCCCGAGCTGACGTTGACCCTGCATCCGCGCATCGCGGAGATTTCCGCCGCCGAATGGGATGCCTGCGCGGGGGAGGGGAACCCCTTCGTCTCACACGCCTTCCTCTCGGCGCTGGAGGACAGCGGCTCGGCCGGCGGCAGGACGGGCTGGCTGCCGCAGCACGCGGCGCTGCGCGATGCGGGCGGCACGCTGCTCGCGGTGGCGCCCGCCTATGCCAAGAGCCATTCCTACGGCGAGTACGTCTTCGACTGGGGCTGGGCACGCGGCTTCGAGCAGGCGGGCGGGCGCTACTACCCCAAGCTCCAGGTCTCGGTGCCCTTCTCCCCCGTGCCGGGGCCGCGCCTTCTGACCCGCCCGGGCGGTGGCGTGCCGGTGGCGGCGCTGGCCCAGGGGCTGCGGCAGGCGGTGGCCGATCTGGGGCTTTCCTCCTGCCATGTCACCTTCTGCACCGGCGCAGAATGGGAGGCGCTGGGCGAGGTCGGGTGGCTGCAACGCCTCGGCACGCAGTTCCACTGGGCCAACCCGGGCTATGGCAGCTTCGACGACTTCCTGGGCGCCCTGTCCTCGCGCAAGCGCAAGACGCTGCGGCGGGAAAGGCGGGACGCGCAGGCGGCCGGGCTCCGCTTCCGCGCCCTGCGGGGGAGCGAAATCACGCCGGAGCACTGGCGGGTCTTCCACCAGTGCTACCGACACACCGTGGACCGCAAATGGGGCGACGCCTATCTGAAGCCGCGCTTCTGGCCGCTGCTGTCCGAACGGCTGGGCGACCGCGTGGTGCTGATGGTGGCGGAGCGCGATGGCGAGCCGGTGGCGGGGGCGCTGAACCTGATCGGGGAGGACGCGCTCTACGGGCGCAACTGGGGCTCGCTGGTCGAGGCGCCCTTCCTGCATTTCGAGCTCTGCTACTACCAGGCCATGGACTTCGCCATCGCGCACGGCATTCCGCGCGTGGAGGCCGGGGCGCAGGGCGAGCACAAGATCCAGCGCGGCTACCTGCCGGTGCCGACCTATTCCGCGCACTGGATCGAACATGCCGGTCTGCGCCGTGCCGTGGCGGGCTTCCTGAATCAGGAGCGTCCGGCCATGCTGGCGGAGATGGAGGCGCTGGCCCTGGCCTCGCCCTTCCGCCGGGATGGACAAGAGGACTGACGCCGCCGCCGATGCCCGCTTCACCAGTACCGCGGGGCGCACACCCGGCGCCGCGATGCTGACCGCCTATGCGCAGCTCGCGGGGTCGATGGTCCTCACGGGGGTCAATGTCGGCGTCGCCAAGACCCTGGCCGGCGCGCTGCCCATCGCCATGATCCTCGGCCTGCGCTGCCTGCTGGCCGTCGCGGTGCTGCTGCCGCTGTCGCTCTGGCGGGACGGGCCGCGCCTGCCGCCGCGCGGGGCCCTGCTGAACCTGTTCTGGCAGGCCCTGCTGGGTACGGTGCTCTACAACGCCGCGCTGCTGCTCGGCCTGCGCCTGACCACGGCGCTGGAGGGCGGGCTGATGCTGGCGGCCATTCCGGCGGTGGTGGCACTGGGCGCGGCGCTGCTGCTGCGGGAACGGCTGACGCCGCGCGGCTGGGCGGCGGCCCTGCTGGCGGCGGGCGGGATCGGCGCCGTCACCCTGGCCCGAGGCGGCGGGGACGGGCAGGGCGGCGGCAGCCTCGCGGGCAATGCGCTGGTGCTGCTGGCCGTCTGTGGCGAGGCCGCCTATGCGCTGCTGTCCAAGCGACTCGCCGGGCGCATGCCGCTGCTGGCCGCCGGCCTGTGGATGCAGATCTTCTCCGCCCTGTTGCTCCTGCCCGCCTGGCTGCCCCTGGCCATCCCCTGGCCGGGTGCGGCGGGCGTCCTGGCTGATCCGCTCCTGGCGGGGCTGCTGATCTTCCACGGGCTGACGGCCAGCGTGTTCAGCCTGCTGCTCTGGTATTCCGGTCTGCGCCGCGCCCCGGCGGGCCTGGCGGGCGTCTTCATGGCCTTCCTGCCCGCCTCGGCGGCGGTGACGGCGGTGCTGTTCCTGGGGGAACCGATGACCACGGCGCATCTCGCCGGCTTCGCGCTGATGCTGGCCAGCCTGCTGCTGGCGACCTGGCCGGCACGGCGCGGATGAGGGCCTGGTTCGCCTGTACCGGCGCGGAACTGCTGCGCACCGAAGCCGCCGATGTGGCCGCCCGCCTCGCGGCGGCGCAGACCCGGCGGGGCTTCGACGCCACCTATGCCCAGCTCGCCGCCTGGGAGGCCTCGGCGTCGCTGCTGCGCGAGGCTGTGGTGCGGGCGGGCGGGGAGGGCTGGACCCTGGCCTTCGAATACGAGCTGCTGCGCCTGGAGAAGCGCATCGACGCGGTGCTGCTGACCGACCGCGCGATTCTGGTGCTGGAGTTCAAGGGCGAGGGCTTCTCCCCCGCCGATCTGCGGCAGGTGGAGGACTACGCGCTGGACCTGCGCGACTTCCATGCCGGCAGCCGGGCGCATCCGATCGTGCCCGTGCTGGTGCCGCTGCTGGCGCCGGACCAGGGAGCGCAGCAGCTCAGCCTGCTCTGGCACGCGGTGGTGCCGCCGCTCCGCGCCAATGCGCGGGGCCTGCCCGCCCTGCTGTCCGCCGTGCAGGCTTCCGTCCCGGCCCCGGCCACGCCGCTGGACGGGGCGGCCTGGCTCGCCGCCCCCTATCGCCCGGTGCCGAGCATCGTGGAGGCCGCCACCATGCTCTATGCCCGGCATGGGGTGGCGGAGATCGCGGCGGCCCGTTCGGACGCCGCCAACCTGACCCGCACCACGGAGGCCATTGCGCGGGCGCTGGACGAGGCCCGGCGTGACGCGGCGCGGGTGGTGGTCTTCGTCACCGGCATTCCCGGCGCGGGCAAGACGCTGTGCGGGCTGAACGCAGTCTTCGGTACGGCGCGGCTGGACGGCGCGGCCTTCCTGACCGGCAACGTGCCGCTGGTCGGCGTGCTGCGCGCCGCGCTGGCCCAGGATGCGGTGGCGCGCGGCGCCTGTGGGCGGGATGAGGCGGAGCGGCGGGTGAAGGCGGCGCTGCAGAACGTCCATGCCTTCCTGGCCGAACATGCCGGCGACCCGCGGCACGGACCACCGCCGGAACGGCTGATCGTCTTCGACGAGGCGCAGCGAGCCTGGGACGCGAAACAGGCGAGCCGCGACACGCAGCGGCGCAAGGCCGTGCTGACCCTGAGCGAACCCGCCCACACGCTGGAGATCATGGCGCGCACCGAGGGCTGGTCGGCGATCGTCGCGCTGGTCGGCCAGGGGCAGGAGATCAACACGGGCGAGGCCGGGCTGGCGGAGTGGGGCCGCTGCATCGCTGCCGACGGGCGCTGGCGCGCGGTGGCCGCGCCGCATGTGCTGGAGGCCTCCGATCCGGTGCAGCGCCTCGCCCCCGGGCCGGCGTCCTGGCTGCGGCTCGATCCCGCGCTCGACCTGACGGTGCCGATCCGTGGCATCCGCAGCGCCGCCGTCGCGCCCTGGGTGGAGGCCCTGCTGGACGGGCGCGTCGCCGAGGCCGCGCGCATCGCGGCGGAGGCCGAGGGCGGGCTGCCGGTCTTTCTCACCCGCGACCTGGGCACCCTGCGTCGGACCCTGCGTGCCTTCGCGCGGGGCGAGCGGCGGGCCGGCATCCTGCGCAGTTCCGGCGCGCGCCGGCTGCGCGGCGACGGCTTCGGCGAGGAAGTTCCGGCCCCGGCGGTGGCGGACTGGTTCCTCCGCCGCTGGCCGGATGTGCGCGCCTCCGACGCGCTGGAGACCGGCGCGACGGAATATGCCTGCCAGGGGCTGGAGCTGGATGTGGCGGGACTGGCCTGGGGTGGCGACTTCCTGCCCGCCGGTGCATCGGGGTGGCAGGCACGCCGCTTCGTCGGCAGCGCCTGGCAGGTGGTGCGTCAGGCGCAGGAGCGCGACTTCATCCGCAACACCTATCGCGTGCTGCTGACACGGGCGCGCTACGAGACGGTGCTCTGGGTGCCGCGCGGCGATGCCGCGGACCGGACGCGCGACCCGGCGGCGCTGGACCTGCTGGCGGCGCGGCTGCTCCGCTGCGGCGCGCGGAGCCTGGACGAGGCCTCGATGGAGCCGCCGGAACAGGAGATGGAAGATGCGCCTTCTCTTCTCTAGCCTCGTCCTCCTCTTCCTCCTCTTCGCGGCGCCGGCCCGGGCCGGGGAGATCAAGCTGGCGACATGGAACCTGAACTGGCTCACCACGCGTGCGCCGGGCGATCCCCTGCTGCCACCGGAACTGCCCGGCCGTGGCGCGGAGGACTTCGCGCGCCTCCGCCTCTATGCCCAGCGGCTGGCGGCGGATGTGCTGGCGCTGGAGGAGGTGGATGGGCCGGAGGCGGCGGCGCGGCTGCTGGACCCGGCGGAATGGCGGTTCTTCTTCGCCAACGAACATGACGTGCAGCGGATCGGCATCGCCGTGCGCCGCCGCCTGCGGGCGCGGCAGAATCCCGATCTCGCCGCGCTGGACCGTGCGCCGGAGGCACGCTTCAGCCTGCGCCGGGGCGTGGACGTGACGATCGAGGAGCCGGGAGGTGCCCCGTTGCGTCTGCTGGCACTGCACCTCAAGGCCGGCTGCCGTCAGGGGGCCTTCCTGGAAGGCGACCGGGAATGCGCGATCCTGGGTGAGCAGGCAGGCATTGTCGCGGACTGGATCACGGCGCGGCAAGGGGAGGGCGGCGGCTTCGCCGTGCTGGGCGACTTCAACCGGCGCTTCCAGGGGCCGCGCGACGCCTTCCTGCGCCGGATCGCGAAGCGCGGCACGCTGCTCCGCGCCACGGAGGGGCGTTCCGATCCCTGCTGGGGCGGGCGGGATTTCATCGACCACATCCTGCTCGGCGGCGCGGCCCGGGACTGGCTGGTGCCGGACAGCCTGCGCGTGCTGGTCTATGCGGAGCGCGAGCCGGGCCGGAAGGACAGCCTGTCGGATCACTGCCCCGTCTCGGTCCGCCTGAACCTGCCGTGAACGAGGAAGCGCCCGCCCGGACGCGGTGGTCAACGGTGCCGTCGCTGGCGCGTTGCCTGCTGCACCGGATGGAACGGAGGCCAACCCATGTCGAATCCCATTCGCCAGCTCGTGGAACGACGGCGCATCACCTCGGGTGAGGGATTCGCGCTGAAGGACTATGCCACCGACGACAAGGGAAGCATCCCGCTGACCAAGGTGGAAAGCGAGGCGGCGCTGCAGGAGCGGATCGAGGCCATCGCCGAGTTGCAGGGCCGGCTCTATGCCAGCCGCCGCTGGTCCGTGCTCTGCATCTTCCAGGCGCAGGACGCCGCGGGCAAGGATAGTGCCATCAAGCATGTCTTCTCCGGCATCAACCCGCAGGGCTGCCAGGTCGTCTCCTTCTCCGCGCCGGTCGGGCTGGAGCGCGAGCACGACTTCCTCTGGCGCCACGTAGTGGCGCTGCCGGCCCGTGGCCGGATCGGCATCCACAATCGCTCCTGGTACGAGGAGGTCCTGGTGGCCCGCGTGCATCCGGAGATCCTGGCCGGCGAGGCGCTTCCGAAGGTCCTGGTGGATGACACGATCTGGGACGAACGGCTGGAGGACATCGGCTGCTTCGAGCGCTACCTCTCCCGGCAGGGGACGGTGCTGCTGAAGTTCTTCCTGCATCTCGGCGAGGAGGAGCAGCGCAAGCGCTTCCTGGCCCGGATCGACGAGCCGGACAAGAACTGGAAGCTGCAGCCTTCCGACATCGTGGACCGTCGCCGCTGGCACGATTACGAGACCGCCTACGAGACGGCGATCCGCGCCACGGCCGCGCCCTATGCGCCCTGGTACGTCCTGCCGGCGGACCGGAAGTGGTTGACCCGGTTGCTGGTGGCGGAGATCCTGCTCGGAACGATGCGGAAGCTGGACCTGCATTATCCCGAGGTCAGCGAGACCCAGCGGGAGAGCTTGCAGAAGGCGCGCAAGGCCCTGAGCTGACAGGTTTGCCGCCAGGGCTGGCCCGGTCTGCCGGACCGGTGAACTTCCGTTCATGAAGTTCAAGACAAGACGATAAGCGCCCCGGGACTCGCGCGCCTCGCTTTCCTCCCGCGCCAGCCTGCCTAGCATCGCCCCCAAAGCCGGGGCCGCAGGGCTGCGGGAAGAAAGTGGAGTTTCCGATGCGGGGTGGATTGACGCGACGGCGGGCCTTGCTGTCGGCCAGTGCCCTCGTGACGCTGGGCGCAACCGGACAGGCGCGCGAGGTCAGCGGCCTGCTGCCCTGGCAGCCGGGAGAGGTCTGGCCACCCGAGGCCATGGCCCAGCCCGGCCCCTGGCTTTTCCTGACAGCGGACGAGGCCGCGGCGATCGAGGCGATCGCCGAGCGGATGATCCCGACCGATTCCCTCGGCCCCGGCGGCCGCGACGCGGGCTGCGCCATCTTCATCGACCGGCAACTCGCCGGTCCCTATGGCCGCCGCGACGGCTGGTACATGCAGGGGCCCTTTCCCGCCGACCCTTTGCCGACCCAGGGCTACCAGCTGCCCTTCACCCCGCGCGACATCTACCGCCAGGGCCTCGCCGCCCTGGCCCGGCATGTCGCCGCCGCCTTCAGCAACCGGCGCTTCCAGGAACTCGGCGGGGAGGACCAGGACAAGCTGCTGGCCGGGCTGGAGAAGGGCGAGGTGAAGCTCGACGGCTTCGACGGCAAGGTGCTGTTCGAGCAGGTCTACGGCAATGTCATGGAGGGCTATTTCGCCGACCCGATCTATGGCGGCAACAAGGGCATGGTCGGCTGGCGCATGATCGGCTTCCCTGGCACGCGCTACGACTTCCGCGACGTGATCGCACATCCGAACCAGCGCTACACCATCCCGCCCGTCGGCCTCATGGGCCGTCCGGAATGGGGCGGCCCCGGCGGTCCGCCGATCACCGCCGGATCGGGAGGGCGCATCTGATGCAGCGCCTGCCACGCAAGGATGCGGTGATCGTCGGCCTCGGCTGGACCGGGGCCATCATGGGCTACGAGCTCTGCCAGGCGGGGCTGGAGGTGGTGGCGCTGGAGCGTGGCCCCTGGCGCGACACCTCCACCGACTTCAACATCGGCACGGCGCCGGACGAGCTGCGCTACGCCATCCGCAACGAGCTCTTCTCCCAGCCGGCGCAGGACACGGTCACGGCGCGCAACAACCCGTCGCAGCGCGCCCTGCCGATCCGCAACTGGGGCAGCTTCCTGCCGGGCAACGGCGTCGGCGGCGCGGGCATCCACTGGAACGGCCATACTTGGCGCTTCATGCCGAGCGACTTCCGCCTGCGCTCGCACCTGACGGAACGCTACGGCGCGGCGATGATCCCCGAAGGCATGACCATCGCCGATTGGGGCCTGACCTATGAGGAGCTGGAGCCGTTCTACGACAAGTTCGAGTATCTCTGCGGCATCGCGGGGCAGGCGGGGAACCTGAAGGGGCAGATCCAGCCAGGCGGCAATCCTTTCGAGGGCGAGCGTTCGCGTCCTTATCCGACGCCGCCGCTGAAGATGTCGCACGCGCAGAACCTCTTCACCCGCGCGGCGACGGAAGCCGGGATGCATCCCTTCCCGCTGCCCTCGGCGAACATGTCGCAGCCCTATACCAACCCGCTCGGCGTCACGATGGGGCCCTGCACCTATTGCGGCTTCTGCGAGCGCTTCGGCTGCGCCAACTACTCCAAGGCCAGCGCCCAGACCACGATCCTGCCGGTGCTGATGCGCCATCCGGGCTTCGAGGCCCGCACGCAATGCGAGGTCTCGCGCATCCTGATGTCGGCAGACGGCAAGACGGCGACCGGCGTCGTCTATGTCGATCCGCAGGGGCAGGAATGGGAGCAGCCCGCCGATATGGTGCTCCTCTGCGCCTACCAGCTCTGGAACGTGCGGCTGCTGCTGCATTCGCAGATCGGCCGCCCCTACGACCCGCGGACCGGGGAGGGAGTGATCGGCAAGAACTACGCCTACCAGTGCAATTCCTCGGTGAACGGCTTCTTCGACGACCAGCTCTTCAACGCCTGGGCCGGGGCTGGGGCGCTGGGCATGACCTGTGACGACTACCAGGGCGATGTCTTCGACCACACCGGCCTGGGCTTCGTCGGCGGCGCCAACATCAACTGCACCACCACCAATGCGCGGCCGATCTCCGCCCGCCCCACCCCGCCCGGCACGCCCCGCTGGGGCAGCGCCTGGAAGAAGGCGACGGCCGAGAACTACCTGAAGGTCGCCAATGTCGGCAGCCAGGGCAGCGTCATGTCCTATCGCGACGCCTTCCTGGACCTGGACCCGACCTACAAGGACCGGCTGGGCCGGCCCCTGCTGCGCATGACCTTCGACTACCACGACAACGAAGTGAAGATGTCCGCCTATGTGACGCAGAAGATGGAGCCGATCATGCGGGCCATGGGTGCGAAGCAGATCCGCTCCACGCCCAAGAAGGCGGGCTGGGATGTGGTGCCCTACCAGACCACGCACAACACCGGCGGCGCGATCATGGGGGCCGATCCGCGCGGAAGCGCGATCAACAAGTATTCCCAGATGTGGGACGTGCCGAACCTGTTCGTCTTCGGCGCCTCCGCCTTTCCGCAGAACCCGGGCTACAACCCCACCGGCACGGTCGGGGCGCTAGCCTTCATGGCCGCGGACGCCATCACCACGCAGTATCTGAAGAACCCCGGCCAGCCGCTGGTGCAGGCCTGATGCGCCCGCTGCTCCACACCCTGGCCGGCCTCGCCGTCGCCGCCATGGCGGGCGTCTTGCCCGCCCGGGCCGAGCCCGACCGCTACGACCAGGTCGAGCGTGGCCGCTACCTCGCCATAGTGGGCGACTGCACCGCCTGCCACGCCGGTTCCGGCATCGCCCCCGGCATGCCGGGCTACGGCTCCCGGGGCTTCGCCGGCGGCCGGCCGATCGAGACGCCTTTCGGCCAGATCCGCGCGGCCAATATCACGCCGGATCGCGAGACCGGCATCGGCACCTGGACGGCGGAGGATTTCTACCGGGCCCTGCACGAAGGGCATGCGGCGGATGGGACGCGGCTCTACCCAGCCTTTCCCTACACCTACTACACCAAGGTGACGCGCGAGGATTCCGACGCGATCTTCGCCTTCCTGCAATCGCTGGAGGCGGTGCAGAACCCGGTGGACCGGAACACGCTGCCCTTTCCCTTCAGCATCCGCCTGCTGATGAAGGGCTGGAACCTGCTCTTCTTCCGCCCCGGCGCGTTCGAGCCGGTGATCGGCCGTTCGGCGGAATGGAACCGTGGCGCCTATCTCGTGGAGGGGCTGGGTCACTGCGGCGCCTGCCACACGCCCAAGAACATGCTGGGGGGCGACAAGACCTCCCAGGCCCTCGGCGGCGGCGAACTCCAGGGCTGGTTCGCGCCTTCCCTGACCACGGACAACCGCACCGGGATCGGCGGCTGGTCGGTCGAGGAGATCGTGGAGTACCTGCGCACCGGCCACAATGTGCATGGCGCCGCCTCCGGCCCCATGGCGGAGGTGGTGGAATACTCCACCATGCTGATGACCGAGGCCGATCTCCGCGCCATCGCCACCTATCTGAAACAGCCCCGCGAGGAGCCCGCCACCGCCGCGGCGCCCGCCCCGCTGCCGGCAGGGAACGCCCAGATGCAGGTGGGTGCCGCGATCTACATGGATGGCTGCCGGGCCTGCCATGGCCCGGATGGCAAGGGTGTCGCCGGTCTCTTCCCCGCGTTGGCGAACAGCCCCGCCGTGCAGCAGGCCGGGCCGGAGACCCTGCTGCGCGTGGTGATGCAGGGCTCCAAGCCCGCCACCACGGCGGCGGTGCCCACCGCCGCATCGATGCCGGCCTTCGGCTGGCGCCTGACCGATGACCAGGCGGCGGCGGTGACCACCTATATCCGGAACAGCTGGGGCAATGCCGCCCCGGCGGTCACGGCATCCCAGGCGCAATCCATGCGGGACCGGCTGGCGCAGAACCCGAACTAGGAGCCATCCGCGGCCATCCTCCCCCGGCATGCTGCTTGCACGCGGCAAGGCACCATGTCGGGATGGAGTGCTGTCATGATGCTGAAGCGACGCGCCGTACTGGGCGCGGCTGGTGCCCTGTTCGCCGCGCCACGGATCGGGCGGGCGCAGGATGCCCAGGTCCTGAAATTCATCCCCTACGCCGATGCGGCGGTGCTGGACCCGATCTGGACCACCTCCTACGCCACGAGGAACCATGCGCTGCTGGTCTTCGACACGCTCTACGGTCTGAATGACCGCTTCGAGCCAGAGCCGCAGATGGTTGCCGGCCATGTCACCGAGGATGACGGGAAGCTCTGGCGCCTGACACTGCGCCCCGGACTGAAGTTCCATGATGGGCAGCCGGTGCTGGCGCTCGACTGCGTCGCCTCGATCCGGCGCTGGGCCCGGCGCGACGCCTTCGGACAGGCGCTGATGGCCGCCACGGACGAGCTCGCGGCGCCGGATGACAGGACCATCCGGTTCCGCCTCAAGCGGCCCTTCCCGCTGCTGCCGGCGGCCCTGGGCAAGCCGGGTTCCAACGTTCCGGTCATCATGCCGGAGCGGCTGGCGAGCACCGATGCCTATACACAGGTCAAGGAGATGGTGGGCAGTGGGCCCTTCCGCTTCCTGGCCGGGGAGCATGTGCCGGGCGCCCGCCTGAACTACGCCCGTTTCGAGGGCTATGTGCCGCGCGAGGGCGGCGAGGCCAGCTTCACCGCCGGGCCGCGCGTGGCGCATTTCGACCGGGTGGAATGGCATGTGGTGCCGGACCCGGCGACCGCCGCGGCGGCGGTGCAGTCGGGCTCGGTGGACTGGCTCGACCACGCGCTGATCGACCTCGTTCCGGTGCTGAAGCGTGATCCGGCCCTGGAGGTTCGGGTGAACGACCCGACCGGGCTGATCGGCAACCTTCGCTTCAACCACCTGCTGCCGCCCTTCGACAACCCGGCGATCCGCCGTGTGGTCCTGGCGGCGGTGAGCCAGGCGGACTGCATGTCCGCGGCGGCTGGGGCAGACCCCACGCTCAGCCAGACCGAAGTCGGCTTCTTCGACCCGGCCTCGCCCATGGCCTCCAAGGTCGGGATGGAGGCGCTGGGCTCGCTCACCAATCCGGCGAAGGCGAAGAAGGCCCTGGCCGAGGCGGGCTACCGTGGCGAGCGGGTGGTGATCCTGGCCGGGACGGATGTGCCGCGCATCAACGCCGTGTCCGAGGTCGTGGCCGAGACCATGCGGCAGATGGGCGTGAATCTGGACTATGTCGCAGCCGACTGGGGCAGCGTCGTTTCCCGCGCCACGATCCGCAAGCCGATCGAGGAAGGCGGCTACAACTGTTACTGCACCTACTGGGCCGGGATCGATCAGTGGTCGCCCGCCGTGCACAACTTCCTGCGCGGCAATGGCGAGAAGGCGCCGAATGGCTGGCCGACCAGCCCGGAGCTGGAGCGCCTGCGCGATGCCTGGTTCACGGCGCCGGATGAGGCGAGCCAGAAGGATCTGGCGGCGCGGATGCAGAAGCAGGCCTTCCTCGACGTGCCCTATGTGCCGCTGGGCAAGATCCGCCAGCCGACCGCCTACCGGAAGGGACTGGTGGGGATGCTGAGTGGGCCGCCGCAGTTCACCAACATCCGGCGCGCATGAAGAAAGAGCGCGGCGGATTTCCCCGCCGCGCCCTGGTCTCGGAAAGGCGGGTGGATCAGTCCGCCGTCTCGGGCTCCCGCTCCGCCTCGCCATCGCCCGGGCCTTCCTCGGGCTTGGGCAGGGCAGGGGGCGGGGCCTCGGTGATGTCGAAAGTGAGCATGCCATCCTTCATGCCGACCTTCACCGAGCCGCCCTTCACCAGCTTGCCGAAGAGCAGTTCCTCGGCCAGCGGCTTCTTGACGTATTCCTGGATGATCCGGGCCAGCGGGCGTGCGCCGTAGAGCGGATCGTAGCCCCGCTCCGCCAGCCACTCCTTGGCCGCCGAGGACAGCTCGATCGTGACGTTGCGGTCCGCGAGCTGGGCCTCCAGCTGCATCACGAACTTCTCGACGATACTGCCCACGATCTCCTGCGTCAGCCCGCTGAAGGGCACCACCGCGTCCAGGCGGTTGCGGAACTCGGGGGTGAAGAGGCGCTTGATCGCCTCCTCGTCCTCGCCCGTCCGGACCTCGCGCCCGAAGCCGATGCCGGCCTTGGCCATGTCGGAGGCCCCCGCATTGGTCGTCATGATCAGGATGACATTGCGGAAGTCCACGATCTTGCCGTTGTGGTCGGTCAGCTTCCCGTGATCCATCACCTGCAGCAGGATATTGTACAGGTCCTGATGCGCCTTCTCGATCTCGTCGAGCAGGAGCACGCAGTGTGGGTGCTGGTCCACGGCGTCGGTCAGCAGTCCGCCCTGGTCGAAGCCCACATAGCCCGGCGGCGCGCCGATCAGGCGGGAGACCGAGTGCCGCTCCATGTACTCGGACATGTCGAAGCGGGTCAGTTCGATGCCCAGCGTCTTGGCGAGCTGCTTGGCCACCTCGGTCTTGCCGACACCGGTCGGGCCGCTGAACAGGTAGTTGCCGATCGGCTTCTCCGGATCGCGCAGCCCGGCGCGGGACAGCTTGATCGCGGCCGAAAGGGCCTCGATCGCCTTGTCCTGGCCGAAGACCATGGACTTCAGGTCGCGCTCCAGGTTCTTGAGCGTCTCCTTGTCGTCCGTGCTGACCGACTTGGGCGGGATGCGCGCGATCTTCGCGACGATATCCTCCACGTCCTTCAACGTCACGGTCTTCCGGCGCTTGTTCTCCGGCAGCAGCATGCGGGAGGCGCCGACCTCATCGATCACGTCGATCGCCTTGTCCGGCAGCTTCCGGTCATTGATGTACTTGGCCGAAAGCTCCACCGCCGCGCGGATGGCCTCTGGCGTATAGCGGACCTTGTGGTGCTTCTCGTAGTTGGTCTTGAGGCCCTGGAGGATCTTCACCGCATCCTCGACCGACGGCTCGTTCACGTCGATCTTCTGGAAGCGGCGGACCAGCGCCCGGTCCTTCTCGAAGTGCTGCCGGTATTCCTTGTAGGTCGTGGAGCCCACGCAGCGCAGCGTGCCCTGGGCCAGGGCCGGCTTGAGCAGGTTGGAGGCATCCATCGCCCCGCCGGAAGTGGCGCCGGCGCCGATCACCGTATGGATCTCGTCGATGAAGAGGATGGAGCCCGGGTGCTGCTCCAGCTCCGTCACCACGGCCTTCAGCCGCTCCTCGAAATCACCGCGGTAGCGGGTACCGGCCAGCAGCGCGCCCATGTCGAGCGCGAAGATGGTGGACTTCAGCAGCACCTCGGGCACGTCGCCCTCGATGATCCGCTTGGCCAGCCCCTCGGCGATCGCGGTCTTGCCCACGCCCGGGTCGCCCACGTAGAGCGGGTTGTTCTTGGTGCGGCGGCAAAGGATCTGGATGGTCCGCTCGATTTCGCTGTCGCGGCCGATGAGCGGGTCGATCTTGCCCTGCTGCGCCTTCTTGTTGAGGTTGACGCAGTAGTTCGAGAGGGCGTCCTGGCCGCGCTTGGCGCCCGTCTCGCCGCGCCGCTCCTCCTCCTTGCCCCGGGGCTCGCCGCCCTCTTCCGCATTGCCCTGCACCGGGCGGTTCTGCGACCGGCCAGGGGCCTTGGCGATGCCGTGGGAGATGAAGTTGACCGCGTCGAGCCGCGTCATGTCCTGCAGCTGCAGGAAATAGACGGCATGGCTTTCCCGCTCGGAGAAGAGGGCGACGAGGACATTGGCGCCCGTCACCTCGTCCCGGCCGGAGGACTGGACATGGATGGCTGCGCGCTGGACCACGCGCTGGAACCCGGCCGTCGGCTTCGGGTCGCCGCCGCGGTCACTGATCAGGCCGGCGAGGTCCTTGTCCAGGAACTCGGCGAGATCGCGCTTGAGCTTCTCCAGCTCGACGCCGCAGGCGCGGAGGACGGTGGTGGCGTCCGTGTCGTCGCAAAGCGAAAGAAGGAGATGCTCCAGCGTCGCATACTCGTGCCGGCGATCATTCGCGAGCGCCAGGGCGCGATGGAGCGTCTGTTCGAGGTTGCGGGACAGCATACTGAGGCGACGCTCCCCTGATGGCCCGCCCCGGAACGGGATGCACCGGGGGCAGGGTGGTTAGAAGGCTAATGTGGGGCCTTTCCTTACGAGGCGGGAGAGGCGTTACACGATTGTTTCACGTCTAGTCTTTCTCAATCGTGCATTGGAGGGGGTGCTGGTTCTGCCGGGCCAGGTCCATGACCTGGGTGACCTTGGTCTCCGCCACCTCATAGGTGAAGACCCCGCAGACGCCGACCCCGCGCCGGTGCACGTGGAGCATGATGCGAGTCGCCTCCTCCCGGTTCTTCTGGAAGAACCGTTCGAGGACATGCACGACGAACTCCATCGGCGTGTAGTCGTCGTTGAGCATCAGGACCTTGTACATGGCAGGCTTGCGCGTCTTCGGACGCGCCTTGACGACCACGCCGCTCGCCGGTCCCTGATCCCCTTGTCCGCCCCCGGGGTTATTCCCGCCGGGCCTCTTATCCTGTTCGCTCATCGGTCGCCCGCTCAACCGGGCCGTCCCGCCGGAAGAGGCGGAGCGGCGGAATGCTCTCTGGAATGGAAGGCGATTGGCGCGGGAATATCAAGATGAAGCCGCACCGTCCGCCGCGGCGACGCGCCGGAAAAGGCGCGCGCCGGACCGCTGCCGAGATGGCGCTCGTCTTCCGGGAATGCAAGGCATGGGCTCTGCGGCCCACGCGGCCCGGATCGCGGCTGCGGGAATGCGCGCCGCCGTCCCACCGGGCAAGAGCCCCGGAACCCGCGATGCGGGCCGGGACCAGGAACGGCAAAAGCCCGGCCACTCTCGCGGCCAGGCTGTGCCCGGAGGCCGGAAATCCTCCGGCCCCGTTCTGGACCCGCGACGGGGATCAGACGTTCAGCGGCTTGGAGGCGCGCTCCATCACCAGCGTCATGCGCTGGGCGAGCGGGGCGCTGGCCTGCTCGGCGAGGCGGAAGCCGGCTTCCTGCAGCTTGGCGGTCTCGCCCATCATCCGCTCCATCGTCTGGCGGGCGAAGTTGGCCTGCAGCTCCGCCGCGTCCTTCACGCTGCGCACGGTGGCGAAGGCGCGGGCGTTCTCCATGGCCTGGTCGGACAGGGACTGGAGCAGGGCGAGGGTCTGGCGGCTCAGATCCTGGGTGCCGGCCACATAGGTCTGCGTCGCCTGGGTCAGGGCCTCGACATTGCCCCGGCCGAAATCCATCGCTTCCTGGGCGGACTTGAAGATGCCCTCGGCGAGCTTGGTGGCCTGGGTCATGCTTTCCTCCATCATGCGGCGGGTCTGGGTGGCGCCGGTTTCCAGGGCGGCCTTGCCCTGCTGCATCGTCTCGTTGGCGGCGGCGGTGGCGTTCTGGGTGGTGTCGGACGCGAGCCGTGCAACCTTCGGTTCGGTAGCCATCTCTTCTATATCTCCCAAGTCTTGCGGCCAGAGTTGTAGCTCTTTGCTGCGCCGCAGCAAAGGGGTTTTCGCCTCAAACAGGTTTGAGTTCCACAACAAAATTGATGCGGTGCCAAAAAATGTGACCCGGCATGGGGATCGGAAGCCAAGCCGTCCGGAAAATTCGAGCAAAATCCGGATGGTGGGCGTGGACATGGCCATGGGGTGACGATTATCGTCGGTTGTCCGGCACGCTGGGGGGTGTGCCTGGGCCTGGACATCGAGTCCGCGAGGGGGAACTACGGATATGTCACTTGGCTGGCGCACGCCCCGTCGCGTGCGATGCTTGGCCTTGGCATTCGCCTTGGTATCGGGTTGGGGGGCAACCATCCTGGGGATCGTCCCGGCGGCGGCGCAGATCGGCTCCGACCGCTATGCCTCGATCGTCATCGATGCACGGAGCGGCCAGGCCCTGTCCGCCGCGAATGCCGACGAGCCGCGCTATCCCGCCTCGCTGACCAAGATGATGACGCTCTATCTGCTGTTCGAGGCATTGCGGGACGGCCGCATGACGCTGGACAGCCGCATGGTGATGAGCGCCGAGGCGGCCTCGCAGTCCCCCTCGAAGCTGGGCATCCCGCCGGGCAGCTCGATCTCGGTGGAGCAGGCCATCCTGGCCCTGGTCACCCTCTCGGCCAATGACGTCGCCTGGATGATCGGCGAGACGCTGGGCGGCAGCAACGACCGCTTCGCCCAGATGATGACGCAGAAGGCGCGCCAGATCGGGATGACGAACACCGTCTTCCGCAACGCCAACGGGCTGCCGGATTTCCAGCAGGTCACCACGGCGCGGGACATGGCGGCGCTGGGGCGGCGCCTCTATATCGATTTCCCGAACCGCTACCACTATTTCTCCACGCCGGAATTCCGCTACGGCGGCCGCCGCGTGCGGTCGCACAACCGGATGATCGGCACCTATGAGGGGGTGGACGGCATCAAGACCGGCTTCATCTCCGCCTCCGGCTTCAACATCGTCACCTCGGCGCAGCGCCAGGGACAGCGGCTGGTGGTGGCGGTCTTCGGCGGCTCCACCTGGGTGGAGCGCGATCGCCATGCGGCCGCGCTGCTGGATGACGGCTTCGCCAAGCTGGGCATCGAGCCCTCCACGCCTTCCGCGCTGCTGGTGGCCTCCGCCGGCGCCGGTGCTGCCCGCGCCGCCGGCGGGCTGATCACCGGCCGGGCCCATGCCGCCACGGTGAGCGGACGCGCCGCCATGCGGGCCGCCCGTCAGGCACGCCTCGCGGCCGTCGAGCCGGTGCGGCGCGATCCTCCGGCGAAGCTGGTGCGGACCTCGGCGCAGATCCGCCCGCTCCGCCCGATCACCCGCAATGCCAAGATCCTGGAACAGGGCGATGGCGGAGCCTTCATCCGGACGGCCAAGCCGCAGGCCGCGCGGGGCCGCGCCGCCACCCCGGTGGCCGTGCGCGCCCCGGCGAAGCCCGCCCCCGCGCCGGCCCGCGCCGCCCATGCCGGCGCCAAGCAGCGCGAGGCGCGCCGCTGACACGCCGGGCGAAGGGCCGCCCCCTTCGCCGCCATTCCGGGGAGCGCCTTCCGCCCGCATGAGCCGGCGAAAGGCGCTCCTTCTGCATTCAGGGACCCGGCGGGGGCGACCGCGCGCCGGAAAGATCGCCGTCGCCGCGCCAGGCCATCAGCCCATCGCGCCGCGCGCCGCGACCGGCCAGAGACATTCCACCCGCCCGTCCCGCACGCCGACATACCAGTCGAAGCGGTCCACCGTCGGGTCGCAGTGGCCGGGCACCAGGCGCAGCTTTTCCCCGATCGCAGGCAGGGCGGCATCCTCGGCCGTGATGGTGCCGTGCTCGTCCGAGGGGCGCCCGTAGCACAGGCCGGGGCGCCCATGGACCAGCGGCGTGCCGCTGTCGGTGGGCAGCGCCTTGTGCCCGGCATCGACCACCGCGCGCCCGCTTCCCTTCGGGGCGCTCATCACCTGTGCCAGCACGAAGAGCGACTGCCGGAAGGGCGGCGGCGCGTCGTTGCGGGCGTAGTCCGCGTCCATGAAGGCGTAGGACCCCGCCTGGATTTCCGTCCAGAGCCCGCTTTCCAGCTCCAGTGGGAAGCTGCCCGTGCCGGCCCCGCCCACGATGGGGCAGTCGAGTCCCTGCTGCCGGAGCTGTTCCAGCGTGCGGCGTGTGGCCTCGGCGGCATGGCGGATGGCGCCGGCGCGCTCCTCCGGGGTGCGGAGATGCTGGGCCTTGCCATGATAGGCCTGCAGCCCGCCGAAGCGCAGATGCGGCGAGGCGGCGATGCGCCCGGCCAGCGCCACCGCTTCAGGCCCCGGCGCGACGCCGCAGCGCCCGGCCCCGACATCGATCTCCACCAGCACGGACAGGCGCCGCCCCGCCGCCTCGGCGGCCTCCTCGATCAGCGGGATCGCCGCGGGGTCGTCGGCGCAGACCGCCACCCGGGCGATGCCCGACAGCGCCGCCAGCCGCGCCAGCTTGCGCGGCGAGACCACCTCGTTGCTGACCAGGATGTCGTCCACCCCGCCCCAGGCGAGGATCTCCGCCTCGGCCACCTTCTGCACGCACTGGCCGACAGCGCCGCGGGCCATCTGCAGGCGCGCGATGACGGGCGACTTGTGGGTCTTGGCATGGGCGCGCAGCTTCGCGCCGGTGGGGGCCAGCCGGGCCGCCATGGCATCCAGATTGGCCTCGAAGGCATCGAGGTCGAGGATCAGGGCCGGGGTCTCGACCTCGTCCTCGCGCATTCCCGGCTCCGCCGGCATCCGCTGCAGCATTCCACCCATCCCCTGGATTCGCCCGGGGCACGGTAGCGCGGGGCGCCGCCCCTGTTCAGGCCGCCGGGATCACCAGGGCTCTGCCCCCGCGAGATGGCGGGGCACGACGAAGGCCCGGGCGCGGCGCGGGCCATGGCGGGTCAGCACGCGGAAGGGATGGAGGCGGTAGCAGGCGCCCTCATAGGCGCGGAGGCGGCGCATCGCCCCGGCGGCGGGGCGGATCAGCATCCCCGCCACGGTTCCGCTTGGTGCGGAGCGAAGGGTGGGGTAGGGGGTGCCGCGGAAGACCACCCGGCGGTGGCCTTCCAGGCTGGCGGGCCGGGCCCGCCATGGCAGCCGGGGGTCTCCCGACTGCCGGGCCAGCACGCGGCGGTCGAGCAGCGTGCCGTAGAGGAAGAGCGGAAGCGTCAGTGCCCCGCGTTCTCGCCCGAGAAATCCGGCGCGGCGAGGCCGGAGGCCTGGAGCTGCTCGGACAGGCTGGTCTTCAGCCGCTCCAGCCCTTCCTCGCTCTTGGCCTCGCAGCGCGCGACCAGCACCGCCTGGGTGTTGGAGGCGCGCAGCAGCCACCAGCCATCCTCGGTCAGCACCCGCACGCCGTCCACGTCCTGGACATTGGCGCCGGCCTTGGCGAGGCGGTCCTTCACCTCGGAGACGACAACGAACTTCTTCTCCTCGGGGCAGTCGAAGCGCAGCTCCGGGGTGTTGATCACCTGCGGCAGCGCCTTGCGCACGTCGGAGAGCTTCTCCGACATCCGCGCCACGACGCCCAGCAGGCGCACGGCGGAGTAGGGGGCGTCGTCGAAGCCGTACCACTTGTCCGCATAGAAGGTGTGGCCCGACATCTCGCCGGCGAGCGGCGCCTTGGTCTCGGCCATCTTCTGCTTGATCAGCGAATGGCCGGTCTTCCACATCAGCGGCTTGCCGCCGGCCTTCTCGACCTCGTCGAACAGGACCTGGGAGGCCTTCACGTCGGCGATGATGGTGGCGCCCGGCATGGCCTTCAGCACGTCGCGCGCCAGCACCACCAGGAGCTGGTCGCCGAAGAGCATGTGGCCCTCGTCGTCCACCACGCCGAGGCGGTCGGCGTCGCCGTCGAAGGCGATGCCCAGGTCGGCCTTCTGCTTCTTCACCTCGGCAATGATCTGCTCGAGGTTCTTCGGCACGGTCGGGTCGGGGTGGTGGTTCGGGAAGCGGCCATCGATCTCGGCATTGATCACGATATGCTTGCCCGGCAGCACCTTGGCGAGCTTCTCGGTGATGATGCCGCCGGAGCCGTTGCCCGGGTCCCAGACCACCGTCAGCTCGCGATCACCGCCATCGTAATCCTGCATCATGCGGGCGACGTACTTGTCGGCGATGTCCACCGTCTCGAAGGAGCCCTGGGCCTCCACCACCACGTCGCCGGCCGCCGCCATCGTGCCGATCTGCTGGATCTGGGCGCCGAAGAAGGGCTTGTTCTTCAGCACCATCTTGAAGCCGTTGTAGTCGGGCGGGTTGTGGCTGCCCGTCACCATCACGCCGCCATCGGCCTTCAGCTCATAGGCGCCGTAGTAGAGCATCGGGGTCGGGCAGCAGCCGACGCGCAGGACCTTCAGGCCACAGGCCATGAGGCCCTTCACCAGCGCCTCCTCCAGCATGGTGGAGGACAGGCGGCCGTCATAGCCGACCGCGACCACCGAGCCGCCCTCGCGCTTCACGATGGTGCCGAAGCAGCGGCCGATCGCGAAAGCGTCGTCACCGGACAGCGTCTTACCGACGATGCCGCGGATGTCGTACTCGCGCAGGCTGGTCGGGTCGAATTTGTGCTGGAACGTCATGCGGGTTCCTCAGGATCGTCCGATGGAATGGTAACGGAAGCCGGCCTGGCGCATCGCCTCCGGCTCCCAGGCATTGCGCAGGTCCAGAACGAGGTCGCCGCGCATGGCCTGGCGCAGCTTCTCCGGCGACAGGGCGCGGAACTCGTTCCACTCCGTCAATAGCACGGTGGCGTCCGCGCCGCGTGCCGCATCCAGGGCGCTCTCGGCGAAGACCACGCTCCCGGGCAGGAGCTGGCGGGCATGGCCGGAGCCCTGCGGGTCATAGGCACGGATCTCCGCCCCGGCCTCGACAAGGCGGGGTATCACCGCCAGCGAAGCGGCCTCGCGCATGTCGTCGGTCTCGGGCTTGAAGGTCAGGCCCAGGATGGCGACGGTCCTGCCCCGCGCGTCGCCGCCCAGCGCCGCGACCACGCGCTCGGCCATCTCCAGCTTGCGCGCGTCGTTGTAGGCGACGGTCGCATCCACGATGGACATGGGCGCACCATGATCCTGTGCGGTGCGGGACAGGGCAAGCGTGTCCTTGGGGAAGCAGGAACCGCCGAAGCCCGGGCCGGGGTGGAGGAACTTGCGGCCGATGCGGCCGTCCAGCCCCATGCCCTTGGCCACGGCATGGACATCGCCGCCGACCTTCTCACAGAGGTCGGCCATCTGGTTGATGAAGGAGATCTTCACCGCCAGGAAGGCGTTGGAGGCGTACTTGATCAGCTCCGCCGTCTCCAGCCCGGTGGCCAGGATCGGCGTCTCGATCAGGTTCAGCGGGCGGTAGAGCCGCCGCAGCACCGCCTCGGCGCGTTCGTCCTCCACCCCGATCACCACCCGGTCCGGGCGCATGAAGTCGCCGATGGCGCTGCCTTCGCGCAGGAATTCCGGGTTGGAGGCGACCTGGATGTCGAGGTCGGGGCGGGTCTGGCGGACGATCTTCTGCACTTCCCGCCCCGTGCCGACCGGCACGGTGGACTTGGTGACCAGCACCAGCGGCCCTTCCGCCGCCCGCGCCACCTGCTCGGCGGCGGCATAGACGTAGGACAGGTCGGCATGGCCGTCGCCGCGCCGAGTGGGCGTGCCGACGGCCAGGAAGACCGCATCGGCCCGCCGCACCGCCTCGGTGAGATCGGTGGTGAAGTGCAGCCGCTCGTCGCGGACATTGTCCTCCACGAGCCGGTCCAGGCCCGGCTCGTAGATCGGGATGCGGCCCTCCCGCAGGGCCCGGATCTTGTCGGCGTCGCTGTCCACGACGTGGACGTCCACGCCGAACTCCGCGAAGCAGGCTCCGGAAACGAGGCCGACATAGCCGGCCCCGATCATGGCGATACGCAAGTGGTGGCCCTTCTCAGTCGCAGTACTTGGGCAGGAACTCGCGCACCTTGTCCGCCAGGTCCGGCCGCTTCAGGGCGAAGGCGATCTGCGCCTCCAGGAAGCCGCCCTTGTCGCCGCAGTCGAAGCGGCGGCCCTCGTAGCGCAGCCCGTGGAAGGGCTGGTCGGGGATCAGCTTGGCCATGGCATCGGTGAGCTGCACCTCGCCGCCCGCGCCGCGCTCCATGCGGGAGAGGTACTGCACCACCTCCGGCATCAGCACGTAGCGGCCGATGATGGTCAGGTTCGAGGGCGCCTCTTCCGGCGAGGGTTTCTCCACCAGCCCCTTCACCGAGACCAGCTTGCCCTTGTCCTCCGCCACGTCGAGCACGCCGTAGTTCTTGACGCGCGACATGGGGACCTCCTCGATCGCCACCACGTTGCCGCCAGTCTCCTGGTAGGCATCGGCGAGCTGCTTGGTGCAGGAGGTCTCGCAGAGCATCAGGTCGTCGGGCAGCAGGATGGCGAAGGGCTCGTCACCGATGAAGGCGCGGGCGCACCAGATGGCATGGCCCAGGCCCATCGGGATCTGCTGGCGCACCGTGGTGATGCTGCCCGGCGGCAGGGACTGATGCCGCAGCATCTCCAGCAGCTCGGTCTTGGAACGCTCCTCCAGGGTGCGCTCCAGCTCGTAGGCGACATCGAAATGCTCGACGATGGCCGTCTTGCCGCGGCCCGTGACGAAGCAGAACTGCTCGATACCCGCTTCCCGGGCTTCCTCCACCGCATACTGGATCAGGGGCTTGTCGACGACGGGCAGCATTTCCTTGGCCAGCGCCTTGGTGGCGGGCAGGAAGCGCGTGCCCAGGCCCGCGACGGGCAGGACAGCCTTGCGAAGAGGCTTGTTCACAACATCGGGTCCTTTCGAAACGCAGGCTAGGATTGCCATGAGGCTTGGCCGCTGTCAGCCCACGGGTAAAGCCACTTATGGTTGTAGGTTAATATTTCAACGAAGCAACGTATCGCGTGCCTCGTTGAGCCGGGCGGCCAGCCAGTCGGAGCCTCCCCGGTCGGGATGCGCCACCCGCATCAGGCGCAGATAGGCGGTCCTGACCTGATCCGGGCTGGCATCCGCCTGGAGGCCGAGCACCGCCAGGGCCTCCTCCCGCCCCATTGGGGCCACGCCGGGGCGGGGCGCGCTCCCCTCTTCCTCCGGTTGCATCCGGGCAATCCACGTTTCCAGCAGAGGCAGGCTTTCCGGATCATTCTCCAGGCAATCCGCGAAAATTTCTTCGATTTGTGATCGTTGGAGCATGGCGAGGTCGCGCCCGGCATGGCGGCCGCGAAGCACCGTCCCCGACATGGTGCCCGTGGTCGGATCGATCCGCAGCGAGAGGGTGGCCGTCTCCACGGTGTCCTCCGCCGGTCCCTGCGGGGGCGGAGCGGCGCCGAAGCCCTGCGCCAGGCGCCGGGCCTGCCACCGCCGCCAGGCCAGAGGGCCCAGGGCGAAGAGCAGGAAGAGCGCCATCGGCCCCCGGCCGCTCAGGACCAGCAGGCCACCGATGGCCAGGGCCAGGAAGACGGCGAACCAGAGAAGCGCCGCCCGGATCTGCGTCACCGAGGCGCTGGCGAAGCCGCGAAGCGCCAGCAGTACCAGAAGCAGCGCGGCGCTGCCGAGCGCGATCCAGACCATGGTGCTTCAGCGTCCCTCCCGACACGCCGTTGCCAGCGGCATGGAACGGAGGGCCGAGCCATGCGTGGCGAAAGGAGGCACCGGGATCATGCGCCAGTGCCGGGCGGGGCGGGGAGCTGCCGGGCAAGGGTCTGCGCCGCCGTGCTAGGCAGACGCGACAGGGCGGCGCGGCCACCCGCCGCATAGACCGCCACGGCGCGCAGTAGCTCCGCCAGGGCGCGCGGAGAGGCCGAATCGAACGGAGCCCAGGCGCCGCCGGACAGCCGGGCCACCTGCCGGAACACGTTCTCCACGGCCGGGTCACGACCTTCCTGGAACAGGAAGACCGGCGTCCTCCGGGCGCCGAGCAGCCCGGCGGCGTGGCAGACCGGGTCCGCCGGCTCCTCCAGCGCATCGCCGACGAAGACCAGCGCGGCGAGGCGCTCCCGCCCGGTCTCCGCCAGCGCATGGTCCAGCAGGCGCAGCAGCTGGGTGCGGCCGCCGAGGCAGGACAGGCCGGACATGCGCCGCGCCAGCTCCGCGCCATCGGTCAGGTAGGGGGTGGCGGCGAACTCGCCGAAGCCCCGGTAATAGGCCAGCGACACCGCGATGCCGCCCAGGCCGCGGACCGCCAGGAACATCTCCCCCTGCACGGCGCAGGCGCGGTCCCAGGCCGGCTGGCGGCTGGCGGTGGCATCGATGCCGAACAGCAGCCGCGCCGGACGCGGACGCGGCGCGAGGCGGAGGCCGGGCAGGGCCTCGGCCCGCCGCAGGAAGCCGGCCACCGCCCGGCTCGGGGCGGCGGGACCGGAAGGAGGAAGGACGGGCGGCTTCGCCATGCAGGAAGAATGGGGGCGCGGTCCGCCCGGCGCCAGGGTCCATCGGCGCCCCGGCCGCCGCCCTTCCGGACGGGGCCGGGGCGGTGCGGGAGCTCAGGCGTGGTCCTGCGCCTGGACCTCCTTGGCCACCACCAGCGCCGTCAGGTTGACGATGCCGCGGGCGGTGACGGAGGGCACCAGCACATGCACCGGCTTGCGCATGCCCAGCAGCATGGGCCCGATCTGCAGCCCGTCGGTGGCCGCCTTCACCAGATTATAGGCGATGTTGGCCGAATCGAGGTTCGGGAAGACCAGCAGGTTCGCCGCTCCCTCCAGCCGGCTGTCGCAGACCACGCGGTCGCGGATCGCGGGGATCAGCGCGGCGTCGGCATGCATCTCGCCATCCACCATCAGGTCCGGCGCCTTGGCGCGGATCAGCTTCAGCGCGTCCCGCATCTTCTTGGCCGAGGGGGCCTGCGAGGCACCGAAGGAGGAATGCGACAGCAGCGCGGCGCGCGGTTTGCGGCCGAAGGCATGCACCTGCTGCGCGGCGAGCAGCGTCATCTCGGCCACCTGCTCCACCGTGGGATCCACCATCAGGTGCGTGTCCACGAAGAACAGGTTGCCCGCCGGGGTGATGACGCCGGTCAGGGCATAGGCCCGGCCCACCTGCGGGTCCTTGCCGATGATGTCGTTCACCTGGTGCCAGTGGCGCATCCACTCGCCCGTGCCGCCGACGATGGCGGCGTCCACCTTGCCCGCCTCCAGCAGCAGTGCCGCCGCCACCGTGGGACGGGTGCGGACGTTCAGCGCGGCGGCATCCGGAGGCACGCCCCGCCGCCCGGCGCGGCGGGTATAGACCTCGGTGAGCGGCCCGAAGACCTCGGCATCCGCCACCGGGTCGAGGATGGTGACGCTCCTCTCCAGGTCCATGCGCAGGCCCATGGCCCTGACCTTGGCGGCGATCACCTCGCGCCGGCCGACCAGCACCGGTTCGGCGATTCCTTCGTCCAGCACGGTCTGCACCGCGCGCAGGGTGCGCTCGTCCTCGCCCTCGGCATAGGCGACGCGCTGCGGCGACTTGCGCGCGGCCTCGAAGACCGGGCGCATCAGGTCGCCGGAGCGGAAGACGTGCCGCTCCAGCTTGCGGCGGTAGTCGGCGAGGTCGGCGATCGGGCGGGTGGCGACGCCGCTCTCGGCGGCGGCCCTGGCCACGGCCGGGGCGATCTCCAGGATCAGGCGCGGGTCGAAGGGCTTGGGGATGATGTAGTCCGGCCCGAAGACCGGCGCCTGCCCGCCATAGGCGGCGGCCACCACCTCGCTGGCCTCGATGCGGGCGAGGCGGGCAATGGCCTCCACCGCCGCGACCTTCATTTCCTCGTTGATCGTGGTGGCGCCGGCATCCAGCGCGCCGCGGAAGATGAAGGGGAAGCAGAGGACGTTGTTGACCTGGTTCGGATAGTCCGACCGTCCGGTGGCCACGATCGCGTCCGGCCGCACCGCGCGGGCGGCCTCGGGCAGGATCTCCGGCTCGGGATTGGCGAGCGCCAGGATCAGCGGCTTCTCACCCATCGTCGGCAGCCACTCGGCCTTGAGCACGCGCGGGGCGGAAAGGCCCAGGAAGACATCGGCGCCGCCCAGCACGTCCGGCAACTTGCGCGCATTGGTCTGGCGGGCATAGCGCGACTTGTAGGGGTCCATCAGGGTGGTGCGGCCCTCGTAGACCACGCCCTCGATGTCGCAGACGGTGATGTTCTCGTGCTTCGCGCCCATCGCCACCAGCAGGTCGAGGCAGGCCAGCGCCGCCGCACCCGCGCCGGAGGCGACGATCTTCGCCTGGCCGATCTCCTTGCCCTGCAGCAGTAGCCCGTTGCGCACGGCGGCGGCGACGATGATGGCGGTGCCGTGCTGGTCGTCGTGGAAGACCGGGATCTTCATGCGCACCCGCAGCTCGCGCTCGATCTCGAAGCACTCGGGGGCCTTGATGTCCTCGAGGTTGATGGCGCCGAAGGAAGGCTCCAGCACCGCCACCGCGTCGATGAACTTCTGCGGGTCGCGTTCCTCGACCTCGATATCGATGCTGTCGATACCGGCGAACTTCTTGAAGAGGGCCGCCTTGCCCTCCATCACCGGCTTGGAGGCCAGTGCCCCGATGGCGCCCAGGCCGAGCACGGCCGTGCCGTTGGTGATCACCGCCACCATGTTGCCGCGGGTGGTGTAGTCGTAGGCGGTCTCGGGATTCGCCGCGATCTCCTCGCAGGCGGCGGCGACGCCGGGCGAGTAGGCGAGCCCGAGGTCGCGCTGGGTGGCCATGCGCTTGGTCGGATCGATGCTCAGCTTCCCTGGACGCGGGAGCCGATGGTAATCGAGCGCGGCTTTGCGGAAATCCTCGTCCATGATGCCCTCTTCGCGGCAGCCAGATCGGGCTGCGCCCCAACGTCAACAGTCAAAACCGACTGTTCACCCTTACCAGCGGAGGGCGTTCGGGGAGAGGTGCCTGGATGAAGAAAATCTGGTGCGGTCGAGAAGATTCGAACTTCCACGGGGTTTCCCCCACCAGCACCTCAAGCTGGCGCGTCTACCATTCCGCCACGACCGCGTGCAGACGAGGCGCCTATAACCGATGAACACGGACCTAGCAACGGCCCCCATGACAGTGATTTCGCCCGAAAGCCTCTCCACCCTCCCGGAAAACGGATCCGCGCCTGGATTGGAGGCCGGGAAGGGCCCCCTCTGGACGGTGGTGGAAGGGCGCATGCCCTATCCTGAGGCCCTGGCGGCCATGGAGGCGCGCGCCGCCGCCATTCGCGCCGGCACGGCCGGGGAGGCCGTCTGGCTGGTGGAACACCCGCCCACCTATACCGCCGGGACCTCCGCCACCGCGGAAGGGCTGGTGGATGCGCGATTCCCTGTCTTCAAGGCCGGGCGGGGCGGGCAATGGACCTATCACGGCCCCGGCCAGCGCACTGCCTATGTCATGCTCGATCTGACCAGGCCGCATGGCCGCGTCGTGGCGCGGGACGTGCGGGCCTATGTCCATGGGTTGGAGGACTGGATCATCCGCGCCCTGGACCGCTTCAACGTGAAGAGCGAGCGGCGCGAGGGGCGGGTCGGCATCTGGGTCGCCGATCCGGTGACGAAGCGGGAGAGCAAGATCGCCGCCATCGGCGTGCGGGTGACGCGCTGGGTGAGCTGGCACGGGATCGCGCTGAACGTCGAGCCGGACCTGTCGCATTTCGGCGGCATCGTCCCCTGCGGCATCAGCGAGCACGGCGTCACCAGCCTGCACGCGCTGGGCATTCCCGCGACCATGGAGGAGGCCGATTCGGCCCTGCGCGGCGCCTGGGCCGAGGTCTTCGGCTGAAGCCTTGTCCGGTCTTCCCGCCGGGAGGGCCGCTCAGTGCAGGGTGGGGGAGGCCGCCGGCCGAGCCTCGAACGGCACCACCACGCCGCCTCCGCCCCCGGCCCGCAGCGGCAGGCCGTGCCCGGCCCGGAGCAGCTGCCGGGCCAGGGGCTGGATGGCCCGGACGCATTCCTCCAGCGTATGGGGCATGGCCAGCCCGGCCAGCCGCCGGGCCGCCTCGGCCGGCCGGTCCCGTTGCGCCAGGGCGAGGCATTCCAGCAGGGCCAGCTCGTCCGGGCTCACCTCCTCGCAGCAGACGCAGTTCACCTCGATCAGGCGCACCGCACCGCCGTTGAGCGCGCCCATCATGGCGTCGAGCGGCCGCATCGCCCCGGGGGCGCCGACGGCGTCCATCGCCTCCTCGATCTCTTCCGCCAGGGCGATCCCGTGGAAGCGGTCCAGCACCCAGGCTCGCATCGACCAGAGCATCAGGTTCTCGACCGGGGACAGGGACCAGACCCGTCGCCTCTGGCAGGTCCTCTGGCGGGCATCGTGCATGGGACATCTCCGGTTCCGGGCGGCGTCGCCCCAGGGATGAGCTTACCCGCTTCGCAAATGCAATTGCAATTCGTTTGCATTATCAGGGCGCGTGGCTATCCTGCCCGGGCCATGACCTTACCCTGCGACCTGCTGCGCCTGACCTCCAGCGAGCACCTGCTGCTCTGGTGCCTACGGACCGTCGTCCAAAGGGGCGAGGATGCCGAGATCCACCAAGGCATCGTCGGCGCCTTCGAAGGGGAGGGGGAGGGGACGGCGCGCGCCCTGTACCGTTTCCTCTTCCTGCTGGGCCTCGGCGCCCGCCGCCCGATCCTGATGGAGGCGCCCGGCTGCCTCCGGGTGACCAGCGATGAGCGTCGGCTGCTGGCCACCCTCGCCCTGGCCCAAAGCGGGTTGGCCCAAAGCGGGTTGGCCCAAGGTGGGGCCGAGGCCCCGGCGGAGGAGAGGCCGGACGCGCCCCGGGCGGCCCTGGCCGCGCATCTCTCCTGGCTGGTGCGGGGGACGGCGACCGGCCCTGTCACTGCCGCGGCCCGTGCCCTGGCCCATGCGCTGCTGGAGCAGGATCACCACCTGCCCCTCCCGGCCTCGCAGGCACCCGCCCCCGTGCCGGAGCCAGGGGGAAGGGTTCGCCTGCGCCTCGTGGCCTCCGTCTCCGCCGCCCCTGCCGCCCCCCATCCCGAACCCCTGATGAGGTCCGCCATGCCCTGGCCGGAGACTGCCCGATGACGGCGCCGCTGCTCGATGTCCGGGACCTGACGGTCCGCTTCGATACCTGGGAGGGCACGGTTCATGCCGTGACCGGCGTGACCTACGCGCTGCAACCCGGCGAGACGCTGGGCATCGTGGGCGAGAGCGGCTCGGGCAAGAGCGTGCACGTCCTTTCCATGCTGGGGCTGATCCCCAAGCCGCCGGGGCGCATCGCCGCCGGCAGCGCGCTCTTCGAGGGGCGCGACCTGCTCGCCATGAGCGAGGCGGAACTCCAGGAGCTGCGGGGTGGCAAGATCGGCATGATCTTCCAGGACCCGATGACCTCGCTGAACCCGGTTCTCACCGTCGGCTACCAGATCTGCGAATCCCTGCGCCGGCACATGAAGCTGTCGCGCGGCGCGGCGCTGCGGCGCGCGGTGGAGCTGCTGGACCTGGTCGGCATTCCCGACCCGCACAAGCGCGTGGAGCAGTATCCACACCAGTTCTCCGGCGGCATGCGGCAGCGCGCGATGATCGCCATCGGCATCGCCTGCGAGCCCAAGCTGCTGATCGCCGACGAGGCCACCACCGCGCTGGACGTGACGGTGCAGGCGCAGGTGCTGGACCTGATGCGCGACCTCAAGCGCAAGCTGGGCATGGCGATGATCTGGATCACCCATGACATGGGCGTGGTCGCCGGCCTCGCCGACAATGTGCAGGTCATGTATGGCGGCCGCATCATGGAACGCGGCCCGGCCCGCGCCGTCTTCCACGACACGCGCAGCGCCTATACCTGGGGCCTGCTGCGCTCCCTCCCGGACGAGGAGGAGATCCTGCCCGCCGTCCAGGCGGACAGGAAGCGCAAGCGCCTCTACCAGATCCCGGGATCGCCACCCGACATGTACCACCCGCCGGCGGGCGATCCTTTCGCCCCGCGCAACCCGCTGGCCACCGAGCGCTGCCTCGCCGAGGTGCCGCCGCTGGTGCAGGCACGGGAAGGCGAGCCCGGGCATCTTGTCGCCGCCTGGTACGACCTGCGCGCCGCGCGTGCGGCGGGGGTGGCGGCATGAGCGCCGGGACCATGACCGACGGGGCCATGACCGACGGGGCCATGACCGGCGGGGCCATGACCGGCGGGACCGTGCGCGAGCCGCTGCTGCGCGTCGAGGGGCTGACGCGGCACTATGTGAGCAAGGGCCTCTTCGGCAAGGTGACGCATACGGTGCGCGCCGTGGACGGGATCTCCTTCGACCTCCAGCCGGGCGAGACGCTGGGCCTGGTCGGCGAATCCGGCTCCGGCAAGAGCACCACCGGCCGGCTGGTGCTGCGGCTGGAGGAACCGACGGCCGGGCGCGTCTTCTTCGAGGGCGAGGAGATCAGCCGCCTGCGCAAGCAAAGCCTGCGCCGCGTGCGCCAGCGCCTTCAGGTGGTGTTCCAGGACCCCTATGCCTCGCTGAACCCGCGCATGCGCGTGGGCGACAGCGTGGGCGAGCCGCTGACCAACCACGGTGCGGTCCGTGGCCGCGCGGCGCAGCGCGAGAAGGTGGCGGAGCTGTTCCGTCTCGTTGGCCTCGATCCGCGCTTCATGGACCGATTCCCGCACCAGTTCTCCGGCGGCCAGCGGCAGCGCATCGGCATCGCCCGCGCCATCGCCCTGCGCCCCAGGCTGATCGTGGCGGACGAGCCGATCACCGCGCTCGATGTCTCGATCCAGGCGCAGATCGTGAACCTGTTCATGGACCTGCAGGAGGAGATGGGCATGGCCTATCTCTTCATCGCGCATGACCTGGGCATGGTGCGCCACCTCTGCCACCGCGTCGCGGTGATGCTGCGCGGCCGCATCGTGGAGCTCGGCAGCACGGCGCAGGTCTTCGGCGATCCGCAGCACCCCTATACCAAGGCGCTGCTTTCCGCCGCGCCGATCGCCGATCCGGACCGGGAGCGTGCCCGGCAGCGCCTCTTCTACGAGCCGAAGCCCGCCGCGCCGGACGCAGCGCTGCGCGAAGTCTCGCAGGGGCATTACGTGCTGGCCTGAGCGCGGCCCCGTTCCGCCAGGGACCGGGGAGTTCAGCGCAGCGGGAAGCCCAGCCTGCCCAGCGCCTCCCGCAGCCGGTCCCGCCCCGCCATGGCGCGCAGCGTGCCCCAGCGCGCCATGGCCCGCTGCGTCCAGGTATAGGGGCTGCGCTCCTGCCCCCTGCTGAAATCCTCCAGCGCCGCGTCGTAGCCGGGCAGGGCGCGCATGTCTGCCTCCGGGTCGTAGCGCTCGTGATGCAGGACCGCCGACTGCGGCAGGCGCGGCTTCACCGCCCCGCCATCCGGCGCGGGATAACCGACGCAAAGGCCGAAAACCGCCGTGGCGCCGGGCGGCAGGCCGAGTTCCGCCGCCACCGCCTCCAGATCGTTGCGCAGGGCGCCGATATAGACCGTGCCGAGGCCCAGGGATTCCGCCGCGACCACGGCGTTCTGCGCCGCCAGCCCGGCATCCAGCGCGGCGACGAGGAAGGTTTCCAGGAAGGGCAGGCCTTCCAGGGGGCGCCCTGTCCGTTCCGCCAGCCGGGCATGGCGCGACAGGTCCGCCAGGAAGACGAGGAAGAGCGGGCATTGCTCGACATGCCGCTGGCCGCCCGCCACCGCCGCGAGCCGCCGCTTGCTGTCCGGATCGGTGACGGCGACCACCGACCAGGCCTGCATGTTCGAGGAGGTGGCCGCCGACTGCGCCGCCGCGACCAGCGCCTCCAGCGTGCCCTCCGGCAGCGGGTCGGGCCGGTAGGCCCGCACCGAGCGGTGGGAAAGCAGCAGCTCCAGCGCCGGATTCCAGGGGATGGTGGTGGCGGGGGCGGCCTCGCCATAGCGGGCACGCAGGGCGGCGGCGGATTCGGTCATGGGCATCCGGTCCAGATGGGATCGTGTCGTCCGGCAGGTTCGGGCGGCTTCTGCCGCGGGGCAACATGGCCGCGGCAGGCAACACCCGTCCCGGCCACGCGTTGACGCAGCGCACAGGACGCAAAGGAGACCGCCATGCCCGCACGCCAGGTGAAGGGCCGCAAGGTACGCTACGCCGTGGTGGGTGGCGGCTGGATCTCCCAGGCCGCCTTCATGCCCGGTGTCGGCCAGACAGGAAATTCCGAGATGACGGCGCTGGTGACGGGCGATCCCGTGAAGGCGGAGAAGCTGGCGGCGCTGTACGGGCTGAAGAGCTACCACTACGACGACTACGACAGGCTGCTGGCCTCGGATGAGATCGACGCGATCTACCTCGCCCTGCCCAACGACCAGCACGAGAAATTCGCCGTGCCCGCGCTGGAGGCCGGCATCCACGTTCTGCTGGAAAAGCCGATGGCGGTGAGCACCTCGCAATGCGAGGCGATCAACACCGCCGCGAAGGCCTCGGGCGCGAAGCTGCTGATTGCCTACCGTCTGCATTTCGAGCCCGGGACGCTGGAGGCGATCCGCCGTGTCCGTTCCGGCGAGTTCGGCGAGATCCGCTCCTTTGTCTCGAACTTCAGCCAGACCGTCAGCCCTTCCAACCACCGCGCGAAACATGGCTATTGGGCCGGGCCGGTGACGGATATGGGACCCTATCCGCTGAACGCCGTGCGCAACCTCTTCGGCGCGGAACCCGTCGAGGTCTCGGCCATGGGCATCCGCACGCCGGGCTCGGGCATGGACCTTGACGACACGGTGTCGGTGACGCTGCGTTTTCCGGGTGAGCGGCTGGCGCAGTTCACCGTCAGCTACACCGGCGCCAGCACCGGAACCTACCGCGTCACCGGCACGAAGGGCGACCTCTATGTCGAGAACGCCTATGGCTTCGGTCCCGGCGTCTCGCCGAAACACGTCGCCACCGTGGAAGGAGAGACCGCCACGCGCGAGTTCCCGGTGGTGGACCAGTTTGCCGGGGAGACGGATTACTTCTCCGACTGCATCCTGAACGGCCGCGATCCGGAGCCCGGCGGCGAGGAGGGGCTGCTCGACGTGCGCGTGCTGGAGGCGATCGAGCGGGCGCTGGAAACTGGCCAGCCGCAGACCCTGCCTCCGGCCCAGCGCAGCCGCCCGATCGATCCCGGCCAGGGCCGCGAATTCCCGCTGGCCGAGGCGCCGGAACTGATCGACGCCAAGGAGCCGGGGGAGGGCTGAAAGCCTCCGGTCCGGGCCGGGCTTGCCCCGGCGGGCCGGACGCGTGATGGGAGGGGCATGTCCGGCCTGTTCCCTCCCATCGAACCTTACGCCTCCGGCCATCTCGACGTGGGGGAGGGGCACCGTCTCTACTGGGAGTGTTGCGGCAATCCGGCAGGGATGCCGGCGCTGGTGCTGCATGGCGGGCCGGGTTCCGGTTGCCCGCCCAGCGCCCGCCGCGCCTTCGATCCGGCACGGCACAGGATCGTCCTGTTCGACCAGCGGAACTGCGGCCGCAGCACGCCCCATGCTGGCGGCGAGGGGATCGGCCTCGCCAACAACACCACCGCGCATCTCCTGGCCGACATCGAGCGCCTGCGGGAGCATCTGGGGATCGGAGGCTGGCTGTTGCGCGGCAGTTCCTGGGGTTCCACCCTGGCGCTCGCCTATGCTCAGCAACATCCGAAGCGCGTGACGGGGATCGTGCTTTCCGCCGTCGCCACCACCACGCGGCGGGAGATCGGCTGGATCACCCGGGGTGTCGGTGCCTTCTTTCCATGGGAATGGGCGCGTTTCGCGGCCGGCGTGCCGGAGGCGGAGCGCGGCGGCTGTCTGGCGGACGCCTATCACCGGCTCCTGATGCATCCCGACCCGGCGATCCAGGACAAGGCGGCGCGGGACTGGTGCGACTGGGAGATGGCCATCGTCGTCGTCCAGCCGGGGCACAGGCCGCACCCCCGCTACCAGGACCCTGCCTTCCGTCTCGGCTTCGCGCGGCTGGTCACGCTCTACTGGCGCCACGCCGCCTGGCTGGAGGAAGGCATCCTGCTGCGCCGGATGGACCGGCTGGCCGGCATCCCAGGCGTGCTGATCCATGGGCGGCTCGATCTCGGCAGCCCGCTCGCCACGGCCTGGGAACTGCATCGCGCCTGGCCCGGCAGCGAACTGGTGGTGCTGGAGGAGGCCGGGCATGACGGCCGCGACACCGGCATGGCCGAGGCGGCGGTGGCGGCGATCCGGCGCGTGGCGGACCGCGCCCCGGCGGGCTGAGCCGGAATCACCCCCGCCAGATCACCTCCGGCCCGATCGCGGTGAGGTTGCGGCAGCCGGTCAGCGCCATCGCAGCCTCCAGCTCCGTGCGCAGGATCTTCAGCAGGTGCGCCACGCCCACAGGCCCGCCGACCGCCAGGGCGTGCAGCACCGGCCGCCCCACCAGCACCGCCTTAGCGCCCAGGGCCAGCGCCTTCACGATATCCGTGCCGCGCCGGATGCCGCCATCGAGCAGGATGGGCAGTTGCCCGCCCAGCCGCTCCGCCATCGGGGGCAGCAGGTCGATGGTGGCCGGCAGGGTGTCCAGCGCCCGGCCGCCATGGTTGCTCAGGACGATCCCGGCCATGCCTTCCCCGGCGGCGCGCAGCGCGTCCTCCGGATCGGTCACGCCCTTCAGCAGGATCGGCAGGCGCGTGCCGGCACGCAGCCATTCCAGGTCCCGCCAGGTCGGCGCGGCGTCGAGCATCCCCCGGAAGACCGCGCTCTCCGCCATGCCGGCCCGGTTCGGCGGGGCGGGCGGCAGGCCGCGCAGATGCACCGCCTCGATCCCTGGCGGCAGGGCGAAGCCGGCCCGGGCCTCGCGGTTGCGGATGCTGACCGGCGCATCCACGGTCAGCACCAGCGCGGTGCAGCCGGCGGCCTCAGCCCGCTGGATCAGGGCGCGGGTGAAGCCGCGGTCGTGCTGCGGATAGAGCTGGAACCAGAGCGGCGCGCGCCCGCCGCCTGCCGCGTGTTGCGCGGCGACCTCCTCGACCGGCACGCTGGACTGCGTGCTGACCACCAGGCCCGCCCCGACCGCCGCCGCGCCCAGCGCGGTCGCGGCCTCGCCGCCCGGATGCGCCAGCCGGTGAAAGGCCATCGGGGCCACCAGCACCGGATGCTCCAGCGCAGCGCCGAGGAGATCCAGCCGCGTGTTGGCGCCGTCCATCCCGGCCAGCACGCGTCCGCGCAGCCGGAGCCGGTCGAAGGCTTCGCGGTTCCAGCGGAGCGTCAGCTCGTCCGCGCTGCCGCCCGAGAGATAGGCCCAGGCGGCCGCGTCCATGTGCTGCCGCGCCTCGGCCTCGTAGTCGGCGGCGCAGACGATGCCGGGTGGAATGGGAGGGACGGCGAAGCTCAACGCGGACCCTTTCGCGGATTGGCCGTGGCGCGGCCATCCTAGCCGCCCGGCCGGATGGCGACAGCCTTGCCGGGGTCGCGCGAACACGAAAAAGCCCGGCCTCGCAAGGGAGGCCGGGCTCGGTCATGTTAGCCGGGCGTGGGGCCGGATACCCGGACCCGTCCCCGCTCAGCGCGTGCCGGAACGGTCCGTGTCGCGGAAGTCGCTGTCCCGCCAGGAACGGTTCTTGGCCTCGCCCTCGTGGCGCGCGTGATCGGCGCGACGGTCGCGGCCCTCGCCCTGCGGGCGGCCGCCCGACGGCTTGCGGTCACCCGCGAACTGCGGGCGGCGGGCATCGCCGCGGCCGTGGCCGCCGGCGCCGTGCCCACCCGCCGGTCGGGGCGCGCCGCCGGGGCGGCCCTGGCCGCCACGGCCACGGTTCTGCTGGCGCCCGGGCGCGCGCGGCACCGGGCCGGTCGGGATGTCGCCCTCGGCCGGAACCGCCTGGCGCGTCAGCTTCTCGACCGCGCGCAGCAGCGGCACGTCGTCCAGCGACACCAGGGCGATGGCCTCGCCCGAGGCGCCGGCGCGCGCGGTGCGGCCGATGCGGTGGACATAGGTCTCCGGCACTTCCGGCAGGTCGTACTGGATCACATGCGTCACGCCGGACACGTCGATGCCGCGCGCGGCGATGTCGGTCGCGACCAGGATCGGCGCCGTGCCGCGCTTGAAGGCGTCGAGCGCGCGCTCACGCTGGCCCTGGCTCTTGTTGCCATGGATCGCGTTGGCGGCGAGCCCGTCCTGCTCCAACTGCTTCACGATGCGGTCAGCGCCGTGCTTGGTGCGGGAGAAGACCAGGGTGCGGCCCACTTCCGGCTTGCGGAGGATGTCGGCCAGCACCGTGCGCTTGCCGTCGCGGCTCACATGGATGGCGCGCTGGTTCACCCGCTCCGCGGTGGTGGCGACGGGCGTGACCTCGACCTTCACCGGCTCGCGCAGCAGGTCCTTGGCGAGCGAGGCGATGGCCTCCGGCATGGTGGCCGAGAAGAACATCGTGTGGCGCTGCTTCGGCAGCATCCCCGAGATGCGGCGGATCGCGGGCCAGAAGCCCCGGTCCAGCATCTGGTCGGCCTCGTCGAGGATGAAGGCCTCCAGCGAGTCCAGGCGGCAGTTGCGCGTGCCGATATGGTCCAGCAGGCGGCCCGGCGTGGCGACGATGATGTCCACGCCGCCCGACAGCGCGCGGCGCTGCGGGTTCTCCGGCACGCCGCCGAAGATCAGCGCGCTGCGCAGGCCCAGGTGGCGGCCATAGGCCTTGATGCTGTCATGGATCTGCGCCGCCAGTTCCCGCGTCGGCGACAGGATCAGCGCGCGGCAGCCGGTCGGCGGGGCACGGCGCTTGTCCATGATCAGGCGGTGCAGCAGCGGCAGCGCGAAGGCCGCGGTCTTGCCAGTGCCGGTCTGGGCGATGCCCAGCACGTCCCGCCCTTCCATGGCGGCCGGGATGGCCTGGGCCTGGATCGGGGTCGGGGTGGTGTAGCCCTCTTCGTCCAGCGCGCGCAGGATGGGCGACGCGAGGCCGAGGGTCAGGAAATCGGTCATCAGTGTTCGATCGGTCCGTGAAGCGCCCGGCCCATGGCTTCCCTGGGGCAAGAGCGTCTTCCAGTGGGCCGCGAACGACGCGGATGGCGGCCCGGGAGAAGGTTGCTCCGCCGCAGGGCCATGATGGAAGCGGCCCGCTCGCGTCAGGGAGCATGACCGGCGCGGATCGCCGGTGGGCGGGATATGGACTGTTGCAGTGCAGGATGCAAGCGCGGCCGTGGACGCACGGGTCGGCGCTGCGCCCGGCGCGGGGCGGGGGCTGCTCCGGCTCCGCCCCAGATCCCTGGCGCCCGCCCGCCCGCCCGCCCGTGCGATGCCGATGCCGCGAGCGGCCGTTCCGGATTCCGGCCGAATCCCCCATCCGCGCGTTGTGGCGGTGTCGGAAAGGGATGAACGCGATGGACGACAACCGGGTCTGGGATTTCGAGACGAGCCTCTGGACCGCCGATGCCAAGCATTACCGCGACTCGATCGACGACGAGTGCCTGATGGTCCTGCCCGAACCGCCCTATGTGATGAGCGGGCAGCAGGCTATCGCGGCGGTGTCGGACACGCCGCGCTGGACCAGGGTGACGCTGAGCGAGCGGCAGGTGATGCGCCCGCAAGAAGGGCTGATCGTGGTGGCCTACAAGGCCGAGGCGGAGCGCGAGGGCTCGCAGCCCTACGTGGCGCACTGCACCTCCACCTACCGCCGCCTGGGGCATGAGGAGTGGCGCGTGGTGCAGCACCAGCAGACCCCGCCGCTCACCGTGGGCGGCTGATCCGCGCCGGATCGACGCGAATCGCCGCGCGGCGCTACCTGTGGCGCGGGAAGGGCGCGAGGCGGACATGACGGCGCGGAGCCATCGCTACAGGGTCACGGTGGTCTGGACGGGCGACCGCGGCGAGGGCACGGCGCATTACCGCGCCTATGGCCGCGACCACCGCATCGAAGCCCCCGGCAAGCCGCCGGTCGAGGGCTCTTCCGACCCGGCCTTCCGCGGCGACTCCGCCCGCTGGAATCCGGAGGAACTGCTGCTCGCCTCGCTCTCCGCCTGCCACAAGCTCCAGTACCTGCATCTCTGCGCCGAGGCCGGGGTGGTGGTGACGGCCTATCGCGACGAGGCCGAGGCGGAGATGGTGGAGGAGGGCACGGGCGGCCGCTTCGTCGCCGCGACCCTTCGCCCGCAGGTCACGATCCGCGCCGGCTGCGACGCGGAACTCGCCTGCACCCTGCACCATGCGGCGCATACGCGCTGCTTCATCGCCAGCTCGGTCAATTTTCCGGTGGCCTGCGAGCCGGCGATTCGGGAAGCGTAGCCTCGCCTCAGGCCGTCGGCAGGCGGCGGAATCCCGGTTCGTCCGGCGCCTCGGAGAAGGATTCCACCAACTCGTCCACCCGCGCCAGAGGCGGGCCCAGGCGGCAGGCGGACAGTACGTCGCGCACGGCGGCCTCGTCGCCGGACAGGAGCGCCTCCACGGACCCGTCCTGCCGGTTGCGGACCCAGCCGGCGAGACCGTGCGCGCGCGCCTCGCGCAGCAGCCAGTCGCGGAACCCCACCCCATGCACGCGGCCCCGGATGCGGATCAGCCGGGCTGCCATCAGTGCGTCCTTGCTAGGAAGAGCAGCCGGGCGGACAGTGCCACGTCGGCCGCCAGCCTCTCGCGTCGGGCCAGGGCCTCGGCATCTTCGCCCCAGAGGGCTTCCTGGTAGGTCTCGTCCAGGATGGAGAGCCGGTGCGCGGCGACCGGGTCCAGCGCCCCGGCCGAGAGCGCCAGGCCGAGCACGAGGCTGCCCAGCGCCGGCACGGCGAGGCCCAGGGCGGAAAGCTCCAGCGGCGAATGCTGCGCCACCACGCCATGCAGACGCTCCAGCGCCTCCGGGTCCTGCCGGCGGTAGGCGATGCCGCTGGTCGGGTGCAGGCGGGCGCCATGGCAGGCCGCGCACCAGTCGAGGATGGGGTCCCAGTCCGCCGCCTCCAGTGCGGCGAGGCGGCGATCCTCGGCGCGGTAGCAGAGCAGGTCGGTCTCGGCGTAGCGGGCAATGGCTTCCACCGTTGGGCCGGGGTCCGGTGCGATCCGGTCCAGCCCGGTGCCGGCGAGGCGGGTGAGCGGCACCTCGTCCAGGCTCATCTCGCCGCCCTTCCCGCCGCCCGCCTGCTGCCACTCCCCGGCCACGGCCTCGGCCAGCGGGCGGCTGGGCAGGGTGAAGCCAGCGGCGCGGCCATCGACGCCGGGCAGGCGCAGCGGCTTTCCGTCGAGCGTGATGGCGAAGCCGCCAGGCACCTCGGCATAGTCGGCCCGGTCCCAGAATCGCTTCATCGCGGGTCCTCCGGAGCGGCTCCACCCCATCCGGGCGGGGGCGGAGCACTTCTCTCCCCTCTGCGGTTGGCGGAAGCGCTCTCCCGGCGGAACGCTCCGCGACAATTCGTTCCCGGCCCTCGCCGAACCTTCGGCTGGAGGGTTTCCCGACGGGAACAGCAGGCTTCCCCTGATCTAGACCAGATCGTCGCCATGGCAAATGCGGCCGGAGCGCTGCCCGCTCCGGCGTGTCAGCGCCGCAGCAGGCCCCGCAGCAGGTCGCCGACGCCGCCCTGCCGGTTCTCCGGCGCGGCCGGGGCCGGCACCGGCCCCTCGCGCCCGCCCCGGGCGATCCGGAGCTGCGCGGCGCAATCGGCCTCGCTGTCGCCTTCGCCGAGGATCTGGCCCAGAGCCTGGTTCAAGGTCTGGCCCAACGTGCCGCCGGGATCGTTTCGGCGGTTCGAGAGCTCCTTCAGGATCGCGGCGCCGGCGCTGGCCGCGCCCTGCGGATCGGCACGCAGGCGCGGCTGCGCCAGGGCGCCGTCCACCACCACTGGGATGGCCAGACCGATGCCGCCGAGGCGGGCGCGGGGCAGCAGCCGCAGGTCCAGCCGCTCCTGCCCCAGATCGACCGAGCCGGAGCCCAGCACGCTGGCGATGTCGGTTTCCAGCAGCATCGCCTGGGCGCTGGCCACGCCGTCCCGCGCCTGGAGGCGCAGGGCGAGGCAGCGCACCGCCTCGCTGCCGTTGCGCGGGGCATTGGGGAGCAGCAGGCGTCGCAGGTCGCCCGCCACCGCGTCCAGCAGGCTGATATCCACCCGCCCATCGGCCAGGGCGAGGCCGAGCGAGCCGTTCAGCCCGGCGGCCATCTCGCGCAGCGTCCTTCCCCTGGCAGACAGCGCGGTTTCCGCATCGAGCATGCCGCTGACGCCACCGGGCAGGCCCAGGGCGGGAAGCAGCGCCGCGAGGTCGACCGAGGGGGCATGGGCGGAAACATCCAGGCTGGGCGGGCTGGCCGTGCCCTCCGCCGCCACGCGCAGAGCGATCCGGCCCCCCGCGCCGTCGATGGCCAGCGGATCGGCCAGCAGCCGCCCGCCATGCAGGGCCAGCACCGCCTCGCCGTTGCGCCAGTCCAGCCGGCCGGCGCGCAGCAGCCCGACCCGGAGGCGGAGATCGGCCTCAAGCGCGGCGAGGCGGTCCAGCGGCACCGGCAGGTCGGGAATGACCTTGCGGCTTCCGGTGGGCAGGGCGGGTGGTGCGGGGGCGGCCGGGGCGGTGGGCGTGGCGCCGCCGGCATCCTGGCCCGCCCCTTGGCCTGCCCCCTGGCCCGCATCCGCCTTCGCCGGGGCGGGCGGCAGGGGCGGCGGGATGGCGTCGAGATCGAGCCGTGCGACGTCGATCCGCCCGTCCACCGCCGGCACGCTGCCGGGCCGCAGCCGCAGATCGCCCGTCGCCTCGGCCTGTTCCGAACGCAGGGAAAGGTTCCGCAGCCCGACCCAGCCATCCGCCTCGCCCACCAGATGCGTGCTGGCCTCCAGGCCCCGCAAGCCGGGCAGGGGCAGGTGCGCCCGCTGCCCGAGGGTGCGGAGGTCCTGGATCTTCAGGGAAAGGTCCATCGCCGCGCCTTCGGGGCCCGGTCCCGCCAGCGTACCGCCAAGGGACAGGGCGAGATCCTCGCCGGTCACCGAGAGCTGCAGCGGCCAGGGGCCGCCCCGGCCCGACCGCACCGCCCGCGGCGGCGGCAGGTCGGCCCTCCAGCTCAGCGGCAGGTCGCCGATCTGGGCCTCGCCGGTGGCGGAAACCCGGGCGCCGAGATCCGGTGCGGTGACCGTGATGGGGCCCAGCGAGATGTCCGGCCCGCTGTCGCGGCGGGGCAGGTCCACCTTGCCCGCGGCGAGGCGGATCGACGTCGGCCCCCCAGGCGCGAGGTCCATATCGAGGGCAAGGTCCTCGGCCGGCGGCAGCGCCAGTCCCGGCACCAGCATCGCCAGCCGTGCGGTGTTGTCGGCGGAGACCCTGAGCCGGCCGGACCAGACGTTTCCGGAGAAGGTGCCCGAAAGCTGCGCCTGTATCCCCTCGCCGGACAGGGAGGCGTCGATGGGCCAGTCCTGGGCGGAGGGCCGCCCCGGCTGGGTTCCCGATTGGGCGGAAAGCAGGCCGGACAGGCTGCCGCCGCGCGCGTCCAGCGACAGGGCGAGACCCCGGAAGCCGACATCGCCCATCATGCGGAGCGTGCCGTCGCCCTCGGTGTGCAGGGCCAGCGCAGGCAGCGCCAGCTGCTCCGTCTGGCCGGAACGCATGTCGTGCCAAACCGCCCTGCCGTCGCGCAGCTCCACCTGGCGCAGCTCCACCGCATAGCCCTGGACGGGGCGGCCCCCGGTGGAAGCGGCACCCGGTGCCGGGGCGGGCCGGGAATCGGGCGCCTGCGCTGGGGCAGCGGCCGGATGGAAGCGCCAGTTGGGCTGCCCCGCGGCATCCGTCTCCAGCAGCAGTTCCGGCGCCACCACCGTCAGGTGCCGGATCTCCAGCCGCTGCGACAGCAGCGGCAGCAGCGCCACCTCCGCCTCCACGCGGCGGGCGGTGAACATCTCGGGCCGCGAGCCGCCCGGGGCATTGGCGAAGCGCGGGCCTTCCAGCACCACGGTCGGCACCAGGGCCAGCTTCAGCCCCACGGGGCCGGACAGGGTGAACGGGCGGCCCGTGGCGGCGGTCACCGCGCTTTCCACACGCCGGCGCAGGTACTCGCCATCCAGCAGCACAGACAGGGTGGCATAGCCCAGCAGCGGCAGGGCCAGCACCACCCCGCCCGCGATCCACCAGCCCCGGCGGCGGCGTGGCGGGGTGGGCTCGCGGCCTGGCGGAAGCCCCGCGGGCGGTTTCAGGGGTGGTCCCGGCGGGCGCCCGCCATCCATCGGCGCCTCGGGCGTGGCCATTAGCCGCGTATCCAGCGGGAGCGAGGGGTCTTCGGGCGGTCGAAGCCGAGAAAGACGAAGGTCTCGTTCATGTGCGGCGGCAGCGGCGCCGCCACCTCCAGCCGCCCGCCCTCGGGGTGCGGCACGGCGATGGCCCGGGCATGCAGGTGCAACTGGCCAGACAGGTCCTCCAGATGCGCCGCCGAGCCGCCATACTTGCCGTCGCCCACGATCGGGCATTTCAGCGCCGAGGCGGCATGGACGCGGAGCTGGTGCGTGCGGCCAGTGAGCGGGTTCATCTCCAGCCAGGCGGCATGGCCGCGCGCCGCGTCCACGGTGCGGTAGTCGGTGACGGCGCGGGTGCCCTCGCCATCCTCGGCCGGGGCGGTGCGCTCGCCACGGGCGCCGGCCAGCTTGGCGAGCGGCATGTTGATTCGCCCCTCACGCGGCGTGGGCACGCCGGCGACCACGGCCCAGTAGGTCTTCTCCGCGTCGCGCCCCCGGAAGGCGGCGGCCAGCTTCGCGGCGGCGGCGGCGGTGCGGGCCAGCAGCAGCACGCCGGAGGTGTCGCGGTCCAGCCGGTGGACGAGGCGCGGCCGCTCCTCCGCGCCGAAGCGCAGCGCGTCCAGCATGGCATCGAGGTTGCGGGTGATGCCCGGCCCGCCCTGGACCGCCAGCCCGTGCGGCTTGTCGAGCGCGATCACGCTGTCGTCGCGGTAGATCACCATGCGCTCCAGCATCGCCGCGTCGCGTTCCGAGACCTCGCGGACCGGCTTCGGCGCCGGGGCGCTGGGCATGGGCGGGATGCGGATCTCCTGTCCGGGGGCGAGGCGCGTGCCGGTCTCGGCCCGCTTGCCGTCGACACGGATCTGCCCGGTGCGCAGCATCTTCTGCAGCGCACCCTGGGTCAGGGCGGGATAGTGCCGGCGGAACCAGCGGTCGAGGCGCAGATCGGCCTCGTCTGCCGCGACGGAGCGGGTGGAAACGGTCATGACGGGGCGGGTTTAGCATCGCCGGGGGCCGGGCACAGCCCGCCGCGACGTGGTTCCGTGGCGACGGGCGCGGGCAGGAGGCCGGCGCCCATCCCCGGCAGCCGGGCGCCCGGGCCATGCGGGCGCGTTGAGAGGGGGAGGCGACATGCGGGCCGAACCGGGGCAGGTTCGGCCCAACCACGCCACCGGAGCAGCAGGGCCCAGCATGAACCAGCAGGACGACACCCACTTCTACGAGCCGGCCAAGGGCCACGGCCTGCCGCACGACCCCTTCAACGCCATCGTCGGGCCACGTCCGATCGGCTGGGTCTCCACCCAGGGCCAGGATGGCAGCGTCAACCTCGCGCCCTACAGCTTCTTCAACGCCTTCAACTACACGCCGCCGATCATCGGCTTCTCCTCCACCGGGGCGAAGGACAGCCTTCGCAATGCGCGGGAAACGGGGGAGTTCGTCTGGAACCTGGCGACGCGCGAGCTGGCCGAGGCGATGAATGCGAGCTGCGCCCCGGTGCCCTACGGCACCGACGAATTCACCCTGGCCGGGCTGGAGAAGGCGCCCTCGCGCCTCGTCGCGCCGCCGCGCGTGGCGGCGAGCCCGGTGCAGTTCGAATGCAAGGTCTCGGAGATCGTCCAGCTCAAGGGCTATCACGGCAACCCCGCCCAGGCCTGGCTGGTGCTGGGGGAGGTGGTGGCGGTGCATATCCGCCGCAGCCTGCTGAAGGAGGGCATCTTCGACACCTTCGGCGCCGGGGTGATCCTGCGCGCCGGCGGGCCGAGCGCCTATGCCGCGATCAGGCCGGAGAACCGCTTCGACATGCGCCGGCCCGGTTGAAGGGCGGCCGCCGGGTGCCTCCCGGCGGTCAACCCTCGGCCTGCCCTTCGTTCCGGCGCTGCGCCCGCAACTCCTCCCACTGCTCCAGCCGCGCCGCCACCCGGGCCTCGGCGCCCCGGTCGGTGGGGCGGTAGAAGCGGCGCCGCGCCATCCCTTCGGGGAAGTAGTCCTGGCCGGAGAAGGCATCCTCCTGGTCGTGGTCGTAGGCATAGCCCTGACCGTAGCCGAGCTGCTTCATCAGCCTGGTCGGCGCGTTCAGGATATGCGCGGGCGGCATCAGGCTGCCCGTCTCTGCCGCGGTGGACTGGGCTTCCTTCCAGGCGACATAGGCGGCGTTGGACTTGGGTGCCGCGCCCAGATGCAGCACGAGCTGCGCCAGGGCCAGCTCCCCCTCCGGCGAGCCGAGCCGCTCATAGGCCTGCCAGGCCGCCAAAGCGAGGTGCAGCGAGGCGGGATCGGCGGCGCCGATATCCTCCGAGGCGAAGCGCAGCAGGCGGCGGGCGATGTAGCGCGGGTCCTCCCCGCCCCGGACCATGCGGGCGAACCAGTAGAGCGCGGCATCCGGGTCGGACCCCCGCAGCGACTTGTGCAGGGCCGAGATGAGGTTGAAATGCTCCTCCCGGTCCTTGTCGTAGAGCGCGGCGCGCCGGGCCAGCAGTTCCGATAGCCCCCGCGCATCCAGCGGCGCCGTGCCTTCGGGCAGGGCGAGAAGCTGTTCCGCCATGTTCAGCAGGTAGCGCCCGTCGCCATCGGCCATGGCGCGCAGCGCGGACCGCGCCGCCTCGTCCAGCGGCAGGGGGCGCCCGGCCTCCGCCGCCGCGCGGTCCAGCAGCAGGTCCAGCGCCGCGTCGTCCAGCCGCCGCAGCACCAGCACCTGGCAGCGCGAGAGCAGGGCGCCGTTCAGCGCGAAGGAGGGGTTCTCGGTGGTGGCGCCGACCAGCACCACCGTGCCGTTCTCCACCACCGGCAGGAAGCCGTCCTGCTGCGCCCGGTTGAAGCGGTGGATCTCGTCCACGAAGAGCAGCGTGCCCTGGCCGTTCTGGCGCCGGGCGCGCGCCTCGTCGAAGGCGCGCTTGAGGTCGGCGACGCCGGAGAAGACCGCCGAGAGCGGCGCGAAGCGGAGCCCCGCTTCCTCCGCCAGCAGGCGCGCGATGGTGGTCTTGCCCACCCCGGGTGGCCCCCAAAGGATCAGCGAGGCCAGGGCGCCGCGGTCGAGCATCCGGCGCAGGCTGCCCTGCGGGCCGAGCAGGTGGTCCTGCCCGACCACCTCCGCGAGGCGGCGCGGGCGCAGGCGGTCGGCCAAAGGGGTCGCAACCGGGGCGCCGCCGGAGCGTGTGGCGCCCGGTCCGGATGCGGGGGCTTCGCCGCTGGTCTCGTGTGGCTGGCCGAACAGGTCCGGCGCGGCATGGGGGGCCTCGGGGGCACGCTTGGGCGGCATGCGACGCAACCTAGCGCATCGCCGGTCCGCTGGGGACCGCCCCTCTCAGCGCAGCCGCGGCTCCTGGCGGTAGCCGCGGCTGCCCGGCACCTCCGGCGGCGGCGGCACGGGCGGCGTGGTACGGACGGGCCGGATGTCGCGCTGCGCGGTGGCCCGCATCGAGGGCGGGCTTTCCCAGCCTTCCTCGGGCGTCAGGCGGCGCGAGGAGGGGAGTTCCGGCAGGCGCATGGCCAGGGCGCGGATGTCGTCCTGGATCTCGTCGAGCTGCGCCTCCAGGGATTCCAGCCGGCCCTTCACGCCGAAGACGCTGAAGGGCATCAGCAGGAAGGCGATCGCCGCCAGCAGCAGCAGCAGCGCCACCACGAGGCCCGACCATTCAGGCAGCCCCGGGATCGCAAGGGAATTGATCAGTTCGGACGGCACGCTCAGCCCCCGGTGACGGACATGTGACGATGCAGTGCAGGACGAGCCTGCCTCCGGTCAATCACGAAGTCATGTCCCTTCGGCTTGCGGGCGATGGCGTCGCGGATCGCCGCCTGCAGACCGGCTTCCCCAAGCGCCGGGTCGCGCAGCGGGCGGCGTAGGTCCGCGGCATCCTCCTGTCCCAGGCACATGTAGAGCGTGCCCGTGCAGGTGAGGCGGACCCGGTTGCAGCTCTCGCAGAAATTGTGGGTCATCGGCGTGATGAAGCCGAGGCGGCCGCCGGTCTCCGCCACGCGGTAATAGCGCGCCGGGCCGCCGGTGCGGTGGTCGCTTTCCTCCAGCGTCCAGTTTAGACGCAGCCGCGACCGCACCAGCGAGAGCGGCAGGTACTGGTCCGTGCGGTCGCCGCTGATCTCGCCCAGCGGCATGGTCTCGATCAGGGTGAGGTCGAAGCCGTGTTCACCGCACCATTCGATCATGCGGTCGAACTCGGCCTCGTTCACGTCCTTCAGCGCCACGGCATTGATCTTCACGGCCAGGCCGGCGGCCTTGGCGGCGAAGATGCCTTCCAGCGTCTGGTCCAGCTTTCCCCAGCGCGTGACCGCGCGGAAGGTGCCCGGGTCCAGCGTGTCGAGCGAGACGTTCACCCGCCGCACCCCGGCGCCGTAGAGGTCGCCCGCCAGCTTCGTGAGCTGCGTGCCGTTGGTGGTGACCGTCAGCTCCCGCAACCCTCCGCCATCCAGTCGCGCGCCCAGCGAGCGGAACAGGGAGATCACGTTGCGCCGGACCAGCGGCTCCCCACCGGTCAGCCGGATGCGCTCCACGCCCAGGTCGATGAAGGCGCCGCAGAGCCGGTCCAGCTCCTCCAGGCCGAGAACCTCCGCCTTCGGCAGGAAGGTCATGTCCTCCGCCATGCAATAGACGCAACGCAGGTCGCAACGATCCGTGACCGACACGCGTAGGTAGCTGATGCGGCGCCCGAAGGGGTCCTCCATCGGAGCGGGTGTCGTGGCAGGGAAAGGGCCGGTGAAGGCGGTGCCGGCGGAAAAGGGGAGGGGCAGGTCGGTCACGATGGCCTTGGCGTCTGTGGATGGGCCCGGCGAAACGACGGCGGTGGCCTTCCGATGTGGCGGGACACGGGCGCCGCCGCAAGGCCCTGTCGGCACGGCACGGCACAGCCCGGCGCCGGCCTCAGCGGTCCGGCACGATCTCCAGCGTCACGTGCACCGTGTTGATCAGCAGCTTGCCGGCATGTTCGAAATTGACCGTCACGCGCTCCCCGGTCACGGACTGCACCTGTCCGATGCCCCAGTCCGGGCGCGACGGATGGCGCACGCGCATTCCAGGCTCGATCAGGTCGCTGTTTCCGGCGGACATGCCGGCAGAATGGCACCGGCCAGCACCGGGTGTCCATGACGGGGCCCATCACGGAGGCGCAAGGAAGGGCATGCGTTCATCTTGCGGCAACCCCTGATCCGCCAGAGAGCATGCTTTCCCACGGAACCGATACCGGAATGCGATTCGACCTATCCCTGACCCAGGATCTCTGCGCCCGCCTTTGCCACGACCTGGGCGGGCCCCTGGGCAGCGTGTCCGGTGCACTCGACCTGATCGGGCCGGTGGACGAGGCCGCGCTGGTGGCTCGCGAAAGCGCCGAGGTGCTGGAAGGCCGGCTGCAGCTCTGGCGCGCCCTGGCCGGCGCCGGCACCGGCCCGCTGGACCGCGAGGGCCTCGCTGCGCTGCTGGCCGGCGGCTTCGGCGGCAGCCGCGTTTCCGCCGACCTGTCCGGCATGGAGGATGGCGAGCTCCCCGCCACCATGGCCCGCGCGGCCCTGGCGGCCGCCATGCTGGGCGGCGAGGCCCTGCCGCGCGGCGGCGTGGTGCATCTTTCCGGCGGTGCCGGCGCCCTGCTGGTGGTGCCGGAAGGGCGGAACGCCCATTGGCCGCCCGGCTTGGCCCTGGCCCTGGCGGGAGAGACGGTCAGCGGCCCGCGCGAGGTGCTCGCGCCGCTGCTGGTCTCGCTGGCGGAAACGGCGGATTGCCGGCTGGACATGGTGCCGTCCGGGACCGACGGGATCGATGGGCTGAGCCTGCTGCCGCTCTGAGCACGGGAGCGGGGATCGCCGGTAGGGCCGCCTCAGCCCCTCCTGCCGCGCAGCCCCGCTGCGTCGAGCGCCTGCCGTTCCGATTTCGCGGCGCACTGCCCGGCCTCGGCCTCCCGCCGTTCCTGCAGCCGTTCCACCGCCCGTTCCGTGGCCCTGGCCGCGGCCAGGGCCACGCGCGCCTGCTCCGCCGCGGCCTCCGCCCGCCGCACGGCTTGCGCGGCCTCGCCCCGCTGCCGCAAACCGAGGGGAAGCCAGGCCGCATGGTCGCGCGGCTCAGCGGCCAGCGCCGCCTCGCGCCGCAGCGCCTCCTCCGCCGCCTGGACGGATTGCTCCGCCGCCGCGAGCCGCGACAGACGGTCGCCGAAGGCGCGCTTCGCCTGCTCTACCTCGGTCGCCCGCAGCCGCCGCAGCACGGCCAGGGGATCGCGCGCGCCCGGCCGGCTCATGCGCCCTCCATGGCATCCGCCAGGCGGTGGAAGGCGTCCTCCACCGTCCCGCGTTCCTCCCGCCCCTGGGCGAGCACGGCCTCGATCCTGGGTGCCAGGCGGATGGCCTCGTCCACCGCCGGGTCGCTGCCGGCGCGATAGGCTCCCAGCCGCACCAGATCCGCCATGTCCCGGTGCAGCGACAGGATCTTCCTCGCCCGCGCCAGCAGGGGGCGTTCCTCGGGCCGCAGGCAGCCCGGCGAGGTGCGCGACAGCGAGCGCAGCACGTCCACCGCCGGATAGCGCCCCGCCTCTCCGATGGCGCGGTCCAGCACGACATGGCCATCGAGGATGCCGCGCACGGCATCGGCCACCGGCTCGTCATGGTCGTCGCCCTCCACCAGCACGGTGAAGAGCCCTGTAATGCTGCCGCCGCCCGTGCCTTCCGCCGCCATGCCGGCGCGTTCGAGCAGGCGCGGCAGTTCCGCGAAGACGGAGGGAGGATAGCCCTTCGTGGTGGGCGGCTCCCCGGCCGCCAGCCCGATCTCCCGCAGCGCCATGGCGAAGCGGGTGACGCTGTCCATCAGCAGCAGCACGCGCTGCCCCTCGTCGCGGAAGTGCTCGGCGACGCTCATTGCCGCCAGGGCCACGTCACGGCGTTCCAGCGGCGAGGCGTCGGAGGTGGCGCAGACCACCACGCTGCGCGCCCGCCCTTGCGGCCCGAGATCGTCCTCCAGGAACTCCCGAAGTTCGCGCCCCCGCTCCCCCACCAGGCAGATCACCGCCACGTCACAGTCAGCGCCACGGGCCAGCATCGACATCAGCGTCGATTTGCCGACGCCCGAGGCCGCGAAGAGGCCCAGGCGCTGCCCGCGCCGGCAGGTGGCGAAAAGATCGAGCGCCCGCACGCCCAGGTCGATCCTGTCCCCCAGGCGTGCGCGCAGCCCGGCCGGGGGTGGTGCGGCATGGAGTCGGCTGCGCCGAGGCCCCGGCGGCGGAGTCGTTCCGCCGTCCATGGGGCGCCCATAGGCATCGACAACTCGCCCTAGCCAGCCGGCCGACGGGGCGATTCCGGCCTCCCCATCGAGCCACACCGTGTCTCCGACAGCCACGCCATCCGGCCTGCAGTCCAGTGCCGCCTGGACGCATCCACAATTTATACCAATCGCCTCTAATCTGAGACTATTTCCATGATCTGAGGACATTCGTAGTTGGGAGCCCAGGACGAGAGGGGGATGGAAGCCGGATAGTGTCACAGCCTGGCCGAGTACCGATTCTACCATGCCGTACCTGTTAACTATGTGTTTTTGACTAATAATTATTGATAGGGCCTGGAGGCGGGAGACTAGGGGAAGGTGAGGGTCCATGTCTTTTAAGATTTCCGTCTCATGTCTTCATTCGCTCAATCTCTAAAATGACCCTTTTCAGTTTCCGAATTATGAGGCCAAATACACGCATAAGGTGTGGAGCAAAAAAGATGCGAGTTCTTCTGGTTGAAGATGATCTCACGACCGCCCGCGGCATCTCCCTGATGCTGAAGTCGGCCTCGATGATCGTGGACACGGCCGATACGGGCGAGGAGGCGCTGGAGTTGGCCCGCCTCTACGACTACGACATCGTCATCCAGGACCTGATGCTGCCGGACATGGAGGGCTACGAGGTCGTGCGCCGGCTGCGGGCGGCGCGCATCGAGACCCCGGTGCTGATCCTTTCGGGCCTTTCGCGGCCACAGGCGAAGGTGAAGGGTTTCGGCATGGGGGCCGACGACTTCATCGTGAAGCCCTTCGACCAGCAGGAACTGATCGCCCGCATCCAGGCCATCGTGCGCCGCGCCAAGGGCTTCGCGCAGCCCAGCCTGACGGTGGGCGACATGACGCTCGACCTCGCCTCCCGCGAGGTGACGGTGAGCGGAAGGCCGGTCCACCTGACCAGCAAGGAATATGCAACGCTGGAACTCCTGACGCTGCGCAAGGGCGCGGTGCTGACGAAGGAAGCCTTCCTCAACCACCTCTATGGCGGCATGGATGAACCGGAGGTGAAGATCATCGACGTCTTCATCTGCAAGCTGCGCAAGAAGCTGGCCCAGGCGGGCTGTTCCGACCTGATCGGCACGGTCTGGGGCCGTGGCTATGTGCTGCGGGACCCTGTGGGAAACACCCGGACTGCGAAGACGCTGAAAGCCGAGGAAAGCCCTAAGATCCCCCTCGTCGCCGCCTGAGAGAGGCGGATCAGGCCAGGGGGCTTTGGTTGTCGCGTGATGGCGCCGCCCTACCGTGACGGCACGGTAGCGGCGCCGCGCAGCCGGTGCGGTCCGCGTTCGCCGGGCAGGGGCACCAGGCCGTCGGTCACGCCGAGCACCGTCTCGGCTCCGCCCAGGTAGAGCAGGCCATCCGGCGCCATGCGCCCGGCCAGCGCCTCCAGCACCCGGCGCTTGGTCGGCGTGTCGAAATAGATCAGCACGTTCCGGCAGAAGATCACGTCGAAGCGGCCCAGTCTGCGCAGATCCTCCAGTAGGTTGCCTTCCGCGAAGCGCACGCTGGCGCGCAACTCAGGCGAGGCGCGCCAGCGCGTGCCTTCCTGTCGGAAATGCTTCACCAGCAGCTGGATCGGCAGGCCGCGCTGCACCTCGAACTGGCTGAAGCTGCCTTCCTGCGCGCGGGCCACCACCTCGCGGCTCAGGTCGGTGCCGAGAATCTCGCAATCCCGGCCGCCCAGCTGGCCCCGCAGCTCGTCCAGGATCATGGCGATCGAATAGGCTTCCTGCCCCGTGGAGCAGGCGGCGGACCAGATGCGCAGCGCCTGTCCGGGCGGGCGGGCGGCCGCCAGTTCGGGGAGGATGCGGCGCAGATGATCGAAAGGCTTGCCGTCGCGAAAGAAGGAGGACTCGTTGGTGGTCAGCGCCTCGGTGACCTCGCGCGCCAGCCCCTGGGCACCGGGGCCCTGCAGACGGCTGGCCAGGAGCTGCAGGTCGCGCAGACCGTGGCGGCGGAGCAGGGGAGCCAGCCGGGTTTCCAGCATGTAGCCCTTGTCCTCGCCCAGCACGATGCCGGAACGCGCCTGCACCAGCGTGGCGATGGCCGACAATGCCGTGGCGGTCATGCTTCCACCCCCGCCGCGCCGCGCCGCGCAAAGGCCCAGCGTTGCTGCCGCAGCCGCTCCGCCAGTCCTTCCGGCGGCAGCACCGCTTCCGCGAGGCCGGCCCGGGCCACGGCGCCGGGCATGCCCCAGACCACCGAGGAGGCCTCGTCCTGCGCCAGCACGGTGCCGCCCGCCGCCGCCACCGCGCGGCTGCCGGCCAGGCCATCCGAGCCCATGCCGGTCAGGATCACCGCCAGGACGCCCCCCCCGAAGGCGGCGACCAGGCTGCGCAGCATCGGGTCCACCGCCGGACGGCAGAAATTCTCGGGCGGCGCGTCGCTCAGCCGGGAAACCAGCGCCCGGCCGTCGCGCACCGCCAGCATGTGGCGGTCACCGGGCGCGAGATAGAGCCGCCCCGGATGCAGCACCTCGCCATCCCTGGCCTCCCGCACGGGCAGGACCCCCAGGCGGGACAGGTGGTCCGCCAGCATGGAGGGGAAGCCGGCCGGCATGTGCTGCACGGCCAGGACGGGCACCGGCGGTGCGGCGCCCAGGCCGCGCAGCAGCGCCGCCAGCGCCTGCGGCCCGCCGGTGGAACTGCCGATCGCCAGCACCTGCGCTTCCTGCCGCCCGCGTTGCGGCGGGGGAGGGACGGCGGCTGGCCGGGGCGTGCTCCGGCGCATGCGGGCCCAGCCCTTGACCTTCTCCACCAGCTCCGTGCCGAAGGCTTGGCCGGCGACGCCGCCGGCGGCGGCCACGGGCTTGGGCATGTAGTCCACGGCGCCGGCCCGCAGCGCCGCCATGGCCATCGCGGCGCCGCGCTGCGTCAGCGAGGAGGCGACGATGACGCTCGGCCGCGGCTCGCAGCGCAGGAGATGGGGCAGGGCGGTCATCCCGTCCATCACGGGCATCTCCAGGTCGAGCAGCACCACTTCCGGCCGCTCGGCGACAGGCAGGGCGGCGAAGGCGGCGAGAGCGGCGCGCCCGTCGCCCGCCCGGGCGACGATGCGCAGGCCAGGGTCCGCCTCCAGGATGCGGCCGAAGGCGGCGCGGATGGTCAGGCTGTCGTCGCACAGCATGACCCGCACGGGCGCAGGGGTCATGCCGCTCCGCCGCCAGGGGCGAAGCCCATCACCGCCAGCTTGTCCGCCAGGATCGCCTCGTCAAAGGGCTTCATGATGTATTCCCGCGCCCCGGCCTCCAGCGCCTCCATGATCCGGGGCAGGGCGGCCTCCGTGGTGCAGAACATCACCGGCGGGCAGGCCTCGCCGAAGTCCCGCCGCAGCGCATGCAGGCATTCTAGGCCGTCCATCACCGGCATGTTGCGGTCGAGCAGGATCAGGTCGGGCCGCCCCGCCCGGCAGGCGCGCAGGGCCTCCGCCCCGTCCGCCGCCTCGCGCACCATGAAGCCGAGACGCTCCAGCATCCCCCGGGCGACACGGCGCACCACGCGGCTGTCATCCACCACCAGGCAATCGGGCATGTCCCGCCTCCTCATCCGATCGCGAGAAGGCGATCGACGTCCAGCAGGATCAGGAGCTGCCCCTCCTCGCCCGCCATGCCGCGGAAGACGCCCCGCGAGGTTTCCCGCCAGACCGGCTCCAGCGTCGGCGGATTGGGCGCCGCCTCGCCGATGGTCAGCGGCACGACATCGCCGACGCCGTCCACCAGCAGCGCGTAGAGCTCGCTGCCTTGTTCCACGACGACAGCCATGGGACAGGGCGCCCCGGCGGGGCGGGCCGGCAGGCACAGCCGCCGCCGCAGGTCCATCGCCGTGACGATGCGGCCGCGCAGGTTCAGGCTGCCGGCGATCTCGGGCGGCGCCAGCGGGATCGGGGTCGTGGCCTGCGGCAGCAGCACATCCCGCACGCGCTGGACCGGCACGCAGCAGAGCTGCCCGCCCACGGTCAGCGTCAGGAAGACCTCCATGTCCCGGGATGGCATGTCCCGGGGGGACCCTTCCCGGGCAGGGCCCAAACGGACCGCCTCGGTCGTGCTCATGGCCGTCTCCTCACTTCATCGCCATGGCGGGCATCTGCGTCGGCGTGCCGAGGCACTGCCGCAGGGAGGCCAGCAGCCCTTCCCGGTCGAGCTTGCCGACATAGTCGGTGAAGCCCGCCTCGCGCGCCTGACGGATCGCCTCGGGCGTGGTGCGGGAACTGAGCGCGATCATCGGCAGGCCGGACCAGGCGCCACCCTGGCGCAGCGTGCGGGCCAGCTCGATGCCGCCCAGCTCCGGCATCTCGATATCGGAAACGATGGCGTCGAAGCCTTCCTCCGTCTCGCGCAGCCGCAGCGCCTCCGCCCCGTTCGCCACCGCCGTGACCTGGTAGCCGGCGGCGGACAGCATGGGAGCCACGACGCCGCGGAAGAAGGCGCTGTCCTCGACCAGCAGGAGGCGCGTCCGGGCGGTGCCGGCCTCGAACCACCCTTCCCCGCTCTGCTCCAGCCACCAGGCGCAGTCCAGCACCTCCGTGGCACGGCCGGCGATCACCGCCGTGCCGAGATAGCCGGGGCAGGTCGAGGCCTGCTCGATCCGCAGGCCGTCCTCGACGACATCCAGGATGCTGTCCACCATCAGCCCCATGGCGCGGTCGCGCTCGGTGAAGACCAGCACCGCCTGGCGCGTCCCGGCCAGGCCCGGCGCCCATCCCGGCGAGAGCGGCACGAGGGGCATCAGCCTGCCGCGATACTGCGTCATCCAGCGGCCGCCCGAGAACTCGATGCGCTCCACCGGGATGTCCTCCAGCCGCGACACCAGAGCCAGCGGTACCGTCTTGGGCGTGGCGTCGCCGGCGGTGAAGAGCAGCAGGGCCGAGGCCGCGCTGGCGGCGCACGCCACGGCGGGCTTGCGCTCCGCCTCCAGCCCGCGGTCGCTGCCGATGCCGGCGGCGCGCGCGATGCCGGCGGGATCGGCGATCATGATGACGGTGCCGTCGCCCAGGATGGTGTTGCCGCTGAACACGGTGAGGTGCCGCAGGATCGGCGCCACAGGCTTCACCACGATCTCCTCGGCATCGAAGATCCGGTCCACGACGATGCCGAAGAGGTCGCTGCCGACCTGCGTCACCACGACGAAGCCGCCTTCCTCGCCCGCCCCGCCATCCAGCCGCAGCAGGCCGGACAGGGAGACCAGAGGCAGCAGCCGGTCGCGCAGCCGCAGCACGGCGGAGTCCTTGATGCGCTCGATCCGGGCGCCGCTGCCGCCCACGCGCACCAGCTCCAGCACGCCGATCTGCGGGATGGCGAAGCGCTCGCTCCCCGCCTGGACCACCAGCGCGGAGACGATGGCGAGCGTCAGCGGGATCTTCACCACGAAGGTGCTGCCCTTGCCCTCGCGCGAATGCACCTCGACCGTGCCGCCGATGCGCTCGATATTGGTCTTCACCACATCCATGCCGACGCCGCGGCCGGAAACGGCGGTGACGGCGGCGGCGGTGGAGAAACCGGGATGGAAGATCAGCCGCTGCACGTCGCGCTCGCCCATGGCGGCGATCTCCGCCTCCGTCGCCAGGCCCTGCGACAGCGCCTTGGCGCGGATGCGATCCAGCGGCAGGCCACGTCCATCGTCGCCCACCTCCATGATGATGTGCCCGCCCTCATGATAGGCGTTGAGCAGGATGCGCCCGGTCTCCGGCTTGCCGGCGGCGCGGCGCTGCCCGGCATCCTCCAGCCCGTGGTCGGCGCTGTTGCGGACCATGTGCGTCAGCGGATCGCGGATCATCTCCAGCACCTGCCGGTCGAGTTCCGTCTCGGCGCCGCGCATCTCCAGCTCGATGCGCTTGCCGAGCTCGTGCGACAGGTCGCGCACCAGGCGCGGCAGCTTCTGCCAGGCATTGCCGATGGGCTGCATGCGCGTCTTCATCACTCCTTCCTGCAGGTCGGAGGTGATGTGGGAGAGGCGCTGCAGGGGCACCGACAGGGTGGCGTCGTCGCATCCGCGCACGCTTTGCAGGAGCTGGTTGCGGGTGAGCACCAGCTCGCTCACCAGCACCATCAGCTCCTCCAGCACCTCCACCGAGACGCGGATGGTCTGCTGCGCCGCCACGGGGGCGGCCTCCGGGGGCTCGGCGGGTGGGGGCTCGGCGGGTGGGGGCGGTGCGGGCGGAACGGGGGCGGCGGCTTCGGGCGGCGGCTGCACGGTGGGCGTGGGCGCGGCTGGCACCGGCGCGGCGGCTCCAGGGGTCTCGGCCAGCTGTCCCGCATAGGCCTCGTCCAGCGCGTGCAGCAGCGCGGCGTCTTCCCCCTCCATCTCCGCCCCGGTGCCGGCGATATCGGCGACGATGAGCTTCACGCGGTCCAGCGCCGAAAGGATCAGCGTGACGCCGGCCGAGGTGACGGGGAGCTGTCCGTCGCGGTAGCGGCCGAGGAGGTTCTCCGCCGCATGGGTGACGCGCTCCAGCCTCGGCAGGCCGAGGAAGCCGCAGGTGCCCTTGATCGTGTGCACCAGGCGGAAGATCTCGGAAAGAGTCTGGCGGTCCTCCGGCGTTCGCTCCAGCCGCAGCAGCGCGTCGTCGAGGGCCACCAGCCCTTCATTGGTTTCCGTCAGGAAATCGGCGAGCAGCTCGTCCATCGTCGTCCCGCTTCAATCACGGCGATGGCATAGGGCCCCGGTCACGAAGATTCCGTGAAGATGGTGCCCGTGAGGACGGTGCCGGGGCGGCGCTCAGCGCCAGCGGCGGTGCATCCAGAGCCATTGGCCGGGATGCTCGCGGATCCAGCCGGCGATGACGTCGTTCATCGCCTGCGTCGCCGCCGCGACGTCGATCTGCCTCTCCGCGTCGCGCGGCAGGTCCAGCGGCTCCGTCACCTCCACGCGGAAGCGTCCGCCGGGCAGGCGGATGGCGCGCACGCCCCGCACCGGGCAGTCGAAGCGCCGGGCGAGGTTGGCGAGCAGGGGGTTGGCCGGGGTCGGGCGGCCGAGGAAATCGATCACCGGCCCGCGGCTGAAGCGCTGGTCCACCAGCATGGCGACGATGCCGCCGGCCTGCAGCACCTTGGCCAGCTTGGTCGGGGCGGTGATGCCGGCCGGCACCATCTCCCCCATCAGGTCGCGTCGCATGCCGATGATCAGCTCGGCGATCGCCCGGTTGTTCGGCGTCCGGTAGAGCACGGCGGTGTCCAGCCCGTGCTTGCGCGCCGCCACGGCCGGCAGCTCCCAGTTCGCGAGATGCGAGGCGAAGACCACCACGGGTCCGCCGCTCTGGCGCACCTCCTGGAAGCGCGCGTAGGTCGCGTCGTCGATCTCGATGCGGCCACCCGGGCGGCGCTCCTCGGTCAGGTCCCAGATCCTGCCCAGATGCACGTATTCGCAGGCGGTGCGGCCCAGGTTGTCCCAGGCCTCCATCGCCACCCGCCGGTGCCAGGCCCCGTCCTTTTCCGGAAAGGCGGCGCGGATGTTCTCCAGCGCGATGCGATGCTGCTTGAACAGCGGGCCGAGCTTCCGCGCCACGGCGGCGCCGAAGCGGGGGCCGCGGTCCGGCCCCATGGCGCGCATGGCCGCGAAGGCGCCGCGCACCAGCAGGGCCAGCGCGCCGTCGCGCCACCGGAGGGCACGGAGCTGGGCCTTGCGCCAGCGGTAGCGGAGTTCCGGAGTCACGATACCGGGCCTACAGCGTCACCACGATCTTGCCGAAGACGCGGCGGCTTTCCAACCGGTCCAGCCCCTCGGTGAAGCGTTCCAGCGGGATCACCGTGTCCAGCACCGGCGTCATGCCGCCCGCCATCTTGGCCAGCCCGTCGGCCACGTTGCGCATGGAGGCGCCGAAGGAGCCGAAGATCCGGAGCTGGCGCTGGAAGATCATCATCAGGTTGGTCTCGGCCGAGACGCCGGAGGTCGAGCCGCAGGTGACCAGCCGCCCGCCCATCCGCAGCGAGAGCAGCGAGCCCGCCCAGGTCGAGGCGCCGACATGCTCGAACACCACGTCCACGCCACGCTTTCCGGTCACGCGCCGGGCGACGGTGGGAAAGTTCTGGGTGTTGTAGTTCACTACATGGTCGGCGCCGAGTTCCTTCGCCCTGGCGCACTTCTCGTCGTCGCCCGCCGTGGCGATGACGGTGCAGCCGATGGCCTTGGCCTCCTTGATCGCCACCGTGCCGATGCCTGAGCCCGCGGCCTGGATCAGGATGGTCTCGCCCGGCTCCAGCTTCGCGTTGTCGAACAGCATGTGCTCGACGGTGGAGAAGGTGATGGTGGCGCAGGCGGCGTCGTTGGTCGTGACATTCTCCGGCACGCGGATCAGCAGCCGCGCCGGGATGTTCACCAGCTCCTGCGCGAAGCCGTCGAGATGGAAGCCCATCACACCGCCGACATTCTCGCAAAGATTGTCGCGCCCCTCGCGGCAGGCCCGGCAATGGCCGCAGGTGAGCGCGCCATAGGGGGCCACGCGGTCGCCCGCCTTCCAGCCCGTCACGCCCTCGCCGGCCGAGACCACCTCGGCCACCGCCTCGGCGCCCGTCACCAGGGGCAGGTTGCGCTTGGCGAAGGCCATGCCGCGCCAGCCCCAGACATCGATGTGGTTCAGCGCCACCGCCAGCGGGCGGATCTGCACCTCGCCCGGGCCGGGCGGCGGGGGCGGGGCGATGTCGTCGATCCGCAGGTCGCGGTCGCCATGCAGGCGCAGGGCGCGCATCAGCAGGCACTCCGATTCACGTTGCGCATCTTCGATGCTTCACGACCGGAGCGCATCAGCGCGGTTCCGCCGAGAGGACGAGGCAGGTGTTCTGGCCGCCGAAACCGAAGGAATTGGACAGCACGTGCTTCACCTGGGCGTCGCGTGCCACGTTCGGCACCACGTCCAGGGTGATGCTCGGATCGGGCTCGTCGTAGTTGATGGTGGGCGGCAGGCGGCCGTCGCGGATGGTGAGCAGCGAAAACACCGCCTCCAGCGCCCCGGCGGCCGAAAGGGTATGGCCGATCATCGACTTGTTGGAGGAAATCGGCGGCGCGTCCTCGCCGAACACGGCGCGCATGCCGAGATTCTCCATCTTGTCGTTCTCGGGCGTGCCGGTGCCGTGCGCGTTGACATAGGAGATGTCCCCCGGCTTCAGCCCGGCATCGGACAGCGCCACGCGCATGGCCCCGATCACCGCGTTGCCGTCCGGGTTGGAACGGGTGCGGTGGAAGCTGTCGGCCCGTTCGCCGCAGCCGGAAACAAGGCCGAGGATGCGCGCGCCGCGCGCCACGGCGCTGTCGTAATCCTCCAGCACCAGCGCCGCCGCGCCCTCGCTCATCACGAAGCCCGCGCGGTTTTTCTCGAAGGGGCGGGAGGCCTTCTCCGGTTCCTCGTTGCGGGTGGACAGGGCCGAGAGCAGCGAGAAGCGGATCAGCGATTCCGGCTGCACCGTGCCATCCGCGCCCACCGCGATGCAGGCCGTGGCCTCGCCGCGCTGGATGGCCTCGACGCCGAGCTGGATGGAGGAGGCGCCCGTGGCGCAGGCGGTGGTGACGGCCACCGGGACGCCGCGCGTGCCGAAGCGCTCGGCCAGGCGCTCGCCGATGCCGCCATAGAGGATGCGCTCGTGGATCTCCGGATGGCCGATCGCCGCGCGGGTCATCGCGGCATAGCCGGGGCCGGCCTCGCGCGCGAGGGTGAAGCGCTCCGGCCACTCCATCTCCACCGGCGGCATGCCGAGGAAGAGCGGGCCGGGGAAGCTGCCCGGCTGGCCCAGCGCGGCCATCTCCAGCGCCTCCTGCACGGCGATCGCGGCGATGCGCTCCACCCGGACGGGAGTGGAGAAGGGCTCGCGCCCGGCCTCCTCCGGGAGGTCCACCGTGCCGGCGATGCTGGTCCGCAGGTGCTCGGTCGGGAAGCGGGTGATCCGCCGCAGGCCCGAACGGCCGGCCAGCAGCGCGGACCAGCTTTCCGCCGCGCCGAAGCCCAGCGGGGTGACGGCGCCGATGCCGGTGACGGCGACCAGGGGCCGCCCGCGATGGTCCTGCATGGCGCTCACGCCTCCGCTTTCGACAGGCTGGCCAGGGCCTCGCCGCGCCACTGGCCGAAGCCGGTGACGAGGATGCGATCGGGCGCGGCGGCCTCGCCCGTTCCGGCCTCCGGGTCCGCCGGGTCGATCGGCGGGTAGAAGCCGCCGCGCGACAGCGCCAGCGCCGCCAGGGCGGTGTTGACCATGAAGGTGCCTTCCAGCCCATGGCCGAGCAGGCTGCCGGTGCGGCGCGGCACTGCCGCCGCCACGCCATCGCCGAGCGAGGCCAGGAAGCGCTCTTCCTCGGCCCAGGCGGCGGGGGCGCCGGAGGCGCCGGAGATCACCGCACGGGCCGGGCCGCCCACCAGCGGCAGCAGCGCCGTGGCGGTTGCGGCGGACTGGCCAGGAGCGGAACGGCGGGCGGAATCCGTGGCCACGGCATCGAGCCGGGCGAGCGCCCTGGCGCCGCGCGCGCGGGCATGCTCGGCGGCTTCCAGCACGAGATAGGCGGCCATGGAGCCCAGCACCATGCCGCCGCCCTCGCGCTCGGAAAGGGGGCGGAACCCTCCCTGCCACAGCCCGCTGCGGGCATAGAGGATCAGCATGTCCCAGCGCGAGGCGGCGAAGCCGCCGCCGACCAGCGCGATCTCGCCGCGCCCCTCGCCGATCCGCGCCCGGGCGATGCGCAGCGCATCGGCCGCGGCCACCTCTTCCCCCATCAGGGTGCGGGAGGAGCCGGTGACGCCGTGCACGATGGAGATGTTGCCGGCCACGAGGTTGGAAAGCTGCGCCAGGAACAGCGTCGGCCGCAGGCCGGTGGCCAGCATCTCGTTCAGCCGGGCACCCCGGTCGCTGCTCTGGGCCAGTTCCGCGGTGATCTGCTCGTCCAGCGCGACGTCGCGCTCGCCGCCGCCGGCGGCCACCACGAGATGCGTCTCGCCCACCAGGCCGCGCGCCCCGGCATCGTCCAGCGCCAGGCCGGCGGCATAGGTGTTCAGCCGCTGCCAGGGCTCCATCTGCCGCTGGTCGCCGCGCTTGGGGATCTGCCGGTCGAGGTCCAGGGCGGGCAGGGGATGCACCGTCCAGGGCGCGAAGCCCGTTTCGTCCAGCACCGGGCGGCGATCCGGCGCGTGCAGCACCTCCCAGTGCGCGTCGTTTCCTTCGCCCAAGGAGGTGACGAGGCCGATGCCGGTGATGACGACGTCTCGCTGGCGCATCAGCGGGGGGCTTCCTGGAGAGAGGAACGGGTGGCGGCCAGCGCCGCGTCCAGGCCGATAGAAGCGGCGCGCTCGTGCATCGCCTGGGCCAGTTCCGGGGCGGGGAAGGGCATGATCCGCAGCATGATCTCGGCATCGCAGAGGCGCTTGCCGCCGCTCTCGATGCGCGCCGCCGTCACGGCATAGCCGGAGCCGTCATGCACGATCCGGGCGGTGACCTCGAGCTTCGCGCCCGGTCCCACGAAGGAGCGGAACTTCGCCTCCTTCACCGAGGAGAGGAAGGGCATCGCGGACAGCCCGTTGCGCGCCAGCAGCAGCCAGCCCGAGGCCTGGGCCATGGTTTCCACCAGCAGCACGCCCGGCACCAGCGGATGGCCGGGGAAATGCCCCTCGAAAACCGGCGAGGCCTCCGGCACGGTGCTTTCCACCGCGATGGCGTCGCCGTCGAAGGACCGCACCCGGTCCACCATCATGAAGTATTCCAGGCGCACCGGGCGTCCTCCGTCTCTGGCCATCCTTTCCGGCGATGCCGGGAAGCGCGGGCGTCAGGCGCTCTTGGCCGCCACCAGTTCCTCGACCCGGGCGGCGAGGTTCTTCATGACGAAGTACTGCTCGGCCGGGGCGGTGCCGGCATTCACGTCCTGCGTCCACTTCTCGACCGGCACCTTGATGCCGAACTCCTTGTCGATGGCGAAGACGATGTCGAGGAAGTCCAGGCTGTCGATGCCCAGATCGTCGATCACATGGCTGTCGGGGGTGATCTTGTCGCGCGGGACTTCGGAATTGGCGGCGATGATGTCGGCGATGCGCTCGAAGGCCGAGGCCATGGACGGCTCCTGAAAGGGCAAGGGTCGCCGCCCGTACCTCCCGGCCCGGAAAAATCCCGGGTGGGAAGACGAGGGCGTCGGTCGGAACAGGGGGCGGGTGATGGACCGGAATGGGGGCGGGTGTCCATAGGTCTTGCGGCCCCGCCCTTTTCGATGGGCACCCCGGGAGCCGGATGGCTCTTGCGGGCGCGCGGAGCATCCGGCCCTGGGCCGGTCGCCCTGGGCCGCCATCGCCCCCGGAGGCGTGAATTCGAATCCCGAACAAATGGCGCCGGGCATACGCGGCGAAGGCATGGGTTCCGGCGACATGATCTAGCCACGGCCGGTCCCTGGCCTCCGCCAGCCCTGTTGGGCCAGCACCCAGGCTTCCTGTTCCGCCGTCTCGATCGCCCCCGGCCTTGCCCGTCGCACCTGCGCGATGGCCTCTGGCGCCGACAGCCCCCGGGCCAGCAGCAGCGCCGCGGCCAGGGTGCCGGAACAGCCCCGGCCGCCCCAGCAGTGGATCGCCACCCTTTCCCTGGCATCGAGCCGTTCCAGGGTCTGGTCCGCCAGCGCCCGCCAGCCCTGGCCCGGGGCGGGGATGCCGCAGTCCGGGATGGGAAAGCGGACCCAGCCGATATGCGCGCGGGCGAGCCGCGCCTCCAGCGCCGTGGCATCGGGGAACTCGCCCGGCTTGCAAAGGCTGAGCAGCCAGTTCGCCCCCCAGCGCCGCAGGGCGGCCAAGTCGGCGGCGAGATCGCCGTGGCACCCCGGGCAATGGGTGACGGCCAGCGCGCCCGGCGGTGGCCAGGGCAGGGGCGTCAGCTCCGGGGGCGGCGTCCGGTTGGAATGATGGCGGTGCGTCTCCCCGGGCGGTCAGAGGCCGGGCCGGGCCGGGGCGAGCAGGCGCAGGGCCCGGTCCGCCAGCAGGGCCAGCCAGGCGGTGAAGATGCCGCCTTGCAGCACCCAGGCGGGATTGCCGTTCGACAGCCCGACCACGATGGGCGTACCCAGGCAGCGCGCCCCGGCCACCGCCCCCACCGCCGCGGTGGCGATGGACAGCACCACCGCGATGCGCAGGCCGGACAGGATCACCGGCAGGGCAAGCGGAAGCTCGACCTGGAAAAGCTGCCGCGCCGGTCCCAGGCCAAGCCCCTGGGCGGCGTCGCGCACCGGGCCGGGCACGGCATCCAGCCCTCCGGCCGCCGCCCGCATCACCGGCAGGGCGGCGTAGAGCACCAGGGCCAGCAGGGTGGGCGCGGCACCGAAGCCCAGCAGCGGCAGGGCCAGGGCGATCACCGCCACCGGCGGCACCGACTGGGCCAGGGAGAAGAGCGCGTCCAGCAGCGGCCGCAGCCGGCGCCCGGCGGGACGGCTGGCCAGCACGCCCGCCGCCAGCCCCAGTGCCGTCGCCGCCAGGGCTGCGCCCAGCGACAGGGCGAGGTGGCTGCCGAGCAGGACGAACCAGCTTTCCGAGGTCCACACCGGGCGCGACACCTCCGGGAAAAGGCCGCCCCAGAGCGCGCCCAGATGCGGCGCGGCCAGCAGCGCCAGCAGGAACAGCGCCGCCTCGGCCAGAAGGCGCGGCAGGCGGCCCCTCATGCCCGCGCCCGGTCCCCAGCCGGGGACAGCAGGTCGCCCAGGTGCAGGATGCGTGGCGGGCCGGCTTCCTCCGCCTCCAGCACGAGGCGATCCGTCCGCCGGTCCAGCATCAACAGCAGCGCCTGCTTCAGCGTGGCCTCCGCCGGCAGCAGGGGCAGGTCGCCTTCCCCGGGCTCCGCCACCGCCCGGGCATGGCGCCGGGCGGGCTGGGTGGCGAGGCGGTGGAAGGCCAGTGCCTCCTCGCCCAGCAGTTCGCGCACCGCGCCATCGGCCTGCCGTTCCAGCACCTCGGCCGGGGTGCCGCTGGCCACCAGCTTCCCGTCCCGCAGCACGGCGAGTTGGTCGGCCAGGGTCAGCGCCTCCTCCACGTCATGCGTCACGAAGAGGATGGTCTTGCCGGTGCGGGCATGGATGGCGCGCATCTCCCGCTGCAGGCTGCGGCGGATGCTGGGGTCAAGGGCGGAGAAGGGCTCGTCCATCAGCAGCACCGGCGGGTCCGCCGCCAGCGCCCGCGCCAGCCCGACCCGCTGCGCCTGTCCGCCCGAGAGCTCGTGCGGCCAGCGCGCGGCGAAGCGCTCCGGATCGAGCCCCACCAGGGAAAGCAGCTCCTCCACCCGGCGGGCGATCCGCGCCGCGTCCCAGCCCAGCAGCCGGGGCACGGTGGCGACGTTCTCCGCCACCCGCCAATGCGGAAAAAGCCCCACCGACTGGATCACGTAGCCGATGCCCCGGCGCAGCGCCTCCGGATCGGCCTGGGCGACGTCACGGCCGTCCAGCGTCACGCGGCCGCCATCCGGCCGCACCAGCCGGTTCACCATCCGCATCAGCGTGGACTTGCCGGAACCCGATTCGCCCAGCAGCACGCAGAACCGCCCGTCCCGGATCTCCAGGCTGACGGCATCCACGGCGCGGCGGGCGCCATAGGTCTTGGTGGCCCCCTCGAAGCGGATCATGCCGCGCCGCCATGGCGCCGCGACAGCCAGGATTGCAGCGCCGCCAGCCCGGCATCCGCCGCCAGCGACAGCGCCACCACCGGCAGCACGCCGAGCAGGATCAGGTCCGTCGCCAGCTGACCGACGCCCAGGAAGACCAGCCGTCCCAGCCCGCCGCCGCCGATCAGCGCCGCCAGAGTGGCAAGGCCGATCGCCTGGATCACCGCCGTGCGCAGCCCGCCCAGCACGATCCCGGCGCCGAGCGGCAGCCGCACCCGCCACAGGATCTGCGACGGGCCGAGCCCCTGGCCGGTGGCGGCGTCCAGCACCGGGGCGGGCACGGCGCGCAGCCCGGACAGCACCCCCGCCGCCAGCGGCAGCAACAGGTAGCCGCCGATCGCCAGCACCGCCGGGGCCGGGCCGATCCCGCCAATGCCGAGGGCGCGCAGGACAGGAAAGGCGGTGGCGAGCGCCGCCAGCGGCGCCATCAGCAGTCCGAACAGGGCGATGGAGGGCACCACCTGCAAGCCGTTGGCGAAGCCCAGCAGCATGGCTTCGAGCCTGGGGCGGCGCAGCGCCAGGACCGAGAGCGGGACCGCCACCAGCGAAGCCAGCAGCAGCGAGGCGGCGGCGATGAAGACATGTTCCAGCAGGGCGCCCCGCAACTCGGCGCCGCGCGAGGCGGCCTCCCGCAGCAGGGAAAGGGAATCGAGCAGGCCGCTGCCCACCAGCAGCGCGAGGCCCAGGCCCAGGGCCAGCAGGAAGCGCCCCGGCGTGCCGCCCCGCCCGGCGGCGCAGCACCCCGCCGCCAGGGCGGACAGCAGCAGGCCCAGCCAGACCCCGGCCGCCGGAGCGGCACGGGCGACGGGCGAGGCCTCCGACAGGGCCGCCGCAGCCCCGAGGCCCGTGGCCGCCAGCATGGCGAGCACGGCGAGTGCCACCAGCGCCTCGGCCCAGGGCAGCAGCGCCGCGCGCCGGGCCAGGGCCGCGGCGACCAGGGCGGACAGCAGGAAGACCGCCACGGCCGCCCAGACCGGCGGCGTCAGCGGCAGCGCCACCGGGCGCGGCGAGATTAGCCGATTCGGCGCCACCGAGAGCCAGCCCAGCAGGAAGGGCGCGAGCGCCGCCAGGGCGAGGAGTACCCCCGCGGCCAGGGCCTCGCGCGGGATCGGGACCGGGGCCGCCCGGTCGCGGAGCGCCGGCAGCGCCGCGCTGCGCGCCATTCAGCGCGCCGCGCCGAGGTTGCGCAACTGCGCCTGCGCCACGTCGCGCGGGTTGGCGCCCTCCACCACGACCTTGGCGTTCAGCTTCTGGAGCACCTCCAGGCTGAGCGAGTCGAAGACCGGCTTGAGCCAGTCGCCCATCTTCGGATGGGCGTTGAACACCGCCTGGCGCACCACCGGGGCGGGACGGTAGACGATCTGGGCACCCTTGGGATCGGCCAGGACCTTCAGCTCCAGCGCCTGGATGGCGCCATCGGTGCCATAGACCATGGCGGCATTCACGCCGTTCAGCCGCTCCGCCGCCGCGCGCATCGTCACCGCCGTGTCGCCGCCGGCCAGGACCAGCAGCCTTTCGGGCGGCAGGGTGAAGCCATAGGCCTTCTGGAAGGCGGGCAGGGCGGCGGGGCTTTCCACGAATTCCGCCGAGGCGGCCAGCTTGAAGGTGCTGTCGCCGCCCTTCAGGTAGCGGGTGAGGTCCTCCAGGCTTTCCAGCTTCGCGTCCTTCGCCAGATCCTGCCGGACGGCGATGGCCCAGGTGTTGTTGGCCGAGCCGGGCGTCAGCCAGACCAGCTTGTTGCGCTCCAGGTCCAGCGCCCGCACCTTTTCCGCCCCGGCCTGCGGGTCATGCCAGGCGGGGTCATCCTCCATCTGGAAGAAGAAGGCGCCATTGCCCGTGTACTCGGGATAGACGTCCACCTCGCCGTTCAGGATCGCGGCGCGCAGGATGCGGGTCGGCCCCAGTTGCAGCTTTCGCTCCACCGTCATCCCCTGCGCCTCCAGCGCCAAGGCGATCATCTGGCCGAGCAGGGCGCTTTCCGTGTCCAGCTTCGAGCCCACCACGACCGGGCGCCCGGAGGCGGCCTGCGCGCGGGCGGACCGAGGCAGCAGGGCCGGCAGGGAAAGGGCAAGGCCGGCCAGGAGGACGGCGCGGCGTGAGAGGGCGGGGGTCATCCAGGGCTCCTCGCATCTCGCCCGGAGCCCCGGGCGGCATGGCGCGCCCACGGCGGGATGGCCGGGGACAGACGGTTACATAGCCCGTGGCCCTGCCGGCGGAAGATGGCACGAAGGCATCCGGCGCACACGCCTTTGCGATGATGCCGTTCCGGAGGCGGCTGGCCGTGGGATCCACCGCCCTGCGGCACGGGGTCCGGTACCCCCGGAGGAACTCGAACTCCGACGCCCTTCCGGGCCGCCGGTCCCAAGGCGGTTTCCCGGTCACGAATATTGGTAGGGGCGGCCGGACTCGAACCGGCAAGCCTGTGAAGGCAAACGATTTTGAGTCGTTCGTGTCTACCGTTCCACCACGCCCCCAAACGCCGGGGAGGCACCCGCGATGGCTGCCGGCCACCTCGGAGAGCCCCCGTCGGCGGCGGGAGATTTACGGGAAGCGGGGGCGCAGTCAACCGCGGCCGGGCCGGAGAAACGGCTTGTCCCCCAAGGACATCCGGCCCTCCGCAACCACGGCCGGGGGCGGGTGCTTTCCAGGCTGTCCCGGCGTGGAGGCGAGAGGCGGATGGTCGGTTTCATCGGGCGCTGGCTTTCCGATTCGCTACGGATCGGGCTGGCCCTGGTCCTCGGCGTGGCGGCGATGCAGATCCCGGCGCTGACACATGCCTATGACGCCGCCTTGCAGCAGGTGAGCCAGGATGCGCGCCGCGACATCGAGCAGCGCAAGGAAAAGGCGCGGCAGTTCTACGGACTGGCGACGGACACGGATGAGGGCGTGATCGGTGCCCTGCGGCAGGCCGAGCCCTCGAATGCCGAAGGGCTGGCCGTTTCGGTCGCCAAGGCGGAGGCGCTGCGCCGGGCGCATGAGCGGATCGGGAGCGCGCCGCCGCTGTTGCAGCCGCTGGACGCGGCCTGGGACCTGATCAGCGAGCCCGATGCCGACAAGCGCGCCGTGCTGCGGACGGCGATGGACACCCACGTGCCGCAGCTCATCCTCGGCAGTGCCGCCGCCACCTACGGGCTTTGCGGCCTGGTGCTCGGCCTGTTCCTGGCGCAAGCCGTGATCTCGCTGCCGGGCAGCCTCGCCCGGCGCAAGCGGCGTCGTCACTTGCCCGCCTGACGGAGCGGACGCAGCGTTGCGGCCATGATTCGCCGCTCCTCCCTGTCGCTGGCCGTACTGGCCGCCGCAGCGCCCTTGGCCGCCCTGGCGTCCGAGACCTTCCTGGGCCTCGCACCCTGTGCCCTCTGCCTGTGGCAACGCTGGCCCTATTGGGTGGCGGTGCTGCTGGCGCTGTTGGCGGGTCTCCTGCGCTCGCGTGGCCTGCTGGTCCTGGCGGCCCTCGCCGTGCTGGTGTCGGGCGGTCTCGCGGTGCTGCATATCGGTGTGGAGCAGCAATGGTGGCCGTCGCCCCTGCCGTCCTGCCAGGCCCCCACGGCCTCCCTGGGCCTGAGCGTGGATGACATGCTGAAGGCCATGGCGGCCAAGCCCGACAAGCCCTGCGACGCGCCGACCTACCTGATCCCAGGGCTGCCCGTTACCATGGCTCAGTTGAACCTGCTCTACGCGCTCCTGCTGGGCGGTTTCGGACTCCGGGAGGCGCTGCGCCGCCACGCCTGACCGGTTCCGGTCCGGGAGCGGGGTGCCGCCGACACGGGCCGCCGGGTGCCTGCCCAGACATATCCATCCGGCAATCCTGGGCAGTCATTGGCCGCCGGGCGGCCCGTCCGGTAACGTCCATTTTTTTCTTCGGAACGACAATAAGCTTCGGAAGAGGCTTTATGACCCATAATCATGCGGCGGTTTAGAACACAATAGGAACATTCTGTTACCTTTAACCCGCGAAAACGTGAAATTCACGAATTGATGATTAATTCCTCTCGTAATCGTGTTTGTAAGTGCTACCTATGGTTGCAAGCGGATGAGAGATGACACCTAGGAAGAGTGTCCATTTCTGCCCCGCACGGAAGAATTTTGTCCTTCAATACAACCATAGGTTGCAAAGATGGCCAGCACGGCGGCTTCCCGCGTCGGGGATTTCATCGACTCCCTCGGTGTCAACATCCACTCCCAGTTCTATGACACGCCCTACTACGACATCGATCAGGTGCTGGCCTCGCTCCAGTACCTGGGCATCGGCAACGTGCGCGACGCCGCGGGCTATGCCTCGCTGCAGCTCGACCGCTTGGCCTACCTGGGCGAGAACGGCATCAAGCTCGACATGATGGTGGGCGTTCAGGGCGACACCTACGCCAACCAGTTCGCCCTGGTAGAGAAGCTCGCGCCCTATCTGCGCAGCCTGGAGGGGCCGAACGAGGTCAACTACTGGGAGGCCACGCTGGACGGCGTGGGCGGCATCGCCGGCGCCCGGGCGGTGCAGAAGCTGATCGCCGACTATGTGAGCTCCAGCGCCGCGCTGAAGGACGTGCCGATCATCAACTTCAGCGTCGCGGCCTCGGATTCCGGCAGCTTCGCGGCCTATGGCGACAACTCGGCCAATGCCGATTACGGCAACGCGCATATCTACTACGGCGGCGGCGCGACCTCCTACTCCGTGCTCAGCACCTACGTGCCGATGGCCAACCAGATGAATCCTGGCCAGCAGATGGTCATCACGGAATCCGGCTACCCGACGCAGACCTCCGGCGCCGGCAACCAGGGCGTGAGCGAGGCGGTCCAGGCCAAGTACACGCTGAACCTGCTGCTGGACACCTACAAGCTCGGCTACAAGGCCACATACCTCTACGAGCTGGTGGATTCCTTCCAGGACCCTACCGACACCAACCAGGAGGCGCATTACGGCCTCTTCAATTATGACTGGTCGGCCAAGCCCGCGGCGATGGCCATCCACAACCTGACCACGATCCTATCCGACACCGGCAGCACCTCGGACAGCTTCACCACCGGCACGCTGGGCTACTCGGTTTCGGGCCTGCCGGCCACGGGCAACACGCTGCTGCTGGAGAAGTCCTCCGGCACCTACGAGCTGGCCGTATGGAACGAGCAGAAGCTCTGGGACAGCACCACCCTCACCGAGATCGCGGCCAAGAGCACCACGGTCACCGTGACGCTGGACCACGTCTTCGGCACCGTGAAGGTCTATGACCCGCTCCTCGGCACCGACGCCCAGAGCACCTACTCGAATGTCAGCCAGCTCCAGATCAGCCTGACCGACCACCCGCTGGTCATCGAGATGGCGGATGCCAAGAGCGTCGCCATCCCGCCGGACAGCAGCACCACGACCGACGCGCACACGATCACGCTGAAGCTGTCGGGGGACAGCTGGCAGGGCGATGCCCAGGTGAAGGTCTTCATCGACGGCGTGGCGATGAGCGACACGGTCACCGTCGCCGCCCAGCACGGCAGCGGCCAGACCCAGGACCTGACCCTGAGCGGTCACTGGGATGCCGGCGCCCACACCATCTCGGTGCAGTTCCTGAACGACGCCTATGGCGGCGCCGCCGGCACCGACCGGAATGCCTATGTCGACCAGATCCTCGTGGACGGCAACGAGCTGCTGACCAGTGCCTCCTGGCTCACCTACAACCGCACGATCGACTATGCCGTCTCCCTGACCGACCAGATCGTGGCGGGCAAGACGCCGGTCACGGTGAGCAGCGCGGTGAGCACCACCCTGGCATCCACCGCGGACAACCTGGTGCTGACGGGCTCGGCGGCGCTCAAGGGCGTCGGCAACGCGCTGGACAACGTGATCACCGCCAACGACGCGGGCAACAACCTCTACGGCAAGGACGGGGCCGATACGCTGAACGGCGGCGCGGGCAACGACTACCTCGACGGCGGCACCGGCGCGGATCACATGGCGGGCGGCGCGGGCAACGACACCTACAAGGTGGACAATGCCGGCGACGTGGTGACCGAGGCCGCCAATGCCGGCGACGACCGGGTCTATGCCTCGATCAGCTATACGCTGACCGACAATGTCGAACGCCTGAACCTGACGGCCGAGGGCCTGACCGGCACCGGCAATGCCCAGGACAACGTCCTCTACGGCAGCGACGGCGCCGACACGCTCAAGGGCATGGCCGGCAACGACGTCCTCTACGGCAATGCCGGCAACGACACGTTGGAGGGTGGCGACGGCAACGACACGCTGAATGGCGGCACCGGCGCGGACCACATGGCCGGCGGCGCCGGCAATGACGCCTATATCGTGGACAATGCCGGCGACGTGGTGACCGAGTCCGCCAATGCTGGCGACGACCGGGTCTATGCCTCGATCAGCTACACGCTGACGGACAATGTCGAACGCCTGAAGCTGACGGCGGAGGGCCTGACCGGCACCGGCAATGCCCAGGACAACCTCCTCTACGGCAGCGACGGCAAGGACGTGCTGAAGGGCATGGCAGGCAACGACACGCTCTATGGCTATGCCGGCAAGGACACGCTGGCCGGCGGCGCCGGCAATGACGTGCTCTTCGGCGGTGCCGGGGCCGATACCTTCCTCTTCCAGAAGAGCGATGGCGCCGGCCGCGACACGGTCGTGGACTTCAGCCATGCGGAGGGCGACGTCATCCAGTTGCTGGGCTTCGGCGTGGACAGCTGGGCCGAGGCCCATGCCGCGATGAAGCAGTCCGGCACCAGCGTCGTCATGACCCTCGACGGCGGGGAGAGCGTCGTCTTCAAGAACATGACCGTCGCCGGCTTCCACGCCAGCGACTTCCTGTTCAGCTGAGGCTCAGCAGGCAGAACCCGGGAGGCGCCTGTCCCATGGCCGGGCGCCTCCCGCGCGACAGGGTGTCCCGTCAGCTTTCCAGTTCGCTGTCCCAGTACAGGTAGTCGCGCCAGCTCTGGTGGAGGTAGTTTGGCGGGAAGGCCCGACCGTTATCCTGCAACTCCCAGGAGGTGGGCTGGCGCGGCGTCACGCGCGGGATCATCTGGCAATCCCGCGGCAGGCGGGATCCCTTGCGCAGGTTGCAGGGGCCGCAGGCGGTCACGACATTCTCCCAGGTCGTCCGGCCGCCGCGGGAGCGGGGGATCACATGGTCGAAGGTCAGTTCCGGCGTGGGAAAGCCATCACCGCAGTACTGGCAGGAGAAGTGATCGCGCAGGAAGACGTTGAAGCGCGTGAAGGCCGGCTTGCGCGCCGAGGGAATGTATTCCCGCAGGGCGATGACGCTGGGCAGCTTCATGGTGAGAGTCGGAGACCGCACCTCATGCTCGTATTCGCTGAGCACCGAGACACGGTCCAGGAACACGGCCTTCACCGCGTCCTGCCAGGACCAGAGCGACAACGGATAATAGGAAAGCGGCCGAAAATCCGCGTTCAGCACCAGTGCTGGGAAAGTTTGACCACCGTCAGGCAAGTGTGGCTCCCCATCCCGGAGGGACGGGACCACCAGCGCTGGGGCCTGTCCGGACGATCAGGCCCCAGATGAAGTGGCGCCGTCCGATGTGTGTGGCTGGTTTGCCATGCGGTGGGCCACGCCGCAACAGCTTGTGCCGCAAAGGTCACGAAGGCTTCATGCAACGCCGCAGGAAGGCCGCGCCCGCCATCATGCCTTCCGGCGAGATGGTGTGGTCCACCCCCGGCTCGAACAATGCCTCCACCGGCACGCCGAACTGCCGCAGCCGGAGTGCGGCGCGGCGGGAGGCCTCGGCCGGGACCACGGGGTCAACCTCACCATGCACCAGCAGCACCGGCGGAGGCGGGCGCACCAGTTCCCGCTCCAGCCCCTCCGGGTCCAGCAGCGCCCCGGCATAGGCCAGGATGGCGGCGGGCGGATGCGGCAGGCGGAGCCCGGCATGCAGCGCCATCATCGCGCCCTGGGAGAAGCCGAGCAGCACCAGCGCCCCGGAATCCAGCCCCAGCCTGTCCAGCCAGAAGGCGATGCGCCGCGCCAGCAGCGGCGCGGCGGCCCGGATGGCGGGCACCAGCACGGCAGGGCGGCGGTCTTCCAGCGAGAACCATTGCCGGCCGAAGGGCGCGCCGTCATAGGGCTCCGGCGCATCCGGCGCCAGGAAGAGCGCATCCGGCAGGACCCCGCCCAGGGCGGGGGCGAAGGGCAGCAGGTCGTCGCCCCGGGCTCCAACGCCGTGCAGCAGCAGCACGAGCTGGCGGGGCGTCCGGCCAGAGGGCGGGCCCCAGCTCCGCGCCGGGCCACGCCCTGGCTCCGGACCTTCCGGCAGGATGTTGGAACTCTCCTGCGCCATTCCATCTTCTCCTTCCTCGCTTTCCCCGGCTCGTCTTCTCCTGGGCAGGGAGCGGCTATAGAGCCTGCCCCGCCTGCCCGGCGTTCAGGACCCTCCGATGCCCCGCGAACCCCATCCCGCTCCGTTGGACCAAGGCATCGCCATATCCGCAGCCGGCACGCATCGCGGCGGAGCGGCGTCATGACAGCGGAGGTGGTCACACGCTTCGCCCCGAGTCCGACGGGCTACCTGCATCTCGGCCATGTGCGCTCGGCCCTGCAAGGCTGGCGCGCGGCGCGGCGGGCGGGCGGGCGCTTCCTGCTCCGCATCGAGGACATCGACCCGACCCGCTGCCGCCCCGAATACCGCGCGGCAATCGGGGAGGACCTGCGGGCGCTTGGCCTGGACTGGAATGGTCCGGTGCGGGTGCAGTCCGAACACCTGCCGGAATACCGCCTGGTCCTGAACAGCCTGGCGCGGCGCGGCCTGCTCTATCCCTGCTTCTGCACCCGCGCGGAGATCGCGCGCGAGATCGCCCACAGCGGCGCGGCCCCGCATCCGGGGGAGGCCGGGCCGGAGGGGCCCGCCTATCCCGGCACCTGCCGCCGGCTGGATCCGGCGGAACGCGCCCGCCGCCTGTCGGCCGGGGAGCCGCACGCGCTGCGGCTGGACATGCCGGCGGCCCTTGCCACCCTGGATGGCCCGCTTTCCTACGCGGAACAGGGACATGGTCGGGTCCGCTGCGACCCGGCCCGCTTCGGCGACGCGGTGCTGGCCCGCAAGGACGCCCCGGCCTCCTACCACCTCTGTGTCACGCATGACGACGCGCTTCAGGGCGTGACGCTGGTGACGCGGGGCGAGGACCTGCGGGCCGCCACCGACATCCACCGGCTGCTGCAGGCACTGATGGGCTGGCCGGAACCCCGTTACGCCCACCACCCGCTGCTTCTCGGGCCAGATGGGAAGCGGCTGGCGAAGCGGGACGGCGCGAAGCCGGTGCGGCAACTCCTGCGGGAAGGCTTGTCACCCCGGGAGATCCTGGCCCTGGCGGAAGGCTCCCCGGCAGGAGGGGCGACGCCTGCCGCTTGACGGGATGGGGGGAAGTATGTCCCCCCTCCGCGCATGGTTCCGCACCACACCACGCCGCCCTCGGCCGAGGATATCGCCAGCCTGGCCGAAACCGCCCTCTGTGCCCTGCCGGAGGAGCTGCGCGTCTCCGTGCGCAACCTCGCCATCGCCGTGGAGGAGGTTCCTGACGACGAGACGCTGGAGGAGATGGGACTGGAGCATCCCTGGGAGCTGACCGGCCTGTACCGCGGCGTGCCGCTGACGGAACGCTCCACCGGCGACCTGCCGCGGGAGCCCGATATGATCACGCTGTACCGGGAGCCGATCCTGGTCGAATGGGTGGAAACCGGCGAGGATCTCTTCCGTCTGGTGCGGAACGTCATCATCCATGAGGTCGGCCACCATTTCGGTTTCTCGGACGAGGAAATCGCCCGGCTGGAAGGCGAGGGGGACGAGGCCGCGCCGGGCTGACGCCGCCCCGCCCCGGAACGGGCCGGGAGCCCGGCGCCGGAGCCAAGCACCCGCCCCCTGTTCCTCAGACCGGGTTCTTTGGCGAGCGCCCGGCCTCGTCACGGCGGGGGTCGGTCCCTTCCTTGCCGATGCCGTAATCCTCGTCGGTCCGTTCCTGCTTCTGCCGGTCGGACTGCTCCTGCCCCTCGTTCGGCAGGTTCGGGTCGTCGCCCCAGCTGCGCTCGTTCTGGCGCTGCGCGTGCTCCCAGTCCGCGCTGTGGTCGATCGGCTTCTTCGGGTTGTTCATGCCTGTTCTCCCTGGAGACATGTTCCGGTAACGCGGCAGGGGGCACTTGGCTCCCTTCCGCCGCGCCTCCGGGCTCATGACCCCCGCCGTCAGGGAAGCGGCCATGGCGCCACGCGTCCGCCCTGGCGGGAGAAGTTGGTCCATGTCCGGCAATCCACCAGCGCCCAGCCGGAGCCCGGGCTTTCCGAGAAGGGGACCGGCCCGCAGCGGCCGGTGCGTGCGAACCAGCGGCCCCGTTCCGGCGTGTCGGCCAGGAAGGCGCCGTTGTTCCAGCGCTCCCACCGCACCATGCCGAGGTCGCGGGCGAACCAGAAGCGTTCCAGGTGGTCGGAGGCGGCGATCTCCGGCCGGGCATAGTGCTCGGAGACGATCGTCTCCACCGGCAGGCTCCTGGGCGTGGGGTCGTCATGCCAGCGCATCGGCAGGGCGATCCGCGCCCGCCGCCAGCGGGTCAGGGCGCGGCCGAAATCGCGCGGGCAGGCATTGGGCGCGGCGGCGATGTTGATGGGCGCGATCCGCTCCGCCCAGCGGCCGTCGGGAACCTCTCCGGCGAAGGCCAGCCAGGCCGGGGCCGGGGGTGCGCCGGGGCGGCAGGCCGGGGAGAGGAACCATTGCAGCACGCCGGGCCGTCCGCCGTCCTGCGTGACCACGAAACCCGCCTCCACCCCGTTGGGGCCCGGGCTGAGCAGAGCGGCCTGCCCGCCCTCATCCGGCTCGAAGCGGCCGAACTCATGTCCCTGGAAGCCGCCGCCGATGTCGAAGGTCTGGATGATGGCGGGACGGCCCAGCAGCCGCCCGACCACGGCGTCGGAGGCCATGTAGCCCTGCGGCCGGGCCAGCGCGGCGCCGCTGTCGGGAAAGTCGGTCTTGCGCCATGGCAGCACCTCCTCGATCCGGGCGGGGCGGCGGCGGTCGCAGCCGGGCTCGAAGGGCAGGCGGCCGGGGATCGGCGCCCCGGCGCCGTCCAGGCAGACGGATTGCGCCAGGAAGGCCGTGGCCTCGGCCCCGCTCAGCCCTTCCGCGCTCGCCGCCCCGGTGGAAAGGAACAGGGGCACGGCCAGCAGGAGGTTCCGCAGCCTCGGGCGGGCCGGTTCCGCCCAGGGCCGGCGGGGACGGGACGGGACCGGGGCGGCGCTCATCCCGCCAGGATCTCCCGCACCACCTGGCGCAGCCGGGGGATGACCTCGGCCTCGAACCAAGGGTTCTTCGCCGCCCAGGTGAGGGTGCGCCAGGAAGGGTGGGGCAGGGGGAAGTAGTGGGGCAGGAAGTCCTCGTGCCGCCGCACCCGCTCGGCCAGGCTGCCCGGCCCGAGCACGAGGCGCTGGGCATAGCTGCCCACCAGCAGGCGACAGCGGATCTCCGGCATCAGCGGCAGCAGGCGCGGATGCCAGAGCGGCGCGCATTCCGGCCGGGGCGGGGCATCCCCGCCGCGCGGCAGGCGACCGGGATAGCAGAAGCCGGTGGGCAGGATGGCCACGCGCTCCGGGTCGTAGAAGACCTCTTCGTCCAGCTCCAGCCAGTCGCGCAGCCGGATGCCAGAGGCGTCCCGGAAGGGGATGCCGGAAAGATGCGCCTTGGTACCCGGGGCCTGGGACGTGATCAGCAGCCGCGCCCGCGTGCCCACCTGCAGGATCGGGCGCGGCCCCAGCGGCAGGCACGGCGCGCAGAGGGTGCAGGCGCGGGCCTCGGTCTCCGCCCGTTTCAGGTCCAACGGGCCAGGACCTCCGCCACCCATTCCGGCACCAGCCGCGTGGCCGGGCCGTGCCGGGCCTCGTCGAAGAGATCCGACCCGGCAGAGGGCTCCAGGTTCAGCTCCAGCGTGTCGGCACGGTTCCGCACCCCGGCCACGAAGCCTGCCGCCGGATAGACGCTGCCCGAGGTGCCGATGGAGACGAAGAGCTCGCATTCCTCCAGCGCCGCCTCGATCCGCCCCATGTGCAGCGGCATCTCGCCGAACCAGACCACGTTCGGCCGCATCCCGCCCGCTTGGCCGCCCGCTTGGCCGCAAGCAGGACAGGCGGTCGCGGTGGACAGGTCCTCGTCCCAGGGAGTGACCGTGCCGCAGCGGGTGCAGCGTGCCTCGCGCAGCGCCCCGTGCATCTGCACCAGGCGGCGGGAACCGGCCCGGCCGTGGAGCCCGTCCACGTTCTGCGTGACCAGCAGGAACTCCCCCGGCCAGCGCGCGTCGAGAGCCGCCAGGGCACGGTGCGCGGCATTGGGCTCGACCTCGCGCAGCTGGGCACGGCGGGCGTTGTAGAATTCATGCACCCAGGCCGGATCGCGGGCGAAGGCCGCCGGCTGGGCCACTTCCTCCAGCGGGACCCTGGCCCAGATTCCATCCCGGTCGCGATAGGTGGACAGGCCGGATTCCCGGCTGATGCCGGCACCGGTGAGGACGACGATCTTCGGCGGGGAGGCCATGCCCGTTTGGGGCACGGCGCCTCGCCGCCCGTCAAGCGGGCCCGAGGTCACGCTGCGGTGGGCGCGCCGCTCAGGCCAGGGCGTACTCCACTTCCGGCGTATAGACCGAGTGCTCCTTGCCGAGCAGTGAGGAGAAGAGCGTGAACTGCTCCATCCGCACCGGCGGGGCGCGGAACAGGTTGTGCGCCTGGACATAGGAGACGAGCTTCGGCACCTCCGCCCGGTCGACCCGCGCCAGGGTGATGTGCGGTGCGAAGCGGCGGCGCTCCGGCTCCAGCCCCACGCGCTGCAGGGCGGTCTCCACCTTGGCCTGGAGGTGCGACAGCGCCTCGGTGCGCTCCACCCCGACCCAGAGGCTCTGGATTCGCCCGGCCTTCTCGAAGGTGCCGACGCCGCAGAGCGACAGGTCGAAGGGGCGGGCGCGGATGGCGGCGAGCGCCTCGTCCACCTCCTCGGCCCGCCAGCGCTCGATGGCGCCGATGAAGCGCAGGGTCAGGTGGTAGTTGCCGGGCGGCACCCATTTCGCCCCGGGGATACCGCCGGCGAGGCCGGCAAGCTGGTCGCGCAGCAATTCGGGCAGGGCGAGAGCCACAAACAGTCGCAACATCGGATCGGAAAGCCCCCATGGCGTCGGGATGGTGGTCGTGCGCGAGCCTCGGCGGCCCCGCGGCGGCATCTGGTGCGTCGGTCTCGGCTGCTGGCTGCCCGGTCTCCCTCCCTCTCCCTCAGCCTTCGCCGGAAGGGCCGGTGGGAATCCGCGCGATCAGCGCCTCCACCGCGGGCCGCATCCTCGCCACCAGCACCTTCACCCCCTGAGGGTTCGGGTGGATGCGGTCGGCCTGGTTCAGGGCCGGGTCCCCGGCCACGCCATCCAGCAGGAAGGGGTAGAACACCGCCTCCGGATGCGCCTTGGCCAGCCGGGCGAAGACGCCGGAGAACTCCCGCCCGTAATCGGCGCCGAGATTGGGCGGCGCCAGCATGCCCGCCAGCAGGGCGGGGACCTTGCGTACCTTCAGCGCGTCGAGGATGGCGGCGAGATTGGCCTCGGTGTCCCGGGGCTCGATCCCGCGCAGCCCGTCATTGCCGCCCAGCGCCACGATCACCGCATCCGGCGAATCGGCCAGCGCCCAGTCGAGCCGGGAGCGCCCCCCGGCCGTGGTGTCGCCGGACACGCCGGCGTCGATCACCTGGACCGGACGGTCCGGCCGCGACAACGCTGCCTGGAGCTGCGCGGGCAGCCCATCCTCCCGCGACAGGCCATAGGCGGCGGTGATGGAATCGCCCAACATCAACAGTTTGATGGGCTTCGCCGCCGCCCGGGCCGGCTGGACGGCCAGGAGCGGCAGCGCCATGGGCGCGGCCAGACACAATGCGAAACGGGTGAGCCCCCTGTGCAGCGCAGCGCGCCGGGACAATCTCTGGGCGATGCCGGACATGATGACCTCCTCCTCGCCCCCCGCCGGACCTCTCATCGAGGCGCAGCGCGTGACCTTCAACGTGGTTGCCAGCGGCGGACCGGTCAACATCCTCAAGGGGCTGGATCTCGCCATCCGGGCGGGGGAGGCGGTGGGCATCGTCGGTCCCTCCGGCTCCGGCAAGACCTCGCTGCTGATGCTGCTGGCGGGGCTGGAGCGCGCGAGCTCCGGCATGCTGTGCGTCGCGGGCCAGGACCTCGGCGCGCTGGACGAGGATGCGCTGGCGCGGCTGCGGCGGGACCGGATCGGCATCGTCTTCCAGGCCTTCCACCTCGTGCCCACCATGACGGCGCGGGAGAACGTGGCCGTGCCGCTGGAATTCGCCGGGCGGCGCGATGCCTTCGAGCGCGCGGAGGCTGCGCTGCGCGAGGTCGGGCTCGGCCACCGTCTCGACCACTATCCCGGCCAGCTCTCGGGCGGCGAGCAGCAGCGCGTGGCCCTGGCGCGGGCCTTCGTGGGGGAACCCGCGCTGCTCCTGGCCGACGAGCCGACCGGCAACCTCGACCGCGCGACCGGGGAGGCGGTGATGGAGCTGCTTTTCGGCCTGCGCCGGCGCCTCGGCACGACGCTGGTGCTGATCACCCACGATCCCGCCCTGGCGGATCGCTGCGAGCGGCAGGTGCGCATCGAGGATGGGCGGATCGTGTCCGACACCGGCGCCGGGGATGGGCGGCATTCCACGATCTCCGGGGCTGGCGCACGCGCCGGGGCGGGGCTGGACCTCGGCGTGGCGGGATCGCCCTCGGCATGAGCGCCTCGGCCTTCCCGGAGCGCGCCGCCCTGGCCGGGAGCGCTCCCTCCGCCGGCACCTTGGCCCTGGCCTGGCGCCTGGCGCGGCGGGAGCTGCGCGGCGGGGTGAAGGGGCTGCGGATCGTGCTCGCCTGCCTCGCGCTGGGCGTGGCCGCCATCGCCGCCGTCGGCACGCTGCGCGCCGCCGTGGAAACCGGGCTGGCGGCCGATGGCGCGCGCCTCCTGGGTGGCGACCTGGAGGTCAGGGCCTCGCAGCGCCCGATGCCGGAGGAAGGGCGACGCTGGCTGGAGGCGCAAGGCGCGCGGGTCAGCGAGGTGGTCTCCATGCGCGCCATGGCGGTGGCCCCGCGCGATGAAGGTGGCGGCGTGGCACCCACGGGACCGGACACGGAGCCGCGCTCCGGCATCGATCGCTCGCTGGTGGAGCTGAAGGCGGTGGACGGGACCTATCCGCTCTATGGCACGCTGGAGCTGGACCCGCCCGGCCCCCTGGGCGACCGGCCCGACGCGGAGGGCCGCTGGCCCCTGGCGCTGGACCGTCTGGTGCTCGACCGGCTGGGAATGAGGGTGGGCGACACGGTGCGGATCGGTGAGGCCCGCTTCGTGCTGCGCGGCACCGTGGCCTCCGAGCCCGACAAGGTGGCCAGCGCCTTCCAGTTCGGGCCGCGCGCCATCGTTCCGCTCGCCGCCCTGCCGGCGACCGAGCTGATCCAGCCGGGATCGCTGGTGACCTATGCCTACCGCCTGCGCCTGCCGCCCGGGACGGAGGAGGCGCGCTTCACCGCAGCCCTGCGTGCCCAGGGCTTCGCCGACAGCGGCTGGCGCATCCGCGACGCCTCGGACGGCGCCCCGGGCGTGGGGCGCTTCGTGGACAATGCCGCCTCCTTCCTCACCCTGGCCGGGCTGACGGCCCTGCTGGTCGGCGGCATCGGCGTGGCGACCGGCGTGCGCGCCTGGCTGGACAGGCGCGCGCGGACCATCGCCACGCTGCGCTGCCTGGGCGCCCCGGCGCGGGTGATCTTCGCCACCTACCTGCTGCAGCTCCTGGTGCTGTCGGCGCTGGGGATCGCGATCGGCCTGCTGGGCGGCATGGGGCTGACCTGGCTGGCGGCGCAGGCCCTGGCCGGTGTGCTGCCGGTGCCGCCACGCTTCGGCTTCTATCCGCTGCCGCTGCTGCTGGCGGCGGTCTATGGGCTGCTGGCGGCGCTGGCCTTCTCGCTCTGGCCGCTGGGGCGGGCGCGGGAGATCCCCGGCGCGGCCCTGTTCCGCGACGCCGTGCAGCCGGTGGCCGGGCGCCCGCGCCTGTGGCTGCTGCTGGTGAACGCGGCCGTGGTCGTCCTGCTGGTGGCGCTGGTCGTGTTCAGCTCCGAGCAGAAGCTCTTCGCCCTCTGGTTCTGCCTGGGCGCCGCGGCGACGCTGGGGCTGTTCCGGATCGGCGCCTGGGCGCTCCAGGCGGCCGCGCGCCGCTTCCGCACGGTACGGCGCCCCGAGATCCGGCTGGGCCTCGCCAATCTGCACCGCCCCGGTGCGCCGACCGCGCTGATGCTGGTCTCGCTGGGCATCGGCCTCACCACCCTGGCGGCGGTGGCGCTGATCGAGGGCAACCTGCGCCGCCAGATCACCGAGCAGATCCCGAACGGCGCGCCGAGCTTCTTCTTCATCGACATCCAGAACGACCAGGCGCAGCGCTTCGACGCGCTGGTGCAGGGCCTGCCGGGCGTGCACGAGGAACAGCGCGTGCCCTCGCTGCGCGCCCGCATCGTGGCGGTGAAGGGCATCCCGGTGGAACAGCTCCAGGTCAGCGAGGATTCCGCCTGGGCCCTGCGCGGCGACCGCGGCCTGACCTATGCCGCGACGCCGCCGGAAGGCACGCGCCTCACCGCCGGGCAATGGTGGGCGCCGGACTACAAGGGGCCGCCGCTGGTCTCGCTCGACGCCAATCTCGCGCGCGGCTGGGGCGTCGGGCTGGGCGATACGGTGACGCTGAACATCCTGGGCCGCGACCTGGAATTCCGCATCGGCTCGCTGCGCGACATCGAGTGGCGCGGCCTAGGGCTGAACTTCGCCCTGGTCGCCTCGCCCGGCCTGCTGGAATCCGCGCCGCACACGCATATCGCCACGATCCGCGCCGATCAGGCCGCCGAGGGCGGCATCCTGCGCGCCGTGACCGACACCTTCCCCAACGTCACCGGCATCAGCGTGCAGGAGGCGCTGGACGCGCTGGGCGAGACGCTCGGGCAGCTCGCCATGGCCATGACATCCACGGCGGCGCTGACGCTGGTCGCCGGGGCACTGGTGCTGGCGGGCGCGGTGGCGGCGGGGCAGGCGCGGCGCATCCGCGACGCGGTGGTGCTCAAGACGCTGGGCGCCACCCGGGCGCAGATCCGCAATGCCTGGCTGGTGGAATTCGGCCTGCTGGGCGTGACGGCGGGGCTGATCGCGGCGGCGGCCGGGACGCTCGCCTCCTGGGGCGTGGTGCGCTTCGTGATGCGCATGGACTGGGCCTTCCTGCCCGGCACGCTGCTGCTGACCGTGCTGGGCTGCGCCGTGCTCACCCTCGGCATGGGCTGGGTCGGCACCGCGCTGGCGCTGCGGGTGCGCCCGGCGCCGCTGCTGCGGAACGAGTAGGCCGAATGGCCCCGGGGCGAGGCGGTGCCCGTCCCAGGGCCCCGGCCGCCTCAGCCCGCCGTCACATGCACGCCGGGGCGCTTCCCGTCGTTCCAGCGCCCGCCGATGGCGCGCTCGACCTGCGCCGCCAGTTGCAGCAGCAGCCCGTCCCCCGCCTGCCGCGTCTGCGCCTGGATGCCGAGCGGCAACCCGCTTTCCTGCCAGGCGAGGGGCAGGGAGATCGCCGGGATGCCGCAGAGGTTGGAGAGCGGCGTATAGGCGAAGTTGCGCCAGAGATTGCCGAACCAGTCATAGACATCCGGATTGTCGCTGATCGTCAGGTATTCGGTGGTGCCGATCACCGGTGTCGGCAGGGCGGTGATCGGGGTGAGGATGATGTCCCATTCCTCGAAGAACTCTCCGAAGGCGCGGGAGGTGCTGTTGAACACCGCCTGCATCCGCGCCCGCTCGGTGAAGCTGGTGCCGATGCCCGCCTCCCAGATGCGGATGTTGATCGGCTCCACCTTGTCCGCCGGCGGGCGGTCCAGCCCGAGCGGCGCGATCAGGTTGTTCACGGTCTGCGCGAAGTTGCTGACGTAGCAGGTGGTCTGCGCGGCGAAGGCGGCGCGGAAATCCACCCGTGGCAGCGCCCATTCGACATGGTGGCCCAGGCTTTCCAGCAGGCGGCCCACGCGCTCCAGCTCCGCCACGAAATGCGGCACCGCGCGGTAGTCGCCCCATTCATGCGACAGCGCGATGCGCAGCGGCTTCGGGTCGCGCCGGATCAGCGCCGAATAGGCCTCGTCCGCCTTCCAGTAGGGCATGAACTCGCCCGGCGCGCCGCCGCGGCAGGCATCGACGAAGAGCGCCGTGTCGCGCACCGTGCGGCTGTGGCAGCCCTGGATGGAGACGAGGCCGGTCAGGTCCGAGGCATAGGGCGCGATGGAGAAGACGCCGCGCGAGGGCTTCAGCCCGATATTGCCGGTGGCGCCCGCCGGGATGCGGATCGAGCCGCCGCCATCCGTGGCATGCGAGATCGGCAGCACCCCCGCCGCCACCGCCGCCGCCGTGCCGGCGGAGGAGCCGTTGGTGGTGTAGCCCGTGTTCCAGGGATTGCGCGTCACATACATCGCCGGGTTCTCGGCGGCGGAGCAGCAGCCGAATTCGGGCGTGGTGGTGCGCCCCAGGATGTTCAGCCCGGCGCGGCGGATCTGCCCGGCGAGGAAGCTGTCCGCCTGCGCCCGGTTCCCCTGCATGAGATGCGAGCCCATCTCCTGCAACCGGCCCTTCAGGGTGGGGCCGAGATCCTTCATCAGATAGGGCACGCCGGCGAAGGGGCCATCCGGGGAGGTGCCGTCCCGGAAGGGCTCGGCGACGAGATCCTCGAAGACCTCGACCACGGCGCCGAGCGCGGGGTTCACCTTGGCGATGCCGGCGGCGACCTGGGCGGCGAGTTCGGCCGCGCTCACCTCGCCGGCCCGGACGCGATTGGCCAGCGCCACCGCGTCATGCTTCGCCCATTCGTCCCAGCCCATCGCCAGCGTCATGTCGCGTTCCATCGGAAATGCGCCGCGAGCCTAGGTGAGAGGCATCCGGGGTCAAGGCCGCGACGAAGGAAGGCTGGCGACGGATGGCGGCGCAACATAGGTTCGGTTTCGAAATTAACTTGCCGCGGCGGGCCGGACGGATGCACGGTCCGCCGGGAACTCTTCCCCGGTTCGCGGACGGGACGGCGGATGGCCATCGTCGCGACATGCCATGCCCGGCCCGGCTTCCGATCCCGCGACGCGCTGGCCCGATGCCGCGAACGGGACATGGATGCATGGGAGGAACAGGCAGCATGGACGAGACGAAGCTTCACCAGGTGATAAGCCAGATGCTCGGCGATCTCGGCGGTGCCTGCAGCGTGGCACTCGTCCGTCTCGGTGACCGGTTGGGCCTCTACAAGGCGCTCCAGGCCCGGGGACCCATGACCCCGGCCGAGCTGGCAGCGGAGGCGGGCGTGGCCGAACGCTATGCCCGGGAATGGCTCTCGCATCAGGCGGCCTCCGGCTATCTGTCCTACGATCCCGGCAGCGGACGCTTCACCCTGCCGCCGGAGCAGGCGATGCTCCTCGCCGACTCCGAGGGGCCGCTCTTCATGCAGGGCGGCTTCGACATGGCGGCCGCGCTGATGGACAACGAGCCGCTGGTGGAGAGCGCGTTCCGCAGCGGCAAGGGCGTCGGCTGGGGAGGGCAGGCGCCCTGCCTGTTCTGCGCCGTCGGGCGCTTCTTCCGCCCCGCCTATCAGCGCGACCTCGTGGCGTCCTGGCTGCCCGCGCTCGGGGATGTCGTGGCGAAGCTGGAGCGCGGGGCGGCGGTCGCCGATGTCGGCTGCGGCCATGGCTTCTCCACGATCCTGATGGCCAGGGCCTTCCCGAATTCCCGCTTTACCGGATACGACTTCCATCCGGGCTCGGTGGAACAGGCCCGGCGCCATGCGGAGGAACATGGCGTGACGGCCAACACGCGGTTCGAGGTCGCGCTGGCCAGTGACTTCCCGGGCCGGGACCTCGACCTCGTGACCTTCTTCGACTGCCTGCACGACATGGGCGACCCGGCCGGGGCGGCCCGGCACGTGCTCCGGTCGCTGCAGCCGGAAGGCTGCTGGATGGTGGTCGAGCCGCGGGCGGGCGACCGGCTGGAGGAGAACCTGAACCCGGTGGGCCGCCTCTACTACGCGGCTTCGACCATGATCTGCGTGCCGACCTCGCTCGACCAGCCGGTGGGCGCGGCCCTCGGCGCGCAGGCGGGGTTCGCCCGCATTTCCGGTGCCATCAGGCAAGGCGGCTTCGGCACCGTGCGCAGGGCGATGGAGACGCCGTTCAGCATGGTCATCGAGGCGCGCCCGTAGGGCCCCTGCCACGTTCCGCCGGGTTCGGCGCAGTCCCGTCCCGGATGCGACCGGCTCCGGGAACGGGCGCCCGCAGCCCCGGGGCATCAGGAGCGCCAGGGCCCGGCGGAAACGGCCAGGCCGCGGGCGGCCGGCACCACCGCGTCATGCCGTCCCCTTTCTCCCCGGGCTCTTGTGCGGTGGCCCCGCTGCTTCCAACCTGCGCGGGCCCGAGGCGCCCGGCTCCGGCTCCGCGCCGGCCGCTGCCATGACGGCTGCTTGCGGCAGGTCCGGCGCCACCGGCCCCCCACTTCGAGGAACCACCGATGACCGAACCCTGTGATCTCTCCGCCGTCGAGGCGCGCGCCCTGATCGGCGGGAAGAAGCTCTCCGCCTCCGAGCTGCTGGAAAGCTGCATCGCCCGCATCGAGGCGGTGGATCACGCGGTGAACGCCATGGTGGCGCGCGACTACGGCCGCGCCCGCGCGGCGGCGAAGGAGGCCGATGCGGCGGTGGCGCGCGGCGATGTGCTGCCCGCGCTGCACGGCCTGCCCATCGGCGTGAAGGACCTGGAGGATGTGGCGGGACTGCGCACCACCTATGGCAGCACGTTGTTCCGCGACCATGTGCCGGAGAAGGACCAGCTGATCGTCGCCCATACCCGCAAGGCGGGGGCGATCGTGCTCGGCAAGACCAACACGCCGGAATGGGGCGCCGGCGCCAATACGCGCAACGGGGTCTATGGCGCGACGGGTAATCCCTTCGACCCGTCGCTTTCGGCGGCGGGCTCCTCCGGCGGCTCGGGCGTGGCGCTGGCCTGCGGCATGGTGCCCGTCGCCACCGGCTCCGACACCGGCGGCTCGCTGCGCAACCCGGCCGCCTATAATGGCATCGTCGGCTTCCGCCCGACGCCGGGCCTGGTGCCGAACGAGAAGAAGCCGCTGGGCTGGGCCGCGCTCGGCGTGCTCGGGCCGATGGCGCGCACCGTGCCGGATCTCTGCCTGCTGCTCTCCACCATGGTCGGCGACGATGCCGGCGACCCGCTGGCCACCACCATCGAGGGCCGGCAGGTCCGCCGCCCGGAGGATTTCGCCGTGCCGGGGGCGGTGGACCTCGCCTCGCTGCGCGTGGCGCTGACGCCGGATTTCGGCTTCGCCCCGACCGAGAAGCACATCCGCGCGGTCTTCGCCGAGAAGACCGGCCTGTTCCGCCATGTCTTCGCCCGGGCGGAGGACACCACGCCGGACTGCGCCGGGGCCGACGAGTCCTTCGAGGTGCTGCGCGCGCTGTCCTTCCTCGCGGGCTTCCATGAGAAGGTGCGCGACACGCCGGACCAGGTCGGCCCCAATGTCCGCGCGAATGTAGAGGAAGGGCTGGGCTACAGCGCCCTCGACGTGGTGCGGGCGATGAAGCTGCAGATGGCGATGTACAAGAGCTGGCAGGGCTTCTTCGAGAGCCATGACGTGATCCTGGCCCCGGCCGTCACGCTCAGCCCGCGCCCCTGGACCGAGCTCTACCCGGCCGAGATCGACGGGGTGCCGACCCGGACCTATTTCCACTGGCTGGCGCTCGCCTATGCGGCGACCCTGGTCGGGCATCCGGCCATCTCGCTGCCGGTGGGGCTGGACCACAGGGGCATGCCGTTCGGCCTGCAGATCGTCGGGCCGCGCGGCGGCGATGCGAAGGTGCTGGCCGTCGCGGCGGCGCTGGAGCGGCTGCTGGCCGGGGACCCGCGCACCGCCCGGCCGGTGCCGGACCTGGCGAAGCTCAAGGCCGCCGTGCCGCTGCGCGAGAGCCCGGGCTTCATGGGCTTCGGCTGAGGCAGGCTGAGGGCCGGAGAGGAGGCTTCCTCCGGCCCCGCTTCCATCCGGCCACTTTGCCCGAGAAAGCGGCCGAGGAGCGCGCTTTATGAAAACAGGACATGACGTGACACCAAAATATCATTAAAGAGACAACGAAAGATATTTTGGATGGCACATCCATGTTCAGGCTCACGCATCGCGCTTCGGCCTGTTACCCCTGGCAGGGAACGGAGCCGGCCGACGAGGTCTGGGGAAGCGGCTGGGCCGATACGACCTGGGGAGCGACAGCCGCGGTCGCGCCGCTGCCAGGCGGAGCCGCGAGGCCACCGGAACCACCGCTCGCGACGACATGGTCCATGCGTGCGAGAGCGCGGGGCCGCGTTCCACTGTCACAGCCGGCGGCAAGGCTCCCGGCATCCGGCGAGGGGGCGAAACCGGCGCGGATCGGCTGAATTCTGGGCGTCCTGGCGCCCCAGGTGCCAGTCCGTCACCATTTGCAATCCGCAGGACACGGAAAGCCCATGGTCCTTCCTCCATCAGCGCATCATCTTCCCCAGGTACGCCCCTGGAGATTCCCTTGGGGAAGAGGAGGTGCATCGGCATGTCCCGGTTCGGACCGGCGGGTTCCGGCGAAGAGAGTGGCGTCCTGGCGCGGTGCGTTCCCGATATGGTCTTTCAGGCCCGGGCGCTTGGTGCAGGCTCTTTCCTTCGGGGCGATTCCCGGCCCGCGCGATATCCGGCCGGAAACGGCGGGATCGTGTTATCCTGCTGGGATGTGTCGTGTGCCGCCCCATATCACCGGTCCCTGCCGGGAGAAGGAAGGGGCGGAATCCGATCGCGGCTCCTGGCGCGAGGCGGCCCGAGGGGCCGGGCCGTTCTCGCCCATTGATCCGCATTACAGAATGTCCATATAGTCCCGTGACTGCGGGGATGGCCCAAACCTCATTCCCGCCAGGAGGAGTCCTAAACACACCATGGCACTGCGTCCCGACAACCGCTTCACGACCGGCGGCTCGGCGTGGACCCAGCCTCTGGGGCGGGCGAGCACGGATGCCGCCGTCCTGGATGCCGGGCTCCGCGCCTATATGCTGCGGGTCTATAACTGGATGGCCTCCGGCCTCGCGCTGACCGGCATCGTCGCCTATGTCATCGCGAACACCGCGCTGTCCCAGGCCTTCTACACCGTGGGCCGCACCCAGTCCGGCTACCTTGTCACGCAGCCCACGCTGCTGGGCTGGGCCGCGATCCTGGCGCCGCTGGCCTTCGTGCTGGTGCTGTCCTTCGGCGTGAACCGCATGCAGAAGACGACGGTGCAGGCGCTGTTCTGGGCCTTCGCCGCGGCGATGGGCGCCAGCATGGCGAACCTCTTCGTCATCTACGCGGGCACCTCGATCGCCACGACCTTCTTCGTGACGGCCGGCATGTTCGCGGCGGTCAGCCTCTACGGCTACACCACCAACCGCGACCTGACCCGCATGGGCAGCTTCCTGATGATGGGCCTGATCGGCATCATCATCGCCGGGCTGGTCAACATGTTCGTCGGCTCCACGGCGCTGCAGTTCGCCATCAGCGTCCTGGGCGTGCTGATCTTCACCGGACTGACCGCCTACGACACGCAGCGCATCAAGGCGGACTACATCGAGTTCGCCTATGCCGAGGGCAGCGACGAGGCCGCCAAGCGTTCCGTCTTCGACGCGCTGGGCCTCTACCTGAACTTCGTGAACCTGTTCCAGTTCATGCTGCAGTTCATGGGCGTGCGGAACCAGTCCAACTGATCCGCCCCGGCCTCCGCCCGGACGGGGGCCGGAACGACAAGAGGCCCCGGGGAGCGATCCCCGGGGCCTTTTCCATATCCGCCGTCCGCATCCCGCGACCGGAAGGGAAGGGGGATCACTCCCCCCTGTCGGCGCTCTTGTCGGCCTTGTTCAGGTGCTCCATCAGCTTCACCGTGGCCTTGATCTTGTCGGTGCTGTCCCGCGCCGCGACCTCCATGGCCAGGCGGTCCAGCGCCAGCTCGTAGATCTGCCGCTCGGAGAAGGACTGGTCCGGCTGGCCGGCGTTGCGGTGCAGGTCGCGCACCACCTCGGCAATGGCGATCGGATCGCCGCTGTTGATCTTCTGCTCGTATTCCTGGGCGCGGCGCGACCACATGGTGCGCTTGATGCGGGCCTTGCCGCGCAGCGTCGCCATGGCCTCGTCCATCACCTTCGGCGAGGCGAGCTTGCGCAGGCCGGAGGAAGGAGCCTTGGCCATCGGCACCTTCAGCGTCATCCGGTTCTCCTCGAAAGTGATCACGATCACCTTCAGGGTCGTGCCGGCGACAGGCACTTCCTCGATGCCCTGCACCTGGCCCACGCCATGGGTCGGATAGACGACATGGTCGCCCGCCTTGAAGTCCTTGCCCTGGTTGCCGAGCGGCTTGGGCGGCGGGGCGGGGCGAATCGGGCCGCTGGGAACGGAGTTGGCCTGGCTTTCCTCTGCCCGGGCCTCGGGAGCCGGGGCGGCGTCGGCCATGGTCTCTTCCGGCTTCGGATCGGCGCTCATGCCCGGACACTCCCCTGCTGGTCCCATCCGGATGCGACGCCGGGGGCGGCCCCGGGGATGACGATGGGGGCTGGCGCTTGCGCGGGAGCCTTCATTCTCTACCTCCAGTGCGGATGAACGCGGCCCCGCGGCGAGGGCTGCGTTCTCCGGATCGGGCCATGTCCTCCCCCTGGTCCCGCCCTGCTCGAACGGAACCGACCGGGCGGCGGAACGGGCCGGCCACGGGAGATTGGGGATGCCTTGACCGAAAACGAGCGGCCCCATACCAGAAAATCCGCTGCTCGTCACATGCGGGGCATCCGCCGCCGGGGCTCGCCCGACAGACGGCGGCAGGGGTCTTCCCGGCGGAGGACCACCGGAAGGGCGGCGGGCAGAAGGACCTGCCGCCGGAGAGGCCTCAGGGCTTGCCGGGGTTGGGGCTCAGCAGGCCGGCCTTGTCCGGCTTGCCGTTCCATTCCTCCGCATCCGCCGGCGCCTCGCCCTTGCGGGTGATGTTGGGCCATTGCTGGGCATAGGTGCGGTTGACCTCGGCCCAGGCGGTCGCGCGATCGTCGCTGTCCGGCAGGATCGCCTCCGCCGGGCATTCCGGTTCGCAGACGCCGCAGTCGATGCACTCATCCGGATGGATGACAAGGAAGTTCTCGCCGACGTAGAAGCAGTCCACGGGACACACCTCGACGCAGTCCATGTACTTGCAGCGGATGCAGTTCTCGGTGACGACGTAGGTCACTGCGGCAGTCTCCTGTCCGGTATCTCTTCCGGCACGCTGGCGAAAGTTCCGGCGTCACATGGCGCGAACGGGGCGTTCCGGCAAGCCGTTCATGCCGCCGGTCTGCCCCGTGGGGACGGTTCCCCTGCCCGGCGGCGGCATCAGGCCACCAGGGGCAGGGCGATGGCCTCCAGCGCGTCGCGGGCCTCCGCCGGGGCCAGGCGCAGCTGCAGGCCGCGCTGGCCGCCATTCACGAAGACATAGGGCTCGGCCATGGCGGCCTCCTCGATCGCCGTGGGCAGGCGGCGCCGCTGGCCGAAGGGGCTGATGCCGCCGACATGGTAGCCGGTGAGGCGCTCCGCCTCCCCGGGCGGCATCATCCCGGCCGATTTCCCGCCGAAGCCGGCGGCGAGGCGCTTCATGCTCGCCTCACGGTCCGAAGGCAGCAGCACGCAGACCGGCCTGCCATCCACGCGGGCCAGCAGGGTCTTCAGCACGCGCGACGGCGGCTCGCCGATGGCCTCCGCCGCCTGGAGCCCGATGCGTTCCGCCCCCGGGGCGTAGTCGTAGTGCCGGCGCTCATAGGCGATACCGGCCTTGTCGAGGAAGCGGGTGGCGGGAGTGGCGTTGGACATGGGCCCGATCCGGCAGGATGACGCCGGCGGCAGGGGCCGCGCGGCCTGCGGGCGAGCCTAGGCCACCAGGACGGAACATGGCAGGGGCGGGACGAAGCCCTGTCCCCACGATCTCCCGGGGAGGGCGCGCCGCCCCCGCTCAGTCCGCGAGTTCCTCGTAGAGCAGCCGGGCCTCGGGTGCCGGGCCACGGCGCATGGCGAGGGACAGGACGCGCCAGACCTGGATGCGGCCGTGCTCCGGGCCGCCGAGCGCCAGGGTCAGCACATCCCCGGGCCGCAGCCGGGCGTGGGCCTTTTCCGCCGGCTGGCGGTTCAGGCGGACGGCACCGGCCTCGACCAGACGGGAACAGGCGGCGCGGGTCTTGGCCACCCGCGCGCACCAGAGCCAGGCATCCAGCCGCTGCCAGTCCTGGCCCTCCTGCCCTCCCTTCTGGCCCCCTCTCGGGCCTACGCCCGGGCCGCTCAAGCCGTCACTTGCCGAGCTTCAGCTTGGCCAGGGCCGCGAAGGGGCTGTCCGGGTCGGGGCCGGAGTCGCGCTTGCCACCGATCTGGAAGACGCGGGGCTCGCGGTCGCCACCCTTCCGGTCGCGGTCGGAGAAGGGGCGGTCGCCGCGCGGCCGGTCGCCCCTTGGCCTGTCGCCGCGCTCCTTGTTGCCCTGGCCGCCCGCGCTTGGCCCGCCCTTGCCGTGGCGCTCGTCGCGATGACCCTGGCGGCCCTGCCGGTTGCCGTCGCGCGGCCTCTCCTCGCGGGGGCGCGGCGTCTCGGCCGGCGTGCCGGCCTGCCCGGCCTCGCCCTCGGCCGCGGCGGGGGCTTCCCCTTCGGGCGTGGTGGCGGGCGCCGTGCGGGAAGCTCCCCCGCCGGAACGCTCGCCGCGTTCGCCCCCCTGGCGCGGCCCCCTGCCGGGCTGGTTCCGGCCGCGCTGGTCGTGGCGCGGATGGTGGCGGTGCTCGTCGCGCCGGGCCGCCACCATCAGCGGCGCCGGCGGGCCGAACATCTCCTCCGGCAGCGGCTCGGCATTCAGCAGGCGGAAGCCCAGCGCCGTCAGCGCCGGGGCCAGGGCCTCGGCCTTCACGCCCAGGCGGCTGGCGATGTCACCGGGCAGCAGGGCCGGGGCGCGCCGGGTCAGGTGGCCCAGCTCCCCCGCCACGCGCTCGGCGACGTCCAGGCGGATCATCACCTCGCCCGCCAGCACCCAGCCCATCTGCGCGGCGAAGCCGGCGGGCCAGTTGGAGGGCGGGGTGATCGAGACCAGCCCGCCCACCGGCAGCGGCGGCACCGCGCTCTCGGCGGCCAGCGCCCAGAGCTGCGCGCGCAGGCCCATGGGCTTGGGCTTCAGCATCTCCGGCAGGTAGAGGGCGAAGCGCCCCGCCCGCACGCCGATGGCCTTCAGCTTGGCGCGGAGCTCCGGGGTGATCTCCCGCTCCGTGCCGCCGGGCACCAGGCCCAGATATTCCCGCAGCCGGAACAGATGGCCGCGCAGGCTGGAATCCTCGGCCGCCTTGGTCTCGGCAGCCTCCAGCGGCGCCATGGCCTTCTTGATCGTGCTTTCCAGCCAGGTCGCCAGCCGGGCGCGCACGCGCTCCCGCTGGGCGCTGTCCAGGAACTCGGAGTTCAGCGGCTCGACCAACGGCTTGTCCGGGCTTGGCCCGGCCTTGAGCCGCGCGATCTCGGCGGCCTCGTGACCGGGCGAGCCGGGCGGCGGGGAGCCGGGCAGGGTCCAGGTGACGCGCTGCAGCGGGGTGAGGCCGAAGGCGTCGTCGTTGCTGGCCTCCAGCAGCGAGACGCGGCGCGGCATCTCCTCCTTCAGCGCCCGGCGGGCGGCGCGGAGCAGGGCCTTGCGCTCCTCCTCGCCGGCCCCGGCCTCGGTCGCGGCCTCGAAGTTGAAGCCGGAGATCCTGCCGACCGGATGACCCTCGACCACCACCTCGCCCCGGCGGGTGACGGCGGAAAGCAGCTCCTCCTCGCCATCGTCCAGCTTGCGCATCAGATGCGCCGCGCGTCGGTCCACGAAACGGGCGGTCAGACGCTCGTGCAGGGCGTCGGACACCTTGTCCTCCGCCTCGCGCGCCTCGCCCTGGAAGCGGGCGGCGTCGCGGAACCAGTCGTTGCGGGCGGCGACGAAGCTCCAGACCCGGATCGAGGCGAGGCGGGCCATCAGCGTGTCGAGGTCGCCCTCGACATTGTTGCAGGAGGCGATGCCGGAGGCGATCCAGTCCTCCGGCAGGTGCCCGTCCTCCGCCAGGTGCTTGAACACCCGGGCGCAGAAGTTCTGGTGCGTCTCGTCGGCCAGCTTGCGGAAATCCGGGATCTGGCAGGCTTCCCAGAGCAGGCTGACGCGGGAGCGGCTGGTGGCGAGGCGGCGGACATCCTCGTCCCGCGCCAGGGCTGCGAGGGTGATGTGGTCGTCCGCGTCGTTGCCCTTGGCCAGCCCGGCGAAGGGCGGCGGGGCGGCGAGGCTTTCCAGCAGCGCCTCGGGCGAGGCGAAGTCCAGCGCCGAGTTCCGCCAGGCCAGGGTCTGCAGCGGCTCGAACTGGTGGCTCTCGATCTTCTCGACGATCTCGTCGGACAGCGGCGGACAGTCGGCGGTGACGCCGAAGGTGCCATCGCGCATGCCGCGCCCGGCGCGGCCGGCGATCTGGGCGGCCTCCTGCGCGCTCAACTCGCGCGAGCGGTGGCCGTCGAACTTGGTGAGGGAGGCGAAGGCGACATGGTCCACATCCATGTTCAGCCCCATGCCGATGGCATCGGTGGCCACCAGGAAGTCCACCTCCCGCTCCTGGTACAGCGCCACCTGGGCGTTGCGGGTGCGGGGGGACAGGCGGCCCATGACCACGGCGCAGCCGCCCCGGCGGCGGCGGATGGCCTCGGCGATGGCATAGACCTCGCCGGCGGAGAAGGCGACGACGGCGGAGCGCGGCGGCAGGCGGGTGAGCTTGGCCGGGCCGGCATAGGTGAGCTGGGACAGGCGGGGGCGGGTCTCGATCTCCGCCCGGGGCACGAGGCGCTGGAGCAGCGGCCGGATGGTCTCGGCGCCGAGGAACATGGTCTCCACCATGCCGCGGGCGTGCAGCAGCCGGTCGGTGAAGACATGGCCCCGGTCCGGGTCGGCGCAGAGCTGGATCTCGTCCACCGCCAGGAACTCGACCTTCCGGTCGAGCGGCATGGCCTCCACCGTGCAGGCGAACCACCTCGCCTCGGGCGGGATGATCTTCTCCTCGCCGGTGATCAGGGCGACGTGCTGCTCGCCCTTGGCGGCCACCATCCGGTCGTAGTTCTCGCGCGCCAGGAGGCGCAGCGGGAAGCCGATGATGCCGGAACTGTGCGCGAGCATCCGCGTGATGGCGAGATGCGTCTTGCCGGTGTTGGTCGGCCCCAGGACAGCCTTGACCCGGGGCTCGAACATCTGCGTGTCGTGGTGACTCATTCCGGGCGGAGTGTGTGGCAATGGCCGAGGCGCTTGGCAACCGTCACCGGGCCGGAGAATGCGGCTCGCGCCCTGCCATGGCGCGATTCCGTGCCCTGAAATCCGCTCCCGGCGGTATCGGGGTGCTCGCAGGGGCTCTTGGCGGCGATCCGGGGCGGGACTGGCCCGGATGCTGCTAGGGCGGCATTCATCTCCCCGGATCGGCCTTCCCGGCCGGTTGCCTGAGCCTGGACGCCCCTTCCGAACCGCATTCGTCGCGCGGACGGTCTGGCGGCAGCCGGGCCGTGGACGGATAACCGATGTTTGACCGGCGTTCGCCCTGGGGAGGGGCCGCCTTGGAAAGGGAAGTCTCGATCATGATCTCACGACGCCTGATGGCCGGGACCGGCGGCTTCGCGGCCCTCGCAGCGGGGTCGGGGCTCGGTGCCTCGCTGGGTATCCCTTCCGCCGCGGCGCAGAACCCGCCCGCCGAGAGCGGCGAGCCCACGCTGGACCGGATCAAGCGCACCCGGAAGCTGCGCTTCGGCGCCGTGGCGGGGGCCACGCCCTACTACGTGAAGGACCTCGCCACCGGGGAATGGAAGGGGTTCTACATGGATCTCGGCCGCGCCCTGGCGCAGGAGCTGGAGGTGGAGCTGGAACTGCACGAGACCACCTGGGGCAACGCGGTGCTCGACCTGCAGAGCAACAAGCTCGACGTCTTCTTCGGCCTGAATCCGACGCCGCGCCGTGCCCTGGCGGTGGACTTCTCGGTGCCCTGCTTCAACAACGCCTTCTCCTTCATCACGAAGAAGGGCTTCCGGTTCGAGACCTGGGACGACCTGAACAAGCCGGAGGTCCGCATCGCGGTGGACAGCGGCTCCTCGCAGGACGGCGCGGTGACGCGGCTCTGCCCCAAGGCGACGATCTCCCGCTTCAAGTCGGCGGACGAGGCCACCATGGCGGTGCAGACCGGCCGCGCCGACGCGCAGTGCCTGGTGATCATCCTGGCGCTGACGGTGAAGAAGAAGGTGCCGAACCTGGGCGAGATCATCACGCCGAAGCCGGTCTTCCTGACCACCTCCAACGCCGGCTTCCGGCGGGAGCCGGACAAGACCTGGCGCGACTTCGTCAATGTCTGGATCGACTACAACCGCGGCCTGGGCGTGGTGCGTCAGGCGATCGTGTCGAACATGCAGCTCGTGGGCGTCGAGGAATCGGATTTTCCGGCCGGCCTGACGCTCTGACCCCGCATCGCCGCCCGGCCCAGACGCCCGGCGGCATCCCGCCCCCACCCGCCCTGGGCTGAGGGGAAGGGCCGGGCCGCATCGCGCTGCCCGGCCATCCGCCCCCCCTTCCGGGCCGGGCGGGCGGCACGAGAGAGACCGTATGTACGAGTGGGACTTCTACTTCATCTGGGGCTACCGCTGGCTTTTCCTGCAAGGGCTCGGCGTCACCATCGCCTTCACCGTCGGCATCGTGCTGATCGGGCTGGTGGTGGGGCTGGTGGCCGGGCTGGGGCGGCTCGCGCCCTATGCCATCATCCGCTGGATCGCCCAGGCCTATATCGAGGTCTTCCGCTGCACCCCCGTGCTGGTGCAGCTCGTCTGGTTCTACTACGCCCTGCCGATCCTCTCGGGCATCGACATGTCGGCGACCTCGGCGGCGGTGCTGGCGCTCTCGCTCTACGGTGGTGCCTTCTATGCCGAGATCATCCGCGGCGGCATCGTCTCGATCGACGCGGGACAGCGGGAGGCGGCGGAGGCGCTGGGCATGACGCCTGGCCAGTCCATGCGCCGCATCATCCTGCCGCAGGCCATCAAGCGCATGGTGCCGCCGCTGATGAACCAGTCGATCATCCAGTTCAAGAACACCTCGCTGGTCTCGGTGCTGGCGGTGCCGGACCTGCTCTACCAGGGCCAGGCCATCGCGCACGACACCTACCGGCCGCTGGAGACCTATTCGCTGGTGGCGGTGATCTACTTCGCCGTGCTCTTCCCGCTGACCCTGCTGGTGCAATACCTGGAGCGCCGCATGGCGCGCAGCGACTGAGGAGGAGGCGGTGAGCACATCCCAGCCCAAGATCGACGTGGCCGCGCTGCGCAAGAGCTTCGGCGACCACGAGGTGCTGCGCGACATCAACTTCCGGGTCGAGCCCGGACAGGTGGTGGCGCTGATCGGCCCCTCCGGCTCCGGCAAGTCCACCCTGCTGCGCTGCCTGAACCTGCTTGTCGTGCCCGATGGCGGGCGGGTGCGGATCGGCGGGCAGGGCTTCGACTTCGCTGCCGGGCAGCGCTTGCCCGGGCGGCGGGAGCTTGCCCGTTTCCGCGCCAATACCGGCATGGTCTTCCAGCAGTTCAACCTCTTCCCGCACCTGACGGCGCTGGAGAACGTCATGGAAGGCCCGCTGACGGTGCGCCGCATGGCGAAGCCGCAGGCCGAGGCGCTGGCGCAGCGGCTGCTCGCCCGGGTCGGGCTGGCGGACCGGGCGGACTACTACCCCTCCCGCCTGTCCGGCGGGCAGAAGCAACGCGTGGCCATCGCCCGGGCGCTGGCCATGGAGCCGGAGGTGATGCTCTTCGACGAGGCGACCTCGGCGCTGGACCCCGAGCTGGTGGGCGAGGTGCTGGGGGTGATGCAGAGCCTCGCCGCCGACGGGATGACCATGGTGATCGTCACCCACGAGATCGCCTTCGCCCGCGAGGTCGCCGACCGCGTGGTCTTCATGCGCGACGGGGTGGTGGTGGAGGAAGGGCCGGCCCGCGCGGTGATCGACACCCCCCGCGAGGCCGCCACGCGGGCCTTCCTGTCGCATTTTCACCGCCAGGGCAGGCTGCCGGACGGCGCCCTGCCTGGTTCCCTCCCTGGCCCGGCCACCCGGGGTTTCCCGGGATGATCATCGGCCGCATGCGGCTCTTCCTGGTGGAGAGCCCGATCAGGATGGCCCGCGCACAGGGCGTGGGCTCGGTGAAGGGCAGCGTGAAGCGCGTGCTGATCGCCCTTTCCACCGACGATGGCCTGACCGGCTGGGGCGAGGCCGCGCCCTGGGAGGTCTTCACCGGCACGCCGGAGGGGGCCTTCTCTGCCCTCGACACCTATCTGCGCCCGCATGTGGTCGGCCATCCGGCGCTGCGGCTGCGCGCGATGCTGGCGCGGATGGACCGGGCCCTGATCGGCCACACGGATGCCAAGGCCGGCGTCGAGATGGCCGTGCTGGACCTGCTCGGCAAGGCGAAGGGGCTTTCGGTCGCCGACCTGCTGGGCGGGCGGGTGCGCGACACCATCCCGCTCTCCTTCTCCATCGCCGATCCGGATTTCGCGGCCGACATGGAGCGCATGCGGGCGATGGTCCCGGCGGGGCACCGGCTGTTCAAGGTGAAGACCGGGGTGAAGCCGCACCGCGAGGACATGGCGCATCTGGAGGCGATCCGCGATGCCTTTGGCGACGGCGTGGACCTGCGCCTCGACTACAACCAGGCGCTGGAGCCCTTCGCGGCGATGACGGTGTTGCGCGACGTGGACCGCTTCCGCCCGACCTTCATCGAGCAGCCGGTGCCGCGCCGCCATCTCGACGCCATGGCCGGCTTCGCCGCCGCGCTGGACACGCCGATCCTGGCCGACGAGAGCTGCTACGACGCGGTTGACCTGCTGGAAGTGGTGCGGCGGCGCGCGGCGGATGCCATCTCGGTGAAGCTGATGAAGTGCGGCGGCATGCTGAAGGCGCAGGCCATGATGGCCATCGCCGACACGGCCGGCCTGCCGGGCTATGGAGGCACGCTGTGGGAGGGCGGCATCGCGCTCGCCGCCGGCACGCAGCTCATCGCCGCCACGCCCGGCATCTCGCTGGGCTGCGAGTTCTACATGCCGCACCACGTCCTGACCGAGGATGTGCTGGAGGAGCGCGTGCCCAACCGCGACGGCGCCGTGGTGGTGCCGGAGGGGCCGGGCCTGGGCATCCGGGTCAGCGAGGCCTCCGTGCGCGGCGGGGCGCGCATCCTGGCGGAAGCGGGCTAGGACCGCGCGCCCGCTCCTCGCTCCGGCGGGAGGGCCGCGTTGCCGGATGCGGCGGGGCGGGGCCCCGTGCCATCATGGGCAGCCACGGGCGAATCCGTTACAAAGCCAGGCCAGCATGACCCTGCGCCGCGCCACCTGTCGCAAGACCCCGCCGGGGAGGCCCGGCATTCCCGGCGGGTGTCGCCGGATCGTCGCCGTGCCCCGCCCGGATGTCGCCGCCGGTCCTGACGGAGCCGCCCTTGGCTGACCGCAGCCTGAGAGATGCCGGCCCGGTGCTGATCCTGGCGCCGACCGAGCGGGACGGGTTGGGCCTGTTCCGCCTCCTGGCCAGCGAAAGGATCGAGGGCCAGCGGGTCGAATCCGTGTCGGCCCTGGCCGAGTCCGTCGGCGTGGCCACCGGGCTGGTGCTGGTGACGGACGAGCTGCTGTTCCATGCCGATCTCGGGCCGCTGACCGCCCATCTCTCGCGCCAGCCGCCCTGGTCGGACCTGCCCTTCATCGTGCTCAGCCAGATGGGCACGCAGGCGCGGCGCCAGATGGACGAGATCCGGCTGGCCGAAAGGCTCGGCAACGTCCTTTTCATCGAAAGGCCGCTGAACGCCGTCACCCTGCTCAGCGCGGTGAAGACCTCGCTGCGCGCCCGCTCCTGGCAGCGCCGCCTGCGCGGCCACATGGAGGAGGAGGCCGCCGCCGCGGAGCGCATGGCGGAGCTGCTGGAGGCCCGCGTGCGGGAGCGCACCGCCGCGCTGGAGGCGGCCGAGGCCGAGCGCCGCCGCATCGCCGCCGCCCTGGCCCAGTCGCAGAAGATGGAGGCGGTGGGCCAGCTCACCGGCGGCATCGCGCACGACTTCAACAACATGCTCACCGGCGTGCTCGGCAGCCTGGACCTGATGCAGGCGCGGCTGGCGAAGGGCCGGTTCTCGGAACTGGAGCGTTTCCTCGGCCTGGCACGCACCGGGGCGGAGCGCGCAGCCGGGCTGACCCAGCGCCTGCTGGCCTTCTCCCGCCGCCAGGTCCTGACGCCGCAGCCGGTGGAGCTGCAAAGGCTCGTGGCGGGGATGGAGGGGCTGATCCGTTCCACCATCGGCCCGGAGATCGACATCGAGGTGGACGCGCCGGCGGGATCCTGGCCCGTGCTCTGCGATCCGCACCAGATGGAGAGCGCGCTGCTGAACCTCTGCATCAATGCGCGCGACGCCATGCCGGGCGGCGGACGGCTGGCCATCGCCCTGGCCAACCTTCCCGGTTCCGGCGCCCCGGGTGGCGGCGCGGAGGACCGGGTCACGCTGTCGGTACGCGACACCGGCAGCGGCATGGCGCCGGAGGTGATGCAGCGCGCCTTCGACCCCTTCTTCACCACCAAGCCGATCGGCCAGGGCACCGGGCTGGGCCTGTCGATGATCTACGGCTTCGTGCAGCAGTCCGGCGGCCGGATCACTATCGAGAGCGCGCCGGGACAGGGCACCACGCTGCGCCTTTGCTTCCCGCGCCACAGGGGCGCCGCCATCACGGCGCCCGAGGCCGGAAAGCCGGAAGCCGCCGCCACCGGCCCGGGCGGCACGGTGCTGGTGGTCGATGACGAGCCCTCGCTGCGCCTGCTGGCGGCCGAGGTGCTGCGCGAGCGGGGCTGCACCGTGCTGGAGGCCGGGGATGCCGCCTCGGCCCTGGAGATCCTGCGCGGGGGGAGGACGATCGATCTGCTCGTCACCGATATCGGTATGCCGGGGGGCATGAACGGGCGCGATCTGGCCCTGGCGGCCCGCGAGTTGCACGACACGCTGCGGGTGCTGTTCATCACCGGCTATCCCGAGGCGGCGCTGGAGGGCGTGGCCCTGTCCGGCCCGGATATGCAGCTCCTGACCAAGCCCTTCACGATGGAGGCGCTGGCCGAACGCATCCGCCACATGATGGCGCCGGACTGAGGCAGGCCGGTCCCGCCCCGGGCCCTCCGGATCAGGCGGTGATCTCGGTGGCGCGGTTCAATTCCAGCCTTTCCCAGCCCTGGCCGTTCCAGGCCCGGGGCTCGCAGTCGATCCCCCCGGGGGCGATGGTGATGCGGTTATAGGTGTTCACCTCGTTGCGCAGCCTGACGGAGGTGGCGGAGCCGGCGCTGACGATCTGCAATCCGCCCCCTTCCGCCACGATGTTCTCGTATTGCGAGGTATAGGTACGGTGCAGGTGGCCGCTGAGGACCAGCCGCACGCCGGCCTGGGACAGGACGGACAGCGCCTTGCGCGCCCGCCCGGCCAGCACCGTGTCCGGCGCCCAGGGCGGGGCCAGGAAGGGGTGATGCGCCACGATGATCCGCACCGTGCCGTCGGGCAGGGCACGGAGCCGCTCCAGCAGCCGCGACAGCCCGCCCAGGTGCACGGTGCCGTCGGCCCAGTTCATCCGCAGGCCGCCCCGGCTGACGGTGTTCAGCCCCAGCACCGCGATCTCCTGGTCCACCCAGGCGGGCTCGATATCGTCCTGGATGAAGCGCCGCCAGCGGGCATAGGGGTTGGTGAAGCGTTCCCAGGGATCGTAGTAGGGGATGTCATGGTTGCCCGGCACGGCGATCCAGGGCGCCTTCAGGGCACGGAGGAACTCCGCCGCCGCGGCGTATTCGCGGCGCCGGGCCCGCATGGTGAGGTCGCCCGAGACGGCCACCAGATCCGCCGGCGCGGCGTTCAACTCGGCCAGCAGCCCGGCCACCACCGCATCGTCCACCCGGCCGAAATGCAGGTCGGAGATATGGTCGATCCGCCTCATGCCGTCAGCGTTTCCGTCCGCGCTACGCGGTCCGCCTCCGCCACGGGGGCGAGGGCGAGCACGCACAGGGCGCGGGGGTGCAGCTGGAACCGTAGCGGCGTCGAGAGCATCCGGATCTCCCCGTCGGTGGAGACGCGCAGGTTGGGGCGGCGCGACTCGATGGTCAGCTCGGAGGTGAGGAAGTGCTCCACCTCCTCCGTCCGTCGCCAGAGGCCGAGGCCCATGGCCACCAGCATCACCAGCGACCAGAACAGGCCGAAGCGCTTCGGCCGGTGCACGGCGAGGAGGCCGGTGTCGAGCCTGGGACGGTGGAAGAAGCTGCCCAGCGCTTCCTCATAGGGGTTGTTGACCACGGACAGCGCCCGGGCCCGGACATGCTTGCTGGCCGGCGGGGCGCCCGGCCGGTCGGTCCAGACGAGGTTCAGGCTCAGGGGCGGGCGGCCGAAGGCCCGCAGCGTGCCGAGGATGGTCCGCATCCGCGCGGCGATGCCGGGGGTGCGGCGGTTCGCCTGCCGCAGCCGCGCGAAGCGGTTCGGCAGGCCCAGCACAGCCTGGCAGGTGAAGATCTCGCCGTTCACCTCGCCGATATCGATCCGCTTCGTTTCCGCGCCAGCCAGGGCGCGGGCGGCCTCCAGAGGGTCGAGCGGCATGCCGAGGTCGCGGGCCAGGACGTTGAGCGTGCCGAGCGGCAGGATGCCCAGGGCGATCCCGGTGCCGGCCAGCTTGCCGGCGGCGCCGCACACCGTGCCGTCGCCGCCGCCGACGATCACCAGCGGCGCGGGCAGGTCCCGCGCGGCCGCAACGGCGGCATCGATCCGGCCCCCCATGTCGGGCGCGGCATCCTCTCCGATGATCCGGAGGTCGAAGCCGGATTCGCGCAGGGCGTCCTCGATCTGGCCGGGCAGTTCGGGCCGGCCGTCCAGCGTTCCGGCACGGTTGTTCATCACGAGTACGGCACGCATCATCCCGGTCCCCCAGCCTGTTCCAGCATGGCCAGCCGGGGCGGCAACGCGGCCCCGGACGGGATGGTTGCCCATCCCGCCCGCAGCGGTCAGGGGGGATCGGCTCCCCGGAGGATGCGGCGTCAGGCCGCCTGCGCCGCCTGCGCCATGGAGCGCAGCACGTAGTGCAGGATGCCGCCCTGGCGGTAGTACTCGACCTCGTCGGCCGTATCGACGCGGCAGAGCAGGGTGGTGCGGTGCTCGGTGCCGTCGGGGCGGTGGATCACCAGCGTCACGTCCATGCGGGGCTTGATCTCCTCCAGCCCCAGGATGTCGATGGTCTCCTCGCCGGTCAGGCCCAGGCTCTCGCGGGTCTCGCCGTTCTTGAACATCAGCGGCAGCACGCCCATGCCCACGAGGTTCGAGCGGTGGATGCGCTCGAAGCTCTCGGTGATCACGGCCTTCACGCCCAGCAGGAAGGTGCCTTTCGCCGCCCAGTCGCGGGAGGAGCCGGTGCCGTATTCCTTGCCGCCGAAGATCACCAGCGGCACGCCCTCGCTCTTGTAGCGCATGGCCGCGTCGTAGATCGGCAGCACGTCGCCGGAGGGCAGGTGCTTGGTGATGCCGCCCTCGATGCCCGGCACCATCTCGTTCTTGATGCGGATATTGGCGAAGGTGCCCCGCATCATGACCTCGTGGTTGCCGCGGCGGGCGCCGTAGCTGTTGAAGTCCGCCTGCCGGACCTGGTGCTCCAGCAGGTACTCGCCGGCGGGCGAGGCCTTCTTGATGGAGCCGGCGGGCGAGATGTGGTCGGTGGTGATCGAGTCACCCAGCTTGGCCAGGATGCGCGCACCCTCGATGCCGCCGCGCGCCTCGGGCTCCATCGTCATGCCCTCGAAATAGGGCGGGTTCTGCACATAGGTCGAGCCGGAGTTCCAGCGGTAGGTCTCGCTGTCCGCGTCGATCTTGATCGCCTGCCACTGCGCCGTGCCCTCGAAGACATGGGCATAGCGCTCCTGGAACATCTCGCGCGTCAGGGACTGGGCGACGATCTCGTTGATCTCCGCCTGGGTCGGCCAGATGTCCTTCAGGAAGACGTCCTTGCCGTTCTTGTCCTGCGCGATCGGCTCCTTGGTGATGTCCCTGGTGATCGTGCCGGCCAGGGCATAGGCGACCACGAGCGGCGGGGAGGCGAGGTAGTTCGCCCGCACGTTCGGGTGGATGCGGCCCTCGAAGTTGCGGTTGCCGGACAGCACCGAGACCGCCACCAGCTTGTTGGCCTCGATCGCATCGACGATGTCGTCGCTGATCGGGCCGGAATTGCCGATGCAGGTGGTGCAGCCATAGCCCACGGTCTGGAAGCCGATGGCGTCCAGGTCCTCCTGCAGCTTGGCGCGGTTCAGGTAGTCGGTGACCACCTGGGAGCCGGGGGCCAGCGAGGTCTTCACCCAGGGCTTCGGCTGCAGGCCCAGCGCCCGCGCCTTGCGGGCGACGAGGCCGGCGGCGACCAGCACATAGGGGTTGGAGGTGTTGGTGCAGGAGGTGATGGCCGCGATCACCACGTCGCCATGGGCGATGTCATGGTTGGCGTTGGCCACGCCGTGGCGCTTCGTGACGTCGGCGTTCGGGTTGCCGGACAGGCCCGGCAGCTCGCGCAGGAAGGCCGGGGCGGCGTCGCTCAGCAGCACGCGGTCCTGCGGGCGCTTCGGGCCGGCGATGGAGGGCTGCACCGTGGAAAGGTCCAGCTCCAGCGTGTCGGTGAAGACCGGGTCCGGCGTGCTGGTCTCGCGCCACATGCCCTGGGCCTTGGCATAGGCCTCGACCAGCTTGATGCGGCTTTCCTCGCGGCCCGACAGGCGGAGATAGTCCAGCGTCACGCTGTCCACGGGGAAGAAGCCGCAGGTCGCGCCGTATTCCGGGGCCATGTTGCCGATGGTGGCGCGGTCGGCCAGCGGCAGCTGGTCCAGGCCCTGGCCGAAGAACTCGACGAACTTGCCGACCACGCCCTTCTTGCGGAGCATCTGCGTGACCGTCAGCACCAGGTCGGTGGCGGTGACGCCCTCGCGCAGCTTGCCGGTCAGGCGGAAGCCGATCACGTCGGGGATCAGCATGGCGATGGGCTGGCCGAGCATGGCGGCCTCGGCCTCGATGCCGCCGACGCCCCAGCCCAGCACGCCCAGGCCGTTCACCATGGTGGTGTGGCTGTCGGTGCCATAGCAGCTGTCCGGATAGGCGTAGGCGGTGCCGGCCTCGGAACGGGTCCAGACGACCTGCGCCAGATGCTCCAGGTTCACCTGGTGGCAGATGCCCGAGCCCGGCGGCACGACGCGGAAGTTGTCGAAGGCGGCCTGGCCCCAGCGCAGGAACTCGTAGCGCTCGCCGTTGCGCTCGTACTCGATGTCCACGTTCTTCTGCAGCGCGTCGGCGCGGCCGGCGACATCGACCATCACCGAGTGGTCGATCACCAGGTCGACCGGCACCAGCGGGTTCACGCGGCGCGGCTCGCCGCCCAGCTTCAGGATGCCGTCGCGCATGGCGGCGAGGTCCACCACCGCGGGAACGCCGGTGAAGTCCTGCATCAGGATGCGCGTCGGGCGGAAGGGCACCTCGCGCTCGCTATGCGCGTTCTCCAGCCAGCCGGTGAAGGCCTTGGCGTCCTCGACGGTGTAGGCGCGGCCGTCCTCGAAGCGCAGGACGTTCTCCAGCAGCACCTTCAGGCTGTTGGGGAGGCGGGAGAAATCGGTGCCCAGCGCCTTCCCGGCCTCGGGCAGGCTGAAGTAAGTGTATTCCTTGCCATCCACCGAGAGAGTGCGGCTGGTCTTCAGACTGTCCTGCCCGATCATTCGCATGGCGCGTAAAACCCCTGCTTGACGTTGGTGACGTTTAACCGGCTTGAAGCATGGCGGCCGGTGCGGGTCCAGGGGGACCGCGGGACCAGTCATGAGGTGGGAGCCGTGCTGACGGCGGAAAAGCTGCATTTGCGCCGTGGGGGCCATGACGTGGTTGCCGATTTGGACTTCACTGTGAGTCCTGGCGAAGCGATAGTAATTCTCGGTCGCAATGGGGCGGGCAAGTCCTCGCTTCTTCGCGCCCTGGCCGGGCTGCTGCGCCCGGCCGGGGGGCGTGTGGCCTGGGATGGCGCCGACATCGCCGCCGATCCCGCCGCCCATGCCCGGCGCCTGCGCTGGGTCGGGCATCTTGATGCCGCCAAGCCCTCCCTCTCCGTGCGGGAGAACCTGGAGTTCCTGGCGCGGCTCCTGGGTGGGTCGGTGCCGGCGGCGCTGGACGCCCTGGCGCTGAACGCCATCGCCGAGCAGCCGGCCCGCGCCCTGTCCTCCGGCCAGAAGCGCCGCCTCGCCCTGGCGCGGCTGGCGCTCTCGCCTGTTCCGCTCTGGCTGCTGGACGAGCCGACGGTGGGGCTGGACACGGCCTCCGTCGCGCGGCTCGGCCCGCTGCTGGCGCGGCACCGGGCGGCGGGCGGCATGGTCCTGGCCGCCACGCACCTGCCGCTTCCCTTGCCGGAGATGCGGGAGATCACGCTGTGACCGGGACCTGTCCGATCGCGGGGAAAAGGCGGTGAAGCCCTGGCTTGCCGTGCTGTCGCGGGAATTGCGCCTCGCGCTCCGCCACCCGGGCGATGCACTGGCCGCAATGCTGTTCTTCCTCGTGGTCTGCTCTCTCTTCCCCTTCGGCGTCGGCCCAAGTCCGGAGGCCCTGGCGCGCCTCGCACCCGGCGCGCTGGTGGCGGCCGGGCTTCTGGCCGCGCTGCTGCCGCTGGACCGGCTCTTCGGAGCGGAGGCCGAGGATGGCTCGCTCGACCTGCTGCTGCTGTCCGGGCTTTCGCCGGCCGCCCTGGCGCTGGCCAAGGCCGCCGGCCATTGGCTGACCACCGGCCTGCCGCTGGTGGTGGCGGTGCCGCTGGCCGGCGCCATGCTGAACCTTGATCCCGCGGCCTGGCCCGCCGCCTGCGCCGCCCTGGCCCTGGCCGGGGTGGTGCTGTCGCTGCTCGGCACGCTCGGCGCGGCGTTGACGCTGGGCGCGCGGCGCGGCGCGGCCCTGCTGCCCATCCTGGTGCTGCCCCTGTCCGTGCCGGTGGCGATCTTCGCCGCCGCCGCCATCGAGGCCGCCACCGCCGGCCTGTCGCCGCGCCCCTACCTGCTGCTGCTGGCCGCCCTGGCGGCGCTGGCCGCGCCACTGGCGCCGCTCGCGGCCGGCGCCGCCCTGCGGGGCGACTGAGGCGCGGGACCGCGCCGGGCTCCGTGCGATGAGTCCCTTGAATCCCGTCGCCAGCCGGTTCATTCGGAGGAGCAAGGAGAAACCACGGTCATGCCGACCTTCAAGGGCAAGCCGCCCGGCGCCGGCGCCGGCGAGATTTCCCGGCGCACCGCCGCCCTGCGCCCATCGATCGCATTGGAGCCGAAGCAGCGGGACAAGGCGCGCCAGTTGCGCCGCCAGGGTCATGAGCCCGAACAGATCGCCAAGGCGCTGAACGTTCCGCTGGAGGAGGTCGAGAAGGCGCTGGTGCAGATGCGGATGCCCCGTCCCGAGACCACGCGCGGCACGCTGAACGTCACGCTGGACGCGCATCGGCTGGTGATGAAGGAGCGCAAGGGCGACGAGCCCGTCTGGGTCACCATGGACCGGCTGTTGGGCGAGCTGCTGCGCCTGCGGGCGGAGCGGGACCGGCCGAAGCGGCTGAAGGAGAGCCAGGCCGCGCTGCCCCTCTTCACCAGCGAGGCGTGAAAGGGGGCTCCGCGATGCCGCCGGGGTGGAGCGGTGGCGGCCCCGGAGCGACGGCCCCGATTCGACGGCAGGGGTTCCGCCGGGCTGGACTGGCCCTGCTCCTGCTCCTGCCTCCGCTTCTGCCGGGGGGAGCCGGGGCGGCGGAGCCGTTGCGGACGCCCTTCGCTCCCCTGCCGCCCGCGACGGCCCCGGAGACGGGCTGCCCGGCACCCCCGGAGGCCCTGCGCAACATCGAGGGCGTCTCCTTCTACACCGACCCCGCCTTCTCCCGCCCCGATCCCGGGCGCCTGGCCGCCGACGCCGCCGTGCAGAAGCGGCTGGATGTCTGGCAGGACGCGGTGCAGGCCGCCGTGGCCCGCGCCCGGGCCGGGGAGGCGGGGGCGGCCGCCTGCGCCCTGTCCCTGCTCGACGACTGGGCCAAGTCCGGCGCCATGCTGGGGGCCGTGAACCAGCAGGGCGCCTATCACCGCGTCTGGGCCCTGGCCGGGGCCGGGCTCGCCTTCCTGAGGGTCCGCGACGCGGCGGGGCTGGAGCCGGTCTCGGTCGGCCGTGTCGGCCGCTGGATGCGCGAGGTCGCGGATGCCATCCAGCCCCGCTACGACCGTGCCTCGCGGGCGCTGATCAGCGATGTGCGCAACAACCACGCCGCCTGGGTCGGGCTTGCCGTGGCGGTGGCCGGCATCGCCAGCGACAGCCGGGCGCATTTCGACTGGGGCATGGCGCGGCTGCACGCGCAGCTTGCCCAGGTGACGGGGGAGGGGGCGCTGCCGCAGGAGCTCGCGCGCGGTGCCCTGGCGCTGCACTACCATCTCTTCGCGCTGGAGCCGGTCGCGGCACTGGAACGCCTTGCCGCCGCCAACGGCGTGACCCTGCCGCCGGAGGATGAGGCGGCGCTGGAGCGCCTGACCGGCTTCGTCCTCGCCGCGGCGAAGGACCCGTCACGGATCGGGGCGCTGGCGGGCGTGCCGCAATCCGACCCCTGGCTGAAGGGCCGGCCGCCGCTTTCCGAGGCGGCGGGGCTGGAGATCCGCGCCCAGGCACGGCCCGATGCGGCACTGGAGGCCGCGCTCGCGCCGTTCCGCCCCTACCGCATGCGCTGGCTCGGGGGGATGGTGACAGGCCAGTGGATAACAGGCCAGGGGATAGCAATTCCCGATGGCGGAAGCCCGGCCCTGGAAGGGCCTGCCAGGACCCCCAGCCCAGGCTGAGGGAGGTCGCGGCTTCTCCATGGTTCGTGCGGCATGCCGGTGTTGCGGGCAGGACATTCACGGAAACATTTCGCATCCTGCGTATTGAGATTGATAATCTTTCTTAATAAGAGCCCCGACCAGGAATACCCGTCGGAGACAGGAATTGAGTACCGCACCGAAGCACCCATGGGCGCTGAGCCGTACGGGCGCTGCCGCGTTGACGGCGGCTTCCCTGGCGCTAACGCCCCATGCCGCCCTGTCCCAGGATACGACGGTGCAACTGCCCGAGATCCAGGTGCAGGGGCAGCGGCAGACCTCCACTGGCCCGGTGCAGGGCTATGTCGCCACCCAGAGCGCCTCGGCCACCAAGACCGACACGCCGCTGATCGAGACGCCGCAATCCGTCACCGTCGTCACGCGCGACCAGATGGACGACCGCGCCGTGCGCAACGTGGAGGAGGCGCTGGCCTATGTGCCTGGCCTCGCCACCGGCTTCTCCGGCAACGACACGCGCTTCGACAGCTTCCGCCTGCGCGGCTTCGACGCGCGGCCGAGCCAGTTCCTCGACGGGCTGCGCCTGCTGCGGCAGTTCGGCCCGACCTCGATCGAGCAGGACGGGCTGGAGCGGATCGAGGTGATCCGGGGCCCCAACTCGGTGCTCTACGGCCAGACGCCACCGGGCGGCATGATCAACATGATCAGCAAGCGCCCCACCGAGCGCCCCTTCGGCGAGGTGAACCTGCAGGCCGGCTCCTATGACCGCTACCAGGGCAGCTTCGACCTGGGCGGGCCACTGACCCAGGACGGGCAGTTCCTCTACCGGCTGACCGGGCTGGTGCGGCAGAGCGGCACCCAGGTCGATCATGTCAATGACGACCGCTACTTCATCGCCCCGGCCATCACCTGGCGGCCCGGCGCGGACACGAGGCTGACCCTGCTCGGGCGCTTCCAGTACGACCAGGGCGGCTCGCCCATCGGCCTGCCGGCCGTGGGCACGCTGCTGCCGAACCGCAACGGGACGATCAAGCGCAACTGGTTCGCGGGCGAGCCGGGCTTCAACAACTCCGACATCACCACCACCAGCATCGGCTGGAACCTCGAGCACCGCTTCGACGATGTCTGGAGCGTGCGGCAGAACGCCCGCTACATGCACAACCGCGTGGCCTACGAGACCATGTATGTCAGCGGCCTCTCGGCGGACCAGCGGCGCCTGACGCGCGGCAGCCTGCTGCAGCGGGAAAGCTCCGACACGGTCAACCTCGACAACAGCGTCGAGGCGCGCTTCGACACCGGGGCGCTGCGGCACACGGTCCTCGCGGGCTATGACTTCCGGCAGTACTGGGGCCACTACCAGGCCAGTTTCGGCCAGACCGGCACCGTCCCGTCGCTCGACATCTTCACCCGCAACTACGGCGCGGCGGTTCCCGACCCGCGCCTCGGCACGGGCGCGAAGACCGACCGCAACGACGACTACGGCCAGCACGGCATCTACCTGCAGGACCAGGTCCGGCTCGACCGGCTGCTGATCACCGGCGGGCTGCGGCAGGACTGGTCCACCACCAGCCAGACCTCGCGCCGCAACGGGGTGCGCACGCGCTCCAACGACGATGCGCTGACCGGGCGCATCGCGGTGATGTACCTCTTCGACTTCGGCCTCTCGCCCTATGCGAGCTACACCACCTCCTTCGACCCCGTGATCGGCGCCACCGCGGCCCAGCGCGGCGCCACGCCGTTCAAGCCGACCGAGGGCGAGCAGTACGAGCTCGGCGTGAAGTACCAGCCTCCGGGCCGCAACAGCTTCGTCACCGCGGCGGTGTTCGAGCTGACGCAGACCAACGTCACCACCCGCGACCCGGTCTATACCTCCTCCCAGATCCAGACGGGCGAGGTGCGCTCGCGCGGCGTGGAGCTGGAGGCCGTGGCGAGCCTGGCGGAAGGGCTCGACCTCACCGCCTCCTACACCTACCTCGATGCCGAGATCACCAGGAGCAACACGCTGATCACCGGCACGACGCGCACCACCAAGGGCAACCGCCCGGGGCTGGTGCCGGCGCATACGGCCAATCTCTGGATGAAGTACCGCTTCGACCGGGATTCGAAGCTGGCCGGCCTCGGGCTGGGCGGCGGCGTGCGCTATATCGGCAACCTCTATGGCGAGGATGCCAACCAGTACCTCTCGCCCTCGGTGACGCTGTTCGACGCCTCGGTGAGCTACGACCTCGGCCAGTACCGGCTGTCGGTGAACGCGAGCAATCTCTTCGACAAGGAGTATGTCTCCTCCTGCACCGGCACCTACTACTGCTACTGGGGCAATGGGCGCACCGTGATCGGCAACCTCGCCTATCGCTGGTGAGGACAGCGGGGAGCCGGCGCGTGCCGTTCCTGTTCAGCCGGGGCCGACCCAGTAGGTCCCCTCGAAGGGCACGGCGGCGAAGCGGCGGTTGATCTCCGCCAGCGTCGCCGCCGGGTCGAGATCCGCGAAGAGGTCAGGCCGCAGCCAGCGCGCCATCGCCTCCAGCGCGGCGATGCCGACCGGGCTGCCGAAGACCGGGTTCCACAACCCATAGACGCGCCTGTCCCGCGTGGCGGGCAGGGCCACGAGTTCCGGCGAGGCCATCAGCGCCTCCAGCGAGGCCCGGGCCTCGGCCAGCGTGACGCCCGTGCCGACGCGCAGGCCCTGCTGGTCCTCGTCATGGCGGTTGCCGGTGTTCACGACGATCTCCGGCGAGACGGCGAGGAGCTGCTCCAGGTTGATCTCGCCGCCGCGCGGGCCGGGCAGCATGCCCTCGGACAGGTTCCGCACGCCCACCAGCGAGAGCATCTGCCCCGTGCCGTCATTCCCGGCCACCCAGCAGCAGGGCCGCCGCCCGGCGAAGGCGTTCATGATCACCCCCGGTTTCGGGCCGGCATGGGCGGCGACACGCTCGCGGATGCGCGCCAGCCGCTCCTCCTGGAAGCCGATCACCGCCTCGGCCCGTTCCTCGCAGCCCAGGGCGCGGCCCAGCAGCCGGATGCTCGGGATGCCGTTGCTGAGCGGCCGCTGGAAGTTGTCGATGAAGACCACCGGGATGCCTGCGGCGGCGAGATGCTCGACATTCTGCCGCGTCTCGGCCGAGCCGAGCTGCCAGGTGCTCAGGACTACCAGAGTCGGCCTTGAATAACTCGTAAGGCACTGATCTAGCTGTGAGATTTTCCGGGCTCGGCGACCTGGATTTGCAGGGTTCGATTGTTTTCGACGACAAACCCTGCGAATCTTGTGGGCATGAAGCACCGCCCGCGCCCGCCGGAACAGGCCGATCTGCTGCGGCCGCGGCTGGTCGACATGATCGATGGGCGGCACGAACTGGTGCGGCTGGCGGCGCTGATCGACTGGTCCTGGTTCGAGCGGGAATGGGCCGGCTTCTTCCCCGCCGCTGAGGGACGGCCGGCCACGCATCCGCGTCTGGTCGCCGGGCTGATGTACCTCCAGCACGCCCATGGCCTCTCCGACGAGGCGGTGCTCGCGCGCTGGGTGGAGAACCCGTACTTCCAGCACTTCACGGGTGAGACCTTCTTCCAGCACCGTGCGCCCATCCATCCCTCCTCTCTCAGCCGCTGGCGCGGTCGCATCGGTGAGGAAGGTGTCGAGTGGTTGCTGACCAGGACGATCGAGGCGGCTCAGGCTTCGGGAGCTGTGACGTCGAACAGCTTGGCCGAGATCGCAGTGGACACCACAGTGATGGAGAAGGCCATCGCCCATCCGACCGACAGCCGCCTCTATGAGCGGGCCCGCCACTCGCTGGTGACGCTGGCGCACAAGGCCGGGATCGCCCTGCGCCAGAACTACAATCGCCTGGCGCCGCGCCTGGCCGGCCAGGTGGGGCGCTACGCCCACGCCCGGCAGTTCCGCCGCATGCGCAAGGCGTTGCGCACGCTCAAGGGCTACACCGGCCGCATCCTGCGCGATGTTGAACGCAAGCTCGGCGCCGTCCCTGACGGGCCACTGCGGGCGCGCATCGAGCAGCGCATCGCCCTCGTCACCCGCCTGCTGCTCCAGACACCGAAGTCGTCCCGCAAGCTCTACGCCCTGCACGAGCCCGAGGTGGACTGCATCGCCAAGGGCAAGGCGCGGGTGCGCTACGAGTTCGGCACGAAGGTCAGCATCGCCACCACCCTCGCCGGTGGCTTCGTCGTCGGCATGCGCAGCCAGCCCGGCAATCCCTACGACGGCCACACCCTCGCCGACGCCCTCCAGCAGGTCGAGACCCTCACCGGCCAGCGTCCCAGCCTCGCCGTGGTCGATCGCGGCTACCGCGGCCATGGCGTCACGGCAACCAGGGTGCTCGTCAGCGGCACCAGCCGCGGCCTCACGCCCCGCCTGCGCCGGCTGCTCCGCCGCCGCAGCGCCATCGAGCCCGAGATCGGCCACATGAAGACCGATGGCCGCCTCGCCCGCTGCGCCCTCAAGGGCACGCTCGGCGATGCTCTCTACGCCGTCCTCTGCGGCTGCGGCCACAACATCCGCAAGATCCTCGCCCACCTCAGGGCCCTTTTGGCCGCTCTCCTCGCCGCCCTCCGACAGGCAATCCTCACCCCGATCAGCCAAGCCAGCGTCCCGACAGGCCGCACCCTGCTCGCAGGGGCGACAGCCTGAAGACGTTGTTCAAGGCCGACTACCAGATCCGGCCGCAGCGTCAGGGCGCGCTCCACTGAGAAGCCCTGTCCCACCGCGCTGGTGAGTTCCGGGACCCGGTTCATGGCGGGGAAGCGCCGGCGGAAGGCGAGGTCGCTGCCCTGGTCGTGCTGCTTCAGGTCGCCGCCCATGCCGACCAGCAGGGAGACGGGGTCGGGCAGCAGCACCGACAGGGTCAGGAGCTGGAAGTTCTCGGCCAGCAGGAGCGCCCGCGGCTGGCGCGGCAGCGTCACCTCGCGTCCCGCCAGATCCGTCACCCGGCGCGGCCAGCCACCGTCCTGCGCCCCGGCCTGGGCCTGTGCCGGCGGGGCGAGCCAGGGCAGCAGCGGCAGCAATGGCAGGACGAGGCGCAGGCGGGAGGAAACGAGGGCCAAGGGCGGGGCCTCCTGGAAGACGAGAACCATTCGCAATAAGGGGCGCCCGGCCCACGGCACAAGGCGCCCGCCACCATTCTCCCGGCGCTACTCGCTCCGGCGCGGCCGCTCCATCAGCCGCCCGACCGCCTGGGCCACGTCGAGCCGCCCCGCCAGCACGGCGGCGACGGTGGCGCTGACCGGCATCTCCACCCCCACCGCCGCGGCGCGGGCCAGCAGGGCGGGGGCGGTGGCGGCGCCCTCCGCGACGCCCCGGCTGTCCGCCAGCGCCTCGGCCGGGCTCAGGCCGCGCCCCAGTGCATGGCCCAGGGCGAAGTTCCGGCTGCTCGGCCCGGTGCAGGTCAGCAGCAGGTCCCCCAGCCCCGACAGCCCGGCGGCGGTTTCGGCCCGCCCGCCCAGCGCCACCACGAGGCGGGCGATCTCGGCCAGGGTCCGCGTGACCAGCGCGGCGCGGGCATTCTCGCCCAGCCCGGCGCCCATGGCGGCCCCGGCGGCGATGGCGGCGACGTTCTTGGCGGCGCCGCAGACCTGCACGCCGAGCACGTCCTCGCCCTCGTAGAGCCGGAAGGCCGGGGTGGCGAGGCGGGCGCAGGCGGCGGCGCGCAGCACCGGATCGGTGCTGGCCAGCACGGCGGCGGCGGGCAGGCCGGCCGCCACCTCATGCGCGAAATTCGGCCCGGAGAGCACGGCGGCGGGCAGGCCCGGCCGCAGCTCGGCCAGGACCTCCAGCGGCAGGAGAAGCGAGCTGCTCTCCACTCCCTTGGCCACCGCCACCACCGGCGGCAGTTCCGGCATGGCGGCGACGGCGGCGCGCAGCGGCTGCATCGGCACGGCCAGCACGGCGAGGCTTGCCCCCTCCAGAGCCTCGGCGGCATCCGCGGTCACGCGCAGCCCCTCCAGCACCGCATCCGGCAGGCGCGGGTTCCGCCGCGTCCCGCGCATCGCCGCCGCCTTCTCCGGGTCGCGCGCCCAGAGCGTCACCCGGTTGCCCGCCCGGGCCGCCTGGATCGCCAGCGCCGTGCCCCAGGCCCCGGCGCCAAGGACGGCGAGCCTGTTCGCCTCACTCATCGGTCAGCCTCGTCACAGTGCAGCCCTGGCCCGGTTCGCCCTGGCCCAGGCGTTCCAGCAGCGCGCGCAGGATACCCCCGGCCACGGCCTCGAAGCTCCCCTCCGGCACCCAGGGGCCGTTGCTGACCACCAGCCCGCAGCCGTTGAGCCGCGTCGGATCGGTGGGCTCGCGCAGCCAGAGCTCGCAGGCCAGCAGGTCGCGTACCCCGGAGGCGCGGAGCCGGTCATGAAAGTCGCGCACCGGGGCGCGGTGCTTCACCGGATACCAGGCCGCCTGGATGCAGCCCCGGAAGCGCCCCGAGACGGCGATGATCGTGTCGGCGAGGCGGTCGAACTCGCCCTCCTGCTCGAAGGGCGGGTCCATCAGCAGCAGCCCGCGCTTCTCCGGAAAGGGGGTGAGGGCGGTCGCGGCCTCCCAGCCGTCGCGCGCATGCACCGCCACGCGCCGGTCGCGGCCGATCCGGGCCCGCAGCTCCTCCTGGTCCTCGGGATGCAGCTCGCAGAGCACCAGCCGGTCGCCCTCCCGCAGCATCGCCCGGCTCAGCGCCGGGCTGCCGGGATAGAGCGGCGGCCAGCCGAACTCCCGCACGGCCGAGAGCCAGGGGGCGAGCGGACCCTCCGCGATCCCCTCCAGCCGCCCGATCCCGGCCCGCCATTCCCCGGTGCGCTCGGCCCTTTCCTCCCGCAGGTCATAGGCGCCGATCCCGGCATGGGTGTCGAGCACGCGGAAGGGCGCCGGCTTGCGCCGCAGGGCGGCGAGGATGTGGTGCTGCAGGGCATGCTTCACGCAGTCGGCGAAGTTCCCGGCATGGTAGGCGTGGCGATAGTTCACGGCATTCCCTGGCCGCGCGAGGCGGCGAGATCATAAAGCGGATGGCGGAACAGCGATTCCGAGGCGCGGTTGTAGCTGATCGCGGGGCACCGCCAGCCCGGCGGCGCGGCACCGAAGCGCGCCAGGATCAAACCGTCGCCGGAGAAGCCCTCGCCCACATCGTGCTCCACCTCGATGACGCCGCCCAGCGCCCGAACCGCCTCGACGCAGCGCTGGTGCGTCAGCGGGTCGCCGCTGATGAGGTGGTGATGGGTGGACAGGAACAGCCAGTCCACGCGCCCGTCGCGCAGCAGCGGCGCCGCCTGCTCCAGCATGGTGAACTCGGCGCCCTGCGCGTCGCAATGCAGGATGGTGAGCCGGTCGAGACCCCGTGCGGCCATCAGCCCGGCCACGTCATGGCAGGCGAGGTCCAGGGTTCCCGATTCCTCCGTGGGGAAAGGCAGGGTCTCCCCCGGCCGGTCGCCGAGGAAGCCCTGCACGATCTCCGCCGCGACGCCGTTCAGCGCGAGATTGGCGCGCCCGACCTCGATGTGCCGCGGATCGGGCTCCAGCAGCACCGCGCGCCGGCCCGGCGCCGCGAGCAGGAACCAGATGGAGTAGAAGGCCCAGTATCCGCCAAGCTCCAGCATCGTGCCGCCCGGCGGCAGGCAGCGGAGAAGCTCGTGGAACAGCCGCTCCTCCTGCGGCTCGTGATGGCCATGGCAACGCCCGATCAGCTCGGTCATCCAGGCGCCGCAATAGCCATCCGCCAGGACCTGTACGCCGTTGTGCATGACCTGGACGCGGCGGCCATCCGCCATCCTGCCGACGCGCCCGGCATCCGGCACGCGGGGCATGGGCTCCGCATCGCGGCATCGCATGCCCATGGCGATGCGATGGGCATTGCTGACCGAGGGCAGAACCTGCGTTTCCAGCCGCCTCGGGTCCAGGGGCTCCGGCGCGGCGGGCAGCAGCAGCGGCGGCAGGATGGGTTCAAGCACGAGGCCGGCGGCGCCACGGCCGATCCCGTTCCGGCCGATCTTGTCCCTTTGGGCGGCGGGAAGACCGGTTCGCGGCCCGCTCGGGTCGGGCACGGCCGCCGTGCCGCGGGAAGGCCGGAAGGGCCACATCAGGATATCCGCTCCCCGGCGGGAGAAAGCTCCGCCAGCGGCCAGCGCGGCCGTGGCGCGTGGTCCACCGGATCGGTGAGGCCGGCACGCAGCCGCTCGATCCCGGCCCAGGCCACCATCACCGCATTGTCCGTGCAGAGCCGGATGGGCGGGGCGATCAGCGGCAGCCCGGCCCGTTCCGCCACGCCGCGCAGCGCCTCGCGCACCCCGCCATTGGCGGCGACGCCGCCGGACACCACCAGCGCCGTGGCGCCGGGCATCATGCCGAGGGCGTTGCGCGCCCGGTCGGCCATCACGGCGGAAACGCTGGCCTGGAAGGCGGCGGCGATGTCCGCCTTTCCGGCTTCGTCGGTGAGTTTGCCCACCGCCTGGGCCACGGCGGTCTTGAGGCCGGAGAAGGAGAAGTCGCAGCCCGGCCGCCCCAGCATCGGGCGTGGCAGGGGGATGCGCTTCGGGTCGCCCGACGCCGCCAGCCGTTCCAGATGCGGCCCGCCGGGCCAGGGCAGGCCGAGCAGCTTGGCCGACTTGTCGAAGGCCTCGCCCACCGCGTCGTCCAGCGTCGAGCCGAGGCGGCGGTAGCGGCCCAGCCCCTCCACCGCCACGCACTGGCAATGCCCGCCGGACAGCAGCAGCAGCAGGTAGGGAAAAGCCGGCGCTTCGGGCAGCAATCCGGGAAGGCGCGGCGTCAGCGCATGCGCCTCCAGGTGGTTCACCGCCACGAAGGGCAGGCCATGTGCCAGGGCCAGGCCCTTGCCGAGGCTGGCGCCGACGATCAGCCCGCCGATCAGCCCCGGCCCGGAGGTGGCGGCGACGCCGCCGAGCTCCGACGGTGTGATCCCGGCCTCGGCGAAGACCCGGGCGGCGAGGCGCGGCATGTGGTGCAGATGCGCCCGCGCCGCGACCTCCGGCACCACGCCGCCGAAGCGTGCGTGCTCCGCCACCTGGCTCAGCAGCGCCTCGGCCAGCACGCGCCCGTCCGGGGCCAGCAGGGCCGCCGCCGTCTCGTCGCAACTGCTCTCCAGGCCGAGCACGGGGCCCTTCGGTTCCATATCCATTCCTCTCGGGGCCGGTTCCGGCGCCCGGCCTGTGATCCCGCGATCCCTGGGCCGTACCTGGGACGTTTCGTCCCGGAACAAGCCGCTTCCACGATCCGCGGGCCGGTTCTATGACGCGCCGATGCTTCCTGCCCACCCCGCAGCGGCCGGCAACAAGACCGGCCCTCTTTCTCCCGAGCCCAGGCCGCGCGTGCTGCCGCATGCGGGCCGGAACCTGCCGCTGCGCGTCGGCACGCGCGGCTCGCCGCTGGCGCTGTGGCAGACCCGGCATTTCCTGCAGAAGATCCTGCATTTCTGCCCTGTGCTGCGCATGGCGGAGGCCTTCGACGAGCATGTGATCGCCACCTCGGGCGACAGGATCCAGGACCGGCGCCTCGCCGATATCGGCGGCAAGGGGCTCTTCGCCAAGGAGATCCACGAGGCGCTGCTGGACGGGCGGATCGACTTCGCCGTGCACAGCCTCAAGGACCTGGAGACCGAGATGCCGCCCGGCATCGTCCTGGCCTGCACCCTGAAGCGCGAGGATGCGCGGGACGTGCTGCTCCCCGGCCCCGGCTGCGGCGCGCTCGACCCGGCGGACCCGCTGGGCTCGCTGCCGGCGGGCACCCTGCTCGGCACGGCCAGCCTGCGGCGGCAGAGCCAGGTGCTGCATGCGCGGCCGGACCTGCGGGTGACGATGATCCGCGGCAACGTCCAGTCCCGCCTCGGCAAGCTCGCCGCCGGGGAGGTGGATGCCACGATGCTGGCCCTGGCCGGGCTGAAGCGGCTGGAGATCGTGCCCGAGGGCATGGTGATCCTGGACCCGGAGGCCATGGTCCCCGCCGCCGGGCAGGGGATCGTCGGCGTGACGGTGCGCGAGGGCGATACCGAGCTGCGCCAGCTCCTCGCCGCCATCGAGAATCCGGAGGCCCGCGCCGTGTCCCGCGCCGAACGGGCGCTGCTCTCGGCGCTCGACGGCTCCTGCCGCACCCCGATCGGCGGCCATGCCAAGCTGCTGCCGGACGGGCGGCTCCGCCTGACCGGGCTGGTGGCGCGGCCGGACGGTTCCTTCCTGCTCAAGCGCAGCGTGCATGGCGATGCCCGGGATGCCGAGCGGCTGGGCGACGCGCTGGGCCAGGAGCTTCGGCTGGACAGCCCGGCCGACCTCTTCACCTGAACGGCGACCCGGATCGCGGCGGGGCCGGGCGCCCGCGCCCGCCAGCCGGGGAGGTCCCCGGCTGCCTCGTGACGCGGCCGGAGCCCGGGGCGGCGGAGACCTCCGCCCGCGTCGCCGCGCTCGGCTGGCGGCCCGTCCTGGCCCCCGCCCTGTTGCTCGAACCGCGCCCCGTGCCGCTGCCGCCGGCCCAGGCGCTGCTGCTGACCAGCCGCGCCGCCGCGCGCGCCCTGGCCGGCCGCATCCCCAACCTGCCGGTCCTGGCCGTGGGCGAGGCCACGGCGGCGGAGGCGCGGCGGGCCGGCTCCACGACGCTATATGTGGCAACCGGCGATGCCCAGGCCCTGGCAACCCTTGCCACCTCCGTGCTGGACCCGGCGGGCGGGCCAATCCTGCTGGCGGTGGGCCGTGGCTACGCGCTTGATCTGGCCGAGATATTGCGGGGGAGGGGATTCCGCGTCCGGCGCCGGGTGGTCTATGACGCCCACCCCGCAAGGCACCTGCCGGAGGAGGCGCTGCTGGCGCTGCGGAACGGGAAGATCGGCTCGGCCCTGTTCTTCTCGCCACGCTCCGCGGAGGTTACGCTGTCGCTGATGCGGGACGCGGGCCTGGCCGCGGCGGCAACGTCCGTCGAGGCCCTCGCGTTGAGCGCGCGTGTCGCGATGACGCTCCGGGGCCTCCCTTGGCGCGCCATCCGTGTCGCGTCCGATCTGAACCAGAATGCCTTGTTGGCCCTGTTGGGTCCGGCAGGCCAAACAGGAGAGCCGCCGCCCTCATGAGCGATTCCCCCGACAAGGACATGGCCCCAAGGGAGCAACCAGGGGCACAGCAGGGGCCTCGTCAGGAGCCGCAGGCGGCCGGCCCGGCCGGGTCCGGCGCGCCGGCACGCTCCACCCTTCCGCCCTCGCCGCCGCCCCGCAAGCTCGATCCGGCGGTGCTGCCCATCCTGATCGGCGTGCTGGTACTGGGTGGCGCCCTCGCCTTCCTGTTCCTGACGCCCTCCGGCACGGTCAATTCCGGCGAGACCAACCGAGTCCGCATCGCGGCACTGGAGGAGAAGCTCGCCTCCGCCACCGAGCGCCTCCAGGCCGACGAGCACCGCATGGCGGCGCTGGAGCAGCAGGCGCAGCAGCTCGCCGCGCGCCCGGCCGGCGACCCGGCCGCCCTCCAGGACCTCGCGGCCCGGCTGCAGGGCATCGAGACCCGGGACGGCGAAAGCACCAAGCGGCTGACCGACAGCCTTGCCGCCCTGGAGAGCGACCTGCAGCAGCGCCGCCAGGCCAACGAGGCGCGGCTGACCGCCATCGAGAAGAACGCCGGCGAGGCCAGCCAGCAGAACGCCCAGCGCATCCAGGCCATCGACAGCCGGGTCGGCGAGGTGGAGAACCGCGCCGCCGCCCGGGCCGCGGAGGCCGAGCGCAACCTGTCGCAGCGCATCGCCGAGGCGGAGAAGCAGATCGCCCAGCGCGTCGCCGATGCCGAGGCCGCCATCGCGCCACGGCTGGCGGCGCTGGACCAGAGCATCGCGCAGCGGGTGCAGGCGGCGACGCAGGAACTGGACCGCCGCGTCAACGCGCAGAACAGCGCGCTCGACCAGCGTCTCGCGGCCTTCGATGCCCGGGTGAAGCAGGCCGAGAGCGCCGAGCGCCGGGTGGGCTTCCTGGCCGCACGGGGGGCCATCCAGTCCGCGCTGGAGGCCGGGCAGCCGCTGAAGCAGCCTCTCTCCGGCTTGCCCGGCACGTCGCCGCCTGCCTTGCAGCGTTATGCCGAGACGGCGCCGCCCACTGAGGCCACGCTGCGCCTGAGCTTCGAGGAGGCCGCCCGCGCCGCCCGCGCCGCCGCGGAGCCGCAGGGACAGGGGGTCATGGACTCCGCCCTGGCACGCATCCAGGGGCTGGTGACCGTGCGCCGGGGCGATCAGGTGGTGGTGGGCGACACCGCCGCCGGCCATCTGGAGGCCGCGCGCCGGGCGCTGGATGCCGGGGACTTGGCCGGGGCGCTGCAACGGCTCGACGCCCTGCCGCCGGAATCCAAGGCCGCCATGCGTGGCTGGCTGGACCAGGCGCAGGGGCTGCTCGCGGCGCAGACCGCGCTGCGCAACCTTTCCGCCGACCGTAACGGGGGCGCCGGCTGATGCTTCGCGCCATCTGGCTGCTGATCGTCCTCGCGGTCGGCGTCGCCTTCGCCTGGTATCTGCGCACCCTCGGCGGTTCGGTCGAGATGCGGGTGGGCGATGTCTTCGTCGGCCTGCCGCTCTGGGTCCTGCTGCTGGTCCTCGTGGTCGGCTTCGTGGTGCTGTACGGCCTGCTGCGCGGCTGGGCGCTGCTGCGGTCCTGGCCGCAGCGCATCCGCGACCGCCGCGCCGCCCGCTACCGGGTGGAGGGCGATGCCGCCGTGACCCGCGCCCTGGTGGCGCTGGCCTCCGGAGCCTCCGACCAGGCGCGGATGGAGATCCGCCGCGCCCGCAAGCTGCTGGGGGACACGCCGCACACCCTGCTGCTGACCGCCGAGGCGGAGCGCATGAGCGGGCGCGAGGAGGCGGCCAATGCCGCCTTCCAGGCCCTGGCCGAACGCGACGACGCCCGCTTCCTGGGGTTGCGGGGGCTGCTGCGCTCCGCCATGCAGCGCGAGGATTGGCCCGAGGCGCAGCGCCTGGCCCGCGAGGCCGAGGCGGCGCAGCCCGGCGCCTCCTGGGTGCGCGAGGAGCGGGCACTGCTCGCCATGCGCACGCATCACTGGGGTGAGGCGCTGGCGCTGCGGGCGCCGGGCCTTTCCGAATCCGCCCTGGCCCTGGCCGCGGCAGAGGAGGAGCAGGCCCCGACCCGCAAGGCCGAGCTGGAGAAGCATGCCTTCCAGGCCGATCCCGGCTTCGCTCCCGCTGCCCTGGCCTATGCGGCACAGTTGCGCGACCTGGGCTCGCCCCGCCGTTCGCGGGCGGTGCTGGAGGAAAGCTGGAAGGCCGCGCCGCATCCGGACGTCGCCCGCGCCTATCTGACCGGCGAGGGCGATGTCCTGGCCCGGGTGCGCGCGGCCGAGACCCTGGTGGAGCCGAACCGCACCCATCCGGAAAGCCGCCTGCTGCTCGGGCGGCTGGCGCTGGAGGCCTCGCTGGTCGGCCGGGCGCGCACGGAGCTGGAAGCCCTGGCGGCCAGCGGCGAGGCCGATCGCCGCGCCTATCTGGCCCTGGTGGACCTGGAGCGGGTGGAGCAGGGCGACACGCCGGCCGGCCGGGCCGGCGAGGCCAAGTGGCTGCGCGCCGCCGCCACCGCCGCGCCGGAGCCCCGCTGGGTCTGCGGCCAGTGCGGCCAGGAGCACGAGGCCTGGGCGCCGGTCTGCGACCATTGCGGCACCACCGGCCGCATCGGCTGGACGGCGCCCTATCAGCGGCTGCCTGTCCCGCGTGCGGAAAAGGTGTAAAGCGGAGTTGCCGAAGTCGGCGGGCGAGGGTAGATAGCGCGCCACGCCGCTTCGGCAGGCCGACTTAGCTCAGGGGTAGAGCAACTGATTCGTAATCAGTAGGTCCGGGGTTCAATTCCCCGAGTCGGCACCATCCTCCCACCTCTCCGATTTTACATCTGCGAAGAGGCCAGCACCGGGACGCCCGAAGGGCTGACCGAGGCTGTTGGCGATGGAACCGGGCAGCGCAACTCCGTTTCCAGCGTGACCCACTCCCTGGCGAGTACGAGGCGCTTGTCGGCGTTCCGGGAAATCGGCAGGCTGATCAGCTTGCAATAGGCGATCAGAGCTGCCGCCAGGGCGGGCGCGGAAAGAAGCAGCGACACCGGCTCCGCGCCCTGCCCCGGACGGAACACGGCCCGCAGGCTGGGCGGGTCCAGCGAGACCGGTTCGCAGCGGAGGATCTCCAAGGGTTCCCGCACCAGCCCCAGAACGGCCGGGGCCTTTGCCAGTGCCAGGGAAAGGACGGGGAGCGGAAAGCGGATCTGCCGGACATCGACGATGTCTTGGAACATGCGCTTCTCCTTGCCGTGCCAATCTGCCGGAAAAGTCTGAAGCAAACATGAACGCCGCGATGCGTGGGCAGGTCACCGGCAACCATCCAGGGGGTCGGCGGCTTCGGGCAGAGCGCTTCAGCGCAGGGGGACGCGTCCCCGCGTGGAGGGCTTTTCCCACAGCTCCGCCCGCGTTCCGGCCGGATGCAGCCGTGGCGCGACGGGAGGAGCGATGGGGAACACGGCCGCCGCATCGTGGTTCGCCGCGCCTTCCGGTTCGCGACAGAACCGCGAGATGTAGTCCGCGTCGATCTCGGCGGGCAAAAGCCGGATCGGCCCGTCCCCCCACAGGTCCTCGTTGGTCCAGATACCCTCGGCCGGCTTCCACAGCATCGGCCGGGGCGTACAGGGCCGCCCGGTATGGCAGGCCGAAAGTTGAAGCCAGTGCCAGGACTCCGTCTGGCGCCATCCGGCTGGCGGATATCCATCCCAATTCGGTCGCATCGCTGGCCCCCTCCGTATCTGTCCGGTAGCTTTCGGCTTGGCTGGCGTTGCAGAACTGTGAACGGGAACTGGAGGGTCTTAGGCAAATCAATTGTTTGTACCGCTCCTTATTGTTCCCTTCTGAGTTGTAATCATGGCCGCTTCCTTCCGGTCGGGACTGGAAGGGACGGCGCATCTCGCCAAAGGCCCGCTCCGGGGGGGAGCCATCAGCACCAGCCGCCGCCCAGTTCGATCACCAGGACGATCACGACCAGCCACCAGACGACGCCGATCACGGCGGCCCAGGCGAGGCCCTTGCGCAACCGGCCTTCGGAAAACTCCGGCGGTTCCGGCGAAGGGGCGGGTTGCGATTCCCCCTCCGGTCCGTCCGCCCGTTGATCCTGATCGTCCCGCTTTCCTGCGATCCCAAGCCCTCCGCCGGTTCCGGGCGGCATGGCCCGGATGGAATCCCCACGCAATTCAGGTGCCACTCACCCTTCGCACGGGCCGCCGACGGTTCCGGAGGCAGTGCGATGACGCTGAGGTGAAGACAGGCGGCGCGGGGCGGTCCATCCCGGTCCTGTGAAAGCCCCCCGGCAAGCCTCTCGCAACCCCGGACCGTTAGGCTTGTTGGCGAGCCGGACGGCCCGGGCCAGGCGCCCTGGCGCGGAGTCCGCCCGGCACAGGAAATGGACACCGCAGACCATGGCCGATGACAGCAAGAGCACGCAGGTGCAGGTGGCGAATGCCCGCCCGGAGGATGTCGGCAAAGGGGCCGCGCGGGTCAGCCGGCGCATCATGCAGGAACTGGGCCTGCAGCCGGGCGACGTGCTGGAGGTCATCGGCCAGCGGCACACCGCCGTCATCCCCATCCCACCCTTCCCGGAGGACGAGGACCTGGAGATCATCCGCCTGGATGGGCTGCAGCGCGGCAATGCCGGCGTCTCGGCCGGGGAGCGGATCGAGGTCCGCCGCGCCCAGGTGAAGCCCGCGACCCGCGTCGTGCTCGGCCCGGCGCAGAAGAACCTGCGGCTCTCAGGCTCTGGCGAGGCGTTGCGGCGCACCTTCATGGGGCGTCCGGTCGTTGCCGGGGACGTGATCTCCACCTCGGTCTATCACCGGCCCGAGCGCGGCGCCGACGGCATCCCGGACGAGGTCTATCGCCGCTTCTTCGAGCAGCAGACCTATGCCCTGCAGGAAATCCGCCTCGTCGTGGTGGAAACCACGCCCAAGGGCATCGTCCGCGTCGACCAGCACACCGAGTTCGAGATCCTGCCCCAGTACGCGGAGCCCAGGGAGGTCCGCCGCGCCGACGTCACCTACGACGACATCGGCGGGCTGGGGAATGCGGTGGATCAGGTGCGGGAGATGGTGGAGCTGCCGCTGCGCCATCCCGAGCTGTTCCAGCGCCTGGGCATCGACCCGCCGAAGGGCGTGATCCTCCACGGCCCGCCCGGCACCGGCAAGACGCTGCTGGCCAAGGCCGTGGCGAACGAGTCCGAGGCGAATTTCTTCTCCATCGCCGGGCCCGAGATCATGGGCAGCCAGTACGGCGAATCCGAGAAGCGGCTGCGCGAGATCTTCGAACAGGCGGGCAAGCAGTCGCCCTCCATCATCTTCATCGACGAGATCGACAGCATCGCGCCCAAGCGCGACGAGACTCGCGGCGAGGTCGAGCGCCGCATCGTCGCGCAGCTCCTGACCCTGATGGATGGGCTGGAGCCGCGGCAGAACGTGGTGGTCATCGCCGCCACCAACCGCGTCGATGCGATCGACGAGGCGTTGCGCCGCCCGGGCCGCTTCGACCGGGAGATCGTGATCGGCGTGCCGGACGAACCGGGGCGCCGCCAGGTTCTGGGCATCCACACGCGCGGCATGCCGCTGGCCGACGACGTGGACCTCGATGCGCTGGCGCGTTCCACCTATGGCTATGTGGGCGCGGACATGTCGGCCCTGGCGCGCGAGGCGGCGATGGACGCGGTGCGGCGCATCCTGCCGCAGATCAACCTGCGGGAAGGCATCCCGCCCGAGATCCTGGCCGACCTGCGCGTCTGCCGGCAGGATTTCGAGAATGCGATGAAGCGCATCCAGCCCTCGGCGCTGCGCGAGATCATGATCCAGGTGCCCAACGTCACCTGGGAGGATGTCGGCGGGCTGGAGGAAACGCGGACCCAGCTCCGCGACGGCATCGAGCTGCCGCTGAAGCATCCCGACGCCTTCCGGCGGCTGGGCATCCGCCCGGCCAAGGGCTTCCTGCTTTTCGGCCCGCCGGGCACCGGCAAGACGCTGATGGCCAAGGCCGTGGCGCGGGAGGCGAGCGCCAACTTCATCGCCACCAAATCCTCCGACCTGCTCTCGAAATGGTACGGCGAGTCGGAGCAGCAGGTGAGCCGCCTCTTCGCGCGGGCGCGGCAGGTGGCGCCGACTGTGATCTTCATCGACGAGATCGACAGCCTGGTGCCGGCACGCGGCGGCAGCCTGGGCGAGCCCGCGGTGACGGAGCGGGTGGTGAACACCATCCTGGCCGAGATGGACGGGCTGGAGGAACTCCAGAGCGTGGTGGTCATCGGCGCCACCAACCGTCCGAACCTGCTGGACCCGGCGCTGCTGCGCCCCGGGCGCTTCGACGAGCTGGTCTATGTCCCCGTGCCGGACGAGGCCGGGCGGCTGCATATCCTGCGCATCCAGACCAAGGAGATGCCGCTGGCCAGCGACGTGGACCTGGAGGATCTGGCGAAGCGCAGCCAGGGCTTCACCGGCGCCGATCTGGGCGACGTGGTACGGCGGGCGGGGCTGCTGGCCCTGCGCGGGGATATCGCGAGCCCGGCGGTGGGCCGTTCGCAGTTCGAGCAGGCGCTGCGGGAATCCCGCCCCTCGGTGACGCCGGAGATGGAGCAGGAATACGAGCAGCTCCGCCGCAGCCTGAAGCAGCAGGGGCCGCTGGTGCAGCGGCCGCGCATCGGCTTCCAGTTGGACTGAGGTGCGGTCCTGTCCATGGCCCCCCGCCCGGCATCCATGCCGGGCGGGGGCATGGCCTCACGGCTGCAGGCGCCAGCTCTGGATGAAGTCGTGGATGCCGGAGGCGATGAACTGCACGGCGATGCAGGTCAGCAGGAATCCCATGATCTTCGTCATGGCCGTCACGCCGTGCCTGCCCAGAAGCCGGGCGATGCGGAAGGAGGCGGAAAGGATCGTCCAGGCGATGACCAGGGTGATCACGATACCGGCGGCGATCACGACATGGCCCAGGATCATCCGGTCGTGCGGGATCTGCGAGCTGTAGCCCAGCACGGCGGCGATGGAGCCGGGGCCGCTGAGACTCGGCATGGCGAGCGGGGTGAAGGCGATGTCCGGCTGGCCGGGGCGGTTGGCGGTCTCCACCGTCTCCTGCGTCGGGCCGGTTTCGTCCTGGCCGGTGAAGAGCATGCGGAAGCCGAGTGCCAGGATGATCAGCCCGCCCGCGACGCGGATGCCGGGGAGCGAGATGCCGAAGCCCGCGATGATCAACTGCCCGGCCAGCAGGAAGGCGAGCAGGATCGAGGCGGCGTAGATCGAGGCGAGGCGGATCTGCCGCTTGCGCTCGTCCGCCGGCATGGTCCGGGTCAGCGCGATGACCAGCGGGACCGTGCTGAACGGGTTCATGATCGGCAGGATGCCCATCACGACGATGCCGACATAGTAGGGGGCTTGCAGCAGACCCGACATGCCGGCTGTCTTGCCATCATCCCGCATCGCGGCAAGCGCGAAGGCGGGGAGGGGGCCGCGGACCAGCCCTGCGGCGACCGCGTACCGCAACCCGCCCGTGCGGCACGGCGCTCTGTCGCGAGTGGCGATGGAGGGCGGTGTCCGCAGCCTGCCGCCGGGGGTGCAGGTGGAGGTGCCGGCGGGCTTCGCCTGCTTTCCGGCCCCGCTGCATCCCTGGCCGCCGCGGAGCTTCGCGGAAAAGGGGTTCAACGTCTCCCGCTATAACCCCCGTGCCACGGGGTGGGCATTTCGCGGCGCTGGAGGCGCCGGATCTGCTGGTGGCGGACCTGCGGGAATGGGGCCGGAGCGGGTGAGGGGAGCCGGCACCGGCCGGCTCCCGGAAGTCGGGCCGCTCAGACCGCCCCGTGCGCCTCGAAGGTCATGGCGTAGACCGAGTGCGAGCTGGCCATGTAGAGCCGATTGTTCTTCGGCCCGCCGAAGACGAGATTCGCGCAGCGTTCCGGCAGGCGGATGAAGCCGATCGCCTTGCCCTGGGGGTTGAAGACCATCACCCCGTCCAGCTCCTCGGACCTGCCGCGCAGCTCGTGGACCTTGCGGCCTCCAACATCGCGCGGCTCGGCCTCCAGCGCCCCGTTGCTGCCCCAGCCGCACCAGAGATTGCCGTCCCGGTCCACCTTGAAGCCGTCCAGCGCGCCCTGGTCGGCGGCGTCGATCAGCTTGGTCTTGCCGGAAAGCGTGCCGTCCGGCTGCACGTCATAGCTCCAGATGCTGCGGTTGGGCGTGCCCTTCCACTCGACGACGTAGAGCTTCTTCTCGTCCGGGGAGAAGGCGAGGCCGTTGGGATTGACCAGGTCGGTGAGGACCGCCGTCAGCTTCCCATCCGTGCCGATACGGTAGACATTGGTGGTCGGCTGCTCCGGCGTGGCGCGGAAGCCCTCCCACTCGCCGTTGATGCCGAAGGTCGGGTCGGTGAACCAGATCGTGTCGTCCGACTTCACCACGATGTCGTTCGGCGCGTTGAGCCGCTTGCCCTGATAGCTGTCGGCCAGGACGGTGATGGAACCGTCCTTTTCCGTGCGGGTGACGCGGCGGGTGACGGAATGCTCGCAGGTGACGAGGCGGCCCTGCCGGTCCCGCACATTGCCGTTCGAGAAGTTGGACGGCGCGCGGAAGACGGTGAAGCTGCCATCCTTCTCGCTGTACTTCATGATGCGGTTGTTGGGGATGTCGCTGCAGAGCAGGTAGCCACCTGCGTCCCCGCTGGCGGGGAAATAGGCCGGGCCCTCGGCCCAGCGCATCCCCGTGGCGACCTGTTCCAGCGTGCTGCTGTAGATCCGGTACTTCGCGAAGCTGGGGTCGAGGACCTGCACCGCCGGATCGGGGTAGCGCTGGTTCGGCGCGAAGGCGAAGGACTGCGCCAGCGCAGGGCGTGCCAGGGCGGCGGTCGCAGCAATGCCGCCGGCGGCCGTCAGCAGGCTGCGTCGTGTGGTGTTCATTCCGGTTTTCCCCCGGCGCCGCGTGCGAATCTGCCGCGGCGCTCGGTCCGCGACCATAATGCCGGTAAGGGGCACGGGCCATGCCGCGCCCCTGTCCGCTCCGGTGGCGTCAGGCCGCCTTGCGTGCGGTGAGGCCCCAATCCTGCAGGAGCTGCACCAGCGTCTCCTGCGCCTCCGGCGTGAGCGGCCAGGCGGCGGGCGGCCGGGCCGGGCCGGCATCCTCGCCCATCAGTTGCAGCGCGGCCTTCACCACGGAAACATTGGCGCCGCCAAGCTCCTGCGCGCGCAGCACCTCGAAGGGGTCGATCGCCTCGATGTTCCCGCGCGCCGCCTCAAGGTCGCCGCGCTCCAGCGCCGCATGGATGGCGACGGAGCGCTCGGGCACGACATTGATCAGGCCGGAGGTGAAGCCGCGCGCGCCGACGCCGTACATCGGCGGCGCCCAGGGCTCGGCCAGGCCGCAGGTCCAGTTCACGCCGAGATGCGCCGTCCGCCGCACGGCCTGGGCCAGCAGCATGACATTAGGGGTGGCCCATTTCACGCCGACGATGCCGGGCAGGCTGGCGAGCTCGACGATGCGGTCGATGCCCATGCTGTCGTTGCGCAGGTAGAGGACGATGGGAAGCTCGCCGGCCTCCGCCACGCGCTGGAGATAGGCCTTGATGCCGCGCGGGGCGCAGAAGGGGTCGGGCGGCTGGTGCACCATCAGCATGTCGGCGCCGGCCTGCTTCGCCACGCGGGCGAGCTTCTCGGCCTCGACGACCGAGCGGCCCACGCCGGCGATCACGGCGGCACGCCCTGCGACCATGCCGGGGACCTCGGCCTGCATGCGCTCGGCCTCGGCGAAGGAAAGCGAGTAGAACTCGCCGGTATTGCCGTTCACAGTCAGGCCGTGGACGCCGGCCTTCGCGGCGCGGGCGATGATGGGCTCCAGCGCCGCCGGCGCGATGGCGCCTTCGCGGTCATAGGGCGTCACCAGGATGCCGGAGATGCCGCGCAGGGCGGTGAGGCAATCGTCCCGGGTGAGTGTCATGTTGTCCTCCTGTTGTGGTCGGGACCGTTCTGGCTGGAGCCGTCCGGGCCGGCGGGAGCGAGGCCATCGGCCATGCCGTCCTCGTTCAGGGCGGGGACGGCCTGTGGCGGGGCCGGATGCTGGGAAGCCTGCCGCAGCGAGCGCAGCCCATGCGCGCGCATCAGCAGCTCGGCGCGGTCCTGGTCGCCCAGGCGCAGGGCGTCCAGCAATTCGGTGTGCTCCACCAGGGCGCGGGTGAACTCGCCCGGGGCGGCGAGGCTGCGCTGGCGGCCGACCTGATCGTAGCCGCGCAGGGAGCGCAGCGTCGTCTCCAGCATGGCATTGCCGGCCATGGCGCGGATCATCTCGTGGAAGCGGGTATTGGCCTCGGCGAGGCGGCCGGCATCGCCCGCCCCGGTGGCGGCGCGCATGGCGTCGAGCTGCCCGGCGAGGCGGGCGATGTCCTCGGGCGTGGCATTGCGGGCGGCGAGCCCGGCGACGACGGCTTCCAGGGCGACGCGGATGCGCCCCATCTCCTCCAGCTGGCCGGGGCCGAAATCGGCGACAAGCGTGCCGCGCCGCGGCAGGGTGACGACGAGGCCCTCCATCTCCAGCCGCCGCAGGGATTCGCGGACGGGGGCGGGGGAGACGCCGAGCCGGGCGGCAAGGCCGCGCTCGGAGACACGGGTGCGCGGCGCGAGGCTGCCCATGGCGATGGCGTCACGCAGCCGGCGATAGACACGTTCCGAGAGCGAGGCCGTTTCGCTTTGGGAGAGCGGCTGGAGCGCGTTCATGCCATCTGATATATCAGTATGGCTGGACAATCGCAAGCGCTTCCCGTGCCGGGCCGTTCCAGCCCCGGGCCCGGGCCGTCAGAGAGAGGCGCCGCAGGCCACCGCGCCGCAGGCCGGGGCCAGCACGGCGGTCAGGCGCCGGGCGAGCTCCTCGGTGCGGAAGGGCTTCTGGAGGATCCTGTCCTTGCTCTCGCCCGCCATGGCGGGGGCCTCGGCATAGCCGGTGAGGAACATGATCGGCAGCTGGGGGCGGCGGCTGCGCGCGGCCTGGGCGACCTCCACGCCGTTCATGCCGGGCATGGCGAAGTCCAGCAGCAGGAGGTCGAAGCGGGTGTCGCCGTCAAGCAGGTTCAGCGCCGCGAGGCCGTCATGGGCCTCGACCACGTCATAGCCCAGGTCCCGCAGGGTGAGGGCGGTGATCTCGCGCACGGGTTCCTCGTCATCCACCAGCAGGATGGTCCGGTCGTCCTTTTCCGGCCCCTGGGCCGGGGCGGGTGCAGCCGGGCGCGCCTGGGCGCGGGGCAGGTAGAGATGGATGGCCGTGCCCCGGCCGTGCGCCGTCTCGACCCGTAGCCCCCCGCCGGATTGCTGGACGAAGCCCAGCACCTGGCTCAGTCCCAGTCCGGACCCCTGTCCGACATCCTTGGTGGTGAAGAAGGGCTCGAAGGCCCGGGCCCGGACCTCTGGCGTCATGCCGGTCCCGGTGTCCCGGACCGTGATCGCGACATAATCCCCCGCCGGCGGTTCCTCGGGATGCTCCGGCGGGCCGAGGGTGACGTTGCCGGTGACGATACGGATCGTGCCGGTGCCCTGCATGGCGTCGCGGGCATTGAGCACGAGGTTCACCAGGGCGAGCTCGATCTGGGTCGGGTCGGCCATGGCGAGCCAGGCTTCCCGCCCCACGGGGGCGTCCTGGCCGGTGTCGAGGCGGACGCTGCCGCCGACGGTGGTGCCCAGCAGCCCGGCCATCTCCTGGATCAGCGCGTTCATGTCCAGGGGGCGGGGGTCGAGCCGCTGTCGGCGGGAGAAGGCGAGGAGCTGCGAGGTCAGCAGGGCGCCGCGCTCGGCAGCCAGCCGGACCGCTTCCAGCCGCCGCGCGAGATGGGCGGACGACAGGCCCTGGACAGGGGACTGGCGCTGCAGCAGCCGCAGGTTGCCGAGGATGACGGTCAGCAGGTTGTTGAAGTCGTGCGACACGCCGGCGGTGAGTTGGCCCAGCGCCTCGGCGCGCTGCATCTGCCGGAGCGAGGCTTCCAGCCGGTCATGCTCCTCGATCTGAGCCTGCAGGCGCCGGTTGGCCTCGGAAAGATCGCTGGTGCGCTGCCTGACCAGGCGTTCCAGCGCCTCCTCGGCCTGATGGCTGGCGGTCATGTCGGTGTTGATGCCGGCAAAGCCGAGGAACTCGCCATCGGCGGACAGGCGCGGGGCGGCATCCACCCGCATCCAGTACACCCGCCCGCCCTTGGCCTGCATCCGGATGACGGTCTGGAAGGGCTCACGCACGGCGAAGGCGCGGCCGATCGCCACATCATAGGCGGACAGGTCCTCGGGATGGATCAGCCGGTGCCAGCCTTGCCCCTGCAACTCGCTTGCCGGATAGCCCAGCGTCCGCTCGTGGTGGCGGTTGGTGAAGATGCAGTTCCCATGCTGGTCGGAAAGCCAGATCATGGAAGGGGTGCAGTCGGCGATGCGGCGGAAGGAGGCCTCCCCATCCGCTTCCGCCGCAAGGCACTGGGCCGGGAAGGGCTCCTCCTGGGCTGGCTGGCTTTCGTCGGACGGGTCGCGACGAGTCCCGGAACTGCTCCCTGTCTGGCGGGGCTGGGTCTCCGGCGGCTGGGGGGGCCTTATTCGATCAGACGAGGGCAGGGCCATGATCCAGAGGCGAGAAACGCGGGCAACGTTCTGGACATCATTGTCCGTGAGGGCGGCAAGCTAGGGCCCTGGGGATGCGACGGCAATTGCGGGGCGGCCCGATGGCCCCCTGCTGGGCATCACCCTCGCGTGAAAACGGCAACCGGCGGCGCGCGCTGGCGTGCCACGGCGGCACATGCCAGTTCTGGCGGCCTGCAAGACAGGGGCCGATGCCATGACATCTTCCGAAGCGCTGCGCGGCGCGATCCTGCCGGTCACGCCCTTCGGCCAGAACTGCCTGATCCTCTGGGACGAGGCGACGAAGCGCGGGGCGGTGGTCGATCCTGGCGAGGCCGGGCCGGTGCTCGCCGCCCTGAAGGAACTCGGCGTGACGGCGGAGAAGGTCCTGCTGACCCATGGCCACCTGGACCATGCGGCGGGTGCCGCAGAGGTCGGCGAGACGCTCGGCATCCCGGTCGAGGGACCACACGAGGCCGACCGTTTCCTGCTGGACGGGCTGGCGCAGTCGGCGGCGCAGTACGGCTTCCCGGGTCGGCCGGTGGTGCCGGACCGCTGGCTGGCCGAAGGCGACACGGTGGAGGTCGCCGGGCGCCGCTTCGAGGTCCTGCACTGCCCCGGCCACACGCCGGGCCATGTGGTGTTCTTCGACCCGGCCGCGCGCTTCGCCGTGGTGGGGGACGTGATCTTCCGTGGCTCCGTGGGGCGGACGGATTTCCCCTATGGCGACGGTCCGGGGCTGGTCCGGGTGATCCGGGAGAAGCTCTTCCCGCTGGGTGACGACGTGAGCTTCCATTGTGGGCACGGGCCGGGCGGGATGCTGGGCGAGGAGCGGCGCAGCAACCCCTATGCCGGGGAAAGGGCGGAGGGGTGAGCGGGAAGGAGCCTGACATCGTCCGGACCGGCAGCCGGCTGGTCTACGAGAACCGCTGGATGCGGCTGCGCGAGGATACGGTGCGGCGGCGCGACGGCTCGCCCGGTCTCTTCGGCGTGGTCGAGAAGACCGACTTCGTGACCGTGGCCGCGGTCGAGGATGGCATGGTCCATATGGTCGAGCAGTTCCGCTATCCGGTAGGCCGCCGGTGCTGGGAGTTCGTGCAGGGCATGTGGGAATACGCGCCCGGCACCGACCCGCTGGAACTGGCGCGGGCCGAGCTGCGGGAAGAGACGGGGCTGCGCGCGGCGGAGATGCGCTATGCCGGGCGGCTCTTCCTGGCCTACGGCTTCTGCACCCAGGCGAACCATGTCTTCCTCGCCACCGGGCTCACGCCGGGCGAAGCGGCGCTGGAGGTGGAGGAGCAGGACCTGGTGACGCGGGCCATGCCCCTGGCGGAGCTGGAGGCGATGATCCGGGACGGCATGATCGAGGACCAGTCCACCGTGGCGGCCTTCGGGCTCCTGCGGCTGAAGGGGATGCTGTGAGGCTGCCGCTTGGAACCCCGGGCGGAAGACAGGACCCGGTTCCGTAACCCCGGGTGGATCATGCATGCCGTCGCGCGCGCCCGGGCTGCGGCGGGTGCCTGCCCGGCGGAAATGTTCACCCGATTGCAACAGGCCATCCCGGCGCATCCTCGCTACAGCGGTCCTCGACTGTCACACCTGGGGGACCGATGTCCGACACCATCCTCCGGGGCGCCGGGGGGGCACTCACCTCCCCGCGTCCGGATCTCGACCGCAAGCCGCATGCCTTCGGGGCCATTGCCTTCATCCTCGTGTTCGCCGGCGGGCTCGGCTATGCGGCCTTCAGCATCGCGCAGGACATGCGGAGCGTGGGCGAGCACGGCCTGGCGACCGGCGCCCTCGTCATGCTCGGCCTGGCCCTGGTGATCGCGCTGGGCTTCGAGTTCGTGAACGGCTTCCACGACACCGCGAATGCCGTGGCGACCGTGATCTACACGCACAGCCTGGCGCCCCTGACGGCGGTGGTCTGGTCGGGCTTCTGGAACTTCCTGGGCGTGCTGACCTCCAGCGGCGCGGTCGCCTTCACCGTCGTCACCCTGCTGCCGGTCGAGCTGATCCTGCAGGTCGGCAGCACCGCGGGCTATGCGATGATCTTCGCCCTGCTGCTCGCCGCGGCGATCTGGAACCTCGGCACCTGGGCGATGGGCCTGCCCAACAGCTCCTCGCATGCGCTGATCGGCTCGATCATCGGCGTGGGCCTCGCCAACCAGCTCCTGGCGCCGGCCGGCTCCGCCACCTCCGGCGTGGACTGGAACCAGGCGGTCAATGTCTTCGAGTCCCTGCTGTTCAGCCCGCTCATCGGCTTCGTGCTGGCGGCAGTGCTGCTGCTGGCGATGCGCTTCGTGGTGCGCAACGAGGCGCTCTACCGCGCGCCGGAGGGCAACAAGCCGCCGCCGGTGGCGATCCGCGCGCTGCTGATCGCCACCTGCACCGGCGTCTCCTTCTTCCACGGCAGCAATGACGGGCAGAAGGGTATGGGCCTGATCATGCTGATCCTGATCGGCGCCGCACCGACGGCCTATGCGCTGAACCGCGCCACGCCGGACAGCGCCACGCCGGCCTTTGTCGAGACGGCGCAGCGGGCCAGCGGCATCTTCGCCAGCCATGCCGGCGGCGCCCCGAGGCCGGAAAGCGCCGCCGCCGCGCGCTCCGTCGTCGGCGACGCGCTGAAGGTGCGCGAGGTCAACCGGCCCGAGGTCTATGCCGCCCTGGCGGTGCTGACCCAGGATATCGGGCGGCAGGTGCAGGGCTACGGCGCGGTGCGGCTGGTGCCCGCGGCGGCGACGCCGAACGTTCGCAACGACATGTACCTCGCCTCCGACGCGGTACGGGTGATGGGCGCGCATCCGGCGGGCTTCGGTGATGAGGAGGTCGCGGCGCTGAAGTCGATGCGCGGTCTGCTCGACGAAGGCACCAGGTTCATCCCGACCTGGGTGAAGGTCACGGTCGCGCTGGCGCTGGGCCTCGGCACCATGGTGGGCTGGAAGCGCATCGTGGTGACGGTGGGCGAGCGGATCGGCAAGACGCACCTGACCTACGCGCAGGGGGCCTCGGCCGAGATCGTGGCCATGGGCACGATCGGACTGGCCGATGCCTACGGCCTGCCGGTCTCCACCACCCATGTCCTGTCCAGCGGCGTCGCCGGCACCATGGTGGCCAATGGTTCGGGGCTGCAATGGGCGACGGTGCGGAACCTGGCGATGGCCTGGGTGCTGACCCTGCCGGCCGCCATGGCCATCGCCGGCGGGCTCTACGTGCTGCTGCGCCAGGTCTTCTGACGGCGCGGCCCCGGCGGCCCGCGCCGTCGGGGCCTCACCGCATCGTCATGGCCAGGGCGCGGCGGTTTCATGCTTGAGGGGCACCGAAGAAGGATGAGCCGGGAATCCTCCGTCATGCCGATACGCCTTGCCGCCGCCGCGATGCTGGCCGGCCTTGCCGCCATGGCCGCCGCCCCGTCCGCGGAGGCGCAGGAGGCCGCCGGGACGGGCTGCAAGGCGCGGGATGGGGCCGATCAGGGCGGCAGCCTGCCGGCGGGCGAGGCGCTGCAGAAGCGGCTGACCCTGTGCCCCGGTGGGGACGAATTCACCATCCGGCCGCTGCTGCGCTTCGACCTCGACGGCGTGTCCTTCTTCGGCCAGGACCGGCCGGGAGGCTTTGATTCCGGCACGCAGGTGCGGCGGGCGCGGCTGGGCGCGGCCGGCAACCTGCCCGCCGGCTTCGGCTACCGGGTGATCTGGGAATTCGGCGGCTATCCGAGCCGGACCAACTTCCTCTACGAGGCGCAGCTCACCTACAAAGTTCAGCAATGGGGCATGGTCCGGGCCGGGTCCTACACGCCGCAGCACCTGCCGGAATATGCCGCCAGCTCCTTCGACCTGCTGTTCCTGGAGCGGTCGGCGATCAGCAACATCGTGGCCGGCCTGGCAACCGGGGATTCGCGGGAGGCGGTGGGCCTGGAGGCGCGTGGCCGGGACTGGAACCTGAGCCTCTACGGCACGGGCGGCACCAGCTCGGCGCTGCACGACCACCGGCAGCGCGGCCTGGCCGGCCGGGCCGTGGCGGTGTCGGGCGAGGGCGGGCTGCTCCATCTGCAGGCGGGGTTCGACGTGGCGGCGCAGTTCGATCCGGGCACCGTGCCGGGCAACGACACGCTGCGGCTGCGCGACTATCCGGAGCTGCGCGGCGACGGGTCGCTGCGCTTCCTCGACACCCGGTCAATGGGCGCGCAGGACGTCTATGCCTATGGGCCGGAGCTGAGCGGCACGATCGGCCCCCTCTATGTCGAGGCGCTCTACCAGCAGATCGTGGTGGACCGCGGCCATGGCGGGACGAGCCGCTTCGACGGCTGGTACGCGCAGGCCGCCCTGCCGCTCTATCCCTGGAACGGGAAGCGGAAGCGCAGCGTGGAAACGGGCACCTGGCGGCGCCCGCCCACCGAGGGCTGGGCCGGCTTCAACGGAAATCCGGGGGCGCTGGAACTGGCGGCCCGCTACAGCACCGTGAACCTGAACGACGGCACCGTGCGGGGCGGCACGCAGAGCATCTGGACGGTGGGGCTGAACTGGTACCTCTCGGAAAACCTGAAGGTGCAGACCCAGTACCAGAACGGCCGGGTCGCCCTGGACGGGCCCGACCGCCTGTTCCAGGCCTGGGCGGTGCGGCTGGCCTTCAACCTCTGAACAGCCGGGGCTTCCCGAGAGGAGGAGGAACCGGCGCGCCACCCCGGCATGCCGGTTTCGCGCTTGCGGTGCTGCGGCCGGGGCGGGAAGAAACCTCCCGTTTCCGTGATGAGGGTGGCGATGTCCGGCGAGGACGAGGACTACGTGTATGACGAGGCCACCGGGGAGTGGCGCCCGGCCAGCGAGATGAAGGCGGCGCAGGCCCGGCAGGAGGTGCGCGACGCTTCGGGCAACCTTCTCGCCGACGGGGATTCCGTCACACTGATCAAGGACCTGAAGGTGAAGGGGGCGAACCAGACCCTGAAGCAGGGCACGGTCATCCGCTCGATACGCCTGACTAACGATCCGGCGGAGATCGACTGCCGCCACGACACGATCAAGGGCCTGGTGCTGCGCACGGAGTTCGTGCGCAAGCGCTGATCATGCCCCGTCCGGGCGGGGCGAAAGGCGCAGTTCGCAGCAGCCCTGGTCGCCCGGCTTCCATGTCCGCGCCGCGAAGCCGATGCCGCTGGCGCCGAAGACGCCGTGATCGGCCCGGCCGGCGATGCGGCAGAGCAGGGCGATCTCCTCCGGCGTCCGCCCGTCCTCCTCCCAGGCCTCCTTCAGCGGGCAACGCTCCACCTGCACGATCAGCGTGCCGTCCGCGGCCTCGCGAAGCCGGTGGGGAAAGAGCCGGCCCCAGTCCGGGCTGGCGCGGGTCAGGAAGGTTTCCGCCACGGCCTGGGGCGTGGGATCGCCGAGCCCGGCGAAAAGGGCCGCGCCCGCCGCCGCGCCCCGCCGCTCGATGGCGAGCGACAGCAGACGCTCGGCCTCCGCCTCCCCATGGGCCTCCCGCAGCGTGGCGAGCAGGTCCCAGTAGAGGCGGCCACGGGCCTTGAAGGCGGCGTCAAGCTCGGCAGCGAGCCTGGCGGCGCGCTCCTCCGGGGCAGGCTCCCGCGCAGGCAGGGCGGGGGAGGGGATCTCGCGCGATTCGGCCATGGTGCGGAGAAGGCTCGTTCCTGACCGGCTCCGCTGTCCATATGGATTTTCTCCCCCGCCTTGCCTCCGGGAAACGATCTTTTCGCGGTTGCGGAAAGTCGGGGCGCGTGGACAGAGTGCCTCCCCCTTCCAGCAGGAGAGACCCGCATGCTGCAACTCGGCCAGGTCGCGCCCGATTTCGAGGCGGAGACGACGCAGGGGCGTATCCGCTTCCATGACTGGCTCGGCGGTTCCTGGGGCGTGCTGTTCAGCCACCCGAAGGACTTCACGCCCGTCTGCACCACGGAACTGGGCATGACGGCGCGGCTGAAGCCGGAATTCGAGAAGCGCGGCGTCAAGGTGATCGGGCTGAGCGTGGACACGCTCGACCGTCATGCCGGCTGGGATGCGGACATCGCCGAGACGCAGGGCGTGGCGGTGAACTTCCCGATGATCTCCGACCCGGACCGGACCGTCGCCAACCTCTACGGCATGATCCATCCGGAGGCCGATCCCTCGGTGACGGTGCGGACGGTCTTCGTGATCGACCCCAACAGGAAGATCCGTCTGATGCTGGTCTATCCGCCCAGCGCCGGGCGGAACTTCGACGAGGTGCTGCGGGTGATCGACAGCCTGCAGACCACGGACCGGCACAAGGTGGCGACGCCGGTGAACTGGCAGCCGGGCGATCGCGCCATCGTGCTCGCCTCGCTGAGCGACGAACAGGCGAAGCAGCAGTTTCCCCAGGGTTTCACCACGGAGAAACCCTATCTCCGCTGGGTCGAACTGCCGAAGGAGTGATATCTTGAGTCTGCCCGGTCCCGTCGATGGCTTCTGGGGTGCGGTGGGCCGCACTCCGATGATCCGGCTGAAGCGTGCCTCGGAGCTGACGGGCTGCGACATCTTCGCCAAGGCGGAGTTCATGAACCCCGGCGGCAGCGTGAAGGACCGGGCGGCGTTGGGCATCCTGGGCGATGCGGTGGACCGGGGGCTGCTCACCCCCTACCGGCCGGGCACGGTGGTGGAGGGGACGGCCGGCAACACCGGCATCGGCCTGGCGCTGGCGGCGAATGCACGCGGCTGGCGCTCGGTGATCGTGGTGCCGGAAACGCAGAGCCGCGAGAAGATCGACTTCCTGCGCATGATCGGCGCGGATGTGCGGCTGGTGAAGGCGGTGCCCTATGCCGATCCGGGCAACTACGTGCATGTCTCGCGCCGGCTGGCGGAGGAGCTTTCGGCCCAGGGGCCGACCATCTGGGCGAACCAGTTCGACAACCTCGCCAACATGCATGTGCATGAGCGCACCACCGGGGCGGAGATCTGGGACGAGCTGGACGGGCGCATCCATGCCTTCACCTGCTCCTGCGGCACGGGCGGCACGCTGGCGGGCGTGGCCAGGGCGCTGAAGTCGCGTAACCCCGAGATCCGCATCGTGCTGGCCGATCCGATGGGCAGCGCGCTCTATTCCTGGGTGAAGACTGGCCGCCTGCACGCCGAGGGCAGTTCCGTTACAGAAGGGATCGGACAGGCGGCGCGGGTGCCGGGCAACCTGGATGGCGCGCCGATCGACGATGCCGTGCAGGTGCAAGACGAGGCCATGCTGGCGGAGGTCTATGCGCTGCTGGCGGAGGAAGGGCTGAGCGTCGGCGGCAGCGCCGGGCTGAACGTGGCGGCGGCGATCCAGGTGGCGCGCGACCTGGGCCCGGGGCACACGGTGGCGACGATCCTCTGCGATGGCGGGGCGCGATACCAGTCCAAGCTGTTCAACCCGGAGTTCCTGGCCTCCAAGGGCCTGCCGGCGCCGCCCTGGCTGCAGGGGTGAAAGGGGCGGGTCAAGGCCGGGCCTGCCCTTCGCTGCCGGAATGGAATGTCGCGGGACGGAAGCGCCTTTCCTGCCTCACGGCGGGGTCGTCGCGCAGGCGCGGGATCGGTTGGAAAGAGCCGAAAAAAGAAAGGCGGCTCCGAGGAGCCGCCAAGTTTAGGGAGGAAACGTCCAAGAAATGCAGCCTCACATCTCAGTGATGCTGCACAGCAAGAATATGAACAGTCCGGTCCGTCCATGCAAGGCCAAACTCGCATCCCGGTTTGCCCGATATGCATTTCCGGGTTGCGGCGGCCGGGATCTTCTCACCACAGAACATCGCCCACGGGCTGCAAAGGTTTCGGCACGTCCAGCTCGCCGATCGCTTGCAGCAGGTCGATCTCGATGGTCCGGCAGATGGCGTTCAGCGGCACGTCGTTCGGCGTGTTCTCGAAGGGGTCCTGGATGTCGTCGCCGATCTGCTCCATCACCAGCAGCATCAGGCCGACCACCGTGGAGGCGAGTGGGGTGTAGAGGCCCAGGCTCTCCACCAGGCCAAGCGGCAGCAGAACGCAGAACAGGTGGACGAAGAAGCGGGGGTAGAAGGTGTACTGCCGGGGCAGGGGCGTGTTCTTGATGCGCTCCATGCCGCCCTGGGCATTGGCCATGTCCACCATCGTCGCCTCGATGCGGGACTGGCGGATATTGTCCAGCCAGCCGCGTTCCAGTGCATCCCCGAGCAGCCGCGCGGAACCCGTGAGGATGGCGTTGGGCACGTTGTTGAAGCGGTGGAGATGGGCGACTTCCTCCGGCTCCATGTGCCGGGCGAGCTCGTCCCAGCATTCCTGCTTGCGGAGCTGGCAGCGCAGGGCGTGCACATAGGCGACCTGCCGCTGCACCAGCCGGCGCTTCAGCGGCACCGCCTCCGGCGTGTCGGGCAGGAAGGACAGGACCTCGCGCCCATAGGAGCGGGAGGCATTGACCATGGCGCCCCAGAGGGTCCGCGCCTCCCACCAGCGGGCATAGGCGCTGTTGTTGCGGAAGCCCAGGAAGAGCACCAGCGCGGAGCCGAGCAGGGGCAGGGGCAGCACCGGCAGATAGACGCTGAAATCGTGGTGGAGTGTCACATAGGAGACCACGATCAGGACGTCCCAGATCAGGAAGATCACCAGGGGCCACCCCAGCCGGGCCATCATGCGGTGCAGCTGAACGTCCTTCGGAACGATCATGCGGTTCTGTTCTTCTCCGTTGTCCGATGGCCGGGGCAAAAGGTTCCCGGCCCCCGCCGCCATCGCTGCAACGCAGCATGAGACCGGGGGTTGAGCCAAGAATCGGAGTGTTACCGGGGCAACCCCTTCTCCCGGCGAGCGTCATGGTCGCAGCGGATGCCATTCATGCGTGCAGGGGCCGGGAGACACATCGGATGATCGAAAGACGCGGAATGCTCGCCGGCATGGCCTCGGTGGCGGCGGGCCTGCCCCTGGCGGCAGCGCGGGCGCAGGGCGGCAATGGCGGCGGCAACGGCCCCGCCTCGCTGCTGCTGGTGATGGAGAAGAACGCCGGCAAGCTCGCCTTCTTCGACGCGGCGGACGGCACGCGGGTCGGCGAGGTCGCCTTGCCGCCCTATCCGCATGAATTCGTCGTCGATGCGCCGGGGCGCTTCGCCTATGTCGGCCATTACGGCCTGCCCAGCTCCGACAAGCCGGGCGAGGGTGGTCATTCCGTGGTCATGGTCGATCTCGGCGACCGCCGCGTGGTCCGCACCATCAACTGTGCGCCCTTCAACCGGCTGCACGGCATTGGAATGGACGGGCAGGGGCGACTCGGCGTGCTCAGCGAGGGGCGTGACACGCTGCTGATCCTGGAGGACCCCACCAAGGCGGTGCGGCCCGACCGGCAGGCCGCCACGGGCGGGCGGAAGACGCATCTCTTCGCCTTCAGCCGGAATGGCGAGCGCGCCTATGTCACCGGCCTGGAATCCGGTACGGTCAGCCTGGTGCGGCCCTATGACCGGGTCGCGAAGCCGGTGGTCGTGAAGACGGGCCGGATGCCGGAAGGGAACTGCCTGAGCCCGGACGGCAAGGCCTTCTATGTCGGCAACCGGCGGAGCGGGACGGTGAGCGTGCTGGATGCCGAGAGCATGAAGCTCAGGGACCAGCGGGATGTCGGCGGCGATCCGCTGCGCCTCTATGCGCTGCCGGACGGACGGCTGCTGCTCGCGGATCTGGAGCGTGAGAGCGTCAGCCTGCTGCGGCCCGACCTGCGCGAGATCTGGCGCCTGCCGCTGGGCGCGAAGCCGAGCGCGGCCTCGCTGCATCCAGGCAAGGCGGTGGCCTTCGTTTCCCTCGCCTCGGACGAGGTGGTGACGGTGGACCTGGAGGCGAAGCGCATCGAGCAGCGGATCAGGACCGGCGCGGGCGCGGACGTGACCCGGCTGCTGCAACAGGGCTGAGGCGCCGGCGCCGACGGATCAGCGCCGGACGAACAGGGCGATCGCCAGGACGATGCAGGCGAAGGCCAGGATGCCGAACATCGCCTGCACGACGGAATAGTTCTCCGCCCCGGCCGCCACGAAGACGGAGGCCAGGCTGCCGCCGAGATAGAGGATCAGCCGGACGATCAGGCCCATGGCGCGGCGTTCCCTTCGCTGGAAGCCGGTCCGGTCCACGCCAACCCGGGGGGTGGGCGCCGGCCGGATTCCGGCGCCGCCAGGCGGCGGGGCCCGGCGGTGCGCGGCGCGGACATCAGCCCGCCTTCGCCTCGCGGCGGCGGCGGGTCAGGATGAACTCCGTATAGCCGTTGGGCTGGGCCGTGCCCTCGAAGACGAGGTCGCACGCGGCCTTGAAGGCGGGACCGTCGAAGCCGGGGGCCATCGGCGTATAGGCCGCGTCGCCGGCATTCTGCTGGTCCACCACGCCCGCCATGCGGCGCAGCGTCTCCGTCACCTGTTCCTTCGTGGTGACTCCGTGACGCAGCCAGTTGGCGATGTGCTGGGCGGAGATGCGCAGCGTGGCGCGGTCCTCCATCAGCGCGACATCGTGGATGTCCGGCACCTTGGAGCAGCCGACGCCCTGGTCCACCCAGCGCACGACATAGCCGAGGATGCCCTGGGCGTTGTTGTCCAGCTCCGCCTGCACGTCGGCGGGCGCCCAGTTGGTGTCCCTGGCCAGCGGCACGGTCAGGATGTCCGACAGCTTCGCGCGCGGCCCGCCGGCGGCGATCTCCTTCTGCCGCTCCATCACGTTCACCTGGTGGTAGTGCAGGGCATGCAGCGTGGCGGCGGTGGGGGAGGGTACCCAGGCGGTGTTGGCGCCGGCCTTCGGGTGACCGATCTTCTGCGTCAGCATCTCCGCCATGGCATCGGGTGCGGCCCACATGCCCTTGCCGATCTGCGCCCGGCCCGCGAGGCCGCAGGCGAGGCCGGTGTCCACGTTCCAGTCCTCATAGGCCTTGATCCAGGGCTGGGCCTTCATATCCGCCTTGCGGACGACGGCGCCGGCTTCCATGGAGGTGTGGATCTCGTCGCCCGTACGGTCGAGGAAGCCGGTGTTGATGAAGACCACCCGCTCCTTCGCCGCGGCGATGCAGGCCTTCAGGTTGGCGGTGGTTCGCCGCTCCTCGTCCATGATCCCGATCTTGAGGGTGTTGCGTGCCATGCCGAGGATGTCCTCGACCCGGCCGAACATCTCGACGGCGAAGGCGACCTCCTCCGGCCCGTGCAGCTTGGGCTTCACGATATAGACCGAGCCGGCGCGGCTGTTCATGCGGCGCCCGTCCGGGCCGATGTCATGCAGGGCGATGGCACCGGTGATCAACGCGTCGAGCATGGTCTCGGGCACCGGCTGGCCGTCCAGCGTCACGGCGTCCGTCAGCATGTGATGGCCGACATTGCGCACCAGCATCAGCGAGCGCCCGGGCAGGGTCAGCGTGCCGCCATCCGGCGCGGTCCAGCTCTGGTCCGGGTTCAGCCTGCGGGTGACGGTCTTGCCGCCCTTCTCGAAGCTTTCGGCGAGGTCGCCCTTCATCAGGCCGAGCCAGTTCCGGTACACCACCACCTTGTCGGCGGCATCGACGGCGGCCACGGAATCCTCGCAGTCCTGGATGGTGCTGACCGCGGATTCCAGGATCAGGTCGGAGATGCCGGCGGCATCGTCCCTGCCGATCGGGCTGGTGCGGTCGAAGACGATCTCCAGGTGCAGCCCGTTCCGGCGCAGCAGCACGGCGCCGGGCGAGGCGGCATCGCCGGAATAGCCCACGAACTGCGCGCGATCGCGCAGTGCCGTGGCCGTGCCGTCCTTCAGCGTGACGGCCAGCCCGCCATCCTTCACCGCATAACCCTTGGCCTCGGCATGGCTGCCCTGGGCCAGCGGCGCGGCCTCGTCCAGCGCGGCGCGGGCGCGGGCGATCACCTGGGCGCCGCGGGCAGGGTCGTAGCCCTTCTGCTTCGGCCCTTCCTGCGGGATGGCATCGGTGCCGTAGAGCGCATCGTAGAGGCTGCCCCAGCGCGCATTGGCGGCGTTGAGCGCGTAGCGGGCGTTGTTCACCGGCACCACGAGCTGCGGCCCGGCGATGGTGGCGATCTCCGGGTCCACATTCGCCGTGGAGACCTGTACCTCGCCCGGCGGGTCGAGGAGGTAGCCGATCCCGCGCAGGAAATCCTCATAGGCCGCCGCGTCGATCGGCTTCGCCGGATGCGCGCGGTGCCAGGCATCGACCTTGGCCTGGATCTCGTCGCGCTTCGCCAGCAGCGCGGCGTTGCGGGGGGCGAGGTCGCGCAGCAGGGATTCCATCCCGGCAAAGAAGGCATCCGGCGCGACGCCGGTGCCGGGCAGGGCTTCCTTGACCAGGAAGGCTTCCAGTTCGGGGGCCACCCGCAGGGCGCTGCTCGCCGCCATGACCTGTTCCTCCGGAGATATGTGATCCTGGCTTCGGAGATAGCCGCCTTCGGGATGGCGGGCAAAGGGGCAGGGATGCCTTGCCGGGCGGCGCGCCGCCCGGGGCGGGCCAAATCTGCGACATTTCGCGGGCCGGGAGGGGTTGCGGCACCCTGCGGGCGGGCGGAGGCTGCCGCGCCGAAGGAGCGCCATGCCGATGTCCCAGAACCCCTCCCCGGGCCTTGCCGACTACCAGCCCAGGCCGCACCGCACCCAGAACTGGGAGGTGACCAAGCCCTCCGCGCGCGGCAAGCGCGGCATGGTGGTGTCGCAGAGCAAGGCGGCGGCCGAGGCGGGCGTGGCGGTGCTGGAGGCCGGCGGCAACGCGGCCGATGCGGCGGTGGCGGCGGCCTTTGCCCTGGCCGTGGTGGAGCCCTGGAACAGCGGCCTGGGCGGCATCGGCTTCGGCCTCGTGCACCGCGCCGGGGCGGAGAATGCCGAGGTGGTGGATTTCGGCCCGGTGGCGCCGAAGGGGGTGGACCCCGCCGCCTACAGGCTCACCGGCCGGCTGAAGAAGGACTTCTTCACCTGGCCGGAGGTGGAGGGCGACCGCAACATCCATGGGCCGCTCTCGGCGCTGATCCCCTCCTCGGTGGCGGGGTACGACCTGCTGCGCGAACGCTTCGGCACGGGGATGCCGCTGCCGGAGCTGCTCGGCCCGGCGGTGGCGCTGGCCCGGCGCGGGTTGCCGCAGGACTGGTTCACGCTGATCAAGGTGGCGGCCTCGGCGAGGATCATCCGGCTCTATCCGGAAAGCGCACGGATCTACCTGCCGGACGGGCTGCCGCCGACGCCGCCCTACCAGGGCAATCCGGGCTTCTTCCGCCAGGGCAATCTCGCCGAAACGCTGGAACGGCTGCGGCGGCACGGGCTGCGCGACTTCTACGAGGGCGGCGTGGCGGCTGACCTGGCGGCGGACCTGCGGGAGGCCGGCAGCTTCGTGTCCGCCGTCGATCTGGCGGAATGCCGCGCCACGCTGCGGCCCGCCTCTGTGCTGGACTGGCGCGGGCGCTTCCGCGTGCAGTCGGCGGGCGGGCTGACCGCGGCGCCGACCCTGGCGGCGGTGATGCGGCAGATGGCCGAGGTCCGGCCGGGCAGCGCGCCGGACGCGGCCTGGTACGCCGCCCTGTCGCAGGCGATGCGCGATGCCTATGCGGAGCGGCTGACCAGCCTGGGCGCCGCGAACCCGCCGCCGGAGCCGGCGGAGACCTGCACCACGCACCTGACCGCGACGGATGCGGAGGGGAACATGGTGTCGCTGACCACGACGCTGCTCTCCTCGATGGGCAGCCGCATGGTGCTGCCGAAGACCGGCGTGCTGATGAACAACGGCATGATGTGGTTCGACCCGACGCCGGGCTCGGCCAATGCGATCCGCCCCGGGGCGCGGCCGTTGTGCAACATGCTGCCGCTGACGGTGTCCGAGGCAGGCAAGGCCGGGCCGGTGATCGCCGTCGGGGCCTCAGGCGGGCGGCGCATCCTGGCCAGCGTGTACCAGATGCTGGCCTGTTCGCTGGATTTCGGCATGGGCCCGGAAGAGGCGGCGGCGATCCCGCGCATCGACGTCTCCAGCCCCGACGCCACCAACGCCGATCCGCGCCTGCCTGCCGCCGTGCTGGAGGCGCTGGCGGCCCAGGGCGGGTTGGAGCTGGTGGAGCACGCCACCCTGCCGGTGAACTATGCCTGCCCGAACATCATCCGCTGGGAGGATGGCGAGGCGGTGGGGGTGAGCGACGTGATGTCGCCGAGCTCCGGCGCCGTGGCGGCGGGCTGAGCGGCGTCCGGGGGAGGGGTGGCCTCCCCCGGAGAGGCTCCTTGCGTCAGGCCGGGGTGGCGGCGTTCTCCAGGCAGTGGCGCGCCACCTGCTCATGCGTCAGGAAGCAGACACCCTCGAAGCCCTTGATGTATTCCACCAGCCGGTCGAGCAGCGCGATGCGCGAGCGGTGGCCGATGATGTGCGGGTGCATGGTGAGCAGGAACAGCCCGCCCTCGGCATAGGCGCCGTCGAATTCCGCCTTGAAGATCTCCTCCACGGCGGAAGGCGGCGTATAGGGGCGCAGGCCGCTGAAGCGCTGGAAGTTCAGGTAGGGCGCGTCGTCCTTGATCCATTCCGGCGGCAGCTCGACGATGCCGGTGGGGACGCCGTCGGCGACGATCTCATAGGGGTCGTCATCCGCCATCAGGCTGCTGTCGTAGAGCAGGCCCATCTCCCGGATGATGTCCATCGTATCGACCGAGAAGTCCCAGGAGGCGGTGCGGATGCCGACCGGGCGGCGGCCGGCGGTCTTCTCCAGCACATCCGCCGCGCGCATGGTCAGGTCGCGCTCCACGCCGGGGGGCAGGGTGGTGTTCGCCTCGTGGATCCAGGAATGGATGCCGATCTCGTGGCCTTCCCCGGCCAGCGCGCGCACCTCCTCCGGATAGATCAGCGCCGAGACCGCCGGGTAGAAGAAGGACGCCTTCACCTCGTAGCGTTCCAGCAGGGCGCGGATGCGGGGAATGCCCCGGCGGCTTCCGTACTGCCCCTGGCTGATGCGCATCGGGCTCTCGTCGGAGTCGCGCAGCGGCGTGGTGTCGTGGTCCGCGTCGAAGGAGAGGGCGACGCAGCAACGGGCCCCGCCGGGCCAGGAGGCGGGCGCCAGGGAGCGGCCGGCGCGGGCGCGGTCCACCATCCTGCGCCAGGTCGGCTCGGGCCATTCCCAGGGCTTCAGGGGCTGGTCGCTCATCGTGTCACCTCTTGGCTCGGGGGCAGGCCGGCACGAGAGAACCGGCGGGCGCCCGCGTCAACACCCCGCCGCGCGGCGAAGGCGCGGCTGGCACGCCGATTGCTCAAGGGGTACGGCATTGCAACCGCGCGCAGCGCCGTCGAGGGAGCCGTCCCATGGATATCGGTGTCTTCATCCCGATCAACAACAATGGCTGGATCATCTCGGAAACCTCGCCGCAATACATGCCGAGCTTCGATCTCAACAGGCGCGTGGTGCAGAAGGCCGAGGGCTATGGCCTGGATTTCGCGCTCTCGATGATCAAGCTGCACGGCTTTGGCGGCAAGACGGAGTACTGGGACTACGGGCTGGAAAGCTTCACGCTGATGGCAGGCCTGGCCTCGGTGACGAGCAGAATCCGCCTTTTCGCCTCGACCGCGGTGCTGACCCTGCCACCGGCCATGGTGGCGCGCATGGCGGTGACGATCGACAGCATCTCGGGCGGCCGCTTCGGCGTGAACATCGTCTCCGGCTGGCACAAGACCGAGTACAGCCAGATGGGCCTCTGGCCGGGCGACGTGCATTTCGGCCGCCGCTACGACTACAGCACCGAATATGTGACGATCATGAAGGAGCTATGGGAGACCGGGGAGTCCGACTTCAAGGGCCAGTTCTTCCAGATGGACCACTGCATGCTCAAGCCCTCGCCGCAGGTGCCGATCAGGCTGGTCTCGGCCGGGCAGAGCGACCGCGGCATGGAGTTCGCGGCGCAGTACTGCGACTACAACTTCATCCTGGGGGAGGGCGTGAACGAGCCGCGCAAATGCGCGCCGCTGCCCGCGCGGATGCAGGCGGTGGGCGAGAAGGCCGGGCGCGACGTGGGCTCCTACGTCCTCTACATGCTGATCGCCGAGGAGACCGAGGAGGAGGCCTGGGCGAAGTGGGAGCTGTACCTCAAGGGCGCCGACAAGGAGGCGCTGGCCTACATGTTCGGCCGCGCGGCGGACGACAAGGATGCTTCCGGGACCTCCATGGCCGCCTCGGTGCTGCGCTCGGCCAGTGGCGTCAACTGGAACATGGGCACGCTGGTGGGCAGCCATGAACAGGTGGCGAGGATGCTCGACGATGCGGCGGGGATGCCGGGGGTGAAGGGGCTGATGCTCACCTTCGACGACTTCATCGAGGGCATGGACAAGTTCGGCCAGAAGATCCAGCCGCTGATGCGGAGCCGGGCGAAGGTGCTGGAAAGCGTCTGAGGCACGCTCCCCCGGGGTCCGGCCTGTCCGGCCCCGGGGCCCGCCGGTGGCGGTCAGGGCTTGGCCCGTTCCGCCCGCCAGGGCCGCCTTCCCAGGCCGGTGAAGAAACGCAGCAGGTAGCCGTCCGGATCGGCCAGGACGAATTGCCGGTTGCCGGCCTCGGTGTCGTCCTGGCGGTACCAGCGCTCCTCCAGCGGGATGACGATGCCGAGATCCGAGGCCAGGACGCGGGCATGCAGCGTGTCCACGTCGGGGATCTCGATCTGCAGGTTCATGCCGCGGCCATAGGGATGCTCCAGCGGCGCGGTGCGGAAGCGGCGGCCGGGACCGGCGGCTTCCTCCAGCATCAGGTGAACCGGGCCACGGATGAGATAGGCGAAGCGTTCCTCGGGCCGAGCCACATGGCAGCGGAAGCCGAGGATGTCGCAATAGGCGGCCAGGGAGCGGCCGAGATCGGCGACATCGAGTTCAGGAACCACGGGGGGCGGGCGAAAGGACATGCGGGCAGCCTAGCAGGCGGGCCGGGCCGCCGCAGCCTTCCCCGGCACGGCATCCAGGCGGCCACTGGCATACGCGCCACTGCCATACCGGACGTGGCCTATCCCTGCGGCGGGCGTGGGAGCAGGATGCGGCCGCGATGGTGACAGCGATGACGACCAAGACCGATCCCGCGCTGCTGAGCGCCGAGGAGCTTCTCGCGCTCTATGCACGCCGGGCGCTCAGCCCCGTCGAGACCCTGAAGGCGGTGACCGAACGGGTGGCGCGGTACAATCCCTGGGTGAACGCCTTCGCGGCGCTGAACCCGCGCGCCCTGATGCAGGCGGGGGAAAGCGAGGCGCGCTGGGCCGCCGGGCGGCCGCTGGGGCCGCTGGACGGCGTGCCGGTGACGGTGAAGGACCTGCTGAACGTGGCGGGCTTCCCGACCCGGCGCGGCAGCAAGATCACCGACGCCACCCCGGCGCCGGAGGACGCGCCCGCCGTGATGGGGCTGAAGGCGGCGGGGGCCGTCATCCTGGGCAAGACCACCACCACGGAATTCGGCTGGAAGACGCCGGGCGACTGCCCGCTGCACGGCATCACGCGCAATCCCTGGGACCCGCGGCGGACGCCGGGCGGCTCCTCCTCCGGCGCCGGGGCGGCCGGGGCGGCCTGCTTCGGGCCGCTGCATGTCGGCACGGATGCCGGCGGCTCGATCCGCATCCCGGCGGCCTATTGCGGGCTGGTGGGGGTGAAGCCGAGCCATGGCCGGGTGCCGCAATGGCCGCACAGCGCCTTCGGCAGCGTCTCCTGCGCCGGGCCGATGACGCGCAGCGTGCGCGACGCGGCGCTGATGCTGAGCGCCATGGCGCGGGCCGATGTGCGCGACCCCTTCTGCCTGCCCGATGAGCCGCGTGACTGGCGCCAGGGCATCGAGGGCGGCGTGCGCGGGATGCGGGTGGCGGTGATGCGCCGCCCGGGCTTCGACGCGCCGCTGGATGCGGATGGCGAGGCCATGCTGCAGCAGGCGGCGGACTGGCTGCGGCAGGAAGGCGCGCTGGTGGAGGAAGCCGATCCGGGCTTCCCCGACACGCGTGAGGGCTTCGGCCGCGTCTGGGGCGTGGCGCTGGCGCGGATGGTGTCGCTGACGCCCGAGGCCAAGCGCGGGATGCTGGATTCCGGGCTGGAGGAGGTGGCGCGCCGCGAGGGCGGGACGAGCGCCATCGATTTCCTCGGGGCCGAGGTTGCGCGCACCCAGGCGGCGCATGCGGCGGGGCAGTTCCACCTGCGCTACGACCTGATCCTGGCGCCCTGCACGCCGACCGCGGCCTTCGCGGCGGATCAGCCGACGCTGCACCCCACCCAGGCGCTGTGGCGCGACTGGGCGCCCTGGACCGCCGTGTTCAACCTGACGCGGCAGCCCGCGATCAGCGTGCCGGTGGGTCTGGATGCCGAGGGCATGCCGCGCGCCGTGCAGGTGGCGGCAGCCCAGGGGCGGGACGATCTGTGCTTCCGCGCGGCGCGGGCGATCGAACGGGCGGCGGGCTTCCCGCTGGCCGATCCCGACCTGGCGGCGAAGGCACCGCGCGTCTGAGGACAGGCCGGGGGTGCCCCCCCCGGCCACACCTCATTTCGGCATCCCGCAGGCGAAGCTCGCCGCCTCGTCGGGATTGCCCTTGCCGTCATAGGTGGCCACCTGCGGATAAGGGCAGAGCGGCCGTCTGCGCGCGATGCGGTCGCCGGCACGCTGGGCGGCGGGGATGCTGTCCGGCGCCTTGCCGGCCTCGACCCATTCGACCAGCGAGGTCATGGCGTCGAAACTGTCCGTGCCGAAGCCGCCGCGGCAATGGAACATGCCGGGCACCATGAAGAGGCGGAAGAAATCCGGCGTGGAGGCGCCGTTCCTCGCCATGGCCTTCTCGTAGTACTCCACGCTCATCAGCGGCGTCAGCGCCGTGTCGGCCCAGCCATGGTACATGATCAGCTTGCCGCCGCGCCGGCGGAAGCCGGAGAGATCCGTATCGGTGGCGTTGACCAGGCCGCGCACGGCGGACATGCGCGCCGGGTCGCGGGCGAAGTCGAAGCTCGCAGGCTCGAAATCCGGGCGCGGCTTCCCGAAGGCCATGTTCTGCATGAAGGTCATGGCATATTCGAACTGCCGCGAGGGCTGGCCGGGCAGGGGGATGATCCAGCGCGTCCAGCCGCCCGCGGAATCGGTGCCGCCGGGCAGGCTGGGGCCGCTGGCCTCGGAACCCACGGGGAAGCCGTGGAAATAGGGCGTGCCATCGGGCAGGCGGATGCCGGTGTTGATGGCGGAGATGGCGCGGGCCTGCGGCGCGGTCAGGCAATCGTCGCCATCCTGGCCCGCCGCGCACTGCTTCACGTCGCGCGCCGGGTCGAAGTCGCAGCGGCGCGGATCGGCGAGGAGCCCGTCCTTCAGCCCGTCGGCGGCGTCGCAGCGCGCCATCACCGCCTGGGACACGGTGCCCATCTTGGCGGGGGTCAGGCCGCTGCCGCGCAGGGCGCGGTCGTTCCAGACGTAGTTCACCATGGTATCGACGAAGTTCGAGACCGGCGCGCCGGCCAGGATGCCGTCGAAGTCGTCCGGGAAGCGCTGCGCCGAGATCAGCCCCTGGCGCCCGCCGGTGGAGCAGGCATCCCAGTAGGAATAGGCGGGCGGGCGGCCGTAATAGGCGGCGGTGGCGCGCCTGGCCTCCTCGACGGTGCGGTGCACGGCGCGGAAGGCATAGTCCACCATCTTCGCGGTGCTGCCGGCGAAGCTGCCCAGCGGCTCGCGCTCCGCGTCATGGCCGGTGTTGTTGCTGGCGACCACGAAGCCCCGGCGCAGCGCGGCCTCGCGCGTCTCGCGCCGCGCAGGGGCGTCGAGGTCCTCGCCAGCATAGCCGCCATTGCCGAACATGTAGAAGCGGCGGTTCCAGTGTTCCGGCAGGTTCACCTCGAACTGGATCTCCGGCGCGATGACGCCGCGCAGGCGGCAATAGGCGGGAATGTCGCCCGAGGCCGGGAGGCTGGTGGCCGAGGTGATGGTGACCTCGCCGCCGGAAAGTCCGGCACGCAAGCTGTCGCAGCCCTGCTGCGGCTGTTGCGGCGCCAGCGTATAGGGCACGCCGGACTGCGCGGCGCGGGAGAAGGTGCCGGTGCCCGCGCTTTCCGAGATGCCGCGCACCGCGTCCGATGGCTGCTGCGGCGCCGGCTGGGCGGCCAGCGGCGCGCCACCCAGCAGCGATGCGGCGATGGCCAGGCGGAGCCCGGTCCTGCGTTGCGTCATGCTCTTGCTTCCTCTCCGAACGGGCGGGCGGATTCGGTCCGCCGACGGCGGGAAGGCTAGCCCGCGCGCGCCGGAAGCGTGAATCGCGGGCCCCGGGGAAACTGCCTGTCCCCGGGGCCGGCGATGGCGCGGCGCCTCGCTGCCGGGCCGTCCTTCTGCTAGGACCGCAGGCCGCGCAGTCGAGGAGAGCGAGCATGTCCGCCGATGGCACCGAGGCCTGGGTCCTGGATTGGCTGCAGCAGCATGAGGCCGCGATGGCCGCGCTGCTGGAGGCCATGGTCAACACGGATGGCGGCTCCTACGACAAGCCGGGCGTGGACGCGGTGGGCGCCATCGTCCGCCACTTCCTGGCGGAACACGGCATCCCTGTGGAAACGGTGCCGGGCGAGCGCTTCGGCGACTGCCTGCGTGCCATGGTCGAGGCTGGCGAGGGCGCCGTCGTGGCGAGCGGCAACCGGCAGCGCAACATCCTGCTGATGGGGCACCGCGACACGGTCTTCCCGAAGGGCGAGCCGCAACGCCGGCCCTTCCGCATCGAGGGCGGCCGCGCCTATGGGCCGGGCGTGGCCGACATGAAGGCCGGGCTGGTGATGAACATGTTCGTGCTGGCGGCCTTCAAGGCGGTGGGCGGCGCGCCGGGTCCGCTGGTCGGCCTGTTCACGGGCGACGAGGAGATCGGATCGCCGGAAGGACGGCCGGTGATCGAGGCGGAGGCGCGCAACGCCCGCGTCGTCTTCAACAGCGAGCCGGGGCGGCCCACCGGCAACGTGGTCACGGGGCGCAAGGGCGGCGTCTTCATGGTGATGGACATCGAGGGCCGCGCCGCGCATTCCGGCGGCAACTTCGAGCTCGGCATCAGCGCCATCGGCGAGCTGGCGCGGAAGATCGTGGCGATCCATGCGTTGACCGACCTGGAGCGCGGCATCACGCTGAATGTCGGGCTGGTGAGCGGCGGCCAGAGCGTGAACACCGTGGCGCCGCATGCGCAGGGGCAGATCGACCTGCGCTATGTCGATCCGGCGGACCGCGAGGAGATCATGGGCAAGCTCCACGAGATCATCGCGACCTCCTACGTGCCTGGCACGAAGGCCACCCTGACCATCAAGGGCGAGTTCCTGCCCCTGGTGCAGGACGCGGCGGCGAAGCGGCTCTTCGACGCCTATCGTGGCGCGGCAGCGGAAACCGGCTTCCAGGTGGAGGGCGAATTCGCCGGCGGCTGCGCCGATAGCGGCTTCACCGCCGGCGTGGGCGCGCCGACGCTGTGCTCCGTGGGGCCGGTCGGCGGGCTGGCGCATAGCCCGGAGGAGTATCTGGAGATCGGCAGCATGGTCCCGCGCGCCCAGGCCCTGGCGCTGGCGATCCTGGGGCTGGAGAAGGCCGGGCTCTGAGCCCCGGCCACAGCCACGTGGCCGGGCCGACGTTGCACCGGCATGAAGCGGAGACGAACGTCATGAAGTGTCGGACAGGGCTTCCCCTTGCCGGGCTGGCATTCGCCCTTCTCGCCGGCTGCGGAGCTGCGCAGGATGGTGGCGGCGCGGCCAGGGAGGCGAATGGCCGGAGCGCGCCCCGGCCTGTGGCGGGCACGGCGGCGGGAGCGGCGGTCGGGATGCCGAACCCTGCCTCCGTCTTCTGCCGCGACCAGGGCGGCACGACGCAGCTCCGGAAGCAGGCGGATGGCAGCGTGATTGGCCTCTGCCGTTTCCCGGATGGCCGGCTCTGCGAGGAATGGTCCTTGTTCCGCAGCGGCGCCTGCCTACCGCCACGCTAGGCTAGCGGACCGGGGCGTTCCGCTGCGTCGGGCGGGGCACGGGGCCGCCCAGGAGCCGGGGCTTTTCCGCCAGCCAGGCTTCGCGGCGCAAGCGGCGGCCCTCCTCCTCGCGCTCGGCCGAATCGCTGCCTGGCAGTGGCCTGGAGCGGCCCATGGTACGGGCATCCTCGGAGAAGAGGTTGCCGAAGCTGCGGTCGAACAGGCTGTCCATCATCGCGGCCGCGGCAGGCGTGCTGAACGCCAGGAGCAGCGGCAGGATCAGGAGGACAGGCATCCGGATCGGGGCCTTCATGAAACGGGTCTCGGGCATCCGGCGGGGCACGGAAGCCTGCCTCGCATGGATACGCGCCGGAGGAAGTGAACCTCTAACACCGGGACCGCGGAGCCGCGACCGGGCCAGCGTACATCTCTGCGTTGTCTTGCGGCCATGGCCCGCCGGAAGACGCGCCGCGTGGCAAGGACCCGCCCGCTCCCGCCAAGCCCTAACCTAGCGGATTCCCTGTTGCAGCAGGGGCGTTGCCTCGGGGCCGCCCGCCTGGGGGCCGGTTCCCGGCGGGCGCTGGAGATGCGCACCCCCCCGGATGTTGTCGGCGGGCGCCCCCTGCTGGCTGAGATCCGGCGCACGATCGGCCTCCAGCATGCCGGCCCGGGTCATCGCATCCGAACGGTTCTGCGGCGCCGCGGTCGGGGGCTGGCGGTTGAGGAGGTCCTTCTGCTGCTCCCGCCGGAATTCCTGGTCCAACTGCTGCTGGGCCTGCCGGGAGGCATCCTGTGCCCAGGCCGCACCGCTCATGGCAGGGCTGGCCAGGCTGGCGGCGAGAACCGCCATGACGACGCGTTTCATGGCCTGATGGTCTTCCTGTTCCGTTTCCTTCGCAACGCATCAGGATGCCCTTTGTTCCCATGACAGTCCGGGAGGACCGTCCTGCATCCGCCGCAGGGCCGTCCGGCGGCGCAAAGGGCGGTGGCGCGCCACGCGGGGGCCGTGCGGCCACTTTGGCTGGCCTGACGGTGCAGGCCGTTTGCCGAGCCTGTGCCCGCCCCGTGTCAGCGGCGCGCGCCGCGGGGTTGCCAGACCGGTGGTTCGGACGAGCCCACCTGTTCCACGATGCGGCCATAGGCTTCGGGACGGCGATGGGCGGCGAAGTTGAAGATGGTGGTGCGGCCGAGATTGCACATGTCCAGGTCGCAATCCGCCACGATCAGCTCGTCGTCCCAGGAGGTGGCCTGGGCCATGATCTCGCCCTGCGGGTTGCAGATGATGGAATGGCCGAAGAGCTCGTGCCCGTCCTCCACCCCGCCCTTGGCCACGCCGACGCCGAAGCAGGCATTCTGGTAGCAGCCGGACTGGATCGAGAGATGGCTGTGCAGCACGCGCAGGTGGTGCGCCTCGAAGCCGCGCCGGTCCTGGTTGATGCTGGGGGTGTTGTAGCCGAGCATGACCAGCTCGACCTGCTGCAGCCCGAGCACGCGCCAGGTCTCGGGCCAGCGGCGGTCGTTGCAGATCAGCATGCCGATATTCACATCCTGGCCGCCGACCGGGGCGCGGACCACGGGGAAGCCGAGGTCGCCGACCTCGAAGTACCGCTTCTCCAGGTGCTGCACCTGCCGGACCGGGTCGTAGTCCTTGTGCCCGGGCAGGTGGATCTTGCGGTACTTCAGGACGATCTCGCCTGAGGGATGGACGAAGACGGCGGTGTTGAAGCGGCGCCCGTCCGGCGTCTTCTCGGCATAGCCGAGATGGAAGGCGATGCTGTATTTCCGCGCGGCCTCGAAAAGCGGCGCGGTCTCGTTGGAGGGCAGCGCCGTCTCGTACCAGTGGTCGGCATTGGCGATGTCCTCCTCGTACCAGCGCGGAAAGAAGGTGGTCAGCGCCAGCTCGGGGAAGACGACCACCTGGGCGCCGTGCCGGTGCGCGCGCTCCATGAGCCGGACCATGCGGCCAACCGCGATGTCGCGGCCCTCCGCCTTCTGGATGGGGCCGAGCTGGGCGCCGGCCACCGTGATGAGTCGCTGTGACATGGCGCAGGGAGGTACACCCGGCCCCGCCCCGCGCCAATGCTCAGGATGCGGGCGCCGGATCGTCCAGCATCAGCTTCATGCCGCTATGGGTGGCAGAAAGGCCCAGTTGCTCATAGAAGCGGCGGGCCTCGGCCCGGCTGGCATGGGTGGTGAGCTGCATCAGGTTGCAGCCCGCCGCCCGGGCCCGATCGATGGCATGTCGCATCAGCGCCGTGCCCAGGCCGCGCCCGCGATGGGCGGAGGCGATGCGCACGCTTTCCACCTGCGCCCGCATCCGTCCGGTATGCGACAGGTGCGGCAGCAGCATGAACTGCAGGCAGCCGACCGGCTCGCCCGCTTCATCCTCCGCCAGGATCACCGACCAGCCGGGCAGGGCGGCAATGGCGGCGAAGGCCCGCTCATAAGCGGCGGGGAGCGCGGCATCGGCACTGGCCGCCGGCACCTCGCGTTGCACGCCGAAGCCGTCATCGGCCATCAGGCGCACGATGGCGGGCAGGTCGGCGGCGGTGGCGTCGCGGAAGCGGAGCATGGCGCGCGTCACCCTATATAGGTGTCGTGGTTCTGGCGCGGCACGAATCCGCCGGTGCCGGGCTTCGCCAGCACCTCCTGGCCGTCCCAGATGCAGGCGCCGCGCAGATAGGTGGCGGCGACGCGCGCCTTGACCTCGCGGCCGTCATAGGGCGACCAGCGGGCATCCTCGCGGTCGCGGATCTCGGCGGCGTCGAAGGTGAAGTCGCCCCGCTCCAGAACGCAGAGATCGGCATCCGCGCCGACACGGATGGCGCCCTTCTTCGGGAAGAGGCCGTGGAAGCGGGCCGGGCGCTCGGCGCAGTAGAGCGCCATGAGCTGCGGGGAAAGGCCGCGCCCCACCAGCAGCGTGTACATTACCGGCGCGAAGGACTGCATGCCGGTGAGGCCGGCGCCGACGGCGAAGATGTCGCCCTTGTAGACCTTCTTCTCGCGCGGCCAGGGGGCATGGTCGGTGGAGACGTAGGCGATGCGCCCGGCCAGCAGCTCCTCCCAGATGCGCTCCACCTCCTCCGCCGTGCGGAAGGGCGGGTTGCACTTGCCGAAGCCTTCCAGCCGGACGAGGTCCTCCTCGGTCATGCAGAGATACTGCAGGCAGGCCTCGCCCGTGGCCTTGCCACCGGCGCGCCGGAAATCCTCCGCCATGCGGAAGCCACGGGCGATCGAGGAATGCGCCATGTGGACATGCGCACCCGTTTCCAGCCCGATCTCGAAGATCTCGCCGTCCGCCATGCTCTCGGCCAGAGGCGGGCGGGTGCGGCAATGCATGATCGGGTCGGTGCGCCCTTCCGCCTTCGCCTGGGCGGTCAGGAACTCGACCATTTCCTGGTCCTCGTTGTGGACGGAGACCATCAGCCCGGTCTTCGCGATCTCCCGGAAAGCCTCGACCATGGTGATGTGGTCGATGCGGGGAAAGCGGTTCTCGTCGTATTCGTAGGTCGAGAGCTTGAAGGAACAGGCGCCCGCCTCGGCCAGGGCGGGGATCGCCGCCAACCCACCATGCTTGCGGATGGTGGCGTAGAGGGCGACATCCACATGCGCCAGCCGCTCCACCCACTCCACCTTCTCGCGGAAGATGCCCGCATCCGTCACCGCGCGCGGCACGTCATAGGGCATGTCCACGCAGGTGGTGACGCCGCCGGCCGCCGCCGACATGGTCGCGCCCTCGATGCCGGGAAAGCCGACGGCGCTGCCGGTGTGCATATGCCCGTCCACCAGCCCCGGCAGCACGAGATCGCCGCGATGATCGGCCACCGCATGGGCGGCGGGCGGCTCGCCTTCGCCGATTCCCGCGATGCGGCCGGCGCTGACGGCCACCCAGCCATCGGCGAGGATTCGGTCGGGAAGCACCAGCTCTCCCCGGATCAGGGAGTCGTAGGTCCGGCTCATCGGGTCTGCCTCTTGGCTGATCGCGTCATCGTGTCTGCGGATGGACATGACGCTAGACCCGTTGCTGCGGAAGCGCGAGAGCGAGGCGCAGCGGGAAGCGCCGGGCCTGTCCCGCTGCCGCGCCGCGCAGGCGAAAGGCCGGGTCGGGCAGTGCCGCGCATGGCCAATGGATCGCCGGATTCCCTTTCGCACAAAGGCAGGAAGCGAAACCGCGCGCGACCGCCGGGGCATGTCGGAGCGTGGCGCGGACCACCTCCGGGATGCGTGCCCTGGGCCCTGTCGCGGGCGTTGCGTCCCAGGCGCGCCAGGGGCGTGACCTGCACCGGCCTGGCGCCGGACGTATCCGCGCCTTGCATCAGGCGATATGCGGCGAAGCGCGCTGGACAGGGTTGCCGCGCGTTTTCGTTGACAAGCATCGGGTGCATCCCGATAGCGTGCGTCACGCGCCATGATTCGCGCGATTCGTCTGAAGCGACGCACGGCTGGGTGTCGGATGCGGCTTCGGCGAAGAGCTTCAGCAGGTGGTGTCGCGGAACGAGGAACGGTTCGAAACCAGGAACCGGAATGGAAGCCGGTGAGGCATCGCGCAACCGGGCAGTTCTCCCCGGTAGGCAGGTTCGGGATGCGACGTCCGGATGCGACCCCAGGTTCCGGGACGATCCGCCGGACAGGGCCGATGACCTTCGGACCGGCGTTTCAACACATTCCCTTCGCGCGATTTGCAGCCGGAGACGGCATGGCACGTTGCCGTTTCAGGCCAACAGACGACAACCTTCAAAATCCAGCAGGAGACCAGTCATGAGTGAAGAAACCGGCGAGAAGGCCCCGCGGGCCCAGGCCATGGCGGTGAGCACCACACGCCGCAGCGCCAGCGCGCGCCGTGGCACGGCCACCACCCGGAAGGCTCCGGCCGCGGCGAAGAAGCCGGCCGCGAAGAAGGCGGCGACCACGCGCACGGCCGGGACAACGAAGCCGGCTGCGAAGAAGGCGTCGACGAGCCGCGCGGCGACCACGCGCACGGCCGCGGCGAAGAAGCCGGCCGCGAAGAAGGCGACGACGAGCCGCGCGGCGACCGCGCGCACGGCCGCGGCGAAGAAGCCCGCCGCGCGGAAGACGGCGACCGCCGCCCGCACCACGACGGCGCGCAAGCCGGCCGCGAAGAAGGCGACGACGAGCCGCGCGGCGACCACGCGCACGGCCGCGGCGAAGAAGCCGGCCGCGAAGAAGGCGACGACGAGCCGCACGGCGACCACGCGCACGGCCGCGGCGAAGAAGCCCGCCGCGCGGAAGACGGCGACTGCCGCCCGCAAGGCGCCGGCCCGCACCGCGACCAAAGCCGCCGCGCCGAAGCGCGCCGCCGCCGCCCGCAAGGCAACGACACGCAGCGCCGCCAAGCCCGCCACGCGCCGCGTCGCCACGGCCCGCAAGCCGGCCACCCGCACGACGGCGGCGAAGCCCGCCACGGCGCGCAGCACGTCCCGCAAGCCCGCCGCCAAGCCGGCCGCCGCCGAGACCAACACGCGCTCCGAGGCCGCGAAGAAGGCCGCCGCGACGCGTGCGCGCCGCAAGGCAGAGGCCGCCGCGGTGGTGACGACGCCGGAGCCGGTGATGGACCTGCCGCCTGTCGTCGCCAATGACGGCGAGCCGCAGGAGGATTAAGGCAAAGCGCCTGACGGGCGGGAGCGGCCTTTCCGGGCGGCCCCGCTCCCGAGGCCGATGAAGCCAGGGGCGCCGCGGCGATGCGGCGCCCCTTCTTCGTCAGGACATGCTGTCGAAGGCGCGCAGGAACATGTCGCGCCCGCCGGAACTGCCGGATTTCAGCGCAAGGTGCAGGCCGGCGGGCTCGGCATAGGTCCAGGGGACGCCAGGCGCGATCTCGCCGCCGATGCGCAGGCTGCGCACACCCAGGCGCCGCACCACGGCGCCCGAGCTTTCCCCGCCCGCCACGACGATCCGGCCGGCGCCGCGTTCCACCAGCCCCGCCGCAATCGCGGCCAATGCCTCCTCCACCATTGCGCCCGCCGCCTCGCGCCCCAGGCGCTGCTGCAGCAACGCCACGCGGCCGGGCATGGCGGAGGCGGCGATCACCACAGGACGGTCCTCCCGCAGCTTGCCATCCACCCAGGCGAGCGCGCCTGCCACCATCGCCGGGCCGTCCTGCGCCAGCGGGTCGAGTTCCAGCACCGGCACGTGGTCGCGCGCGAAGCCGATCTGCCCCAGCGTCGCGCGGGAGCAGGAACCCGCCAGCACCGCGCAATGCCCCCGCATGGGCGGCAAGGCATCGGCATCGCCGCGCGGCGGCAGCAGCCCGGCGCGGCGGAAATTCTCCGGCAGGCCCATGGCGACGCCGGAGCCGCCAACGAGCAGCGGATGCGCCGCCGCGGCCTCGCCGATCGCCACCAGATGCGCGTCGGTCAGCGCGTCGAGGATGGCGTAGCGCCGGCCGGATTCCGCGAGGCGCGTCATGGCCTGGCGGATCGCCCCCGCACCCTGTTCCACCGTGCTGAAGCCCACCAGCCCGACACCGCCATCCGTCTGGCGCGACAGCACGCGCACCAAGTCGGGATCGCGCATCGGGGTGAGGGGATGGTCCTGCATCCCGCTCTCGCTGAGCAGCCGGCTGCCGACGAAGAGATGTCCCTGGTACACGGTGCGGCCATTCGCCGGAAAGGCTGGGCAGGCAAGGGCGAAGCCCCCCTGGAGGCGCCGCAGCAGCGCATCCGCCACCGGGCCGATATTGCCCGCATCGGTGCTGTCGAAGGTGGAGCAGACCTTGAACAGGATCTGGCGCGCGCCCGCCGCCAGCAGGGCCTCCAGCGCCGCCAGGGACTGCGCCACCGCCTCCGGAGCGGGGATGGCGCGGGATTTCAGTGCCACCACCACGGCATCGGCGTCATGGCCGGCCCCGGCGAGCGGCGCCTCCGGCACACCGATCACCTGGACGGTGCGCATGCCATGGCGCACCAGCATGGAGGCGAGGCCGGTCGCTCCGGTGAAGTCATCCGCAATGCAGCCCAGAAGAACAGGCTTCGGAAGGGGCATGGTGCAGTCTCCTCGGTGCGAGGGGGCGTTGGATCAGCCTGCGGCGGGAACCGCCAGCAGGTCGCGATGCCCGATCACCGCCCGCAGGCGATGCTGCCGCCACTGGCAGCTGCGGGCCTCGGTCCAGGCCTCCATGCGGCGCGGCTGCCGCAGATGGGCGCTCGCCGCATCGGCATGGCCGAGCATCAGCTCCAGCAGCAGCTCGCGATGGCGCCGGGGGCCGAGTTCCCAGGGCGATCCCGCCTGCTCCACGGCAAAGCCGCGCGCGGCGAAGGCGCGTGCCGCCGCCGCCGTGGCCCGGGCGCCCAGCGCCGGCCCGTCGAAGCCCTTGTCGCGCCGCTGGTCGCGCCGGAAGCCCTGCGCCACCACGCCATCATAGGGATTCGGCGGCAGGAAGCGGTCACGCCCGTCCACGGTCATGGCGGCGTAGAAGGGGCATTCGACCACATCAGCCAGATCCTCCAGCCAGTCCTCGGAAACGAGGTCCAGCAGCGCGGAGCAGACCACCGCATCGGCACCGCGCTTCGGCAGCCAGTCCGGCGCATCGGCGAGATCGGCGATCAGTCCCTCCACCCGCCAGGCGCCGCCGGGCGCGTGCACCAGCAGGGTCCGCTTGTTCGGGGCACTCACTGTCAGGCCGATGCCCTCCGCGCGGCGGGCGATGGTGTCGAAGGCCTCCTCCACCAGCGCGGCATCGCCATCCACCAGCGTCCAGGCCTGCGCGCCGCCGACCCGCGGGGCCAGCCAGCGGAACAGGCTGCCGGTGCCGGCGCCGAGATCGACCAGATGCGGCCGCTTCGGCAGCAGGGAGACGAGGCATTCCGCCAGCGCGGGGTCGCGCGCCCAGGCGTCGGCAGGCTCGCGCAGCGCCAGCCAGGTGGCGTCGAAGCTCTCGCTCACGCCGCGCCCTCCACCAGCCCGGCGAAGGCATCGGCGCGGTCTTCCCAGCGCGGCAGCCGCTGCCCGGCGGCCCAGGAGGCGTCGGCCATCTTCCGCCGCAGCGAACGGTCGAAGATCACGCGCCGCATCGCCTTGGAGAGGCTGGCGAAATCGCCCGGCGGCGAAGCGACGCCGGCGCCGGGCGGCATCAGCTCCGCCAGCGCACCGCCCTTGGTGATCGCCAGCGGCAGCCCGCGTGCCATCGCCTCGGCCACCGCCATGCCATAGCCCTCCCAGTGCGAGGCAAGCGCGAAGACGTCGCTGCGGGCATAGAGCGCCTCCAGCGCCGCGCCGGTTACCGGCCCGGCGAAGGTGACGCGTTCCTCCAGCTCCAGCTCCTTCGCCAGCGCGCGCAGCGCGGCGGCGCAGGCGGGGTCGGCATCCGGCCCGGCGATGGTCAGGTGCCAGTCGAGGTCCATGAGCCGCGCCACGGCGCGCAGCAGCACGTCATGCCCCTTGCGTGGCACGAGCACGCCGACGGCGAGGAGCTGGCAGGTCTCGCCGCCCGATCCGGCGGCACGCGGCGCCGGATCGGTGCCCGGCTCCACCACCGCGACGCGCCCGGGTTCCACGCCGAATTTGCGCGGCAGGCTTTCGGCGGTCAGCGGCGAGGTGGCGACGAGGCGCGAGAGGCGCGGATAGAGGATCTCCTCGCGGCGCCGAAGCTCCGCGCGGGTGGCGTCGTCATGGCCCGTCTCGATGCAGGTGGGATGGTGGATCAGCCCGATGGCGCCGCGCGCCGCCAGATCCTCCGCCAGCGGCGCGAAGGCGGGAAGGCCGAGGCTGTCCAGCACGATCCGCTCTTCCGCCGCGCAGGCGGCGAGTGCCTCGCGCGCGGAGGCTTCCGCCGCCGTGTCGGGCATCGGGTGCCGGCCGGCGAGCTCCACCACGCGCACCGCATGGCCACGCTCGCGCAGCCCGGCGGTGATGCGGCGGTCATAGCCGTAGCCGCCGCTCACCGCGTCGAAAGGGGCGGGGACGAGGAAGGCGATGTTCATGCCACCGCGCCTTCATAGGCGGCCCAGGCCAGCGGGCTCTCGCGCAGCAGGATCTTCAGCGACTGTACGGCGCGTCCGCCATCGCCGAGCTTCCCGTCCCGCAGGGCGGCCGAGAGCAGCCCGTGGATATGCGCGCAAAGGAATTCCGTGGTGGTGTTCTGCCCGGCCAGCTCCGGCACCTCGTCGAGGTTGCGGTAATCCAGCCCGTCCAGGATGCGGCGCAGCTCGACCCGCGCGGCGGCGATGTCCACCAGCAGGTTCGCGCCATCCAGCCGCGCGGCGCGGAACTCCGCCTCCACGACGAAGGTGGCGCCATGGACGCGCTGGGCGGGGCCGAACTCCTCGCCGCGAAAGGAGTGGGCGATCATGATGTGGTCGGCGACGGTCAGGCTGTACACGCGGAAGGAGCCTCCAGGCAAAGGGGCGGCGGTGTGGCCGGGGTTGCGGGCAGAATGAAGGCGGGGCGCCCCGGACGGAAGAGCGGGGCGGTGAAGGCCAGCGAAGCGGGCGAAGGCTTCCGGCGTGCGGCGCGCGACCGGTCCCGCGCCACGGCGCCGGAAGCCTCAGTAGACGACAACCGGGCAGAGCGGCGCATCCTGGTCCGGCGGCGGTTCGAGCAGCCCCGGCAGCGCCTGCGGCAGATCGGCGAAGGGCAGCACCGGACCGCAGAGCGCATCCAGCCTGGGATCGTCCAGCAGCGACAGGGCCAGCGTCAGGCGTTCCGCATGCGTGCGGCGACCGCGCATGGCGGGCGAGACCTGGCCGACCTGGGTGGAAAGGAGGCGCAGGCGGCGTGCGTGGAAGGCCTCGCCGAGCGGCAGGCCGATCTCCGCATCGCCGAACCAGGACGCCTCCAGGATGCGCGCCTCCATCGCCGCGCAGCGGAGCGCGAGGCGGAGCCCCTCAGCGCTGGCGCTGGCATGGATGACCAGTTCCCGTTCCGCCGGCGCCTCCTCCGGTCCGGCGAAGCGCAGGCCGAGCCGTTCCGCCACGGCCCGCCGCGCGGGATCGCGGTCCAGGATCTGGAGGTCGATGCCGGGGATGCGCGACAGCAGGAAGGCGGCGAGCAGGCCGACCACGCCCGCGCCGATGACCAGGGCGCGCTCGCCCGCGACCGGCGCGGCGTCCCAGAGGATATTGAGCGCCGTCTCCATGTTCGCGGCCAGCACGGCGCGGCGATCGGGGATGCGGTCGGGCACGGGAATGCACATCATGGCTGGCGCCACGAAGCGGTCCTGGTGCGGATGCAGGCAGAAGACACGGCGCCCGAGCAGAGGTTCCGGCCCGGCCTCCACCACGCCCACCGCCGCATAGCCGTACTTCACCGGGAAGGGGAAGGCGCCGCCCATCAGGGGCGCGGCCATGACGCCCCACTGGCTTTCCGGAACGCGGCCGGCAAGCACGAGGCGTTCCGTGCCGCGCGACACGCCGCTGGCGAGGCTGCGCACCAGCGCCTCCCCGTCACCCGGCGGGGGCAGGGTCTCGCGGCGAAGCTCCGCCCGGCCGGGCGCGACGCTCCAGAGCGCGGTGGCCTCCGTCACGCCGTGGCTTCCCGCGCTTCCGGCGCCGCGTCCCGGCAGATGCCTGGCCTGGCCCGGTCCAGAGGGATGTCGAAGAGCACGTCGTCGCCCAGCGGATGCACGGTCCAGGCGAAGCGCAGCCCCTCGGCGATGCGCGCGACCTCCGGCAGCACGAAGGCCGGGCGGCCGGAGCCCAGGATGACCGGCGCCACGGTCAGATGCAGCCGGTCCAGCAGCCCCGCGGCCAGGAAGCGGGAAACGGTGATGCCGCCGCCCTCCACGAAGACGCGGCGCAGCCCGCGCGCGAAAAGCGCGTGCAGCAGGGCGGGCAGGAAGTTGTCGCGCGGCAGGCGCAGGATCTCGGCGCTGCCGTGATGCGTGCCGTCGCCGCCCGGCGCGTCCCCGGCGCAGGCCAGCAGGGTGCGTGGTGGCCCGGCGAAGACGCGATGGCCGCTGCCCAGCCGGCGTTCCGTGTCGATCACCACGCGCACCGGGTCGGGGCCGTCCACCTCCCGCGTCGTGAGCCGCGGATCGTCGGCCGCGACCGTGCCGGCACCGACCACCACGGCATCGAAGAGCGCGCGCAGCCGGTGCGTGTGCAGGATGTCGCCCCGGCCGCCGATCCAGTGGCTGGCGCCGCAGGCGGTGGCGATGCGGCCGTCCAGCGTCTGGGCGAGGCGGCCGAGCACGAGGCAGCGGCCGGCCCCGTTTCCGGCGGGACGCAGCAGCGGCATGAAGAGGTGCGCGAGCGGATGGTCCGGCGGTGGCGACCTGCCGCGGGCCGCGCGCATCAGCATCGTCCAGGCGTCGTCATCTCCCATGCCCCTGGCTATGCCGCAGGCCGGAACGGCGCGCCATCCCGGGCACGGCATTCCCCGGGCGGCTCGCGCGATTGTTCGGCGCGGCCGCCGGGCATCGGCGGTGCCGGGAAAAGGGGGTCAGGCGCGGGTGCCGATGCTCAGGAAGGGCACCGGGCGCAGCGGCGCGCGGCGGCCGCCGGTGGTGTAGGTGACCGGCTGCGCATGGGGCAGGGCGGCGCCCGCGATGGTCTCGATCACCTTGGCCTGCAAGGCGATGGCGCGTTCCAGCAGGCGGCGGTTCTCGTCTGACAGGTCCTTCAGGCGCAGGGACAGTTGTTCGGTTTCCTCGCGCTGGGTCTCGTCGGCGATCCGCGCCCCCGTCCGGTGCACGGCGACATGCGCGGCGGAGAAGGCCTCGGAGGCCCGGATCTTGGCATCCGCGAGCTTCGCGGCGCGCAGCAGGTCGAGCCGCGCCAGGGCCTCGTTCTCCTCGGCCAGGGCCTCGGCGAGGCGTTGGCCGGCGGTGATCAGCGACTGCATCATCATGCGGGGGATTCTCCACCCTCCAAGGTTGAGGAAAGGTTCGCGGCGTCCGTCCCGGTTCCACCGCCCGCGCCGGCACTCGAACTGGCACTCGCGCTGGCATTCGCGCTGGCATTCGCGCTCTGGGCGCGCAGCATCTCCTGCAGCACCGAGGCGGCGAGGCCGATGCCGCCCTGGCGGCTCCAGGCCTCGGCATAGGCATCCACCAGCATCGGCCGCCACTGCCCTTCCGCCGCGCCGCCGCCGAAGCTGCCGCCGCTGACGGTGGCGAAGGCGGGCTGCAGCAGCGCGCCCAGGGCCTGCGCCTCGAACTTCCGCGCGGCCTCGCGCATCGCCTCCGCGCGCGGAGGCTGGCCGGACAGCGTGGCGGGCAGGGTGGGGCCCATCAGCGCACCTCCAGCTCGGCCTGCAAGGCGCCCGCCGCCTTGATGGATTGCAGGATGGTGATCATGTCGCGCGGCCCGACGCCCAGGGAGTTCAGCCCGTTCACCAGCTCCTGCAGCGTGACGGAGCGCGGCAGGATGCCGAGGCGGCGGCCGTTCTGGTCGTCCACCTCGATGCCGGTGCGCGGCACCACCGCGGTCTGGCCGTTGGACAGCGGCGCGGGCTGGCTCACCTGCGGCGTCTCGGTGATGCGGATGGTCAGGTTGCCCTGGGCGATGGCGACGGTGGAGATCCGCACATCGGCGCCCATGACGATGGTGCCGGAGGCCTCCTCGATCACCACCTTGGCCGACTGGTCGGGGACGACGCGGAGCTGCTCGATCTCCCCCAGCAGGCCGGCCACGTCCATGCCGCGCGTCATCATCACCACGGTGCGCGGGTCGGTGGCGGTGGCAAGGCCGGGGAAGCGCGCGTTGATCGCCCCCGCGATGCGGCGCGCCGTGGTCATGTCCGGGTTCCTCAGGCCGAGGCGGACGCGGTCATGCCCGGCCAGCTCGAAGGGGATCTCGCGCTCCACCACCGCGCCGCTGGCGATGCGCCCGGCGGTGGGCACGCCCCGCTGCACCGAGGCGGCCTGCCCCCGGGCTCCGATTGCCCCGGTGGCGAGCGCGCCCTGGGACACGGCATAGACCTCCCCATCCGCGCCCAGCAGCGGCGTGACGAGCAGCGTGCCGCCGGTGAGGTTGGAGGCATCGCCCAGGGCGGAGACCGCGACGTCGATGCGCGAGCCGGGGCGGGCGAAGGCGGGCAGGTTCGCCGTGACCATCACCGCGGCGACGTTCTTGGTGTCGAGCTGCTTCTCGTTGTCGCGGGTGTTGACGCCCAGGCGCTCCAACATGCCGACCAGGGACTGGCGGGTGAAGACGGCGGAGCGGAGCTTGTCGCCCGTGCCGGGCAGGCCGACCACCAGCCCGTAGCCGACGAGCTGGTTGTCCCGCACCCCCTCCACATCGGCGATGTCCTTGATCCGTACCTGGGCCTGGACAGGGGGAGCCAGAAAGGCCAGGGCCAGGGTCAGGACCAGCGCCATCAAGGGCCGGACCAGGAGAGGGAAGGCGCGGGCCGGCCGCGCCTGGGTGAATCCGCATCCGGCCATGTTTGCCGTTCGGAAACCGGTTCGGGGGAGGATAGGGCGCATCACGCCACGGCACAGCGCAACCGCCGTGCCAGGAACGGGGTGGCGGCAGCGCGGCAGAAGCTGCCGCCACCCCGGCCAAAACCGCAGCCCGGCGGCAAAAGGAGCCCGGATGATCCAGCGCGTCACCGAGACACGATCCACCCCCGCTGCCCTCGGCCCGCGCCGTGCCGCCGGGCGGGGCGGCGGCTTCCGGCTGGCGGAGGGTGGCGAGGCCCAGGCCGCGGCGGCGGAGGGCGCCCTGCCGGTCCTCGCCGCCGGATTGCTGGCGATCCAGGAGGGCGGGGAACAGGACGGGGAGCGCGACCGGCGGGCGGCCCGGCGGGGCACGGCGATGCTGGAGGAGCTGGCCGGCTTCCAGGCCGACCTGCTGCGGGGCCGGGCGGATCCCGACCGCCTGCGGCGGCTGGCCGGGCTGTCGGAAGGCGAAATGCCGCCGGATCCCCACCTGGCGGAGGCCCTGGCCGCCATTTCCCTGCGCGCGAAGGTAGAGCTGGCCCGCCTGGAGGTTCGCGGGCGTGGTGCCTGAGCCACCCTGTCTCTGAAACATCTCAACTGCCCTCTTGGCTTGGCAGCCATGCGCCTTGTATGAGGCTCACGGTTTCGTGGACCGGGAATGCCGCCGGGGCTCACGAAGACTGAGGGATGTACGTGATGCTGGTGACCCTACCGCCGGATTATCGTCCGACCGAATCCGAGTCTTTCATGAACCCTCAGCAGCTGCAGTATTTCCGGCAGAAGCTGCTGCGCTGGCGCCAGGATCTGTTGCGGGAGGCCGGGGAGACGCTGAGCTCCATGGGCCAGGGGGGCATCATCGAGGCCGACCTGGCCGACCGGGCCAGTGTCGAGACCGACCGGGCCCTGGAACTGCGGACCCGGGACCGTGCCCGCAAGCTGATCAGCAAGATCGACATGGCGCTGGAGCGGATCGAGAACGGCACCTATGGCTATTGCGAGGAGACCGGCGAGCCGATCGGCCTGAAGCGCCTGGAGGCCCGCCCGATCGCCACCCTGTCCATCGAGGCGCAGGAGCGCCACGAGCGCATGGAGCGCGTCCACCGGGACGACTGACCGGCGCGGCAGGGCATCCGGGCGTCGTTTCCACGGCCGGAGTGCTGCCGGAGGGGCCGAGGATGCTTGCAATTCCGGCTCCGGCAGCGCAAATGTGCCACCGCGATAGCGGGGGTCCGGCATCCCCCGGGTTCATCCCCGGGTCCACCCTCCCGGGGGCACCCCGGGACGGACCAGAACCCTTGAGTGAGAACCAGTCTGGCGGGCGAGGCGGCGAGGAGCCGCCCCGGTCCCGCCGCAATGCTTACCCGCGCGGCAGGCGCCGCGAGCTTTTGGAGGCCCACCGTGGCGCGTACCCCGCTCGACAAGATCCGGAACATCGGGATCACGGCGCATATCGACGCCGGCAAGACCACCACGACCGAGCGCATCCTCTACTACACCGGCAAGTCCCACAGGATCGGTGAGGTGCACGACGGCAACACCACGACCGACTACATGGAGCAGGAGCGGGAGCGTGGCATCACGATCACCTCCGCCGCCGTGACGGCCGTGTGGCACGACTACCGCATCAACGTCATCGACACCCCGGGCCATATCGACTTCAACATCGAGGTGAACCGCTCGCTGCGCGTGCTCGACGGCGCGGTGTTCATCATCGAGGGCGTGGCCGGCGTGCAGCCGCAGTCCGAGACCAACTGGCGCCTGGCCGACCGCTACAGCGTCCCGCGCATCATCTTCATCAACAAGCTGGACCGCACGGGCGCCGATTTCTACCGCGCCGCGGACACGCTGACCGAGAAGCTGGGCATCAACTGGGTCGCCCTGCAGCTGCCGATCGGCATCGAGGAGAACCTCAAGGGCGTCGTCGACCTGGTCGAGATGAAGGCCCTGATCTGGGAAGGCGACGAGCTGGGCGCCAAGTACCACGAGGCCCCGATCCCCGACGACCTGAAGGAGAAGGCGGACGAGTACCGCCAGAAGCTGCTCGACACCGTGCTCGGCATGGATGACGCGGCGATGGAGCAGTACTTCGAGACGGGCGACGTGGACGTCGCGACCCTGAAGGCCTGCATCAAGAAGGGCACGATCTCCGGCGAGTTCCGCCCGGTCTTCTGCGGCTCCGCCTTCAAGAACAAGGGCGTGCAGCCGCTGCTGGACGGCGTGGTGGACTATCTGCCGAGCCCGGTGGACATCGAGGGCATCAAGGTCGCCCCCGAGGAGGGACAGGACGAGGACGCCGAGCGCCGCGTGATCCCGGCCGAGGAGAACGCGCCCTTCGCCGGTCTGGCCTTCAAGATCATCAACGACAAGTACGGCAACCTGACCTTCGTCCGCGTCTATCGCGGCGTGCTGCGCTCCGGTGACCAGGTCCTGAACACGACCAAGGGCAACAAGGAGCGCGTCGGCCGCATGTTCCAGATGCATGCCGACAAGCGCGAGGAGATCAAGGAGGTCTTCGCCGGCGACATCGCGGCCTTCGTGGGGCTGAAGGACACCGGCACCGGCGACACCCTGGCCTCCGCCGAGGACCCGGTGGTGCTGGAGCGCATGGCCTTCCCGGTGCCGGTGATCGACATCTCCGTCGAGCCGAAGACCAAGGAGGGCATCGAGAAGATGACCCTTGGCCTGCAGAAGCTCGCCGGCGAGGATCCCTCGCTGCGCCTGAAGACCGACCAGGAGACCGGCCAGACCATCCTGTCCGGGATGGGCGAGCTGCACCTGGAGATCATCATCGACCGCCTCCGCCGCGAATACGGCGTGGACGCCAATATCGGCGCCCCGCAGGTGGCCTATCGCGAGACGATCACCAAGGCGCATACCGAGACCTACACCCACAAGAAGCAGTCGGGTGGCTCGGGCCAGTTCGCCGAGGTGAAGATCCAGTTCGAGCCGCTGGAGCGGAACACGGGCATCGAGTTCGTGAACGCCGTGGTCGGCGGCACGGTGCCGAAGGAGTACATCCCGGCGGTCGACAAGGGCATCAAGGTCCAGGCCGACACCGGCGTGCTCGCCGGCTTCCCGACGGTGGACTTCAAGTTCACCCTGCTGGACGGCAAGTACCACGATGTCGACTCCTCCGCCCTGGCGTTCGAGATCGCCGGCAAGGCCTGCTTCCGCGAAGGCATGAAGAAGGCCGGCCCGGTGATCCTGGAGCCGATCATGGACGTGGAGGTCACCACCCCGCAGGACCATGTCGGTGACGTGGTGGGCGACCTGAACCGCCGCCGTGGCGTGATCCAGTCGCAGGACATGGCCGGCACCTCGGTCATCGTCCGGGCGCATGTCCCGCTGAAGGAGATGTTCGGCTACATCTCCAACCTGCGTGGCATGACCAAGGGGCGCGCCTCCTTCTCGATGCAGTTCCACCACTACGATCCGGTGCCGCGCAACGTGGCCGACGAGATCATGAAGGCCAGCGCCTGATTTCGCAGGCGTGAAGGACCGGCCCCTGCCTTGGCGGGGGCCGGACCGGACCGTGACGAAGAACCCCCCGCCAGCGATGGCGGGGGTTTTTTCTTGCGCGGTGCCCTGCTTCGGCAAGAGGTTGCCTGGCGATGAGCCCCTGGCCTGGGGGAGGGGTTTCACCATTCCCTCCACCGGGTCGCCTCAGGACTTTGGTATTTTAGTGCTTTAGGATTTTAAGCCTTTGCTTGCCCGGAGGGATGCCGTGTGCGATCCCGCGAGACAGAGCGCATGGATAGGCGATGCTGTGGAATGCGCGGTGCTGTGTTGATTTTATTCCTATAGCGCGGCGTGGATGGTGAAGCAAGGGGCGTTTGCGGTGGCGGTGTCCGTTCCCGTTCCCGGTCGGGGGGAGAGGATCGCCGCGGCCTGTGGCACGGCATTGCGGGTTCGGCCTTCGGCATTGGCCTCTGCCGGTGGTGCCAACCCATCGGATACGGGGCGCGCAGCGTCCTGGCGGCCATGGAGTGCGGCGCCGGATCCCGGGCAGGCCCAGGGGCCGGTGGGCCGGTGTGTTCCGCCCCTCACATGAGGCCCGGCGTCAGCGCCGCGTGACGCTGAAGCTGATCGGCACCGCGGCGCTGAAGGTGTCGTCGCTGAACTCCTCCGGCACCGGCGGCAGGGAGGCGCGCTGCAAGGTTTCCACGGCGGCCTCGTCGAGGAGCTCGCTGCCGCTGCTGCGGGACACCCGGGCCGAGATCAGCGTCCCGTCCCGGCGCATGGCGAAGGTCACGACCACGACGCCCTGGATGCCGCGCATCTCGGCCTCGCGCGGATAGCGCTTGGCACGGTTGATCGCGGCCGAGAGCCGTCCGGTCCAGTTCGGCGGCGGGCCGGCGGCGGCCATGCGCGGGCGCGACGGGGCGGCCGGCGCGGCGGTGGTGGCCGGGGGGTGTATTCGCGGGCCGGGGGCGCCTCGGTGACGGTGGGGCGCGGCGGGGCCGGCTTCGGCGGGGCGGGGCGGGGCGGCGTCGGGCGGGGGGCGCCGGACGCGGCGGCGGCGGCGGTGCCGGCGGCGGCGGTTCGGGCAGGGGCTCCAGCGCCGGCTCCGGATCGGGTGGCGGGGCCTCGGCGACCTCCGCCGGCTCCGGCTTCACCGGCTCGGTCACGGGCGGCGGCTCGGCCGTCTGCACCGGCGGGGGCTCGGCGGCCTGCATGGGCGGGGGCGGTTCGGCCTCGGTTGGCGGAGGCGGCTCCACGGCCTTGACGGTCTCGGCGGGCGGCGGGGCCGCGGCGGGCTCCGAGGCCTCGGCCGGGTTGTCCGGCGTTTCCTGGGGGGCCATCACCGCCAGCTCGACCGGCATCTCCACCTCGGCGGCCGAAGGAGGGGGCTCGGGGGTCAGGAACAGCGGCACGGCCACCGCCGCATGCAGCACCAGGGAAGTCCCCCAGCCGAGGACCTGCGCGCGCGTTGCCATAGGATCAGCGCGCCTGGACGGGGGGCGTGCCCGGCTCCGCCTCGGCGATCAGCGAGACGCGGGAGATGCCGGCGGCGGTGATGCGGCCCATGACGCGCAGAACCACGCCATAGGGGGTGTCGCGGTCGCCGCGCACATAGACGGGGGTGTCGGGGTCATCCCCCTGGGCTTCCTTGATGCGGGTGCCGACCTCGGCCTCGGGCACCTCGTCCTGCTTGATGAAGGTGCGGCCCTCGCGGTTCACGGTCAGCACCACGGGCGGCTTGGGCGCGGCGACGCGGGCGGCGGAGGTCTTGGGCAGGTTCACGGGAACGCCCACCACCATCATCGGGGCGGCGACCATGAAGATGATCAGCAGCACCAGCATCACGTCCACCAGGGGCGTGACGTTCATCTCGGCGAGCGGGCGCGCGTCGTCCTCGTCGCCGCCGAGATCGGGTCCGGCAAAGGCCATGGTGGAATGCCCTACTCCGCCGCGGCGCGCAGGCGGGTGTTGGCGCGGCGCGACAGGTTGGCGGCCAGGTCCCCGGCGGCGGCCGCGCCTTCCTGGCGGATGCGGGCGATGGCGACGTTGAAGCGGTTATAGGCCATGACCGCCGGGATGGCGGCGAAGAGGCCGATCGCCGTGGCGAAGAGCGCCTCGGCGATGCCCGGCGCCACCACGGCGAGCGAGGTGTCGTTGCTGGCGGCGATGCCCTGGAAGCTGTTCATGATGCCCCAGACCGTGCCGAACAGGCCGACGAAGGGGGCGACGGAGCCGGTGGTAGCCAGGATCGGCAGGCCCGGCTCGGCGCGGCGCAGCGCCTTGGTCAGCATCCCGCGCATGGAGCGTTCCATGCGGTCGCGGAACTCGGCGCGACTCTCGTCCTCCTCGCGGCCCTCGCGCCATTCGCGCAGGCCGGCCTGGAGGGTCTCGCCCGCCAGCCCGTCCTGCTGCACCGGGGTGCCGGTCGGCAGGCCGTCATGCACGATGCGGGCGAAGCTGCGGACCTGGCGGCGCAGCCGGCCCAGGGTGATGGTCTTCTCGACCATGATCGCCCAGCAGGCGACCGAGGCCAGGATCAGCAGCAGCATCACCACCTTCACCACGATATCGGCCTGCAGGAACAGGCCCAGCATGGTCAGGTCGTGGGGCGGCGGCACCGGCACGGCGGGGAGGGCGGCGGCGGGAAGGGCGGCATCCGGATTCATGGGTCAGACCCTCCGTCTCGGGGTTTCGGTGAAGGGGGCGGGCTGCGTCACTTGTCGAAGCCCACGCCCGGCACGCGCGACGAGGTCGCGATCCGCGGCAGGCAGGCGCTGCGGCCTTCCGGCTCCGGCCCGCAGGCGAGGAGGTCGTTGAGCAGCACGCCGGTGATGCCGTCGCAGGGCAGGCCGGACAGGTCGAAGATCCGGGCCAGCGTCTTGCTGGCGGGCAGAGGGCCGACATCCAGCGCCAGGCGGCGGGCGATCACGCCGTCCTTGCCGAAGAGGATCAGGTCCAGCCGCAGCGGGTCCAGGGCGGTGTCGCCGGGGTTGCGCATCAGCAGCCAGGCGCGGCAGCCGGGCGGCTGCAGGTCGGGCTTCGGCTCCAGCCGGTTCAGCTCCAGGGTGATGGGCTTCGCGGCATCCTGCTGCGCCGCGGCCGGCAGGGCCAGGGCGGTCGCGGCGGTCAGGGAGAGGGCGGCGGTGAGAAGGCGGGACGCAGCCGCCCTCACGCCGCTTCCGCGCCGCGGCGCAGCAGGAAAGGCGGAGGGGCTTTCCGCGTTGGCGCGGCCGGACCGGAGGAGGCTGTTCCGGGTTCGGGGCTGCGGCATGCGGATCTCCGGTGAAAGGCGACGCACAAGGGCGCGGCGCCGCTGCCCCGGCCCAGGGAAGTCCCGGCTGGGGAAGAAAGATGGCGCCGCAGCAATGTCGGGCTGTCTTTCGCTCCTGGCGCGGCGTTTAGCAAGTGAGAATTGCTTGCAAATGCCGCGCCGCAGTCATGTGCCCCACCGGGGGCGTCATCCCGGGGACCCGGCTCCCGGACCCGGCCCGCGCCGCCGGGCTTCCCTCAGCCCAGCGGCTGCGCGACGAAGCCTTCCCAGCCGCGCGCGCGCAGCTCGCAGGCGGGGCAGGTTCCGCAGCCATAGCCCCAGCGGTGGCGATGCGTGCGGTCGCCCAGGTAGCAGGTGTGGGAGTCCTCCACGATCATCTCCACCAGCGCCTGCCCGCCGAGGTCGTGGGCGAGGCGCCAGGTGGCGGGCTTGTCGCGCCACATCAGCGGCGTGTGGAGGACGAAGCGGCGCTCCATGCCGAGGTTGATGGCGACCTGCAGGGCCTTGAGCGTGTCGTCGCGGCAGTCGGGATAGCCGGAATAGTCGGTCTCGCACATGCCGCCGACGAGGTGGCGCAGCCCGCGGCGATAGGCGAGGGCGGCGGCGAAGGTGACGAAGAGCAGGTTGCGGCCGGGGACGAAGGTGTTGGGCAGCCCGTCCTCGCGCATCCGGATCGCGATCTCCGCCGTCATGGCGGTGTCGGAGACCTGGGACAGTGCCTCCAGCGGCAGGGTGTGGTCGGGGCCGAGCTTCGCCGCCCAGTGCGGGAAGCGTTCCGCGAGGCGGCGGCGGAAGGTGTCGCGGCATTCCAGCTCCACCCGGTGGCGCTGGCCATAGTCGAAGCCCAGCGTCTCCACATGGGCGAAGCGGTCCAGCGCCCAGGCGAGGCAGGTGGCGCTGTCCTGGCCGCCGCTGAACAGGACCAGGGCGCCGTCGCCGGAAAGGTTGTCGGTCATGGGGTGATGTCCTCCAGGCGGGAGACGGCCCAGGCGGCGGCCTCCGCCACCACGGGGTCGGGATCGCCGGCGAGGCGGCGTGCCTCGGGCAGCAGCGCGGGGTCGGCCGAATTGCCGATGGCGTAGAGCACGTTGCGGACGAAGCGGTCGCGGCCGATGCGCTTGATGGGGGAGCCCGAGAAGAGGGCGCGGAAGGTGGCGTCGTCCAGTGCGGCCAGTTCCGCCAGGCGCGGGGCGGCGAGGTCCTCGCGGCCGATCAGGGCCGGCTCGGTGGCGGTATGGGCGAACTTGTTCCAGGGGCAGGCGGCAAGGCAGTCGTCGCAGCCATAGATGCGGTTGCCGAGGCGCGGGCGCAGCGCCTCGGGGACCGGCCCCTTGTGCTCGATGGTGAGGTAGGAGACGCAGCGGCGGGCGTCGAGCCGGTAGGGGCCGAGGAAGGCGCCGGTCGGGCAGGCGTCCAGGCAGCGGCGGCACTGGCCGCAATGATCCGTCTCCGGCCTGTCCGGGGCGAGGTCGAGCGTGGTGTAGACTTCGCCCAGGAAGAGCCAGGAGCCGTGCGCGCGGGACACGAGGTTGCTGTGCTTGCCCTGCCAGCCGATCCCGGCCTGCTGGGCCAGCGGCTTCTCGGCCACCGGGGCGGTGTCCACGAAGACCTTGAGCGCCATGGCGGATTCACCGCCGGCGAAGCGGTCCACCATCCAGCGGGCCAGGGCCTTCAGGCGCTTCTTCACCACGTCGTGGTAGTCGCGGTGGCGGGCATAGACGCTGACCGTGCCGCGGTCGGGGCGGGACAGGCTGGCGAGCGGGTCGTCCTCCGGCCCGTAGTTCATGCCGAGGCTGACCACCGAGACGGCCTCGGGCCAGAGCGCCCGGGGATGGCTGCGCTGTTCCGCCCGCTCGGCCATCCAGCCCATCTCGCCATGCATCCCGGCCTCCAGGAAGGCGGCGAGGCGCTCGCGCACCTCCGGCCCGAGATGTGCCCGGGCGAAGCCCACCGCGTCGAAGCCCAGCCGCAGGGCTTCGTTCCGGATGGCATCGCGGGCGGCGTCGGGGGCCGGCGGGGCAGCGGCGGGCCGGGATGGGGCGAGGGTGACGGGCATGGTTCCGGCCCTATCTGTCGCCCCCGGCACCGCGCTGCAAGGATGGACGCGGCCCGGCGGGGGAGTCATGCCGGGCGGTGGTGGCTGAAAGGGAGTCCGGACTGATGGAACAGGAATTCGCGGGGCGGCGCGTGGTGGTGATGGGCGGCAGCCGGGGCATCGGGCGTTCCACGGCGCTGCTTTTCGCGGCGCGCGGGGCGGCGGTGTCGATCTGCGCGCGCGGCGCCGGGACGCTGGAGGAGACGCGGCGGGAGATCGCGGCGCTCGGCGGCCCGGCCCATGCCGGGGTGGCGGACCTGTCGCGGGAGGCGGACATCGTCCGCTACATCCCCGAGGCGGCGGCGGCGCTGGGGGGGATCGACGTGCTGGTGAACAACGCCTCGGGCTTCGGCATGTCGGATGACGAGGCGGGCTGGGCGGCTTCGCTGAATGTCGATGTGATGGCGGTGGTGCGGGCGAGCCACGCGGCGCTGCCCTTCCTGGAGGCCTCGCCGCGGGAGAGGGGCGGCGGCAGCATCGTCAACATCGCCTCGATCTCGGCGATGCGGGCCTCGGCGCGCTCGGCGCCCTATGGGGCGGTGAAGGCGGCGGTGATCCACTACACCGGCAGCCAGGGGAAGGTGCTGGCGCGCCGGGGCATCCGCGCGAACTGCGTGGCGCCGGGCTCCATCGAATTCCCCGGCGGGATGTGGGAGCAGCGGCGGCTGGCGGGGGAGAGGCTCTATGCCGACACCCTGGCCACGATCCCCTTCGGCCGGCTGGGCCGCCCGGAGGAGGTGGCCGAGGTGGTCGCCTTCCTGGCCTCGTCGCGGGCGAGCTGGGTGACGGGGCAGTGCATCGTGGTGGATGGCGGCCAGCTCGTCGGCCCGTGAGGACGGGGGCCGAGGCCATGGCCGGGACGGGTGCGAAGCCGCCATGACCCGCTCGCGCGCCCTGCTGCTGCTCTGGCTGGCCGCCGCCATGCTCGGCGCGGGCGCGCTGGCCCTGCTGGTGCCCGGCGGCCCGGGGGAGGAGGCGCCCGCCCGGCGCGGCGATGCCGGCCAGCCGCTGGAGGCGCTGCTGGCCGGGGCCGAGCCGGCGGCGGGGGCGCGCCTTTTCCGCCGCTGCGCCGCCTGCCACACCATCGGCGCGGGCGGTGCGGACCTGAACGGGCCGAACCTGCACGGGGTGATGGGGGCGCCCGTGGCGGGCAACCGGCCGCGCTACGGCTACACCCAGGCGCTGCGGCAGGCGGGCGGGGTGTGGACCCCGGCGCGGATGGATGCGTGGCTGCGCGACCCGCAGGGCTTCGCGCCCGGGAACCGGATGGCGTTTCCCGGCCTGAAGGACGCCCGGGAGCGGGCGGAGCTGATCGCCTATCTCGGCGGGCGATAGGGGAAAGACCCCGCCGTCCCGGTCTCCGTCACCCCTCGGCGCGCACGCCTACCGTGGCGGCGGCGGCCACGATGCCCGCCCAGCTGGTCTCGTCGATCGGGATGCCCTCGGCGAGGCGCTGCGCCATGGTCCGGCGCTCCGGCTCCCCGGCGACCAGCACCTCCTCGCCCGGCTGCGGCGGGGAGGCCTTCACATGCGCGATGCAGGCCGCGACCTCGCGCTGGAACGCCGCCACGTCGCCCAGGCGGGCGGGGTCGAAGACGAAGCTGAGCATGTTGTTGACGATGCCGCGCCGGGGGGTGTCGTCGCCGGTGTTGGGGCCGCCGCCGCTGAGGCCGCCGGCCAGAACCTCGCACATCAGCGACAGGCCGAAGCCCTTGTGCCCGCCGAAGGGCAGCAGGGAGCCATGGGCGCCCTTGCCGTCGGCATTGCCGGCGCCGCTGTCCTGCGTGCCGTAGAGGGCATTGGGATCGTCCGTCGGCCGGCCCTCGGCATCCAGCAGCACGGGGGCGGGCAGCGTCTTGCCGGCATTGCGGGCGACGCGGACCTTGCCCATGGCGATGGCGCTGGTGGCGAAGTCCAGCACCAGGGGCGGCTGGCCCTCGCCACAGGGCACGGCGATGCAGAAGGGGTTGGTCTGCAGCCGCCCGTCGCTGCCGTTGTGGGGGGCGACGAAATAGCTGGGGCCGAGCCGCACATTGGCGAAGTGGATCGAGACGAGCCCGGCGGCGGCGGCCATCTCGCCGAAGGCGCCGATGCGGGCGAGGTGGTGGGAGTCGCGGATCGCCGCCACGGCGATGCCGGTGGTGCGCACGCGGCCGATGGCCCAGCGCATCACCTCCCGCCCGATCACCTGGCCGAAGGCGTCGCGCGCATCCACCACGGCGAAGGGGCCGTCGTCGCGCAGGAAGCGGGGCGGGGTGTTGGGAACGAGGAACCCATCCCTGCGGTCCTGGAGGTAGTCCGGGATCAGCCCGACGCCATGGCTGTCATGGCCCTTGAGATTGGCCTCGACCAGATCGGCGGCGACGGTCGCGGCTTCCTCGGGCGTGCTGCCGGCAGCCTGGAAGATGCTGGCGGTGAGGGTTTGCAGGCGATCGCGGGCGATCAGCATGGCGGTTTCTCGCTCCCTTTGGCGGATTCTTGGGCTCTGGTTCCTGCCCAAAAGCCTGGACGCGGCGGCGCGCAGGCACAAGCCGCGCGGGCCGCATGGCGGCCACCGGAGGGGCGGGAAAAGGGCATGCGGTGCGCGGCCACAGGCGGAACAAATCGGTTCCGCGCGGAATCCATTACCCGTTTGGGCATTCCATGTGCGGGCCGAAGGGACTATCTGCCCCCGGTCCAGACGTCTTTTCTTCAAGTCACGGTGATTGTTTCATGACCCCTGCCGAGATCGCCCAGGTCCAGGCCCATCTGCGCAAGCAGTTCAACAACCAGCAGATCGTGGTGGCCGCGCCGAAGCGGCGCGGCGGCAGCGTGGAGCTGCGGATCGGCGACGAGTTCATCGGCACCATCCACCGCGATGCCGAGGATGGCGAGGTTTCCTATGCCATCCAGATGGTGGTGCTGGCCGAGGACCTGAACCAGATCGACTGATACGGAGGGCGGCCTTCCGGGGGGCATGGCCCTCGGGAATGCCGCCCCTGGATAGCGCCCGAATACACTCCCCTCTGGGGCCTCCCCCCTTGGGGCCTTCCCCTCCGGGTCTTCCCCTCCGGGCCTTCCATGGGGCCTCGCGGCCGGTGGGCATCCCGCCCGCCGGTCCCGGAGCGGCCCGGGGAGCCGCCCCGTTCAGCCCCGGCCGCGATAGCCCGGCACGTCCTGCGGCGGAATCCAGACGCCTTCCGGCGGGGCGCCGGTCTGCCAGAAGACGTCGATCGGGATGCCGCCGCGCGGATACCAGTAGCCGCCGATGCGCAGCCAGTGCGGCTTCAGCTCCCGCACCAGCCGGTCGCCGATCTCCACCGTGCAGGCCTCGTGGAAGGCGCCGTGGTTGCGGAAGGAGGTCAGATAGAGCTTGAGCGACTTGCTCTCCACCAGCCATCCGTCGGGCACGTAGTCGATCACCAGATGCGCGAAATCCGGCTGTCCCGTGATGGGGCAGAGCGAGGTGAATTCCGGCGCGGTGAAGCGGACGCAGTAGCGCTTGCCCGGATGCGGGTTCGGCACGCGCTCCAGCCGCGCCTCCTCCGGCGAGGCGGGCTGCCGCGCGTGCTGGCCGAGCATGGTCAGCCCCGCCAGCGGATCGGTCCGCGGCAGGTCCGCCGCGCTCTCGTGGCCGGGGGTGGGGCGGCCGGTGGTGCCGGAAGAGGTGTCGTTGTCGCTCATGGGTCTGCACTCGCTGCGGGGCCGGGTTCGCGCGGGGAATCGCCGCCCACGGGGTCGCCTACGGGGTCGGCCATGGGGTCGGCCGGGGCGCGGCCGGCGGAAGGGGCGTTGGGCTGGCCTGTGGCGGCGGCGGCCGATGCGGCGGCGCCCTCGACCCAGCCGGCCTCGATGCGCGCGGCCTCGTCCTCGAACCGCCCTTCCAGGATGGCGCCGCGCAGGCGTGCCATCAGGGTCTGGTAGTAGCGGATGTTGTGCCAGGTCAGCAGCATCGGGCCGAGCATCTCCTCGGCCTTGAAGAGATGGTTCAGATAGGCGCGCGTGTGCCGCGTGCAGGCCGGGCAGTCGCATTCCGGGTCGAGGGGGCGCGTGTCCTCGGCGAATTTCGCGTTCCGCAGGTTCATCACGCCGCGCGAGGTATAGGCCCGCGCGGTGCGGCCGGAGCGCGTCGGGATCACGCAGTCGAACATGTCGATGCCGCGCCGGACGGCGCCGATGATGTCGGAGGGCGTGCCGACGCCCATCAGGTAGCGCGGCTTGTCCCGGGGCAGCAGCGGCGTGGTGACGTCGAGGGTGGAGAACATCATCTCCTGCCCCTCGCCGACCGCGAGGCCGCCGACCGCATAGCCCTCGAAGCCGATCCCCGTCAGCGCCCGCACGCTTTCGGCGCGCAGGCCGGCATAGACGCTGCCCTGCACGATGCCGAAGAGGCCGTAGCCGGGGCGGGGCACGAAGGCCTCGCGGCAGCGGGCGGCCCAGAGCATGGACTGGCGCATGGACCGCGCAGCCTCCTCCTCCGTGGCGGGGAAGGGGGTGCACTCGTCCAGGCACATGGTGACGTCGGCATCCAGCAGGTTCTGGATCTCGATGGAACGCTCGGGCGTGAGGCGGTGCTTGGAGCCGTCGATATGCGAATGGAAGGTGACGCCGTCGGCATCCATCTTCCGCAGCTTGCTCAGCGACATGACCTGGAAGCCGCCGGAATCCGTCAGGATCGGGCCGGACCAGTCCACCATGCGGTGCAGCCCGCCCAGGCGGCCGACGCGCTCCGCGCCGGGGCGCAGCATCAGGTGATAGGTGTTGCCCAGGATCATGCGGGCGCCGGTGGCGCGCACCGCGTCGGCGGTCATCGCCTTCACCGTGCCGGCGGTGCCCACGGGCATGAAGACCGGCGTCGGCACCTCGCCATGCGCGGTGTGCAGCGTGCCGGCACGGGCGCCGCCATCCGTGGTCTGGAGCGTGAAGGAAAGGGTCAAGGAGCGGAATCCTCCCGCCGCAGCAGCGAGGCGTCGCCATAGGAATAGAAGCGATAGCCGGATGCGATGGCGTGGTCATAGGCCGCGCGCACGCGCGCCGTGCCCGCATAGGCGCAGGCCAGCATGAACAGCGTGCTCTTCGGCAGGTGGAAGTTGGTGAGCAGCACCGGCGCCGAGCGGAAGCGGTGGCCGGGCAGCAGGAAGAGCTCGGTGAGGCCGTGGAAGGGGGCGATCGTGCCACCCTCCCGCGCGGCGCTTTCCAGCAGGCGCAGCGCGGTGGTGCCGACCGCGACGACGCGGCGGGCGGCGTTGATGCGCGCGGCGGTTTCCGGTGCGATCTCGCCCCATTCGGCATGCAGCTTGTGCGCGCGCGGATCGTCGCCGCGCACGGGCAGGAAGGTGCCGGCGCCGACATGCAGCGTCACCGTCGCCCGCCCGATGCCGCGCGCCTCCAGCGCCGCCAGCAGACGCGGGGTGAAGTGCAGCGAGGCGGTGGGCGCGGCGACGGCGCCGGGGCGGTCGGCGAAGACGGTCTGGTAGTCCGCGCGATCCGCCGCCACCGGGCCGCCGGGGCGCTGGATATAGGGCGGCAGCGGCACTTCCCCGGCCCGTTCCAGCGCGGCGAGCAGCGCGGCCTCGTCGGAGCCGAAGTCCACCAGCACGGCGCCGCCCTCCTGCCGCTCCACCACGCGGGGGGCGAGTTCCGGGGCGCCGTCGATGGCCAGCACGTCGCCGGGCCGCAGGCGGCGGGCGTTGCGGGCCAGGGCGTGCCAGGTGCCGCCGCCCTCGGAGCGGTTCAGCAGCAGCTCGATCGCGGCCTCGCCTCGCCGGGCATGGAGGCGGGCGGGGATGACGCGGGTGTCGTTGACCACCAGCAGGTCGCCCGGCTCCAGCAAGCCGGGCAGGTCGGAGACCTGGCGGTCGGCGAGGCCATCGGGGCGGACATCCAGCAGCCGCGCGCTGTCGCGTGGCTGGGCAGGGGACTGGGCGATGGAGGCTTCGGGAAGGGTGAAGTCGAAATCGACCGTCCGGAGGGGCGGAAGGGAATGGGACACGCTACGGACTCGCTGGCAGGCGGCGGCCCCTAGACCGGGCGGCCACGCCTGTCCAGTCTCGCCGCTCCGGCGGAGGGGGCGGCTCAGGTTTCCTTGGCGATGATGCCGTTCAGGGTGCGGCAGGCGGCGACCACGGCGACCAGCAGCACGCCGTTGCGGATCAGCCCTTCCGGCGTGAGGTAGTGGCCGCCGAGAGAGAGCGAGTGGGGAAGCTGCGTCACCACGCTTTGCAGCATCGGGTCGAGGTGCAGGTTGGCGGTGAGGTTCACCAGCACCCACCAGGCGATTCCGGCAATCAGGAACAGGGGCGCCAGGATCTCGGCCACCTGCTCGATGAAGGTCAGGGCAAAGGTCGCCACGCCGCAGACCAGGATGCGCAGCGTCCGGCCCAGGATGGCCTCCAGCCGGGCCGTCAGCGGGCGGTCCGCACGGTCATCCAGAACGCTCCGGCGCGACACACCCGACATCGCCATCCCTCTCGAAAATCTCGCATCGTCCCATGCCCGGCGGTGGGCGCGGGGGCCAGGCCGGGTGAAACCACGCCACCGGCCGGAATGCCAGACTAGACCCGGGGATGGCAGGAAGGCCACCGGGGACCGATCACACTCGCGACGGTTGCAGGAACCGGGCAGGGGGTATGACCGCGGGGACATGCCGGCGGATGGGGCGGGGATGCCGGGAAAGCGCTGGAACGGGGCGGCAGCCTCCCGCCGCTCCGATCGGCCTCAGCGCCTGGGATGCCGGGAAGAACGGACCCGGACAGGAACGGGCGCAGGCTGACCGCCCACTTGCATGGCGGCAGCGGCAACCGCGGCGGCGATGGCAGCTGCGACAAGGGAAATCGTGATCATCATCCTTCCTTTCCCGCCACGGCCGGAAACCGCGTGGCACGATGTTCGGGAACATGGGCGGGCGCAGCAAGTCCTTTGTTGCCCAACCCGTGTTCCACAGCCTCGGCAGGCGTGTTCCGGGCGGCCTTGGCCGGGGGGAAAGCGAACCTCCCGGCCTCCACCGCCTGGAACCCGAGCCCCATGCACCTTCCGCCGGAACCCGGAGCGGGAGCGTGGGGATCGAGGCGCTTCCGCGCCAGGCCTGTCCCATAGATTTTGCGGGCGCGAACCCCGGACAAGGTGCCTTTGGGGAGATCCACCATTGCGGTGGGCGCAACCCATCGTGAGCAGGCCGGGCCCGCGCCTCCGGCGCGGAACCGCCGTCCCGCCCTCCGTCTTGCCAGCGGTGCCCGCATCCTGTGCATTGCGCGTGCTCAACGCACCGGCGGCCCAGCGGTTCGGCAAGTTCACGCGGATGGGGCGGAATCGGCGGAAATTTTCGCCATGGCGCGGCTTGCTGCGCCCGGTACCGCTCGTCCAAGCTCCGCCGCCATGAGCCTGAGCAACATCCAGCCCGACACCGGCCGCTTCCTGGCGGACCTGAACGACCTGCGGAAGATCGGCGCCTTCCGGACCGGCGTGCACCGCCCGACCTTCAGCGAGCAGGACATGGAATCCCGCCGCTGGCTGATGGCGCGGATGGAGGAGGTGGGGCTGGTCCCCGAGATCGACGGCATCGGCAACGTGCTGGGCCGGCATCCCGGGCCGGGGCCGAAGCTGCTGGCCGGGTCGCATATCGAGAGCCAGAACGAGGCCGGCTGGCTCGACGGCGCGCTGGGCGTGGTCTCGGCGCTGAACCTCGCCCGCGCCGGCCTGCCGGTGGACGTGATCGCCTTCGCGGACGAGGAAGGCCACTACGGCTCCTTCATCGGTTCGCGCTCCTTCACCGGGCTGCTGGAGGAAAGCGAGATCGACTGCCTCGCCAACCGCTACCACGGCAAGCCGCTGCGGCAGGCCTTGCAGGAGGCGGGCCTTGCCGGCAGGCCCCGGCTGCGGATGGAGGAAGGCCGCTACAAGGGCTTCCTGGAGATGCATATCGAGCAGGGCACCACGCTGGAAAGCGCCGGTCAGCAGATCGGCGTGGTCACCGGCATCGTGGCCATCTGGCAGTACCGCATCGTCTTCGAGGGCATGCAGGACCATGCCGGCGGCACCACCATGGCGGAGCGCCGGGATGCCGGGCTGGCGGCGGTGCGCCTGCTCGCCTGGCTGGACGGAGAATTTCCCCGCCATTGCGGCGAGCGCACGGTCTGGACCTGCGGCCGCATCGCGCTGGACCCGGGCGCGGCCTCGATCATCCCCGGCAGGGCGGAGGTGCTGTTCCAGTTCCGCGACATCTCGGTGGAGGTGCTGGAGCGGCTGGACGGGGTGCTGCGCCGGGGCGTGCAGGAAAGCAACCGGCGCGAGCGCTGCACGGCGCGGCTGGAGGTGGTGAGCCAGTCGAAGCCCGCCCCCTGCGATCCGCGGTGGCAGGAGATCCTGTCCGAAGCGGCCGAGGCGCTGACCCCGGGCGGCTGGCAGCGCATGCCCTCCGGCGCCGGGCACGACGCCCAGTACATGGCGCCGCACGTGCCGACGGCGATGCTCTTCGTGCCCTCGATCGGCGGCATCAGCCACCATTGGAGCGAGGATACGAAGCCGGAGGACCTCGCCATGGGCCTGCGCGTCATGGCCGAGGGGGCGCGGCGCTTCCTGGCCGGATGAACGAAGGGCGGCGGGGGCTGCTCTTCCTCGGGCGCTTCCCGCAGGGCCTGGTGGCCGGGCCATCGCCCTCCCTCCGGCGTCCCGCCATGCCCTGGAGGCCGCCCGGAAGGCATCCTGGCCGGCCCGCCGCGTGACAGGGGGAGCGGCATCCGGGGCACAGCCCGGCGCCATGCCCATGCGGCCCGGCCGCTTGTGCCGAGAGGCGGCTTACGCCACCCCCCCTTGGACGTGTAGTCTTGTCCCGAGAGTTTCACCCGGGGAGACAGCGTCCGGATGTCCGCACAGGTTGCCAATCTCCGTCCCGGTGGGGCCGCAGACCTTTTCCGGCTGAGAGCCGCCAATTTCAGCCTGCTGGTCCTGCGCCTGCTGGACGCGCGGGTGGAGGCGGTGGTGCCCGCCATCGCCGACCAGTTCCGCCGTGCCCCGGGCTTTCTCCGTAACGCGCCGATCGCCATCGGGCTGGACGACCTGGAGGACGGCGCCCAGGTGGATTTCGGGACGCTGATCCGGGAGCTGCGCGCCGCGGCGATCCAGCCCATCGGCACCACCGGCGGCTCGCCCGCCCTGCGCTCGGCCGCGCTTTCGGCCGGGCTGCCGCCGCTGCGCAGCGTGGGCGAGGCGAAGGAGGAGATCCCGGCCTTCACCCAGGCCCCGCCCGCGCCCGAGCCGGCGGCCCCGGTGGAGGCGCCTCCCGCCCGGCGCACCATGATCGTGGACGGTTCCGTGCGGGCCGGGCAGCGGGTCTGGGCCCAGGGCTGCGACCTGGTGATCAACGGCACGGTCAATCCCGGCGGCGAGGTGATCGCCGACGGCAACGTCCATGTCTGGGGGGCGCTGAAGGGCCGCGCCGTGGCCGGCGGGGCGGAGGATACCGAGGCGCGGGTCTTCGCCTTGCAATTCGACCCCGAACTGGTGTCCATCGCGGGCTACTACGCGGTGCGCGACGGGCTGGGCGAGGCGCCGATCGGCAAGGCGGTGCAGGCGCGGCTGGTGGGCGAGGGCATGCGCTTCGACAGGCTGGGCTGAGGGATACGCGCCGGTTCCGGGGCATGGCGGGTCGGGATGGGGCTGACTCGCCGGGGCCGGTGATGCTGTAAGACGGGTTTCGACAAGGGGGACTGGGCGCGATGGCGCAGGTGATCGTGGTGACTTCGGGCAAGGGCGGCGTGGGCAAGACCACGTCCTCCGCCGCCATTGCGACCGGACTGGCACAGACGGGCAAGAAGGTGGCGGTGATCGACTTCGATGTCGGCCTGCGGAACCTGGACCTGATCATGGGTGTCGAGCGGCGCGTCGTCTTCGACCTGGTGAACGTCATCTCCGGCGAGGCGCGGCTGAGCCAGGCGCTGATCCGCGACAAGCGGGTGGACACGCTGAGCATCCTTCCCGCCTCCCAGACGCGCGACAAGGAGGCGTTGACCAAGGAGGGCGTGGGCAAGGTCATCGACGACCTCGGCAAGGACTTCGACTACATCCTCTGCGACAGCCCGGCGGGCATCGAGAAGGGCGCGCTGCTGGCGCTCTACTTCGCCGACCAGGCGATCGTGGTGACGAACCCCGAGGTCTCGTCGGTCCGCGACAGCGACCGCATCCTGGGTGTGCTGCAGAGCAAGTCCCGCCGCGCCGAGGAGAACAAGGACCCGGTGCGGGAGCACCTGCTCGTCACCCGCTACGACCCCGCCCGGGTGGAGAAGGGCGAGATGCTGAAGCTCGACGACATCCAGGAGATCCTGCGGATTCCCCTGCTGGGCGTGATCCCGGAGAGCGAGAGCGTGCTCAAGGCCTCCAACACCGGCAACCCGGTGATCCTGGATGCCGAGAGCAATGCCGGCCAGGCCTACAAGGACGCGGTGGCGCGCTTCCTGGGCGAGGAGCGGCCGATGCGCTTCCTGGGCGTGGAGAAGAAGGGCCTGCTGTCGCGCCTGTTCGGCGGGAGGGCCGCATGAGTTGGCTCGCCTTCTTCCGCAACCGCAAGCCGGAGCCCCAGACCGCGGCCGCCGCCAAGGACCGGCTGCAGATCATCCTGAGCCATGAGCGGATCAGCCGGAACGGCGAGGATTTCCTGCCCAAGCTGCAGCAGGAGATCGTGGAGCTGGTGGCCCGGCATGTCGCGATCAATCCGGAGAAGGTGAAGGTCGATCTGGAGCGGGGTTCCGATCTCTCGGCCCTGGCCATCACCGTGGAACTGCCGGGCCCCGAGGCGGTGGCGCCGAAACCCGCCGGCAAGCCGCCCGCGGAACCGGCCGGCAAGCCCGGGGCGAAGGCCGAGGAGGACAAGGGAAAGGCGGACAAGGGGGGCGAGAAGGCATCCGCCAAGGTGCCGGAGAAGGCCCGCGAAAAGCACGTCGGCTGAACCCCGTTTCCCACCCGCCGGGATGGCGCGAAGGTTGACCTTCGCGGCCCCGCGCCTTATAGGCCCCGGCCAAATTCGGAAGTGTTTGAGATGAAGATCCGCAACAGCCTCAAGAGCGCCAAGACCCGTGACAAGAACTGCGTGCTGGTGCGCCGCCGTGGCCGCCTGTACGTGCTCAACAAGAAGAACCCCCGGATGAAGGCCCGCCAGGGCTGAGATCCGGGGCGCGGGGAACCCCGGCACGGGCCGGGGGCTTCCCGGACCCTGGCCGGGACAGGACCTGACCGGTTCCGCTCCCCTCCAGACGAAAAAGCCCGCCATGGGGTTCCATGGCGGGCTTTTTCGTGCCGGATCGCCGCCGGGCCTCAGCCCGGGCGGATCGTCGCGATGCGGCGGTCGAGCTGTTCCAGCACCTTGGTGCAGAGCTGCAACTCGTCCTCCGGCAGGCCGGCGAGGAGCTCCTGCTCCATCTCCTGGATACGCGGCCGGACCTGCGCCACGATCGCCTGCCCAGCCGGGGTCAGGCGGAGGCAGCGGGCGCGGCGGTCGTTCTGGTCGGCGTTGCGTTCCACGAAGCCATCCCGTTCCAGCGCATCCAGCAGCCGGACGAGGCTGGGGCGCTCGATCCCCAGCGAGGTGGCCAGGTCCTTCTGGTGCACGCCGTCGCCGAGGTTGGCGAGATGCACAAGAGGCCGCCAGACCGCATCCGTCAGCCCCTCCTGCTGCAGCCGCGTGTCGATCAGGGCCCGCCAGCGCCGCGCCAGCAGCAGGAGGCGGTAGCTGAAATCCCGGTTGGTGGCTGGGGCGTTCGCCGGATCCATGGTGCGAAGGGCTTAGCACGGGAAATCGTTCCGGTCAGGCGCGCCATTTCCCGTCCCTTCGCCGCGCGGCGGAAAACCGGCCCGGAAAGTGGCCCCGGCGGCGGGGCCACGTCCGGCAAGCGGCGCCCCGCCGGCCGCTCCCTAGGGCTTGGTGATGCTGTTGACCGTGCGGTCCATCGAACGGCCCATCGATTCGGCCGGGCCGCTCGGCGGGTCCAGCGTGTCGCGGATCTTCTGGCCGGTGGTCCGTTCGGCACAGGCGGCGAGGCTCACCGCGGCCAGAAGGATCAGGGCGGCGGGCTTCGTGATCGACAAGGGCGTTCTCCTGCGGGGTTTCGCCGGGGCTTAACCGGGCGAATCCGGGCCGGGTTGCAGATAGGCGTGACGGGCTCGCGCAGGTGGCGGGAATGTCACAACGCTTGCGTCGCGCCGCCGGGGCGCCATCCTCAGGCCATGCGCACCGTCCTCGCCCTGCTGTTGCCGACGCTCCTGCTTCCCTCCGCCAGTTTCCAGGCCCAGGCCCAGGCCCAGGCCCAGGCCCAGGCCCAGGCCGCCCGGCGCCCCGATGCTGCCGCCTCGCAGGCCGAGGCCCAGCGCCTGCTGGATGCGCTGGCCCGCGCCCCGGATGCCGGGGCGGCGGCCGTCATCGAGGCGCAGGTCCGTCGCCTCTGGGCGGCCAGGGCCAGCCCGGCCGCGGCGCTGCTGGTCCAGCGCGGGGTGCGGAACATGGAGGCCCGGGCCTATGCGGAGGCCGTGGAGGACCTGGATGCCGCCATCACCCTCCAGGCGGACGACCCGCGGAGCTGGATCCTGCGCGGCCAGGCCCAGGCGGCGCTGGGGGACCGGCGCGCCGGGGCGCTGGACCTGCGGGAGGCGCTGCGCCTGGAGCCGAGGCAGTTCGACGCGCTGCTGGCCCTGTCCACGCTGCAGCAGGACAGCGGCGACCTGGTGGGTGCCTTGCACAGCCTGGAGGCAGCGATGAAGATCAACCCGCGCATGGCGGGTGGCGAGGCCCGGCTGCGCGACCTGCGGCGGCGGGCGCTGGGCGACAGCACCTGAGGCGCGGGCCGCGATCCCCGGCAAGAAGGGGCGGCGGGGAAGAGGCGGCCGGAGGGCGTGCCGGGAGGCATGGCCCCGAGGGGCGCGGCCCGCGAGGGCGGGAAGGATCGTCCGGGAAAGCGGCGAGGCGAGCAAGGGGAGTGACCTCATGGACGACCGCGTGCGCATGCGCGAGGTCCGCGTGCTGTCCGACGACACCTATGTCCTGCGGCGGAACACCTTCGATTTCCGCCGGCGCGACGGGCGCTGGCAGACCCTGGTGCGGGAAACCTATGACCGTGGCGACGGGGCGGCGATCCTGCTCTGGGAGCCGCGGAAGCGCACGGTGCTGCTGGTGCGGCAGTTCCGCTTTCCCGCCTATGCGGCGGGCCACAAGGACGATCTGGTCGAGGTCCCCGCCGGGATGCTGGACGCGCGGAGCCCCGAGGAGGCGATCCGGCGCGAGGCGGAGGAGGAGGCCGGCATCCGCGTCACCGCGCCGCGCCGGCTTTTCGAGGCCTTCATGAGCCCGGGCAGCGTGACCGAGCGGATCACCTTCTTCATGGCCGAGTACAGCGCCGCCGACCGCATCGGCGCCGGCGGCGGGCTGGAGGAGGAGGGCGAGGACATCAGCCTGCTGGAAGTTCCGCTGGAGGAGGCCATGGCCATGATCCGGCGCGGCGAGATCGTGGACGCCAAGACGATCATGCTGCTGCAATACGCCCGGCTGCATGAGCTGGGCGCAGCCTGAAGGGGGCACGCGCGTACCGGCGCAACACCCGGATGGCGGGCCGGGGCCATGCCGTGGGACAGGAAGACATGAGCGACACCCTTCTCCCCCTTCCCGACGTGGCGGACCGTCTCTGGGATTCGCTGCTCCGACGTGAGCCGCGCCAGGACGCGGTCTATGCGGTGGCAACCCAGGGCGTGTGGTGCCGCTTCGGCTGCCCATCCCGCCTGCCGCTGCGCCGCAACACGCGCTTCTTCGCCGATGGCGCGGAGGCGGAGGCGGCGGGCTTCCGCCCCTGCCGGCGCTGCGACCCGCGCGGCGAGCGGGGCCGTCTCCATGCCGAGGCGGTGCGCGCCGCCTGCGAGATGATCGAGGGCTCGGAGGGCATCCCCTCCCTGGCCGCGCTGGCGGAACGGGCGGGCTATGCCCGGCACCACTTCCTGCGCCTGTTCCGCGAGGTGACGGGGGTGACGCCGCGCTCCTATGCCGAGGGCGTGCGGGCCCGGCGCCTGCAACGCGCGCTGGGCGGGGGGGCGCGGGTGGTGGATGCGGTGGCGGAGGCGGGCTTCGGCAGCGAGAGCCGCGTCTACGAGGCGCCGGGCGCCGTGCTGGGCATGACGCCGGGGGCGGCGCGGCGCGGCGGGGCGGGGGAGGCGATCCGGACTGCCTTCGCCGGGAGCGCGCTGGGGCTGCTTCTGGTGGGCGCCACGGAGAAGGGGGTCTGCTTCCTTGGCTTCGGCGAGGACCGGGACGGGCTGGAGGGCGACCTGCGCCACCGCTTCCCCCGCGCCGAGATCCGCCCGGCGCCGGAGGAGCTCGCGGGCATCCTGCGCGAGGTGGTCGGCTTCATCGCGGAGCCGAAGGCGGCCCTGGCCCTGCCGCTGGACCTGCGAGGCACGGCCTTCCAGCGGCGGGTCTGGGAGGCGCTGCAAGGCATCCCGCTGGGCGAGACGCGCAGCTATGGCGCGCTGGCGCGGGCCATGGGGGAGCCGAAGGCTGTCCGGGCCGTGGCGCGGGCCTGCGCCCGCAACCCCGTCTCGCTGGCGGTGCCCTGCCACCGCGTGCTGGGGCAGGACGGCGGCCTCACCGGCTACCGCTGGGGCGTGGAGCGCAAGCGGGCGCTGCTGGCCGGCGAGGCCGCGGGGCGTGTTGCGGGCCCGTCGCGCCCGGCGGAGGAGGGACCGACTGGCGCGGAGGGGCATGGCGCCGCCCCGGCCCTGGCGGGCTGAACGGCGCCGGGTCCACTTTTCCCCGGAGCCTGCTTCTGCCCTGAAGCGACTTCCGCCCTCAGCCTATTTCTTCCCCTGGGCGGGGGCGGCCGGCCTGGCGGGCTGGGCCTGGGCCGGCGGCGCCGCCTGGGCGCCCGGCGGGGGATTGCCGCGGAAGCTCAGCGTCTCCGTGCCCACCTGGTCGGTGCCCACCAGCGTCCACTGGCCGGCCAGCGTGCCATTGGGCATGATCTTGTAGACCGCCAGCCCGGGCTGGCCGCCCGCCGTGAAGCCCACCGCGAAATTATCCTTGGTGGACATGGCATAGCCCTCGTAGCGGCCGATGCTGGTTTCCCAGAGCACCTGCCAGGAGACCTCCCCGACGCGGTGCATGGCGAGGGTGCCGTTATAGGACGAGCCATCGGGTCCGTTGCCGATGACGTTGTAGAAGCCGTCCTTCTGCGCATGCGCCGCCGTGGGGACGAGCAGGGAAAGGCCCAGCGGAAGGAGGGCGGTGACGAGCCCCGTCAGGAGCCGGCGGCGGAACATCCGGGAATCAGCCTTTCTTGTCTTGCGCCTTGTCGCCGACGGTGGCGACGCGGAGGGCATTGGTGGTGCCGGCCTGTCCGAAGGGGACGCCCGCGGTGACGACGATCTCCTCGCCACGGTTGGCGAAGCCCTCGGTGGCGGCGGCGCGCGTGGCGCGGCCGACCATCTCGGTCATCGAATGCGGCGTGGCGGAGCTGAGCGCATGGGCGCCCCAGACCACGGCGAGGCGGCGGGCGGTGCTTTCCTCCGGCGTGAGGGCCAGGATCGGCGAGGAGGGACGCTCGCGGGCCACGCGCAGCGTGGTGGAGCCGGTGGAGGTGAAGGTGGCGATCGCCTGGGCGCCGATGGTGGCGGCCACCTGCCGGGCGGCGGTGGCGATGGCGCCGGCGGTGGTGGCCAACGGCTCGGGCCGGGCGGCGTCGGTCAGGCGGCGCCAGCCCTCGTCGCTTTCCACGCGCGACAGGATGCGGTCCATCATGTTGACCGCCTCGAAGGGGTACTGGCCCGCTGCGCTCTCGGCCGAGAGCATCACCGCGTCGGCGCCGTCGAAGACCGCGGTGGCGACGTCCGAGGCCTCGGCCCGGGTGGGGGCGGGGGCGGAGATCATGCTTTCCAGCATCTGCGTCGCCACCACCACCGGCAGGCCCCGGTTGCGCGCGGCGCGCACGATGCGCTTCTGGATCAGCGGTACGTCCTCGGCGGGACATTCCACGCCCAGGTCGCCGCGCGCCACCATGACGCAGTCGGTCAGCGCCAGGATCGCGTCGAGGTTCTCGACCGCCTGCGGCTTCTCCATCTTCACCATGATCCAGGCGCGGCCATCGGCGATGGCCTTGGCCTCGGCCACGTCCTCGGGCCGCTGCACGAAGCTCAGGCCGATGTACTCGACGCCCAGCGGCAGCACGAAGTCGAGGTCGGCGCGGTCCTTCTCGGTCAGCGCCGGGATCGGCAGCACCACGTCGGGCACGTTCACGCCCTTGCGGTCGGAGAGCGGGCCGCCCACCACCACCTCGGTCTCCAGGTGGTCCTCCCGCTTGCGGATCACGCGCAGGCGCAGCTTGCCGTCGTCGAGCAGCAGGGTGGTGCCGATGCCGGCGGCCGCGATGATCTCGGGGTGGGGCAGCTGCACGCGGCGCGAGTCGCCGGGTACCGGCGACAGGTCGAGGCGGAAGCTCTGCCCGGTCTGCAACTGCACCCGGCCGCCGCCGAACTTGCCCACCCGAAGCTTCGGCCCCTGCACGTCGGCCAGGATGCCGATCGGGCGGCCGACCTTCTTCTCCAGCGCCCGGATCGTGGCGATGTTGGCGGCGTGGCCCTCGTGCGAGCCATGGCTGAAGTTCAGCCGGAACACGTCGGCGCCCGCGCGGAACAGGCGCTCGATCATTTCCGGCGTCGAGCTCGCCGGGCCCAGCGTGGCCACGACCTTCGTGCGGCGCCGGCGGCGCAACGGAATCCTCTGCGGCATGAAGCCTCCTGAAAGGGTCCGGCCGGAAGGGACAGAGGCGGCGAAGAGGCCGCCGGCTTCCGGCAAGGCCTCTTCCCACAGGCGTCCCTGGGTGCCAAGCCGGGGTGGATGTGGAGCGGGTTGCGCCCGGCGCGGGGCGGGACCGGAGCAGGGCGGCATGGGTGAAAGGCGAGGCATGGGAGGACAGGCAGGCGGGGCGGCCCGCTGGCGGGCCATGGCGGCGGCGGACCTCGCGGCGGCCGGGCGGATCGCGGCGCGCGTGCATCCGGACTACCCGGAGGACGCGGCGGTCTTCGCCGAGCGCCTGTCGCTTTTTCCCGAAGGCTGCCTGGTGCTGGTACCCCCCTCCGGCGAGCCTGGCGGCTATGTGATCGCGCATCCCTGGCGACTCGGGCAGCCACCGGCCCTGAACAGCCTGCTCGGCGCGCTGCCGGCGGCGGCCGATACGCTCTACATCCATGACATCGCCCTGCTGCCGGAGCGGCGCGGCGGCGGGGCCGCCGGGCGGGCGCTGGAGCGGCTGGAGGCGCTGGCGCGGGGGCGCGGGCTGCCGGGGCTGTCGCTCGTGGCGGTCGGCGGGTCGCCCGCCTTCTGGCTCCGCCAGGGCTTCCGGGAGCGGGCGGACGAGGCGCTGCGCGGGAAGCTGCGGAGCTATGGCGGGGCGGCGGGGTACATGGTGAAGGATCTCGCCACCGCCTGACACCGGCCCGGAGGCCCGGGTCCATACCGGCCGGCTCCACCGCGCGGCGGGGGCGATTCAGGCCGCGCAACGGGCCTGTCCGGTTCCGGGTGGATTTTTCCCTTGCGGAAAGATGGAGGATTGTCCATCTTTCCACCCGATCCGGGCCCCTCTGGCGTCCTGGCGGATCGGCCGGCCTGCTCTTCGGACAGGGCCGGGCGAGTTCCGCCACCGCGATGTCGGATCATCTTTCGCGCAACCGGGCCCGGCGCGCATCCAGAACATCCGCACGCGGATTCTGCCGTCCGGCCCTTTGAGAGGAGGAGCCACCCGGCATGGAGGCCTCGCCGCTTTTCTGGATCCTGTTCAACGCGGGCGTTCTCGGCCTGCTGCTGCTCGACCTCGGCGTCTTCGCCAGGAAGGACGCCAGCGGCGCCCCCGCGCCCGTTCCCGTGCGCACCGCGCTGATCAAGTCCGCCGCCTATATCGGCCTGGCGGTGCTGTTCTTCCTCTGGATGCGGATGAGCTACGGCCTCACGCCCGAGGAACGGGCGACCAACAGTTTGGAATTCCTTACCGGCTACCTGATCGAGTGGTCGCTCTCGGTCGACAACATCTTCGTCTTCGTCCTGCTCTTCGCCCGCTTCGGCGTGCCGGCGGCCTACCAGCACCGCGTGCTGTTCTGGGGCATCCTGGGGGCGCTGGTGATGCGCGGCGTGATGATCCTGGTCGGCACGGCGCTGCTGCGCGAGTTCGACTGGCTGATGGTGGTCTTCGGCCTGTTCCTGGTCTGGTCCGGCTGGAAGATGCTGCGCTCGGCCGAGGCGGAGCACGATCCGGCCGACAGCAGCGTGCTGCGCTGGATGCGCGCACGCCTGCCGGTGACGGAGGGCTTCCGCGGCAATGCCTTCACCGTGCGCGAGGCGGGCCGGCGGATGGTCACGCCGCTGCTGCTCGTGCTGGTGCTGATCGAGCTGACGGACCTGTTCTTCGCGCTGGACAGCATCCCGGCGATCTTTGCCGTCTCGACCGACCCGTTCATCGTCTACACGGCGAACGTCTTCGCCATCCTGGGCCTGCGGGCGATGTACTTCGCCCTGGCGGGGATCATCCACCGCTTCCACTACCTGAAGCACGGGCTCTCGGTCGTGCTGATGATCGTGGGCGCGAAGATGCTGGCCAACTGGTATGCGGGCGGCAAGGCGGTGCCGGTGGAATACGCGCTGCTGCTGACCGGCACGATCATCGCCGGCTCCATCGCCCTGTCGCTGTGGAAGACCCGCAACGACCCGCCCCAGGACGTGGCGCACCAGGGGAGCGCGCCGGAGAAGGCCGAGGCGCTGACCGGCAAGGCCGGCTGACCCTGGAACGGGCTGGCCGTCCATGGCCGGCCCGCCTTGCCCCGCGCCGGGGCGGGGCGGTGTCCGTCTCAGGCGACGAGGACGATGCGCAGGTCATTGACGTTGGTCAGCGTGGGGCCGGTCACCACCAGGTCGCCCAGGGCGGCAAAGAAGCCGGTGGCGTCGTGCAGCGCCTGGGCCTCGCGCGCATCGAGGCCGAGCGAGCGGGCGCGGGCGAGCGTGTCGGGGGTGGCCAGGGCGCCCGCGGCCTCCTCCACCCCGTCGATGCCGTCGGTGTCGCCCATCAGCGCCCAGGTGCCGGGACGGCCCGCGGCGGCGAGGGCGAAGCCCAGCAGCGCCTCGGTGTTGCGGCCGCCGCGCCCGGGGCTGGGGTGGCGGATCGTCACCGTGGTCTCGCCGCCCGACAGGATGACGCAGGGCTTCGGCGCCGGGATGCCGTGGTCGGAGACCGAGCGCGCGATGCCGGCCAGCACCGTGCCCAGCTCGCGCGCCTCGCCTTCCAGCGCATCGCCCAGGATGATCGGATGCAGCCCCTCGGCGGCGGCGGCCCCGGCCACCGCCTGCAGCGCCATCATCGGCGTGGCGATCAGGCGGAACTCGCTGCGGGCCAGGCGCGGGTCGCCCGGCTTGGGCACCGCGTCGGCCGCCGCGGCGAGGTGGCGGGCCACGGCGGCGGGCTGGGCGATGTTGAAGCGCTTCAGGATCGCATAGGCCTCGGCATAGCCCGCGCCCTCCGGCACGGTGGGGCCGGAGGCGATGGTGCCGGGATCGTCGCCCGGCACGTCGGAGATGGCCAGCGTCACCACCCGCGCCGGATGGCAGGCCGCCGCCAGCCGCCCGCCCTTGATGGCGGAAAGGTGCTTCCGCACGATGTTCATGTCGCCGATCGTGGCGCCGGAGGCGAGCAGGGCGCGGTTGACCGCCTGCTTGTCGGCCAGCGTCAGCCCGGGGGCGGGCAGGGAAAGCAGGGCCGAGCCGCCGCCCGAGGCCAGGAAGATCACCAGGTCCTCCGCCGCGAGCCCGTCGGTCAGCGCCAGCATCCGCCGCGCCGCCGCCTCGCCCGCCGCGTCGGGGACGGGGTGGCTGGCCTCGACGATCTCGACATGGCGGGTGGGCACGGCATGGCCGTAGCGGGTGACGACGAGGCCCGACAGCGCGACGTCGGGCCAGGCTTCCTCCAGCGCCTGGGCCATCAGCGCCGAGGCCTTGCCGGCGCCCAGCACCAGCACGCGGCCCGAGCGCGGCTTCTCCGGCAGGTGCCGCGCCAGCACCGCCCGCGGGTCCGCCGCCCGCAGCCCGGCCTCGAAGAGCTTCCGGACGGTCCGCCGCGCCCATTGATCGCTCGCTTCGGCGGGCACCGGTTGCGGCCGGTCCTGCGAGGCTTCGGATTCACGCATGCGGGCGGCCCTTCCGGAGGATCAGGTGTTGGCGCTGTGGATAGCGTCGCGGGCCGCCCCGGTCACCTCCTTCGTGGCCGCCTTGCCACCCGTTTCGGGGGTGAGGGGAGCGCTGGCGGTCACCCCGCTCCACCGCCCGCATCAGCCACGCCGCGGTCTTCTTTCCGCGAAAAACCCACTGGCCGGTGTCACATCCGCGCGGCCCTGCTCGCCGGACGGGGCGCCCTGGGTGCCAGGAAGGCTGCCTGGAAAGGCCGGCCGGCGGAACCGCCCGGGGAGGCTGGCGAAGCGGGGCGGGCGATGCCACTTGTGCCCCCGGACGCATTCCGGAGGACCGCATGCCCGCACCGCAGCCCGAGGCCGCCATCGACACCGGCGCCGCCGCGAACCTCACGCCGGAGCAGCGCGAGGCGCTGGAGGCCGCCGCCTTCCGCAAGCTGGTGGCGCATCTGCGCGCACGGAGCGATGTGCAGAACATCGACCTGATGAATCTCGGCGGCTTCTGCCGCAACTGCATGTCCCGCTGGTATCGCGAGGCCGCCGCCGACCGGGGCATCGGGATGGCCGATCCCGATGCGCGGGAGGCGATCTATGGCATGCCCTATGACGAATGGCGGGCGCGGCACCAGCGCGAGGCGACGGCGGAGCAGAAGGCCGCCTTCGCCGCCGCGAATCCCGGCCACTGAGGCCGGGGGGAGCGACGCGACGCGCATGTCCGCCGTTCTTGCGAGCCTTTGGCTGCCCTTCCGGCAACTGGGCGATCCCGGCTTCCGGGGGCCGCTGTGGAAGGGGCTGCTCGGTGCCGTCCTGAGCTTCGGCCTGCTGGTCTGGCTCGCCGACTGGGGGCTGTCCGCCCTGGCCGGCATGGCGGGCGGCGAGGGCTGGATCGCCACGCTGTCCGGGGTGCTGGGCGGGCTGCTGGTGCTCTTCTCGGCCATCTGGCTCTTCGTGCCGATCGTGCTGGCCATCGCCGGGTTCTTCACGGACCAGGTGGCGGAGGCGGTGGAGCGCCGCTTCTATCCCTGGCTGCCGCCGCCCTCCGGCGGTGCCTCCCTGGCGGCGCAGGCGCGCTACAACCTGCGCCTGACGTTGCAGGTGCTGCTGCTGAACCTCGTCCTGCTGCCGCTGGCCTTCGCCCTGCCGGTGGTGGGCGCGGTGCTGCTCTGGGTCGTGGCCGCCATCGCGCTGGGCAACGGGCTGTTCGAGGGTGTGGCGCAACGGCGCATGACCGTGCCCGCCGCGCGGCTGCTGCGCCGCCGCCGCCGGGTGCAGGTCTTCCTTCTGGGCGCCGTCCTCGCCGCCCTGGCCGTGGTGCCGGTGGCGAACCTGCTGGTGCCGATCCTCGGCACGGCCGCCATGACCCACCTGCTCCACCGCGGCCAGGATTCGCTGACGCCGCCGGAACGCGCGGTGCCGGCCCGCGCGGCCTGACGGGCACCGCCCGTATCAGCCCGCCAGCGGTTCCTCGCCGCTGCGCAGGATGGCCTCGACGATGCTCTGGACCTCGTAGGCTTCTTCCAGCGTGGCGAGGTGGTGCGCCTCGCCACGGGTCATGCGCGCCACGCCGTCGAGCTGGCGTTGCAGCGTCAGCGGGCGGGCGCGTTCATGCGGCATGGCGGAAGGGTCGCCCTGCCAGGTGCCGGCCGCGTCGCGGCGCTCCGCCAGGGCCCAGTTCCGCAGGCGCACGGCGCCCGAAGCGCCAGTGGCGATGAAGCTGTTGGCCTCGTCCTCCGCGACCCGCCCGACCGAGCCCGTCAGGCTGAGCGGCAGGCCCCCGGCGGTGAGCCGGGCCTCGATGGCGCGCTCGCTGCGCCCGGCCTCGGGAAAGAGCGCCTGGGCCTGGAGCAGCACCAGCGGCCCGAAGAGGCGCCGCGCCAGGAACAGGAAATGCGACACGACCTCCCGCGTGAAGCCGCCCTGGGCGGGGCCGTCGAGCCAGCCGGCGGCGGCATGCTGCCAGCCGCGCGGCCAGCGGGCGAAGTCGGCGGCGATGGCCAGGCTCTCCACCTGCCCGATGGCGCCCCCGGCCAGCCATTCGCCCAGCCGCTCCACCGTGGGCGAGGAGGCGAAGGGGAAGTTGACGGCGGCGCGGGCGCCCCCAGCCCCCGGCAGGGCATGGGCCTCCCGCAGGAAGCGTCCGGCATCGGCCACATCCACCGCCAGCGGCTTCTCGCAGAACAGCGCCTTGCCGGCCTTCAGCGCAGCGCGGGCATGGGGCAGGTGGGTGGCCGGGGGCGAGGCCACGTAGACGCAGTCCGCCGCCTCGATCACCGCGGCTGCGGAGCGCAGGAAGGGCGTGCCGGGAAGCTCGGCCCCGAGGCGCGCGACCGCCTCCGGCGCCGGGTCCCAGAGGCCCGCGACCTGGACCCTGTCCTGCCCGGCGGCGGCGCGCAGCAGGCGCTCCCCCATGATCCCGGCCCCGATGATGCCCAGCCGCACCGTTCCGGTGCCCGGCTGGAATGTCCCGGCTTCGCTCATCCTCGCCTCATGCCGCATGTCCGGGGCGGAACCTACAGCGACGGGTGGTGCTGCCAATGGGGCCAGGGACAGATTCGGGCGCCGTTCCAGGGGCGGGGCCATGCGGCGGGGCCATGCGGCGGGCGGCGGGCTGCCAGACAGCCGGGCCGCGGGCGGCGTGTTGGCGGGGACGGCCCCGGCCGCTATACCCGGCGCCTTTCACGGGGGAGAACATATGTCGGACGTGACCGATCAGGACCAGGAGCAGGACACCGATGTCGGCGGCATCGCCGCGGACCGTCTGCGCTCCATCATCGAGCGGGTGGAGCGGCTGGAGGAGGAGCGCAAGGCGCTGGCCGACGACATCAAGGACATCTTCGGCGAGGCGAAGTCCGCGGGCTTCGACGTGAAGGTGATCCGGCAGATCATCCGCCAGCGCAAGCAGGAGCCCGCCGAGGTGGAGGAGCAGGAGACCCTGCTCGACCTCTACCGCCGCGCGCTCGGCATGTGAGGCGCCGCGCGTGGCGCCGGAGGAGGAAGGGCGCGGGAGGCTGATCCCGATCGATGCCCGGCTGGCGCTGCGCGAGGAGGAGATCACGGAAAGCTTCGTCCGCGCTTCCGGCCCGGGCGGGCAGAACGTGAACAAGGTCTCCACCGCCGTCCGCCTCAGCTTCGACCTGCGCAACTCGCCCTCGCTGCCCCCGGCGGTGAAGGCGCGGGCCGCCCGGCTCGCCGGGCACAGGCTGACCTCGGAAGGGGTGGTGGTGATCGCCGCCCAGCGCTTCCGCTCGCTGGAGCGGAACCGCGAGGATGCGCTGGAACGCCTGCTGGAACTGCTGCGCGAGGCGGCGGTGCCGCCGGTGCCGCGCATCGCGACCCGCGTGCCGAAGGGGGAGAAGCGGCGCCGGGTGGAGGGCAAGGTCCGGCGCGGCGAGGTCAAGCGGCTGCGGGGGAAGCCGGTGGGGGACTAGGGCGAGTCAGTACCGGTCCATCGCCTGCTGCGTCAGCAGGCTGGCGGGCCTCGCGCGGCGCCGGCAGGGGATGCGGGACAGTTCGGCGCAGACCTGTTCCACCAGATGCGGCACCGGCATCTCCGTGCGCAGCCGCAGCACCGGGCAGGACAGTTCGGCCAGCCAGCCCTCGTGCAGGGTGCGGGAGCGGATTTCCGGCCCCGCCGTGTCATAGCTCTCGGCCCAGGCCAGGAAGGCGGCGCTGGCCTCGGCCATGTCGCCGCCCGGCCGGATGCGGGCGCCATGGCGGGCTTCCTCCCGCGCCAGCAGGCGTCGCATCCGCTCCGCCGGGTCGAGGCTCAGGAAGACCACCAGGTCGAAGCGCGGCACGAGGCTTCCGCCCCAGGAGACCATGGAGCCGCTCAGCACCCAGCCGGCGGCATCCTCCAGCGCCTGTTGCAGCAGGGCGAGACGCTCCGGCACCGGCCGCTTGGTGGTGAAGGGCGGGTCGGTCCGCCGCCAGTAGTAGAGATCGGCATCCTCGTGCGGACAGCCAAGGCGCGTCGCCAGGGCCGCGCCCAGCGTCGTCGTGCCGCTGCCGGACGCGCCCAGGATGTGGATCCGGTGGCTCAATACAGGGGCTCCATCAATACAGGGCCTCCACCAGCGGGGCGTGCTGTTGCAGCACGATGCGGCGGCGGACCTTCAGGGTCGGTGTCATCAGCCCGTTCTCGACGGTGAACGGCTCGACCAGCCGCCAGCGACGGATGCGCTCGATGCTGGACAGCCGCGCGTTCACCCGGTCCACCGCCGGGCCGACCCGCTCCTCGGCGCCCTCCGCCGGCACCAGCAGCGCCACCACGCCCTGGCGGCCCTCGCCGGCGATCACGGCCTGGGCGATCTCCGGCTCCGCCATCAGCAGCCCCTCGATCTTGGCGGGGCTCACCATGTCACCGCCCAGGGTTTTGATGAAGTCCTTCTTGCGATCGCGGATGACGATATGTCCCGCCGAGTCGATCTCGCCGGTATCGCCGGTGTGCAGCCAGCCGCCTTCCAGCGCCGCGGCGGTGGCCTCCGGGGCGTTCCAGTAGCCGTCCATCACCAGCTCGCCCCGCAGCAGCAGCTCGCCATCCTCCGCGATCATCGTCTCGACGCCGGGCAGGGGGGCGCCGACGCTGTCGCGGCGATTGTCCCAGGGCAGGTTGACGCTGACCACCGGCCCGGCCTCGGTCTGGCCATAGCCCTGCAGCACGGTCACGCCGAGGGCCAGGAAGAAGCCCGAAAGCTCCGGGTCCAGCCGGGCGCCGCCGGACACCATCGCCACCAGCCGCCGGCCGAAGCGGGCGCGCAGCTTCGCGCGCACCAGCCGGTCCAGCGCCGCGTCCTCGATCCGCTCCAGCAGGGACAGGGGCGGCCCGTCCATCCGGCGCAGGCCGAGGGCGATGGCCCGGCGGAACAGGCGCTGCTTCCAGCCGGCCTCCTTCTCGACCTGGGTCAGGATGCGGTGGCGCAGCACCTGGAAGAGGCGCGGCACGGCGGTCACCAGGGCGGGCTCGATCTCGGTGAACTCGGCGGCCAGCCGGTCGGCGCCACGGCTGTAGACCACCTCCATGCCGAGCGAGGGCAGCAGGAAGTTGCCGACCGTGTGCTCGTAGGCATGGGAGAGGGGCAGGAAGGAGAGGTAGCACTCGCCCTCCAGCTTCAGCCGCCTGACCACCGTGGCGAGTCCGGCCTGGTTCGCCAGCATGGCCCGGTGCGGCAGCATCACGCCGCGCGGCAGGCCGCCGGTGCCGGAGGTATAGACGAGGCAGGCCAGCCGCCCGGGCGGGATCTGCGCCACCTCCGCCACCAGCAGGGCGAGGTCGCCCGGATCGGCGGTCAGCGCCTGCCAGGACAGGGTCCCCGGCGCTTCCTCCATGCAGACGAGCAGGTCCAGCCCCGGGTCGTTGCCGCCCCCCTCGTTCCCCCCACCCTCATTCCGTCCCTGGGCCTGCCGTGCCGCCTCGGCGATCCGGCCGGCCAGCCCGGCGGTGGAGGCGATGGCCACCCGGGCGCCGCTGTCGCGCAGGATATGGGCGTGGTCGGCCACGGTGTTGGTGGTGTAGGTCGGCACCGTGACCGCGCCGATGGCCATGATGGCGGTGTCGGCGATGGGGAATTCCGGCCGGTTCTCGCTGACCAGCAGCACGCGATCGCCCGGCATCACCCCGCGGGCGCGCAGCCCGGCGGCGGCGGCGGCCACCGCATGGGCGAATCCGGCCCAACTCATCCGCTGCCAGTCCCCGCCCGACCCGTCCCGGACCCAGTGGCGCAGCATCGGCCGGTCGCGCCAGCGCGCGGCCAGGCCCAGCAGCATGGCGGGGAGGCTGTCCCAGCGTTCGGTCATTCTGTCGCTTCCCCCTATCGTCATCGCCCGGCTGTCTTGGTGGGAGGCGGGGTGGTCATATATCCAGGCCGTTCCACTCCTCCCGCGAGGCGCACGCATTTCCATGTTTCGACCGACCTGCCTAGCCGACTCCTCCATCCCTGGCCGCGCCACCCTCGACATCTCCGGCCGGGCCGGGGGCGGCGGGGGCGAGGCCCTGCCGGAATGGAACCTGTCGGACCTCTATGCGGGGATCGACGACCCGAAGCTCGACGCCGATCTCGGCCGTGCGGAGGCGGAGGCGAAGGCGCTGGAGGCGGAGGCCGCCGGAAAGCTCGCCGGCCTGTCCGGCGATGCCCTGGCGGCGGCGATCCGGCGCTACGAGGCGGTGGAGGAGATCCTGGGGCGGGTCCTGTCCTTCGCCCAGCTGCTTTTCGCGGGCGATGCCACGAAGCCGGAACACGGCCGCTTCTACCAGACCATGCAGGAGCGGGCGACCGACATCAGCAGCCACCTGCTGTTCCTGACGCTGGAGCTGAACCGGCTGGAGGATTCCGTGCTGGAGGCCAAGCTGGCGGAATCCGCCGGACTGGCCGGATGGCGCCCCTGGCTGCGCGACCTGCGGGTGTTCCGTCCGCACCAGCTTTCCGACGAGCTGGAGAAGCTGCTGCACGAGAAGGAGGTCACCGGCCGCTCCGCCTGGAACCGCCTGTTCGATGAGACCATCGCCGCCATGAAGGTGCGGGTGGGGCAGGAGGACCTCACCGTCTCCTCCGCGCTGAACAAGCTTTCCGACCGGGACCGCGCGGTGCGCGAGGCGGCGGCCAAGGGCGTCTCCGCGGCCTTCGGCGAGCGTGTCCCGCTGTTTTCGCTGATCACCAACACGCTCGCCAAGGACAAGGAGATCATCGACAACTGGCGCCACTACCCGCGCCCCGGATCGTCCCGCAACCGCGCCAACATGGTCGAGGACGAGGTGGTGGACGCGCTGGTCTCCGCCGTGCGCGCGAGCTATCCGCGCCTGTCGCACCGCTACTACGCGATGAAGGCGAAGTGGCTGGGTCTGGAGAAGCTGCAGCACTGGGACCGCAACGCGCCCCTGCCGCAGGAGGAGGACCGCACCATCCCCTGGTCCGAGGCCAAGGAGCGGGTCTTCGCCGCCTACAACGCCTTCTCCCCGGAACTGGCCGCGATCGGCAGGCGCTTCTTCGACAGCCCCTGGATCGACGTGCCACCCCGGCCGGGCAAGGCCTCCGGCGCCTTCGCGCATCCGACCGTGCCCTCGGTGCACCCGTACCTGCTGCTGAACTACCACGGCAAGTCGCGCGACGTGATGACGCTGGCGCATGAGCTGGGCCATGGCGTGCACCAGATCCTGGCCTCGAAGCAGGGCTACCTGCGCTCCGGCACGCCGCTGACCCTCGCCGAGACGGCCAGCGTCTTCGGCGAGATGCTGACCTTCCGCGCCGTGCTGGATGCCGAGACCGACCCCACCCGCCGCCGCATGCTGCTGGCCGGCAAGGTGGAGGACATGCTGAACACGGTGGTGCGGCAGATCGCGTTCTATACCTTCGAATCCCGCCTGCACGAGGCGCGCCGCAAGGGCGAGCTGTCTTCCGAGCAGATCGGCGAGATCTGGATGGGCGTGCAGGGCGAGAGCCTGGGCCCGGCCTTCGAGTTCACGCCGGACTACAACGTGTACTGGGCCTATGTGCCGCATTTCGTGCACACGCCCTTCTACGTCTATGCCTATGCCTTCGGGGACTGCCTGGTGAACGCGCTCTACAGCGTCTACCAGTCGGGCGAGGTGCCGGGCTTCCAGGAGAAGTACCTCGACCTGCTGCGCGCCGGCGGCACGCTGCGGCACAAGGAGCTGCTGGCGCCCTTCGGCCTCGACGCCTCCGATCCCGGCTTCTGGAACAAGGGGCTCGACGTGATCGACGGCTTCATCACCGAGCTGGAGCAGCCGGCCCCCGAGGGGGCGGCGTGAGGAGCGCATGAGCGACACAAGACGCGGCAACAGCCTGTTCGGCGAGATCCGCCGCATGGCGCGCACCTCCGGCGCGGTGGGCGGCATCGCCGCCCGCGTGGCGGGGGAGCGCTATCTCGGGTTGAAGACCGACAAGTCCGCCCATGCGGAGGACCTGCGGGCGGTGCTGGGCGGGCTGAAGGGCCCGATGATGAAGGTGGCGCAGCTTCTCTCCACCATCCCCGACGCGCTGCCCGAGGAATATGCGCGGGAGCTGTCGCAGCTCCAGTCCAACGCCCCGGCGATGGGCTGGCCCTTCGTGCGGCGGCGCATGTCCACCGAGCTGGGGCCGGCCTGGCAGTCGCGCTTCACCGCCTTCGGCCAGACGGCGGCGGCGGCGGCCTCGCTGGGGCAGGTGCATCGCGCCACCCTGCCGGACGGGCGGGAGGTCGCCTGCAAGCTGCAATACCCGGACATGCCGAGCGTGGTGGAGGCCGACCTGCGGCAGCTCCGCCTCGCCATGGGCATCTATGCGCGCATGGACAGCTCGATCCAGAGCGACGACGTCTATGCCGAGCTGAGCGAGCGGCTGCGCGAGGAGCTCGACTACGAGCGGGAGGCCGCGCATATGCGGCTCTACCGCCTGATGCTGGCGGGCGAGCCGGAGATCCGCGTGCCCGAGCCGGTGCCGGAGCTGACCACCAAGCGCCTGCTGACCATGACCTGGCTCGAGGGCCGCGCCATCCAGTCGCGCATCGACGAGGACCCGCCGCAGGAGGAGCGCGATGCCTATGCGCGGGTGCTGTTCCGCGCCTGGTACGTGCCCTTCTACCATTACGGCGTGATCCATGGGGACCCGCATCTGGGCAACTACCAGATCCGGTCCGACCTGCACGGGATCAACCTGCTCGACTTCGGCACCATCCGCGTCTTCCCGCCGCACTTCGTCACCGCCGTGGTCCGGCTCTATGAGGCGGTGCGCGACGGCGACGACGAGAAGGCGATCCATGCCTTCGAGGCCTGGGGCTTCCGCAACCTGCCGCGCGAGACCTGGCAGGTGCTGATGAAGTGGGCGCGCTTCCTGCACGAGCCGCTGATCGACGACCGCGTGCGGCCGATCTCCGAGACCCAGGACCCGCAGTTCGGGCGCAAGGTCGCGGAGGAGGTGCATGCCGGGCTGAAGAAGACCGGCGGCGTGCGGCCACCGCGCGAGTTCGTGCTGATGGACCGCTCCACGGTGGGCCTGGGCAGCGTCTTCCTGCGGCTGAAGGCGAAGCAGAACTGGCACCGGCTCTTCGAGGAGCTGATCGCCGGCTATGACGAGGATGCGCTGGCGGCGCGGCAGGCCGAGGCGCTGCGGCAGGCCGGGGTTCCGGCGGCGGGCTGACCGACAGGCCCCGGTTCCGGCGTCCCGCCGCCCCTTTCGGTGGCGGGACCGCCTGCCCGTAGAAGAATCCTTCGCGGGGCGGGGCGGAAACCTGTCCGAATTCGCGATGCGTGCCCTTGCGGCCCTTCCGGCGCCCGGTGATCGTGACCGGGCAGAAACGGAAACCGGAGGGAAGCCTGCATGCGCCTGGCCGTGCCAAAGGAAAGGCGTGCCACGGAGGCACGAGTGGCGGCGACGCCCGAGACGGTCCGCAAGCTGATCGGGCTTGGCCTGTCCGTGGCGGTGGAGAAGGGGGCCGGGCTGGCGGCGGGCATTCCCGATGCCGCCTATGCCGAGGCGGGGGCGGAGATCGCGCCGGATGCCGCCGCCGCCCTGGCCGGGGCGGGGATCGTGCTCAAGGTCCGCGCGCCGCTGGCGGCGGGCGAGGGGGAGGTGGACGAGATCGCCCTGATCCCCGAGGGCGCCGTGCTGATCGGCACGCTGGAGGCGGCCTCCGCGCCGGAGCGCAACAGGGCCTATGCGGCGCGCCGCATCACCGCCTGCGCCATGGAACTGGCCCCGCGCATCACCCGGGCGCAGAGCATGGACGTGCTCTCCTCCCAGGCGAACCTCGCGGGCTACCGCGCGGTGATCGAGGCGGCGGGGGCCTTCGACCGCGGCTTCCCGATGCTGATGACGGCGGCGGGCACCATCCCGGCGGCGAATGTGCTGGTGCTGGGCGCGGGCGTCGCGGGCCTGCAGGCCATCGCCACGGCGCGGCGGCTGGGCGGGCGCGTCTCGGCCTCCGACGTGCGGCCGGCGGCCAAGGAGGAGATCAAGTCCCTCGGCGCCAGCTTCGTCGGCGTGGAGGACGAGGAGAGCGCCGCCGCCCAGACCGCCGGTGGCTATGCCAAGGCGATGAGCCCGGAATACCTCCGCAAGCAGGCCGAGGTCGTGGCCGCCGCCGCCGCCAGGGCGGATATCGTGATCTGCACCGCGCTGGTGCAGGGCCGCAAGGCGCCGGTGCTGCTGACCGAGGCCATGGTCGCCGCGATGAAGCCGGGCGCGGTGGTGGTGGACATCGCCGCCGATGCCGGGGGCAACTGCGCCGCGACCGTGCCGGGCGAGGCCGTGACCACGGAGAACGGGGTGAAGGTGCTGGGCTGGCGCAACTGGCCCGCCCGCATCCCGGCGGCGGCGAGCAGCCTCTATGCCCGCAACCTGCTGACCTTCCTGACCACCTTCTGGGACAAGGAAGCCGGGATGCCGAAACTGCCGGAGGAGGACGAGATCGTGCGCGGGGTGCTGCTGACCCGGGGTGGCGCGGTCGTCCATCCGCAATTCCAGAACAGCTGAGGGGGGAACAGCGATGAACCCGAACGAGAACGCCCAGGGGGCTGTCCAGGGCCTGGCGGGCCGCGCCGATGCCCTGGCGGCCCAGGCGCTGGACCTCGCGCGCCAGGCCCGGCTGCTGGCGGAACAGCACGCCCCGGTGGCGATGGAGCAGGTCGCCCATGGCGCCGCCGTGGTGGAGCCCTTCCTGCTGCTGCTGACGATCTTCCTGCTGGCCTGCTTCGTCGGCTACCACGTCGTGTGGAACGTGACGCCGGCGCTGCATTCGCCGCTGATGGGCGTCACCAACGCCATCTCCTCGGTGATCGTGGTGGGCGCCATCCTGGCCACCGGCCTGGGCGATTCCATCGCCGCCAAGGTCTTCGGCTTCCTGGCCGTGACGCTGGCCTCGGTGAACATCTTCGGCGGCTTCCTGGTCACGCGCCGGATGCTCGCGATGTTCAAGCGGAAGGGGTGAGGGCATGTCGCATACCCTCTCGACGCTGGCCTATCTCGTCGCCGCGGTCCTGTTCATCCTGGCGCTGCGCGGGCTGAGCCATCCGGAAACCAGCCGGCGCGGCAACCTCTTCGGCATGGTCGGCATGGGCATCGCCGTGGTCGCGACGCTGGCCCAGCCGGGCATGTCGGGCGGTGGCATCGCCATCGTGCTGGCCGGGCTGGTGATCGGCGGCGGCATCGGCGCCTATCTCGCCAACCGCATCCAGATGACGGCGCTGCCGCAGCTCGTCGCGGCCTTCCACTCGCTGGTCGGCCTCGCCGCCGTCTGCGTCGCGGCCGCCGCCTTCTACGCGCCGCAGAGTTTCGGCATCGGCGTGCCGGGCGACATCCATGCCCAGTCGCTGGTGGAGATGTCGCTGGGCCTGGCTATCGGCGCCATCACCTTCTCCGGCTCGGTGATCGCTTTCGCCAAGCTCCAGGGGTTGATGTCGGGCGCGCCGATCCTGTTCCGGGGGCAGCACTGGCTGAACCTCGCGCTCGGCATCCTGCTGCTGGTCCTGGTGATCGGCTTCGTCGCCACGGGCAGCGCGGTGCTGTTCTGGCTGATCGCGCTGCTCTCCTTCGGGCTGGGCTTCCTGCTGATCATCCCGATCGGGGGCGCGGACATGCCGGTCGTGGTGTCGATGCTGAACAGCTATTCCGGCTGGGCGGCGGCGGGCATCGGCTTCACCGTCGGCAACCTGCTGCTGATCGTCACCGGCGCGCTGGTCGGCGCCTCGGGCGCGATCCTGTCCTACATCATGTGCAAGGGCATGAACCGCTCGATCGTCAACGTGCTGCTGGGCGGCTTCGGCTCGGATGCCGGCGCGGCGACGGGCGGCGGTGGCGCGGCGCAGCCGGCGCGGCCGGTGAAGTCCGGCTCGCCGGAGGATGCGGCCTACATCATGAAGAACGCCGGCAAGATCATCATCGTGCCCGGCTACGGCATGGCGGTGGCGCAGGCGCAGCAGGTGGTCCGCGAGATGGCCGACCTGCTGAAGAAGGAGGGCGCCACGGTGGAATACGCCATCCACCCGGTGGCGGGACGGATGCCGGGGCACATGAACGTGCTGCTGGCCGAGGCCAACGTGCCCTATGACGACGTGAAGGAGCTGGAGGAGATCAACCCCGAATTCGCCGAGGCCGACGTGGCCTATGTGATCGGGGCCAACGACGTCACCAACCCGGCGGCGAAGACCGACAAGTCCTCGGCGATCTACGGCATGCCGATCCTGGATGTGGAGCGGGCGAAGACCGTGTTCTTCGTCAAGCGCGGCATGTCCAGCGGCTATGCCGGGGTGGAGAACGAGCTGTTCTTCCGCGACAACACGATGATGCTGTTCGGGGATGCCAAGAAGGTCACCCAGCAGATCGTCCAGGCCCTGCAGAAATAGCGCGGGCCTCCGCGCCCGGGGATGGCCAGGCCGTCCCCGGGGCTCGCGGTGGGTTCATCATCCGCCCACCTTGCGGCCGGGAATGTCCGGAAAGGGCATCCCCAAACTGAAAAACCGCGGCTTGCGGGGAGGAACCCGCACCGCGGTGTTTCAAACGGCTCTCTCCGACCCTTCCCGGAGGAAGGGAGGAGGGCTCAGAAGCCCTCGCGCTCCAGGCGCTTGCGCTCGACCTTGCGGGCGCGGCGAACGGCCTCGGCGGCCTCGCGGGCGCGGCGCTCGGACGGCTTCTCGTAGTGCCGGCGGAGCTTCATCTCACGGAACACGCCCTCGCGCTGAAGCTTCTTCTTCAGGGCCTTCAGGGCCTGGTCAACATTGTTATCCCGAACGACGACCTGCACGCGGCTCGGTCCTCCTGTTCCAAAAAGGGTGGTAGATGACGTGCCGAACCACAGGCGCTGACGCCCGATCCTCGGGAGCGGCGCCGATAGCACGTCCGCCGCCTGCAAGGAAGCCCTTCCAGGCGGCACCGGGCTTCCCAGATGGGATTCCCGTTTCTCTATATCCAGGGACCAGCCGATGGCCATCCTCAAGATCGCGCGAATGGGCCATCCGGTGCTGCTGCGCCGAGCCGAGCCCGTCGCGGACCCGCGCGACCCGGAGATCCGCCGCCTCGTGGAGGACATGGTGGAGACCATGCTCGATGCCGGCGGGGTCGGCCTCGCCGCGCCGCAGGTGCATGTGCCGCTGCGCCTTTTCGTCGTGCGGGAATGGGAGGGCGGGCGCGCCCTGGTGAACCCGGAGCTGGAGGCGCTGGGCGAGGAGGTCGAGAGCGGCTGGGAGGGCTGCCTCTCCATCCCCGGCCTGCGCGGCTGTGTGCCGCGCGCGAAGCGGGTGCGCTGGCGGGCGCAGGACCTCGATGGGCGGGAGATCGGCGGCGAGGCCGAGGGCATGAGCGCCCGTGTCCTGCAGCACGAATACGACCACCTAGAGGGCACGCTCTATACCATGCGGATGCCCGACCTGACGCTGCTGGGCTTCGACCAGGAGCTCGCTCGTGCCGCCGCGGAGCGCCGCAAGGCGGAAGAGGCGGAGGCCGCCTCGTGATCGCCTGCCTGCCGCCGCCGCCCCGGATCGCCCCGCCCGAGCGCAGCCCGGAGCGGGATACCCTGCTGCGGGCCAGCCTGCCGCATGTGCCGCGCCTCGGCTGGAGCATGGCCGCCCTGCGCGCCGGTGCCGCGACGGACGGCCAGCCGCCGGAGATCGTGGAATCGCTGTTTCCCTCCGGCGTGCCGGGGGCGATGGAAGCCTGGTGCGACCTCGCGGACCGCGAGATGGCGGAGGCCGCCGACCTGTCCGGGCTGCGCACGCCGCAGCGGGTCCGCACCCTGATCGCCACCCGGCTGCGGCTCGCCCGGCCCGACAAGGAGGCGGTGCGGCTGGCCCTGGCGCGGCAGGCGCTGCCCTGGAACGCCCGTCTCGCCGCCCGGACCCTGGCGCGCACCGTCAGCGCGATCTGGGAAGCCGCGGGGGACCGTTCCGACGACCTGTCCTGGTACACGCGACGCGCGACCCTGGCGGGGCTCTACGGCAGCGTCCTGGCCTATTGGATGGGCGACCCCTCGGAGGACGATGCCGCGACCCTGGCCTTCCTGGACCGGCAACTGGCGCGCCTCGCCCGCATGCAGAAGCCCGGGAAGGTTGCCTGACGCTTCTGCCATGGCATTTCGGCAACGAACCGCAACCCATTGCTCTCCCTCGGTCCAGCTTCCCGAAAAACTCTCCTGTGCAGGGCGGCTGGCGGCCATTATAGGGCGTGTGGGGGCAGGGGGTGCCCTCGTCATTCTTGATCGGAGAACCCGGCTGCGATGAAGCCGTCCCGCTTTCTGCTCGCCGGCCTGGCAGCGGCCTTCGCCGGCGCCGCCACGCCTGCCCTTGCCCAGTCCTGCATCCAGCCGTCCGAAAAGACGGCCTTCGATGTGCGCGCGCTCCAGAGCCAACTGATGGTTGTGGCGCTGACCTGCAAGCACGAGGACGTCTATAACGAGTTCGTGAAGCGCTATAACCCGCAGCTTCACGGCGCCTACAAGACCATCGACGCCAGCTACCGCCGCGCCGGCGGCCAGAAGGCTCTGGACAGCTACATCACCTCCCTGGCGAACGTGCAGTCGCAGGAAGGCATCCGGATGGGCTCGCGCTTCTGCCAGAACAGCGCGGACCTCATCAAGACCGCGCTGGAAGCGCCGAACGACGTGACGGCCCTGTCGCGGCTGGCGGTCGCCAACAACCTGTCGAACCCGCATGGCCGGCCGGAATGCGCCACCACCACCGCGGCGGTGACCCGCCCGGCGGTGTCGTCGGGCAAGCCGCAGGTCCGCAAGGTCTCGGCAACCACCAAGAAGCACTGACGAGCCTCTTGTCGCCAGGGGCTGCCGAGGGGTCGGCGGCCAGCGGGGCGGGGATCATGAAGAGGGCGCCTCCGGGCGCCCTTTTTCATGCCTGACGTCCGGGGACGCGCGCAAAGAAGAAGGGCCGGTCCTCGCGGACCGGCCCCCTTCCCGAAACGATGCCTGGAGCGTCTGCGCGATCAGCGCAGGACGATCTCCACGCGGCGGTTCTGCGGCTCGCGCACGCCGTCGGCGGTCGGCACCAGCGGACGGCTCTCGCCGAAGGCCTCGACCGTGATCTCCGAGCGCTGCACGCCGTTGCGCACCAGCTCGGCGGCCACGGCGTCGGCGCGGCGGCGCGACAGGCCCATGTTGTACTGCGGCGTGCCGGAGCGGTCGGCGTGGCCGGCCACCTCGATGCGGGTCGAACCCGTGCTACGCGCGTTCTGCGCCGCCTCGGTGATGATCTGCCGGGCGCGGTCCGTCAGGTTGTAACGGTCCCAGTCGAAGAACACGAGGTAGGTGCGGGCCACGGCCTGCGGCGGCGCCACCGGGGCAACGGCCGGCGGCGGCGGGGTCGGCGTGTTGAAGGCGTAGCGCAGGCCGAAGAAGGCCGAGTGGTTGTAGTTGTCGAACTCGGTCTTCGAGCGCGACAGCGTCGTGCGGGTGCCGTTGGCGGCCACGCTCTGGATCTGCGTGTCGAACTCGGGCTGCAGCGTGCCGAGGAAGCGGTATTCCGCCGTGAACGACAGGCCGGGCACAGCCGGGATCGGGAAGGCGAGGCCGGCGATGCCCTGGTAGGCGAACTGGCCGTCGGTGTCGTCGATCACCAGGCGGGCGTTCGAGCCATAGCGACCGGTCGCGTTGTCCATCTGCACCCACTGGTAGCCCACGCCGGCGCCGATATAGGGCACGACCGGGGTGAACTGCGGGATGAAGCTGGGCAGGGCGAAGTCATAGAAGACATTGCCCATCGCGCCATAGGTGCGCTGCTTGCCGCCGATGGCGTAGCCGCGCGTGCCGAAGGCGCTCAGGTTGTCGATGTCGTTCTCGCGGTAGCTGCCTTCGGCCTCGAGGCGCAGGCCGTTGCCGAAGCCCCAGCCGATGCTGGCGACGCCGCCCCAGCCCAGCTCGTACTTCGCCTTCAGGCTGTCGTTCGGCAGCCCGAGGCGGACCCGGGTGGAGGAGTCGGAGTCGACGTTGTTCGTGGTGCTCTGCACCCAGTTGGCGCCGGCGCCAGCACCGACATACAGGCCGGTGATCGGCTGCGCCTGGGCGGCCAGCGGCAGCGACAGGATCGTCGCGGCCATCAGTGCCTTGCGAAGGCTCATCATAAATTCTCCCTCGATCCCATCAGGGCATCGCAACCGCAGACCTGTGAGGAAGAACCCCCCGATTCATGCTGCGGCATAAGCGGGAGATAGCACCGGCTCGCCGGGAAAGCATCCGCCTGCGTCTCGTTTCTGCATCACTGTGGCGACGATGCCACGAGCATTCCGGGCCCGGGAAGCCTGACGCCCCGGAAAGACGGCGGCGCGCGCCGCCGCGGCATGGAAGCGGCGGGCAGGGGGACTGCGAAGGCGCAGGAGACTCGCGGGTGCAGGGCCGCCTCGCCCCGCAGCGGGCTCAGATGCGGCCGAGGAGGACCGCCTCCTCCGTCTCCGCCAGCGTGCCGAGGGGCAGCAGGAGATTGGCATGGCCCATCTTCCGGCCGGGGCGCGGCGCGCCCTTGCCGTAGAGCTGCCCCACCACGCCGGGCGCGCCGAGAATCGCTGGCCAGCGCGCCATGCCCTCGGGGCCGATCAGGTTCCGCATCACCGCATCGGCATGGCGCGTGGTGGCGCCGAGCGGCAGCCCGGCCACGGCGCGGGCCTGCTGCTCGAACTGCCCGGCGATGCAGGCCTCCGGCGTCCAGTGGCCGGAATTGTGCGGACGCGGGGCGATCTCGTTGCCGAGCAGGGTGCCGTCTTCCATCAGGAAGAACTCCACCGCCACCACGCCGACGAGGTCGAGCGCCTCCGCCACCCGCGCGACATGGCGGCGCGCCTGCTCCGCGGTCGCCGCCGGGATGCGGGCGGGGGCGAAGGACAGGTCGAGGATGTGGCGGGCGTGGCGGTTCTCGGCCACGTCATAGGTCGCCACGCTGCCATCCAGCCCGCGTGCGGCGATGGCGGAGACCTCCATCACGAAGGGCACGAAGGCTTCCAGGATCAGCGGCCGGGGCGACAGACGCTCCCAGGCCGCGTCGAGGTCGGCATCCTCGCGCAGCACCGCCTGGCCACGGCCGTCATAGCCCAGGCGCGTGGTCTTCAGCACGGCGGGCAGCCCGAGCTCCGCCACCGAGGCCGACAGGTCCTCGCGGCTGTGCACCGCGCGCCAGGGCGCGACGGGCACGCCGGCCCCGGCCAGGAAGGCCTTCTCCTGCAGCCGGTCCTGGCAGACCGAGAGGGCGCGGCGCCCGGGGCGGCAGGGCACCACGGCCTCCAGCGCGTCCAACGAGGCGACGGGCACGTTCTCGAACTCGAAGGTGACGACGTCCACGGCGCGCCCGAAGCGCTCCAGCGCCATGATATCCTCGTAGGGCGCGACGGTGCGGGCGGCGGCGACCTGCATGCCGGGGGAATCCGCCTCCGGCGCAAAGACATGGCAGCGGTAGCCGAGGCGGGCGGCGGCCATGGCGGTCATGCGGCCGAGCTGCCCGCCGCCCAGGATGCCGATCGTGGCACCCGGGGGGAGGGGAGCGGTGCTCACGCGGGATTCTCCGGCACGGATTCGGTCTGCGCGCGGCGATGCGCCGCCAGCCGGTCCGCCAGGGCCCGGTCGGTGCCGGCCAGGATGGCGGCCGCCAGCAGGGCCGCATTCACCGCCCCGGCGCGGCCGATGGCGAGGGTGCCGACAGGGATGCCGGCGGGCATCTGGACGATGGAGAGCAGCGAATCCATGCCCTTCAGCGCCTGGCTTTCCACCGGCACGCCGAGCACGGGCAGCGAGGTCATCGCGGCGGCCATGCCGGGCAGGTGCGCGGCCCCGCCAGCCCCGGCGATGATCACCCGCAGGCCACGGCCGGCGGCGCCGCGGGCATAGTCGTAGAGCCGGTCCGGCGTACGGTGGGCCGAAACCACGCGGGTCTCGTGCGGCACTTCCAGCGCGGTCAGGATCTCGGCGGCATGGCGCATCGTCTCCCAGTCGGAGCGGCTGCCCATGATGATCCCCACCAGCGGCGCGGCGTCGGGCGTTCCGGGGGAGGGCATCCAGGGGCTGGTCACGGCGGCCTCCGTCACGCAATGATGTCCGGCAGAAGCTGGCTTTCGAGCCAGACGATCTCGTCCTTCAACTTCAACTTCCGCTTCTTGAGGCGCTGCATCTGGAGCTGGTCGCTGACGCCCAGCTCCATGCGCGTGATGACGGAGTCCAGGTCCCGGTGCTCGCTTCGGAGCTCGTGGAGGCGGCGAAGGAGGCTGTCGCGATCGGCGAGCATATGGGGCGACGGTTCCGGAAAGGGCTGCAACCCGAAGGGGTCCGCGCCCATAACATACAAGTGCGGCCCTGACAGCCGCTAATCGGGAGAAGGAACCAAGGCCCATGCAGACCGCCCCGCGCCTGCGTTCGCTGGAGGAGCGCCACGCCGCGCTGGAAGACCGGCTCTTCGCCGAGACCCACCGTCCCAAGCCCGATGAGGCGGAACTGACCCGCCTGAAGCTGGAGAAACTGCGCCTGAAGGAGGAGATGGAGCGCCTTCGCGGCGCGACGGGCTGAGCCCGGAGGGAGCACCGGCGCCCGGCCGTGCGCCGGTGCTCCCGCTTCTCCATCCTTTGCCTTGGCGGCATCCCATTCCCGCCAGCACCGGCGTCGCGCGCCGGTCCACCCCCCCCGGCTGCGTTCCCGCGCCGCCCGGACCACCGGACCCCGCACCGGATGCGGCACAGCGACAGTTGCGTGACACGGGACGCAACCGCGCCGGCGGCTGGCCGGTTTTCCGGTGTGGAGGACCCGCCCCATGCCCCTCGACATCGCCGCCCGTGACCCAGGCCCCCGAGGCGCGACCCCCCAAGGTGCGACCCCCCAAGGTGCGACCCCCCAAGGTGCGACCCCTGGTGGGACACCGCCGGAGCTGAAGCGGGCCGCCCGGGCGGCGGGGCTGCGCTATGTGTCCGACGAGGGGCCGGGGATCACGCGGCGGCGGGCGGGCAGCGGCTTCGCCTATCGCGATCCGGACGGGCATCCGCTGCGCGACAAGGCGGAACTCACCCGCATCCGTTCGCTGGCCATTCCGCCCGCCTATCGCGACGTCTGGATCTGCCCGCTGGCGAACGGGCATCTCCAGGCCACGGGCCGGGATGAGCGGGGCCGCAAGCAGTACCGCTACCACCCCGGATGGCGGGAAGCGCGGGATGCGGCGAAATACGGGCACATGATGGAGTTCGCTGCCTGCCTGCCGGAGATCCGGAAGCGGGTGGCGTCGGACATGGCGCGCAAGGGCCTGCCGAGGGAGAAGGTGCTGGCGACCGTGACGCGGCTGCTGGAGGACACGCTGATCCGTGTCGGCAACGAGGACTATGCCGCGCAGAACGGCTCCTATGGCCTGACCACGCTGCGGAACCGGCATGTCAGGCTGGACGGCGGCGAGATCCGCTTCGACTTCAAGGGCAAGAGCGGCAAGCGTTGGCAGCTCGGACTGCGGGACCGGCGGATCGCGCGGGTGATCCGGGCCTGCCAGGATCTGCCGGGGCAGGAACTCTTCGCCTACCGGGACGAGGACGGGGAGGCACATGCCATCCGGTCCGAGGATGTGAACGACTACCTGCGGGAGATCACCGGGCGGGACATCACGGCCAAGGACTTCCGCACCTGGGCTGGAACGGTGATGGCGGCGCTGGCCCTGCGGGAGTTCGAGCGCTTCGACAGCCAGGCGGTGGGCCGGCGCAACATCCGCGCGGCCATCGAGCGGGTCGCCAGGCGCCTGGGCAACACGCCGACCGTGTGCCGCAAATGCTACGTCCACCCGGACCTGCTGGACGGCTACCTCGCCGGCAACCTGATCCTGGAGGTGGCAGAGGAGGCGGGCCAGGAGCTGAGGGACCGGATCGAGGACCTGCGGCCGGAGGAGGCGGCGGTGCTGGCCCTGCTGACCCGTCTTCAGGACGGCAGGGATGGGCCGAACGGCCGGGCGGCGTAGCCCCGGAGGCCTTCCGCGCGCCGGGGCCACCGGCCGGCGGAGGCACGGACCGACGCCAGGCGGAGCGCCGGCCCGAACGGGCCGGAACTCAAGCGCCGCCTGCCGCGAGGCGGCGCTTCGCGGCGCCGGCCTCCGGAAGTGCGGCGGGAAAGGGGAGGCCGGGCCTCCGCCTCAGTAGTTGCCCTCGGCTTCGGCCTCGTCATCGGCCAGTGGCATCATCGCCGGGGCCGCACCGGGGGCACGGTCGGCGGCGGCGGCCACGGCGGCGTTCAGCTCCGACTGGGTGCAGAGGCCCAGGATCACCGGATCGCGCGGCTTGATGTTGGCGGAGTTCGCATGGGTGCGGTCGCGCACCTTGGCGATGGTTTCCTTGGTGGTGGCCAGCAGCTTCTCGATCTGGGTGTCGGTCAGCTCGGGGTGGTTGCGGAGCAGCCACAGGATGCCGTCCGGCCGGTCGGTGCGCTTGGAGACGGGGATGTAGCGGGCGCCCTTGCCGCGCTTCTTGGGCACCGGGATCGGGCTGGCCAGCAGCTTCAGCCGCGCCTTGGAATCAGCCTCGCAGCGCGCGATCTCCTCGCGCGTCAGCTGGCCGTTGGCGACCGGGTCATAGCCCACGATGCCCTGCGCCACCTCGCCATCGGCGATCGCCTGCACCTCCAGCGGATGCATGCCGACGAAATCGGCCACCTGCTCGAAAGTGAGGGAGGTCTTGTCGATCAGCCACACGGCGGTGGCCTTGGGCATCAGGGGGCTGGACATCGGAGCGTAACCTCTGGACAGGGGCCTGGCCCCCGGAAAAGGAGCGTCGGGCAAAGAACGCTAGGGGGCCACCCTGGGAAAAGCCCCGCGGAAAGGATGAACCCATCGGGAGCGAAGGGGAGCGGCCCGCTGCGGCAGGTCGGCGCCTCCTATAGTGAGAGGCCCGGGCCGGGTCAAAACCCCGCTGGGCCAATCCCGATCAAAAGAGTCGGACAGGCGGGGATGCCGCCGGCCCGTGGCGCCACGGGGGGGCGCACGAAAAAGGGCCGGCGGATCGCTCCGCCAGCCCGTCGGTCCCGGAAAGGGAGCCCGCCGGATCGCCCCGGGCCGGAAGAACCGGCCCCGGGGGCTGCGGGCGTCAGGCGGCCCTGGGCTGGCCCTTGCCCGATTCGTTCGCCACTTCCAGGGCGGCGCGCGGCGCGGCCGTCCCGATGGCGATGCGGCGGGGCTTCAGCGCCTCGGGCACCTCGCGCTTCAGGGAGACGTGCAGGAGGCCGTTCTCCATGTCGGCGCCCTGGACCTGGATATGGTCCGCGAGCACGAAGCGGCGCTCGAAGGCGCGGCCGGCGATGCCGCGATGCAGGTAGCGGCGCTGCGCGTCGTCCTGCGCCGCCTTGCCGGATACCACGAGGACGTTGTCCTGCGCCGTGATCTCGATGTCGTCGGGGCCGAAGCCCGCCACGGCCATCGTCAGCACATAGGCGTCGTCCGACACGCGTTCGATATTATAGGGCGGATAGGCGGGGCCGTCCGCGGCGGCGCGGGCGGTGTCCACCAGCCGGGCCATGCGGTCGAAGCCGATGGCGGTGCGAAGAAGGGGGGAAAGGTCGAAAGCGTTCACGAGAACCTCCTCAAGCCAAGCAAGGTCCAGTTTCGGGGCGGCAGAGGGGCCGGAGGACATCCCACCAGGGGCGATGTGCTGGCCGTTGCCGCGCCGGCGACCCCGATCGGGCATCGCTGGCAGCGGGGAGATTGGGAGGGGAAACAGCGCGTTCAAGGCCCCTGGCCGGCGGGAAAAAGGTTCCGGCCGCCACGCCTGCGGACCTGCCGGAAACGCGAAAGGCCCCGCGGGAAAGCCCGCGAGGCCCGGAAAGCGCCCATGCCCCGGCCGGGGCCGGAGGATCAGCCCTTCTTGCGGGCGCCGATGCCGGCGAACTTCTTGTTGAACTTGGCGATCTGCCCGCCCGTGTCGATCACGCGCTGCTGGCCGGTCCAGGCCGGATGGGACTTCGGATCGATGTCCAGACGCAGCGTGTCGCCTTCCTTGCCCATGCAGGAGCGGGTCTTGAAGGTGCTGCCGTCGGTCATGATGACCGTGATCTCGTGGTAGTCGGGATGGATGTCGGGCTTCATCGGGGGTCTCGTGTCTAGTGGCCGCCCGATGCCGACCGGGCGCGCGGAAACGCGGCTTCTAGCCGCCGCGCCCCGGCGGCGCAACCGCCAAGGGCGTATCCGCCGCTCCCGGCCGTATCGCGCGCGCGGGGCCCCGGCCCGGATGGCCTTGCCCCCGGCCCGCGCCGCGCCCAAACCGGGGATGTGCGATCGTCTCTCCTTGGTGAAGCCGCGATGAACATCCTCTCCATCCAGTCCTGGGTCGCCTATGGCCATGTCGGCAATGCCTCCGCCGTGTTTCCGCTGCAGCGGCTGGGCGCCGAGGTCTGGGCGCTCAACACCGTGCAGTTCTCCAACCACACCGGCTACGGCGCCTGGCGCGGCCAGGTCTTCGGGGCGGAGCTGATCCGCGAGCTGGTGACGGGGATCGAGGAGCGCGGCGTGCTCGGCACCTGCGACGCGGTGCTGTCCGGCTACATGGGCGATGCGGCGATCGGCGAGGCGATCCTGGAGGCGGTGGCGCGGGTGCGGGCGGCCAACCCGCAGGCGGTCTATTGCTGCGACCCGGTGATCGGCGATGTCGGGCGCGGCGTCTTCGTCCGCCCCGGCATCCCGGAGTTCATGCGCGACCGGGCCATGCCCGCCGCCGACATCGCCACCCCCAACCAGTTCGAGCTGGAATGGCTGACCGGCCGCGCCGTCGGCACGCTGGCCGAGGCGAAGGCGGCCGTGCGCGCCTTGCAGGAAAGCGGGCCGCGCTGCGTGCTGGTGACCTCCCTGCGCGTGGAGGACACCCCGGCCGATGCCATCGAGATGCTGGCGGCGGAGGGGGGGCAGTTCTGGCGGGTCCGCACGCCGCTGCTGCCGATCTCGGTCAATGGCGCGGGCGATGCCATCGCGGCGCTGTTCCTGTTCCACCGGCTGCGCTGGGGCGATGTGCGGGTGGCGGTCTCCTCCGCCGCCTCCTCGATCCACGGGCTGCTGCGGCGGACGGCCGAGGCGGGGTCGCGCGAGATCCTGACCGTGGCGGCGCAGGACGAGTTCGTGCGCCCCAGCCAGACCTTCGTGGCGGAGCCCTGCTGAGGCGGCGTCAGAGACTTCTGACTGAAAGGCCCGGGGCCCCGGGAAGGCGGAAATACATTTCCCGCACCGTGCCATCGGCCGGGTCGATCACCGTAAGACGGTCATAGTATGCGCCATCCTGCGGCATCAGGACCTGCTGGCTTCGTTGCAGGCCGAGCATGAAGAGGATGGCGTATTCCGTGCGCACCCCCGGCACCGCTAAGGCGGTGCGCGGGCTGCGTCCATCGCCGGACGTCATGATCGAGCGCAAGGCCCGCGTAGCCGTGATCTCTTCCGGCGTTTTCGGTTCCGTCCTGAAGAAGATGGGCCTGGGCTGGCCGGTCGCACGATCGCTGGCTTCGATCACGTCGAGGATACCGCCCTCCTTCCGCTCGATGCGGTGCCGCTCGAAGTGCAGGCCGGAGTCGCGGACCATGAGGTAGGCCAGGATCAGGTTCGGTACGGTCACCGGACTGCGCGCGCTGCGCCCGTCCCCGGTCGCACGGGCAAGGAGCATCAGGGCTCGGTCGGCTTCGCCGGGCGCCAGTTCCTCGGCGCTGGGGCGGAGGCCCGAACCGAGGGCCGCTCGCGGCGCCTCAGTCTGCGCCGGACCCTGTGGTGCCGATCCGGCCCAATGCGGCGGCAAAGGGAGAGATCGGCTCGCGCAGCCACCAAGGAGGAGAAGCGCAAGGCAGGCGGGCCACCGGATCAAGCCACTCATTCCCTTCCAGATGGGCGTAATAGATATACTATTCCCCTTATGGTTGTAGTGAGTGGCCTTCGGAATGAAGCGTTCACCTTGATCCGAGTGGTTGAACACGACAGCGCTTTTACCGGCCCGCCCGATTTCGCCGGGTTGCGACCTGCTCTAGCCTCCCGGCAACAATGAGGAGGGAGAGCCATGCGCTGTTCCAAGACGCTGCTGGTGGGGAGCGGCCTGCTGACAATGCTCTTGACGCTCGGCAGGCCGGCGCAGGCCGCACCGGAAGGCGTTGCCTGCCCCGACGGGCTGCCTGCCGGCACGGAATGCCGGCGCGGGCGCGACGGCAACGGTGCCTATTATTGGATCGCGGTGCCGAAGGACTGGAACGGAACGCTGGTGGTGCACAGCCATGGCGGGCCCCGCCTCGGCGCGCCGAAGCCGGACGATCCGGTGGAGGACCTCCAGCGCTTCGCCGTCACCGTGTCGGAGGGCTATGCCTGGGCGGGCAGCAGCTACCGCCGTGGCGGCTATGGCGTGCGCATGGCGGCGGAGGATACGGAAAACCTCCGCAAGCTCTTCGTGGCCGAGGTGGCGAAGCCGAAGCGCACCTTCATTCATGGCCAGTCCTGGGGCGGCAATGTCGCGGCCAAGGCGATCGAGCTCTACCCCGACAGCTATGACGGGGCGCTGCTGACCAGCGGCGTGCTGGCGGGCGGCACGGAGGGCTATGGCTACCGCACCGACCTGCGCGCCGTGTACCAGTACTACTGCCACAACCATCCGGGGCCGGACGAGCCGCAGTATCCGCTGAACATCGGCCTGCCCGCCGGGCAGCGGATGACGGGCAAGGAACTGGCGGAACGGGTGGAGGCTTGCACCGGCGCCGGAAAGCCCGCGGCCGAGCGCAGCCCGGAGCAGGCGCGGAATCTGGCCGCGATCACCGCGGTGACGCGGGTGCCGGAGCGCACGCTGGTCTCGCACATGAACTGGGCGACCTTCCTGTACCGCGACATCGTGGCGGAGCGGCTGGGCGGCCGCAGCCCCTTCGGCAACGAGGGCGTGCGCTACACGGGTTCCGCCGACGACGCGGCGCTGAACGCGGGCGTGGCGCGGCTGCAGGCCGATCCGCAGGCGGTGGCGGAGCTGGCGGAGGACAGCGACCTCACCGGCAAGGTCACGATCCCGACCCTGACCCTGCACGCGATCGACGACCCCACCGCCTTTGTCGAGCACGAGAGCCATTACCGCGCGGTGCGGGAGAAGGCGGGCACGGCGGCGCTGCTGGTGCAGACCTTCACGCGGGAGCATGTCCACAGCAAGCTGCACACGCCGGAATACGCGGCGGCCTTCGCGGCCCTGTCGCGGTGGGTGGACACGAAGCAGCCACCGGAGCCGGCGGCCATCGCGGCGTCCTGCGAGGGCTACCGCAAGGCCTATCCGGAGACCTGCCTCTTCGATCCGGCCTTCCACCCGGCGCCCTATGACAGCCGGGTCTATCCGCGCGACCCGGCGGGGAAGGGCTGACGGGATCAGAACCCCGCGCATCCCGGGCCGAGCAGCCGCAGCACGGACTCCTGCCGGAACCGCAGGCGATAGGCTTCCGCCAGGGGGTCCAGGCGGGCGCGGGCCTCCCCGGCGGTGACACCGGGCAGCACGACGACCAGGAGCTTCGACGCCTCCCGCTCCACCCGGCCATCCGCCCCGCGCCACTGCCCGGCGGCGTCCAGCACGGTCAGACCGTCCGGAAAGCGCGGCGTCGCCTCGCTGGCGAGGAAAGCGTCCCATTCCGCCTCGCCCACCGGCGGGGCGCCCGCGCGGTTCCGGCCGAGGAACAGCTCCGCCACCATGGCGGCCCGCATCCCGGCGGGGCAGGCGGGTGCCGGCCCGGCGGCGCAGGCGGAAAGGCCGAGCAGGGCCGCCCCCGCCCAGGGGAAGGCGAAACGCCCCGCCGCCCCGGCCAGCCGCCGCGCCACGGCTCAGGCCACGGCCAGCAGGGCGACCCCGGCGCAGATCAGCCCCAGCGCCGCCACCTTGGCCGGGCCCAGCATCTCGCCGAAGGCGAAGTGCCCGATGGCCGCGACCGCGACATAGGAGACGGCGGTGCAGGGCAGCGCCACGCTCATCGGCAGCTTGCGCAGCGCCACGATGTAGAGCAGCGCCGCGCCGCCATAGGCGCCGAGGCCGATGATGGTCTGCCAGCGGAAGAGCTGGGTGAGGAAGCCGCCCTCGCCCAGCGTTCCCGCCTTGAGCAGGACCTGGCCGAACAGCGAGGTGGCGATCGCCGCGGCGAGCGCGATCCAGGAAGGCATCATCGGACTTCGGCACCATCCCGCAGAACGGCCGCCGCGCCGTGCTCCTGGGGCGGCATCTCCGGCCTGGCCCGCAGCTCCTCCCGCACCACGCCCTGCGGCTTGCCGTTGGCGGACAGGAAGGCGCGGCCGACATACTCGCCCAGCACGCCCAGGATGACGAACTGCACGCCCGCGATCAGCAGCGTGACCACCATCAGCGAGGGCCAGCCCGAGGGCATGCCGTGGACGAAGGTCTCGGCCACCACCCAGCAGACGCCGAGCAGGCCCAGCAGGCCCATGGCGATGCCGGCCAGCCCGGCCATGCGCAGCGGCTTCACCGAGAAGGAGGTGGCGAGGTTCAGCCAGAGCCGGACCAGCCGGCGCAGCGTGTAGTTGGAGCGGCCCTCGGCGCGGGCGAGGTGGCGGACCTCGATGGAATCGATCCGCTGCGTCACCTGCATGATCAGCCCGTCGATATAGGGATAGGGGCCGGTGTAGCGGGTGATGTTCTCCACCACGAGGGCGGACATGCAGCGGAAGGAGGAGAGATAGAGCCCGGCCGGCTTGTCCAGCAGGCTGTCGGCCACCTTGTTGGCGAAGCGCGAGCCGATGTTGCGCCAGGCCTCGTGCTTCTTCTCGGCATAGCGCGTGTAGACCACGTCCCAGCCGCCGAGCCGGGCGTGGTCGTAGAGCCGCACGACCTCCTCCGGCGGGTTCTGCAGGTCGTCATCCATGGTGATGACGTAGCTGCCGCGGGTCCGGCGCAATCCGCTCATGACCGCGTTATGCTCGCCGAAGTTGCGGGAGTGCTCGATATAGGTGAGCGGCACCGTGGCCGTCTCCACCAGGCGCCGGCAGACATCGCCGGAATTGTCCGGGCTGCCGTCGTTCACCAGGATGATCTCGATGCCGCCGGCGGGGCGCAGGGCGGACAGCGCCTCCACCAGCCGGCCCACCGTGGCCGCGCCGCGATAGACGGGAACGACGATGCTGAGGCCTTGGAAGCCATCCAGGGCCGGGGCCACGGCCGGTGCGGAGGGCAGGGGGAACATGACGGGGTCGTCCTTCTCGCCGGCGGAACGCGGCCTGGAGATGGCAGCCCGGGAATGGGCGGCCAGGGTGGATGATGGCGCTCTCTTTAGGCCAAAAAATGACCGTCGCGCTCCGGATCTGCGACAGCCCATCCGGAAAGATGCGGCAGGTCTCACCGCGCAGCGGCAACCGCCACGCGGGGGTGCAGGGTCCGGGTGCCGCGGGGTCCCGTCCCGTCGAGAAACTCGGCCTCCAGCAGCCCGGGGGTCCGGGGCAGCGGGCAGTCCAACTGCCAGCCGACCGCGATGCGCCCGTAATCGGCGAAGGCATCCGCCAGATCCGGGCGGCGGCCGGTCACCTCGGCCTCGCCCAGCGGCTCCCCGCCCTGGCGCAGGCGAATCCGGGTGACCGGCGGGTCCGCCGCGACGAAGCCCCGCAGCGCCAGCCGTCCCTCCGCCGGATAGGCGGTCGACTCCACGCCGAGGCGGAGGGGCAGCCGGGCGGCGGGGCGCCGGTCCGGCGCGGGCCTCCCGGCACGGCGCCGGTGCGCCCGCGCCAGGCTTTCCAGCATTCGCGCCATGCGGAGCGCATGATGCGGCGCGCGGCCACCGGCGGCATCCTCCAGGAACCGGTCCACCGCCGCGCCATCCTCCCGTGCCCGGCGGAGCGCGTCGAGCACGGCCTCCGGCTCCAGCGAGGCGGCGAGGCCGGGGATGCCCCGGAAGGCTTCGAGGGCATCGTCCAGCGGCAGCGAGACCAGCGGCTTGCCCAGGGCCAGGGCCTCCAGCCCCAGGGTGGAATAGTTGGTCAGCACCGCCGAGCAGGCCGCCAGGGCCGGGATCGGGTCCCCGGCCTCGACCAGTGCCTGCAAGCCCGGGTCGCGCGGCAGGCTGGCCCCGGGGCGGTAGAGGCCCGGGCGGGCGGGATGGTCGCGCACCAGAACGGGACGCTCCAGCCGGGCCTCCAGCACGGTCAGCAGCCGGTTCACCGCCTCCACGGCGGTGGGGCGCGCATCGGCGACATAGAGCAGGAAGCCCTGGTCGGTGACGGGCTGTTCCGCCAGCCGGTCCAGCTTCGGCAGGCCGGCCACCCGCGCGCGGGCGCGCAGCCAGGGCGCCAGCCGCCCCAGGTCGCGCGGGCCGAAGGCCAGAAAGGCATCGCAGGTGTCGTGCCGGTTCATCTCCTCCCAGCGCTGCACCAGCCCGTGCTGGACGCCGACCCAGAGAGGCGCGCGCGGCAGGCGTTCCCGCAGGTCCGCGCGGAGCCGGGCGAAGGGCAGGGTGTTCACCGCCAGCACGAAGGCGGTGGGCCGGAAGTCCTCGATCTCCGCCGCGACCTCCTCCAGGAAGCCGGGCGAGCGGGCGTGGTCGGCGTATTCCGCCACGGTTCCGGCGGCATGTTCCAGCACCCGGTGCGTGCCTTCCGGCCAGCCGGCGAAGCGGTCGCGCGAGGCATCGCCGGGCAGGGGATAGAGCAGGCTGCGGCAGGCATGGCCACCCGCGCGCAACACCGCCATGGCGGGGGCGAGGTTGTCGAGCGCCCGGAAGGTGCTGCCCAGAAAGAGGAATCTCAAGCCTGTCCCCGCTGTGCCGGCCGGTGCAGCGCGGAATCCCGGTGGGGCGCGGGTGCAAGCCGTGGGCGATATCAACCACCGCGTGTGGCACCGGCGCAAGTGACAGGATGACGCGGCGGGCCGGAAGACCCCTTCAGGGCCGCGCGGCCACCGCCAGCACGGAACCCCCGGCGGGAAAGCGGGCCCCGGCGGCGAGGAGGCGCCGCTCGGCGCGGTCCACGGCCGTCAGCGCGGCATCCAGCCAGGGCGGAAAGGGCGCGACATCGCTGGGGGCATCCTCGCCCCGCGACAGGATCTTCCGCTGCGCCACCATCAGCGGCAGCAGCAGGCTGTTCCAGTAGCGCGTCTCGATGGCGCCGAAACCCGCCCCGGCCAGCAGGCGCCGGGCGGCGGGCGCGGTGTAGCGGCGGGCGTTGTGGACCCGCGTGTCATGGGCCGAACGCAGCCACTCGAAGGCCGGCAGGTTCAGGATCACCCGGCCGCCCGGCGCCAGGACGCGGTGGAACTCGGCCAGGGCCAGGGACTCGGCCACGCCCCGGTGGCAAAGCACGTCCACCGACACCACGGCGTCGAAGCTGCCATCGGCGAAGGGCAGGCGGTTGACGTCGCCGCAGGCCACGGCGGCGCCGGACTTGGCGGCGGCTCTTTGGGCGGCGGCGGCGTCGTATTCCAGCCCGGTGCGCCGCAGCCGGGGCAGCGTGCCCTCCAGCCGCCGCAGGAAGCCGCCCGTGCCGCAGCCGGCATCCAGCACGCGGGCGCCGGGCGGCAGGGCGGCCAGGGCATGGGCCAGCCGGGCATGGATGGCGCGGTACCACCACATGCCTTCCTCGGCCTCGTCCATCAGCGTGTATTCGGTGGGCTCCACGGCGCGGATTATTCGCCGGGGCCGCGGCTGCCACAAGGCGGTCCCGCCTCGCCAGCGCCGCATTCGTCTGCCAGGAATTCTCCCGCGGATGTGACCGCCCCCGCTTCCTGTTCCGCCGGACGATGAAACCGCCTCCACACCAGAACGGCCCGGCCGCACCGGGCTACGCCCCAGGACTTCCTTCCGGCGCCCCGCCGCCCTCTCCCAAGGCCCATGCCCTGGCCCGGACCATGGCGGAGGCCATGACAGGCGCCATGACGGGGGCTGTCACGGGCGCCGCGCCCAAGACGGGCGGCCTTTCTTCCACCGCCTCCCCGGCCGCCGCGCGCCTGCGGGCACGGCTGCTGCGCCTGGCGGTGCATCTGCCCGCGCTGCTCTTCCTGCTCGCGGTGCTGTCGCCGCCCCTGAACCACGACGTGGCGGCGGTGCTGAACTTCTCCGAGCGCTGGTTCGCCGGGGAGCGGCTCTATGTGGACCTGATCGACGTCAACCCGCCGCTGATCTTCTCGCTGAACCTGGTCCCGGCGGCGATCGCGGCCTGGACGCCGCTGGACGGGGTGCAGGCGCTGCAGCTCTGCCTGCTCGCCCTGGCCGGGCTGAGCCTGTGGCTCTGCCTGCGGCTGCGCGAGGGGCGGGCCGAGGGCACGGTGGAGGCGGCGGTGCTGACCGGGCTGTTGCCGCTGGCGATGCTGGTGATCGGCTACGACTTCGGGCAGCGGGAGGTTCTGATGGGCACGGCGGCGCTGCCCTATGCGCTGCTGGCCGCGCGCCGGATGGAGGGGCGGCGCACCGCGCGCGGGCTCTGGCTCGGCACCACGCTGCTTGCCGCGCTGGGCTTCGCGCTGAAGCCGCATTTCCTGGCCGTGCCCCTGCTGGTGGAGGCGCTGGTGCTGCTGCGTCGCGGGCCGCGCCGCGCCCTGCGGGACCCGGCGCCCTGGGCGATGGCCGCGGTCTGGCTGGCCTATCTCGCGGCCATCCCGCTGATCTTCCCGGCCTATCTCGGCTATGTCGTGCCGCTGGTCTGGCAGTACTACCTGGATCTCGGCGGGCAGAGCGCCTGGGCGGTGCTGTTCACGCCCAACCTCGCCGTCGCGGCGGCCCTGCTGCTGGTGCTGCTGCCGCTCGCCTTCCGCGCCACGGGCGGCCCCCTGGCGCGGGTGCTGGCGGCGGCGGCGCTGGGCGCCTTCCTGTCCGCCTGGGTGCAGCACAAGGGCTGGACCTACCATGTCGCGCCGGTGCTGATGCTGGGCGGCGTGCTGGCCGGGCTGCTGGCGGCGCGCGCGGCGGATTTCGTCCTGCCGCTGGCCACGGCGCGGCGGGCGGCGCCCGGGCTGGCGCTGCTGGCCACGGCGGGACTCGCCCTCTTCGCCCTGCGCGGCGGCGAGGCGCCCTTCCGCGAGATCGGCTTCGAGGACAGCAAGGCCGGGCGGCTGACCGCCTGGCTCAAGCACGAGGCCTATGGCGAGCGGCTGCTGATCATCAGCCCCGACATCTATCCGGTCTATCCGGCGCTGAACTATGCGCATGTGCAGTCCACGCTGCGCACCATGAACATGTGGCTGCTGCAGGGCGTGTACCGGACCTGCCCGGACAGCGGCGAACGCTACCGCCAGCCCTGGGAGATGAGCCGGGCGGAATTCTTCGTCTACCGCACCGTGGCGGAGGATTTCGCGAAGGCGCCCCCGGCCGCGGTGCTGATCGACCGCAACCCGGGCATTCCCTGGTGCGGGCGGGAATTCGACTTCGCCGAATACTTCTCCCGCCACCCGCTCTTCGCCGCGACCTGGCGGCACTACCACCAGGAGGGCGAGATCGAGGGCTACCGCCTCTATGTCCGGGACAACTGAGGCGGCGCGGCGCGCGCGGAACCCCGCCGCGACGCCGCCTGCCTGTCCGGGAGGCAGCGGCGGCCAGGAAACGGGCGGGGGAACGGTGCGCCAGGACACAGTGCGGGGATTTTCGGCGCCGCGCGGGGCAGATCAGCGTGTCCCGCACATGCCCTGCGGCGCGAACTCGTCCTACAAAATACCACCCTGAAAGAAATCACCGGCCACAGCGCCGGGAAGGGGGAGTGATTTCGTGTCCAGCAGCAAGGCCGGCGTGACAACGCCCATCGACGACGCCGTTCGGGGGATCGGCTTCGTCGCCCTGAGCTACCTTGTCTTCTCCCTCTCCGACGCCTCGATGAAATGGGCGCTGCCCGAGCTCGGCACCGCGGGCGCCATGATCTGGCGCGGGCTGTTCGGCACGCTCGCCGTGGGGCTCATGGCCGGCGTCTGCCGTCCCGGCGGGCCGGGGCGGATCTGGCCGGTGAACGGACGCCTGATCTTCTGGCGCGGGCTGCTGAACGTCGTGGCGACGGCGCTCTACTACATCGCCTGGCGGCACGGCCTGGCCCTGGGGGACACCTACGCGGTGGCCGCCACCGCGCCGCTGATGCTCACCCTGCTCGCCATCCCCATGCTGGGGGAGACGGTGGGCTGGCGGCGCTGGACGAGCACGGGCATCGGCTTCCTCGGCGTGCTGTTCATGTTCCAGCCGGGCGGCGCGCTCTGGGGGCTGAACACCGTGCTGATCCTGGTCGCGGTCGCCATGCTGGCGATGACGCGGATCTGGACCCGTGTCCTGGCGCGCACGGACAAGCCGACCACCATCACCTTCTGGCTGATGTTCGGGCAGCTTCCGGCCGGGCTGCTGATGCTGCCCTTCTTCCCGTTGCCGGAGGAATGGCCCTCGCTCTTCGCCCTGGCGCTGGTGGCGATGTGCGGGCTGGCGCATGGGCTGGCGCACTACCTGCTGGCCCGGGGCTATGCGATCGCGCCGGTCGCGACGCTGGCGCCGCTGGAATACACCCCGATCCTCTGGGGCACCGCACTGGGCTTCGTGATCTGGGGCGACATGCCCGCCTGGACGACCTTCGCCGGCGCCGGCGTGGTGGTTTGCGCCGGCCTGTACAACCTGCACCGGGAGCGCATCCGGGCGCGGGAGAAGCGGCGGATGGAAAGCCGGGCGGACGGCAAGGGTGCCGCCGCCCCGGCGCGCCTGGCGGCGAGGACGGCGGCATGAGGCACGACCTGCGGCGCGGGGCCCTGCTGATCGTCGCGGCCGGGCTGATCTGGCAGCTGATGAACGCGCTGGTGAAGCAGCTCGGCAGCACCATCCCGGTTCCCGAGCTGATGTTCTTCCGCAACCTGTTCTCGCTGCCGATGGTGCTGCTGATCGCCTCGCGCGGCACGATCACGCTGCGCACGCGGCGCTTCGGCGGCCATGTGGTCCGGGCCAGCACCGGGCTGGTGGCGATGAGCCTGTCCTTCCTGGCGGTGAGCGTGCTGCCGCTCGCGGAGCAGCAGGTGCTGGGCTACACGCAGCCGCTCTTCATCACGATCCTGGCCATCCCCTTCCTGGGCGAGCAGCCGGACCGGCGGCGCTGGCTGGCGGTGCTGGTCGGCTTTCTCGGCGTCGTGACGGTGGCGCTGGGGCAGGGCGGGCTGGGCGGCGGCAGCGCCCCCGGCTGGGCCTATGTGGCGGCGGTGACGCAGGGGCTGGTCTCGGCGCTGACCACGCTCCAGATCCGCCAGCTTTCCGCCACCGAGAGCAGCTCCACCATCACGCTCTGGCAGGCCATCCTGATGACGGGGATCATGACCTGCGCGCTGCCCTTCGTCTGGGTGACGCCGACATGGGGGCAGTTCGGCCTGCTGGTCCTGCTCGGCACGCTGGGCGGGCTGGCCCAGGTGCTGCAGACGGAAGCCTTCGCCTCCGCCCAGGTCTCGGCGCTCGGCCCCTATACCTATTGCGGGCTGATCTGGGCGACGATCATCGGCTGGACCGTCTTCGGCGATGCCCCCTCGCTGGTGATGATCCTGGGCGCGCTCCTCATCGTGGGTGCCGGCCTCGCCATCCTGCCGGGCCGCGCAAGGCCCGGGCCGGTGGCCGAGCCCCGCGCCAAGCCCAGCGAGGCGGTGGCCGGCGAATGAGCATCCCCTTCCTCACCGGGGACGACCTGCCGCCCGGCGAGGCGCGGGAGGCCGTCGCCCCGGCCCCCGGCCAGCCCGCGGTGCGGCGCATCCTCTGCGGCAATGCCGGGCCGCTCACCTTCCGCGGCACCAACACCTGGCTGATCGGGCGGGGGGAGGTCACGCTGCTCGACCCCGGACCGGAGGATGCGGCGCATCGCGCGGCCATCCTGCGCGCCACGCGGGGCGAGCGGATCGCCCGCATCCTCGTTTCCCATACGCATCTCGACCATTCGGAAGGCGCCCCGGCCTTGGCCGCCGCGACCGGTGCGCCGGTGCTGGCCTTTGGCGCGCATCCCACCCCGCCGGAGGCCGGGGGGATGGGGGCGGACCACGGCTTCCGCCCGGACGCGCTGCTGGCCGAGGGCGACGCGGTGGAAGGCGAGGGCTGGCGCCTGCGCGCCCTGCACACGCCGGGACATTGCGCCAACCATCTCTGCTTCGTGACGGAGGGGCCGGGGCTGCTCTTCAGTGCCGACCTCGCCATGTCCTGGTCCACCAGCGTCGTCTCGCCGCCGGACGGCGACATGGCGGACTACATGCGTTCCCTGGCCCGGATCGCGGCACGGGACGACCGGCTGATGCTGCCCGGCCATGGCCCCGTCCTGCCGCAGCCCAGGCCCTTCCTCGCCGCGCTGATCCGGCACCGGGAGGCACGCGAGGCGAAGGTGCTGGCGGCGCTGCGCGCGGCGGGCACGGCGAGCGCGGAGGATCTGGTGCCGCCGGTCTATGGACCGTCGCTGGACCCGCGCCTCGTGCGCGGGGCGGCACGCAGCCTGCTCGCGCACCTGCTGAAGCTGGTGGCGGAGGGACGGGCGCGGCGGGAGGGCGGTGGCTTCCGTGCCACGCCCGGCTGACCGGCCCGCCCGGCCCACGGGGACAGGAAAGGGCTTGCCGCCGGGCAGGGAGCCGGTGACATTCCCACGAATCGGTGCCGTCGCCATTTCCCGCGGCGGCGCCTGCGGCTAGAGCGGGGGGCGCAAGCCCCGCTCCGCTTGCCGGGACAGATCGCGGCGGCTCCCCTTGGAATCGCCGCGGCCCGATCGAAACTACCGGGAGCGGCAATGCGCTGCCGGAGGCAAGGAACCAGCCATGTTCACGCTTGAGATCGGCGGCAAGCCGGTTGCCATCACCGACGCGGGGGAAGACGAGGCCCGCGAGATCTTCGAGGGCAAGGAGTTCCGCGACGACCTTCTGGACCTGGAAAGCGAGGACGGCCCCCTCTGGGACGGCGAGGCCCCGCTGAAGTGGCGCGCGGCCACCGAGGAGGAGATCGCCGAGTTCCGCCAGGTGGAGCTGGAGGAAGAGGACGAGGAGGACGAGGAGGATGACGGGCCGGTCATCATGTTCCTCGTGCCGCTGGTCGAGGATGACGAGGACGAGGAATACGAGGAGGATTGAGCGCCTCCCCAGGCCAGGCCCGTACCGGGGTGCGGCCATCCGGCCGTGCCCCCCAGTCCGTGTCTCACTGCCCACGCCCGCCCGCCCGGCACCACCCGTGCCCAGGGGCGGCGCGCGGCGGCCGGGCCGCGCCGCCCGGCGGGCTGGCGCGCCCCGGCCTGTTCCGGCGCCTCAGCGGCGGGTGAAGAAGCCCTCCAGCCGCGCCATCGCCTCGCGCGCCAGTTCGGGCGAGATGGCGAAGCAGAGGCGCAGGCAGCCCTGGCCCGCCGGGCCGAAGGCGGTGCCGGGCGCCAGGCCCACCCTGGCCTCGCGCAGCACGCGCTTGGCGAGGTCGAGGGCGCTCTTCTCCCCCTCCACCAAGAAGAACAGGTAGAAGGCGCCATCCGGCACGCTCAGCGTCACGCCGGGCAGGCGGGACAGGCCGTCCACGAAGATCTGGCGGCTCTCGGCGCAGCGGCCGACCATCTTGCGGATGAAGCCGTCGCCCTGTTCCAGCGCCACGATCGCCGCGTGCTGCACGAAGGTCGGGATCGAGGTGGTGTTGTACTGGTTCAGCTTGGCGAAGGTGGCGTCCAGCCCCTGCGGATAGACCACCCAGCCTGCGCGCCAGCCGGTCATCGCCCAGTTCTTGCTGAAGGTGTTGGTCACCAGCAGCCGGTCGTCGGGGCGTGCGATCTCCAGGAAGGAGGGGGCGATGGCGTTGCCGTAGGTGAAGTGGTTGTACACCTCGTCGGAGAGGATCCAGATCCCCCGCTCCCGGGCGAAGGCCAGCAGCCTTTCCATGTCCGCGCGCGGCATCACCCAGCCCGTGGGGTTGGAGGGCGAGTTGATGACGATGACCTTCGTGCGCGCCGTCACCGCCGCGAAGAGGTCCTCCAGCGACAGGACGAAGCCGCCATCGGCCTTGCGGCGATAGCTGACCGGCACGGGCACGCCGCCGCAGATGCGCGCGGCCTCCAGCAGGTTCGGCCAGGCGGGGGAGGGATGGACGACCTCGTCGCCCGGCTCCAGCACCGCCTGGAAGGCCTGCATCACCGCGTTCATGCCGCCCGAGGTCACGGAGAAGCGCGACGGCGCGACCTCCACCCCCCAGTGGCGGCGGTGGTAGTCGGCCAGCGCCTGGCGCAGCCGGGGCAGGCCCAGGGAATAGGTGTAGCGGGTATGGCCCTCGCGCAGCGCCTGCACCACCGCCTCGGTCACGAAATCCGGGGTGGGGAGGTCGCCCTCGCCGATCCAGAGCTTGATGACCGCGGGGTCCTCGCGGGCGAGGTCGGCCACCTCGGCGATCTGGCTGCTGCCCAGGCCGCGGACGCGCTCCGGCAGCGTCTCGGTGAGGTCGGTCATGGCATCGGAAAGGGCGGCGCTCATCAGGTCCTCATGCGCGGGGCGGCGTCGGAAGGAATTCGGTTATCGCCTGCGGCGTGGGGGAAGGCCACAGCCGCCGGGCGGGAAACCGGGAGCGCACCGGGCCTGCCAGCCATGCGGTGCCTCCGCAGTGGGCACCCCTGCCCGCGGCCGGGCTCCGGCCGCGGGTGCCGGCCGGCCTAGTCCGCCGCGAGGCGCTCCGCGTGCCAGCGGAGATGGTCGTCCATGAAGCTGCTGATGAAGTAGTAGGAGTGGTCGTAGCCCTCCTGCATCCGCAGGGTCAGCGGGATGCCGGCCTTGCCGCAGGCCTCCCGCAGCAGGTCCGGCTTGAGCTGGCTTTCCAGGAAGGGGTCGGCCGTGCCCTGGTCCACCAGGATCTCCGGCAGGCGGGCGCCGTCCTCGATCAGGGCCGTGGCGTCGTGGCCGCGCCAGGTGGCGCGGTCGGGGCCGAGATAGGCGGTAAGCGCCTTCTCCCCCCAGGGGCAGCGCAGGGGCGAGACGATCGGGGCGAAGGCGGAGACCGACCGGAAGCGCGTGGGGTGCCGCAGCGCCAGGGTCAGCGCGCCATGGCCGCCCATGGAATGGCCGGTGACCGCCTGCCGCCCCATATCCGCCGGGAACTCCGCCGAAACGATCCCGGGCAGCTCGCTCGCGATCCAGCTTTCCATGCGGAAATGCGGCGCCCAGGGCGCCTCGGTGGCGTCGAGGTAGAAGCCCGCGCCCTGGCCCAGGTCATAGGCCGGGTCGTCGGCCACGCCCTCGCCACGCGGCGAGGTATCGGGCACCACGAGGATCAGCCCGAGCTCGGCGGCGAGGCGCTGGGCGCCGGCCTTCTCGGTGAAGTTGGCCTCGGTGCAGGTGAGGCCGGACAGGAACCAGAGGAGGGGGAGCTTCGCCCCCGCCTCGCCGGCTCGCGGCGGCAGGTAGAGGCCGAAGCGCATCGGCGTGCCGGTCACCGTGCTGTCGTGGCGGCACACAAGCTGCGTGCCGCCGAAGCTCCGCGTGCGGGAAAGGATCTCCATCAGTAGACGATGACGCTGCGGATGGACTTGCCCTCGTGCATCAGGTCGAAGGCGTGGTTGATCTGGTCGAGCGGCATGGTGTGGGTGATCAGGCTGTCGATCTCGATCTTGCCCTCCATGTACCAGTCCACGATCTTCGGAACGTCGGTGCGGCCGCGCGCGCCGCCGAAGGCCGAGCCCTTCCAGACGCGGCCGGTGACGAGCTGGAAGGGGCGGGTGCTGATCTCCTTGCCCGCCTCGGCCACGCCGATGACGATGCTCTCGCCCCAGCCGCGATGGCAGCATTCCAGCGCCTGCCGCATGACGTTCACGTTGCCCGTGCAGTCGAAGGAGAAATCCGCGCCGCCGCCGGTGATGTCGAGGATGGCCTGGACCACCTTGTCGTTGCCCACCTCGGTCGGATTGATGAAGTCGGTCATGCCGAAGCGCTTCGCCATCTCGACCTTGGCGGGGTTGAGGTCCACGCCGACGATCCTGTCGGCGCCCACCATGCGCGCACCCTGGATGACGTTCAGCCCGATGCCGCCCAGGCCGAAGACCACGACATTGGCGCCGGGCCAGACCTTGGCGGTGTTGATCACCGCGCCGATGCCGGTGGTGACGCCGCAGCCGATGTAGCAGATCTTGTCGAAGGGCGCGTCCTCGCGGACCTTGGCCACCGCGATCTCCGGCAGCACGGTGAAGTTCGCGAAGGTCGAGCAGCCCATGTAGTGGAAGACGGTGTCGCCGCTCGCCTGGCTCCTCGCCGGCGCGCCGCCCGCCGGCTCGCAATGGAAGCGGCTGGTGCCGTCGGGCATCACGCCCTGGCCCTGGGTCGAGCGGATGGCGGTGCAGAGGTTCGTCCGCTGCGACAGGCAGGACTTACAGTTGCGGCATTCCGGCGTGTAGAGCGGAATGACGTGGTCGCCCACCTTCACGCTGGTGACCCCGGCGCCGACCTCGCGCACGATGCCCGCGCCCTCATGCCCCAGGATGGCGGGGAACTTGCCCTCCGAATCCGCGCCGGAAAGGGTGTAGGCGTCGGTGTGGCAGACGCCGGTGGCCATGATCTCCACCAGCACCTCGCCGGGCTTCGGGCCTTCCACCCGCACGGTCTCGATGGTCAGGGGCTTTCCGGCGGCCCAGGCCACCGCGGCGCGTGTTTCCATGGCGTTCAGTTTTCCTGCTGAGGACGGTTTCGGACAAATGCCCCGCGCCCGGGTTGGTGGGCCGGCCGGCGGGGGATCGTGGCCGCACCATAGGGCATCCGGCGCGGGAGGCCAGCCGGGCCGGCAGCGGGGTGGGGCGGAAGGGCCGGGTGGGAGCCGGGGCGGATCACGGCGTGGTTCCCGGTGCGGCAGGGGGTATGGCCGGGGGCGTGTCGCGGGCGAAGGCGGCGCGCAGGGCCTCGGCGGGGATGGTGGCGGTGCTGGAGGTGTAGGAGGTGAAGGCCATCGTGCCGCCCCGGAGGCGGAAGCAGAGATCAGCCGGGTCGTGGCGCAGGTCGCGGCTGACATATTCCGGGTCAGGGATGTCGCCGGTTCTGTACTTCCCGGCCTGCGACACGATGTCGGGGAAGAAGCTGTAAACGATGCGGCCATCGGCCCGCCGGGGCAGTGGCGGTGGGTCCAGACCTGCCGTCATGACGTCTCCCGCCGCGGTGCGAACGGAGCGGCTGCCCGTGAGCAGCCGATCCCCGTCGAACCGGGCGTCGGTGCAGAGCGACACGGCGGCCAAGATGGTGTGGCCACCATTGGCATAGACCCGCGCCAGGTCGTGCGCGGTGGAGAAGCGTACGAGCAATGTGGGCATAGGCTGCGAAGGCAGCCTATCCGATGCGGACCAGAATTCCGGATGATCCCTGAAATCCGTCACCTCGATGCTCTCGAAGCGCAGGTCGTGGATGCGTGGCGAGCCGAGCATGAAGCTCCAGACGGCGCATCCGGGCAGGGTGAGCGGGAGGAGCGCGGCGGCGAGGCGGAGCGTGCGGGCGATCATGGCGGCCTACGGCCTCGCCCCGGTGGCGGGCCAGCGGCCGAGCGCCGCGTTCTCCGGGAGGTCGCGCGGATTGCGCCGGGGCGGGGTCACGGCACGCGCCTGCGGGCGAAGGCGGCGCGCAGGGCCTCGGCCGGGATGATGGCGGTGTTGGAGGTGTAGGAGGTGAACGCCATCGTGCCGCCAAGGAGGTGGAAGCAGAGGTCGGCCGGGTCGCGGCGCAGGTCGCGCGTGACGTAGCGGGGGTCGGGCTCCAAACCGACAGAGTATTTCCCGGCCTGCGATACGATGTCGGGGAAGAAGTAGGACACGATGAGGCCATCGGCGCGCCGTTGCTGCGAAGGAGGGCGCCCCAGGGTATTCATGACGTAACCCTGCTCATCGTAGACGAAAGTGTCCCCCGTGAGCAGCCGGTTCTCGTCGAACCGGCCTTCCGTGCAGATCGACAGGTCAGCGAAGATCGTATGGCCGCCGTCGGCATAAATCGCGGCCAGGTCGTGCGCTGTGGAGAAGCGCACGAGCAATGTGGGCATGGGCTGCGAGGGCAGCCTATCCGATGCGGACCAGAATTCCGGATGGTCCCTGAGATCCGTCACCTCGATGCTCTCGAAGCGCAGGTCGTGGATGCGTGGCGAGCCGAGCATGAAGCTCCAGACGGCACAGCCGGGCAGGGTGAGCGGGAGGAGCGCGGCGGCGAGGCGGAGGGCGGAGCGGGTCACGGCGCGCTCCCCGTCGCGCGGGGAGCGGACCAAGTGCCTAGTGCCGCATCCAACGCGCGATACCCGTCGGAATTCCGGCCTTCCAACAGAGCAGGAAAGCTCCCATGGGTTGCAGCAACGTTGAAGTGGACGTCCGCGTACTGCTGCGGACGCTCATTGTAGGCACCGCCGAGGCCCGCTACGGCGTTCGAGAATTCCAGCGCACTTCCTCCCGTCGCGTTCACATTGATCCAGCGGTCTGCCCCTTGTTTCGCCCAGATGAGGAAGTCCGCCGAATTCCGTCGGCTGCCCACCGGATCGACCGTCACCAGCGTGTCGATCTTATGGCCTTCCTGCGCCAGCTTGCCGGCCACTTCGATGGCCGTGTCACCACCGTAGCTGTGGCCAATTAAGGAGACTTTCGTGCCAGAGGGCTGGCCCTCAATGTACCGCCGAATTTCATCCGCCTGATCGTGTGCGAAGTACTTGCTTCCGACGTGATGCCGCCCGGTGAATGTAGCCTGGTACCTCTCCACAGTCCCCGACAGCGACTTATCCCCCGCCCCGCCCACGAAGATCACCACCCGCTTTTCCGGCTGGTTGCCGTTGGCGGGCGCTGCCGGGGCGGCGGGTTGGGGATCGTTGGCGGGGCTGGGGGCATGGGCCGCCTCGCCCCGGCCGGAGGCGCGGGACTGGGTGTAGCCACTGACCTGTTCCGCATGGCCGTTGCGCTGGCACTGGTAGGGGCGGACGCGGACCTGGCTGCGCTGCCCGTCGCCCCGGCCTGCCTCGTTGGCGGCGACGAGCTGGCGCCAGCCCTCGCCGACCCAGGCGCGGAAGGCATGGCTCTCGGGGTGACCGGACTGGGTGTAGCGCGGGTCGCGCATGGCGGCGTGCAGCTCTTTCTCCGTGATCGCCGGCATTCCGGAGTTCCATCTCTCTCACGGGGAGGTTACCGGATGCAATTCAGGGTTGCAAGAATAAAATCCTATTCCGCGATGGTCACCGGCGGGACCTGGTGCGTTCCGGCAGCCGGGTGTCGAAGCCGGCGAAGCGGAAGAGCGGCCGGTCGTCCCGTGCCCCGGGCGGCAGGGCGAGGAGGGCGCGGAACTCCCGCAGCACGCAGGCGGTGATGGGGGCCAGGGCATGGCCGGGGCTGCCCTCCACCGGATACCAGCCGAGTTCCTCCAGCTCACCGGAGCCGGCGAGGCTGCCGCGCACCGCCTCGGCGGGGGCGAGCAGGAAGCGCGCGTTGAAGCGGATCGGCATGGTGGGGGGCGTGACGGCCCGGCAGAGATAGCCGAGCGGCGCGAGGTCCGGGCGCAGCGTGCCGTCCGGCGCGGCCTCGCCCAGGAGGAGGCCGGTTTCCTCCCGCAGTTCCCGCGCCGCGGCGATGGCCAGGCCATGGGCGGTGCGGGGCGTGGCGCGGCGTTCCAGGGCCTGCCGGGTCGGGGCGGCGAGGGGGGTGAGGGCGGGGGTTCGCCGGTCCGCCGGGTCCAGCCTGCCGCCCGGGAAGACCAGCACGCCGGGCATGAAGCGGTGGGCACGGCTGCGCAGGCCCATCAGTACTTCCACCCCCTGCCGGGACTGCCGCCAGAGGATGAGGGAGGCGGCATCGGCGGGGCGCGCGGCGGCGTCCTTGTTGCGTTCGGGGCCGGTTCTGTCCTGGACGATCATGGGTCCAGCTTGGCACCGGCATGGCGGGAAGGAAATGCGGCGTCGGGCGCGCATGGCGGGTCCTTTCCGGCCGTCCGGCGAGTTGCGAACGTCTCTCAAACCATTGCGCGTGCTTGACAAACGGCAGTCCGGCTCGCATCTGGGCCATACCGGACCCCAGAGGTCCAGTATTCCGCTCCCTGCCGGAGGTCCTGCCGTGCTGCGGTTGTCGAAACTGACGGATTACGCCATCGCCGTGCTGGCCCGGCTGGGCCAGGAGGGCGGGTTGCGCACGGCCCCGGAGCTCGCCGCCGGCACCGGCCTGGGCGAGCCGACGGTGTCCAAGGTACTCAAGACCCTGGGCCATGCGGGCCTCGTGGAAGGGGTGCGCGGCTCGCGCGGTGGGTACCGCCTGGCACGGCCCCTGTCACGTATCTCCCTGGCCGAGGTGGTGGTCGCCATGGATGGGCCGATCGCGCTGACCGCCTGCGTGGACGCCTCCGTCAACAGTTGCGACGCCGAGGCGCTCTGCCCCGTGCGCGGGCGCTGGAACCCGGTGAACGACGCGATCCGCGACGCCCTGGCTTCGGTGTCCCTGGCCGACCTGACGGCCAATCCCTGTCAATCGCATGGCCGCGCCGCTTTGCCGGTGCCCGCCGCCGCGCAGTAGCTGAAAGAGCGAGGACAACGAGATGCCCGCCGTCTCCGAGACGATCGACGCTGTCCAGTCCGTCACCCACTCCACCTACAAGTGGGGCTTCGAGACGGATATCGAGATGGACATGGCCCCCAAGGGGCTGAACGAGGATATCGTCCGCTTCATTTCCGCCCGGAAGGGTGAGCCGGAATGGCTGCTCGACTGGCGCCTCAAGGCCTTCGCCGCCTGGAAGAAGATGGAGGAGCCGCGCTGGCCCGCGGTGAAGTACCCGCCGATCGACTACCAGGACGCCTACTACTACGCCGCGCCGAAGCAGAAGGCCGCGCCGAAGTCGCTGGACGAGGTCGATCCGGAGCTGCTGAAGACCTATGCCAAGCTGGGCATCCCGCTGAAGGAGCAGGCGATCCTGGCGGGCGTCGAGGGCGCGGGCGAGATGCCGGCCGATGCGGAGCGGGACGACGGGCGCGTGCCGGTGGCGGTGGACGCGGTCTTCGACAGCGTGTCCGTGGCCACCACCTATAAGGCGCGGCTGGAGAAGGACGGGATCATCTTCTGCTCCATCTCCGAGGCGGTGCGCGAGCATCCGGAGCTGGTGCGGCAGTACCTGGGGACGGTGGTGCCGGCGGGGGACAACTTCTTCGCGGCGCTGAACTCGGCGGTCTTCACCGACGGGTCCTTCGTCTACATCCCCAAGGGCGTGCGCTGCCCGATGGACCTGTCCACCTATTTCCGCATCAACGCCAAGAGCACGGGCCAGTTCGAGCGGACCCTGATCATCGCCGACGAGGGCGCGACGGTCTCCTACCTGGAGGGCTGCACGGCGCCGCAGCGCGACGAGAACCAGCTCCATGCCGCGGTGGTGGAGCTGGTGGCGCATGACGACGCCACCATCAAGTACTCCACGGTGCAGAACTGGTATCCGGGCGACGAGAACGGCAAGGGCGGCATCTACAACTTCGTCACCAAGCGGGCCGCCTGCCGCGGCAAGCGCTCCAAGGTGAGCTGGACGCAGGTGGAGACGGGCTCGGCCATCACCTGGAAGTACCCGTCCTGCATCCTGCAGGGCGACGACAGCGTGGGCGAGTTCTACTCGGTCGCCATCACCAACAACTGGCAGCAGGCCGATACCGGCACCAAGATGATCCATCTGGGCGCCAACACGAAGTCCACCATCGTGAGCAAGGGCATCAGCGCCGGGCAGGGGCAGAACACCTATCGCGGCCTGGTGAAGATCAGCCCGAAGGCGAAGAACGCCCGCAACTTCACCCAGTGCGACAGCCTGCTGATCGGCGACCAGTGCGGCGCGCACACCGTGCCGTATATCGAGAACCGCTGCATCTCGGCCAAGGTGGAGCACGAGGCGACGACCTCGCGCATCGCCGAGGACCAGCTCTTCTACTGCCGCCAGCGCGGGCTGAACCAGGAGGAGGCGGTGGGCCTCATCGTGAACGGCTTCTGCCGCGAGGTGCTGAAGGAGCTGCCGATGGAATTCGCCGTCGAGGCGCAGAAGCTGCTGGCGATCAGCCTCGAAGGCTCGGTGGGCTGAGGCATCCGCCCGTTCGGGGCAAGAGAGGAACAGGCCCGGCCGTGGCGCACCTGCGTGTGCCGCGCCGGCGCCGGATGGGATAAGAGCGATGTTGAAGATTGAAGGGCTGCGGGCCGAGATCGACGGCAAGGAGATCCTGCGCGGGATCGACCTGGAGGTGCCGACGGGCGAGGTGCATGCCATCATGGGCCCGAACGGTTCGGGCAAGTCCACCCTGTCCTATGTGCTCTCGGGGCGCGAGGGATACGAGGTGACGGGCGGCACGGCGGCGTTCGAGGGACAGGACATCCTGGAGATGGAGCCTGAGGAGCGCGCCGCGGCGGGGCTGTTCCTGGCCTTCCAGTACCCGGTGGAGCTGCCCGGCGTGGGCAATGCCAATTTCCTCCGCACCGCGCTGAACGCGCTGCGCCGCTCGCGCGGCGAGAGCGAGCTGGACGCGATGCAGTTCCTGAAGCTGGCGCGGGACCGGATGAAGAAGCTGTCCATGCCCGAGGACATGCTGAAGCGCGGCGTCAATGTCGGCTTCTCCGGCGGCGAGAAGAAGCGCAACGAGGTGCTGCAGATGGCCCTGCTGCAGCCGAAGCTCGCCATCCTGGACGAGACGGATTCCGGCCTGGATATCGACGCGCTGAAGATCGTGGCCGAGGGCGTGAACGCCCAGCGCGGGCCGGATTTCTCGGCGCTGGTGATCACCCACTACCAGCGGCTGCTGGACTACATCGTGCCGGACCGGGTGCATGTGCTGGCCAATGGCCGGATCATCGCCTCCGGCGGGCCGGAGCTGGCGCATCGCCTGGAAGCCGAGGGCTATGCCACGGTGATCGAGGAGGCCGCGTGACCGCGCTCCCCGCCAACACGCCCGGCGGCACCAGCTTCCTCGCCCGCTACGAGGGGCTGCGTGACCGCCTGCCGGGCCGCAACATCCCCGCCATCCACGCGCTGCGCGAGGCGGCGGCGGAGATCCTGCGTACCACCGGCCTGCCGACGCGCCGCGTCGAGGCCTGGCGCTACACGGACATCACCGCGGTCAGCCGGGCGGAATTCCGCGAGCCGCTGCTTTCGGTGGAAAGCGGCCCCCCCCTGCCGGCGAAGCGCTGCGAATACCGCGCCGTCTTCCTGGACGGCCGCTTCCAGCCCGAGCTGTCGGAGCTGCCGCCCTACGCGGCCCCGCTGAGCGAGCATCTGGTGGCGGCCGCCGGACTGCTGGGCGAGGTGGACGCGCTGCGCCCGGCCGAGGCGCTGAACGCCATGCTCTTCGAGGACGGCCTGTTCCTGGACCTGCCGGAAGGTGCCGGGGGCGGGGAGCTGGAGCTGCTGACCGTGGCGACCGGCCCTGTGGCCATGGCCTATCACCCGCGCCACGTCATCCGCCTGGCGCGCGGTGCCTCGCTGATGCTGCTGGAAACGGCGATGGGGCCGGAGGGCAGCCAGCACCTCCACAACCCGGTCTTCGACATCGCCGTGGCGGAGGACGCGCGCATCGTGCATGTCCGTGCCCAGCGCGAGCCGGTGGATGCCTTCCACCTCGCCCATGTCAACGTCCATGTCGCGGCGCGCGGGGTCTATGACGGCTTCGCGCTGAACGCCGGCGGGCGCGTGGCGCGGTCCGAGATCCGGCTGCGGCTGGACGGGCCGAGGGCGGAGGCGCACCTGAACGGCGCACAGCTCGCGGCCGACGGGCAGGTGGCGGACATCACCACCGCCATCGACCATGCGGCGCCGGACTGCCCCAGCCGCCAGACGGTGAAGACCGTGCTGGCCGGGCGTTCGCGCGGCGTGTTCCAGGGCAAGATCCTGGTGCGGCAGGCGGCGCAGAAGACCGACGGCTACCAGATGAACCAGGCGCTGCTTCTGTCCGAGCAGGCGGAGATGGACAGCAAGCCGCAGCTGGAGATCTATGCCGACGACGTGAAGTGCTCGCACGGCGCCACGGTCGGCGCGCTGGACGAGGAGCAGCTCTTCTACATGCGCTCCCGCGGCATCCCGGCCGATGCGGCGCGGGCGATGCTGGTCCGCGCCTTCCTGGAGGAGGCGATCGAGATCGTGTCCTCCGAGACGGCGAAGGCCGCGCTGGAGGAGGCGATCGCCATCTGGTGGACGCGCCACGGCATCGGCACGCCGGGCGAGGGGGAGGCGGCGTAAAGGCCATGGACGGTTCGGTTGCTTCCGCCGGTTTCGACGTGGCGCGGGTGCGGAAGGATTTCCCGATCCTTTCCACCACGCATCGCGGCAAGCCGCTGGTCTTCCTCGACAGCGGCGCCTCGGCCCAGAAGCCGCGCGCCGTGATCGAGGCGATGAAGGAGATGATGGAGACCGCCTATGCCAATGTGCATCGCGGCGCCTATCACCTCAGCGAGCAGGCGACCGAGGCCTACGAGGCCGCCCGCCGCGCCGCGGCGCGCTTCCTGAACGCCGCCGACGAGCGCGAGATCGTGCTGACCGGTACCGGCTCCACCCAGGCCATCAACCTCGTCGCCCATTCCTTCGGGCGCGGCGTGCTGAAGCCGGGGCAGGCGGTGCTGGTGAGCGAGATGGAGCACCACGCCAACCTCGTCCCCTGGCAGATGCTGCGGGACGCGCATGGGGTGGAGCTGCGCATCTGCCGCGTCACCGATGCGGGCGAGCTGGACATGGCCGACCTGGAGGCGAAGCTCGCCGACGGGAAGGTCGGGCTGGTCTCCATCGCCCATATGTCCAACGTGCTGGGCACGGTGGTGCCGGCGCGGCGGATCGTGGACCTTGCCCATGCCCATGGTGCGCGGGTGATGTTCGACGGCTCGCAGGGCGCGGTTCACCGCAAGGTGGACGTGCAGGCGCTGGGCTGCGACTTCTACGTCTTCACCGCGCACAAGCTCTACGGCCCCACCGGGCTGGGCATCCTCTACGGCCGGATGGAGGTGCTGGAGCAGATGCCGCCCTTCCTGGGCGGCGGCGACATGATCACCGAGGTGACGCTGGAGCGCTCGCTCTTCGCCGGGCCGCCGCTGCGCTTCGAGGCCGGCACGCCGCCGATCATCGAGGCGATCGGGCTGCACGCCGCCATCGACTATGTCGAGGCGATCGGCATGGAGGCGATCGAGGCCCATGAGCGCTCTCTGGTGGACCATGCGATGAAGCGCCTGGGGAATATCGACGGCGTGACCCTGCTGGGCCGGGCGCAGGACCGGGGCGGGGTCTTCGCCTTCTCCCTGGACAACGCCCATTCGCACGACCTCGCGACGCTGCTGGACCGGGCCGGGATCTGCGTGCGCTCCGGGCGGCATTGCGCGGAACCGCTGCACGCCCGCTTCGGGGTGGAAAGCACCTGCCGCGCCTCCTTCGGCCTCTACACGACGCATGAGGAGGTGGATTATCTCGCCGAGGCCGTGACCAAGGCCCGGGAGTTCTTCGCGTGAGGCCCGGTTCCGGGGCAGGCTGTCCCGGGCCCGGCCGCTCTGCCCTGCGGGGCCGGGGAGTGCACTGATGTTCGACGATCTTCGCGACCTCTACCAGGAGGTCATCCTGGACCACGGGCGCAAGCCGCGGAACTTCCGCCGGCTGGAGGATGCCGACCGCCACGCACGGGGCGACAACCCGCTCTGCGGCGACCGGATGGAGCTCTGGGTCAAGCTGGACGGGGACGGCCACATCGCCGACGCCGCCTTCCAGGGCAAGGGCTGCGCCATCTCCATGGCCAGTGCCTCGCTGATGACGGAAACGGTGCGCGGCAAGAGCGCCGCCGAGGCGAAGGAGCTGGGCACGAAGTTCCGCGAACTGGCGATGACAGGCACCTGCCCCGATTGTGGCGCCGACCTTGCCGAGGAGATGGAGCGTCTCCAGGTTCTGGGCGGTGTCGCCGAGTATCCGAGCCGCGTGAAATGCGCGACGCTCGCCTGGCACACGCTGAATGCCGCCCTGGAGGGCGCGAAGGAGGCGTCGAGTGAGTGACACGCCCGCCAAGGAATCCCCCGTGACGGAGGAGAATGCCGGTTCCGCCGCGCCGCAGCCGGCCACCGGTTCCCATGGCGTCTGGACGCCCGATGGCGAGGTGCCGCCGGCCGCGCCCGAGGGCGTGCAGGAAGACGCCGTGCTGAACGCGCTGAAGACGGTCTTCGACCCGGAGATCCCCGTCGACATCTACGAGATGGGGCTGATCTACGCGGTGGAGATCGGCGAGGACGGCACGGTCAAGGTCGAGATGACGCTGACCACGCCTTCCTGCCCCTCGGCGCAGGAACTGCCCACGATGGTCGAGGAAGCGGTCCGCACCGTGCCGAATGTGAGCGATGTGGAGGTCGAGGTCGTCTGGGACCCGCCCTGGGACCCGTCGCGGATGAGCGAGGATGCCCGCCTCGCCCTGAACATGTACTGAGAGAGGTTGTCCCCCCATGAGCACGACGACCGAGACCACGTCCAGGCCGAAGCGGTCCCTGCCGCCGCTGATGTCGCTGTCCGACGCCGCCGCCGAGCGGCTGCGCCGCCTCTACGAGAGCGGTGAGAACGGCAAGTACCTGCGGATCGCGGTGAAGACCAAGGGCTGCTCCGGCATGGCCTATGACCTGAACTGGGTGGACGAGCCCGGGCCGGGCGACGAGGTGGTGACGGACAAGGGCATCACCATCCTGGTGGACCGCAAGGCGACGCTGTTCCTGATCGGCACCACCATGGACTACGAGGTGAAGACCATGTCCGCCGGCTTCACCTTCGTGAACCCGAACGAGAAGGGCCGCTGCGGCTGCGGCGAGAGCTTCCACGTCTGACCGGGGCGGTTGTCAGACCGCCACTTCATCCTCCGCCTCGGCATCCCTCCCGGCGGGGGCGAGGCGCGTATCCAGCCGCACCAGGGCGAAGGCGACGGCCAGGAAGCCGGCCGAGATGACCAGTGTGTTGAGCCCGGTCCGTGCCCAGCCGATCGTCGCCACGTCGATGAAGGGATAGGCGTATCGGCCGCCGAGCTCGCCCCGCAGCAGGGCATAGGCGAGATAGACCAGCGGGTAGATCGCCCAGATCAGCGGATCGTGCCCGCGCAGCCGCCCCTTGGGCATGAACAGCAGCCAGAAGAGCGGCACCAGGGCCGGAATGGCGTCATGCATCAGCATGTTGGCGGTGCGCGCGAGATCGTCGTCCAGCACCGGCACATGGCCGCGCAGCAGCAGCGCATAGACCACGCCCACCAGCATGATCGCCAGCGTCGTGCCCCCGACCAGGCCGGGCGCGGCGAAGCCGGGGCGGCGCAGGGCGATGCCGCTGAAGACCGTGGCCACCACGAGGTTGGTGGTGATGGTGAAATAGCCGAGCAGGACCCAGAGCGCCGTGACGACGGACTGCGTCCGCTCCAGCAGCGATATGAACTGCAGCCCGAGCCCGAGCCAGGCGAGCACGGCGATCAGCGCCGCGAAGCCGGTGGCGGCCTGGCCGAGGGGAAAGTGGCTGGCGGGGAGGGTCTGCTCCGTGTCCGTGTGGAGGGGGGTAGGGTCGGCGTGCAACTTGGATTGGAATCCGGGAAATTGGAGGTGTGGGCGGGGACCTCGGGGGTCAGCCCGCCAAGATGCCCTCAGCCCCGGGCGAATGCCACCACCGATTCGAGGTGCGGCGACCAGAGGAACTGGTCCACCGGCACGGCGGAAACGGCGTGCCAGCCGCCGCGTTTCAGCAGCGCCGCGTCGCGCGCCAGGGCGACGGGGTTGCAGGAGACGTAGATCACCCGCTCGACCCGGCTCCGGGCGATGATGCCGATCTGCTCGGCGGCGCCGGCATAGGGCGGGTCCAGCACCACGGCGGCATAGGCGGCGAGCTCGGCCGGCAGCAGCGGCTGCCGGGCGAGGTCGCGGCGCTTCGCCTGGACACGGCGCATGGCCTTGTTGGCGCCGGCGGCGAGCGCCGCGACCGCCTCGGCCTCGCCCTCGAAAGCGTCCACCCGGGCATGGCGGGCCAGGGGAAGGGACAGCGTGCCCACCCCTGCGTAGAGATCCGCGATCCGGGCCTTGGCGGGCAGCCGGCGCGGCAGGGCCGCCAGCACGGCCGCGACGATTGCGGCCTCGCCTTCCGGCGTCGCCTGGAGGAAGGCGCCGGGCGCCGGGGGCACCGCCACGCCATCGAGCATCAGCGAGACGCCGCCGCTCTGCGCCGCGATCTCCGGCGCGCCCTTGTCGCGGGCCCAGGCGATGCGGGGGATGCCATGGGACTCGCCGAAGGCGGCCAGGGCCTGCCGGTCCTGTGCGGTCAGGGGCGCATCGGTGCGCAGCAGCAGGTCCGGCCCGGTGTCGAGCAGGTTGATCAGGGCCGAGGCTTCCCGCCGGAAGCCGCGCAGCCGGGCGAAGAGGCCGCGCAACGGCTCCAGCAGCGCCAGGATCGCGGGGTCGAGCACGTGGCATTCCCGCATGTCCACCACCTGCGCGCCGGCACGCTCGTGGAAGCCGATGCGGATGCCGTCCGCACCCTGGCGGATGGCGAGGTCGGCGCGGCGGCGCGTCGCGGCCGGGCAGGGAGCGAGCGGGGCGACGGGCGTGTCGGCAAAGCCGGCACGGGCCAGCGCCTCGGCCAGCCGCGAGGCCTTCCAGGCGCGATAGGCCGCGCCGTCCCAGTGCTGCAGGGCGCAGCCGCCGCAGGTGCCGAAGTACCGGCAGGGCGGGACGGCGCGCTCCGGGCTGGGGCGCAAGACCGCCTCGGCCCCGGCCAGCACGGCCTCGCCGCGCTCGCCTGCGATGCGGGCGAGGACCCGTTCGCCCGGCAGGGTGAAGGGCAGGAAGGCGGCCTGCCCATCCGGCAGGGTGGCGACGCCGTCCCCGCCCGAGCCCATGCCGGTGATGTCGAGTTCGATCGTGCTCACGCTTCGTCCAGATGCAGGGTGGTGAGCCAGCCCATCAGCAGGATGGCCGCGAAAGCCGCGTCGCCAGGATGTTGGGCACCGCCATGATGCCGCTCAGCGGGAAGGCGGGCGCGATCGCGAGCTGGATGGTCCGCTCGATATCGAGGATGTCACCGCCCAAGGGAGGCCCCTTCCGGAAGACGCGGCGCCGGGCCCCCATACCCCCGGGACAGGGCAGGGAGCGCGCCGGCGCCGTGGGATCAGGCCGCCTCGGATTCCGGCGACGCGGCTTCCTCCACCCGGCGCGGGCGGGGGATGGGGATCAGCATGAAGGCCGGCACGTTGTCGCCGAAGCCCAGCACTGGCGGGCCCAGGTCGTCGCGGTCGCGGCGGGAGGGGTAGCGGTCCTCGTGGCGGCCACGGTTGCCATAGCGGCTCTCGCGATCCGCCTCCGTGCTCTCGCGGCGGGTGGGCGCCGCCTCCGGTGCCGTCTCGCGGCGCGGACGCTCTGCGCGCGGGGCACGGTCCTCGCGGGGCGCCCGGTCCTCGCGGGGCGCACGCTCCTCGCGGGGCGGGCGGGCCTCCCGGGGGGCGCGCTCCTCGCGCGGGGCCTTCTCCTCGCGGGGTGCGCGCCCTTCCTCCCGGCGGCCCGGGGCGGGGCGGACGGAGCGGGTGCGGGAGGCGGGTTCCTCGCGCCGGCCGCGTCCGCCGCGCGGGCTGCGGGCGGCGGCTTCCATCTCCTCCTCGGAGACGGGATCGACGCCGTCGATCTCGATGCGGGGGATGGGGTTGCCGGTCAGCTTCTCCACCGCCTGGAGCAGCTTGGCGTCGTCCGGCGTGGCGAGGGTATAGGCATGGCCCTCGCGGCCCGCGCGGCCGGTGCGGCCGATGCGGTGGACATAGTCCTCGGAATGGAAGGGCACGTCGAAGTTGAAGACATGCGACAGCCCGCCGATGTCGATGCCGCGCGCCGCCACGTCGGAGCAGACGAGGAGCTGCAGCTCATCCGCCTTGAAGCTGTTCAGCGTGGCGAAGCGGGCGGACTGGTCCATGTCCCCGTGCAGGGAGCCGACCGAGAAGCCGTGCTTCTTGAGCGACTTGTAGAGGATGTCCACGTCGCGCTTGCGGTTGCAGAAGATCAGCGCGTTCTTCACCTGCTCCCGCCGGATCAGGCGGCGCAGCGCCTCGCGCTTCTCCATCGTGCGGCAGAACACCACGCCGGCGACGATGGTGGTCGCCACCGAGGCCGCGCGGGAAACCTTGATCTCCTTCGGGTTGCTCAGGAAGGCGTCGGCGAGCTTGCGGATCTCCGGCGCCATGGTGGCGGAGAAGAACAGCGTCTGGCGCAGCGGGGGAAGCATGCCGACGATGCGCTCGACATCGGGGATGAAGCCCATGTCCAGCATCCGGTCGGCCTCGTCGATGACGAGGATCTTGCAGTCGGCGAGCAGGATGCGGCCACGGTCGAACAGGTCCAGCAGCCGGCCCGGCGTGGCGATCAGCACGTCCACGCCCTGGTTCAGGATGGCCTTCTGCTCGTCCATGCTCTCGCCGCCGATCAGCAGCGCGTGGTTCAGCTTCAGGTGCTTGCCGTACTTCACGAAGTTCTCGGCGACCTGGAGCGCCAGCTCGCGCGTCGGCTCCAGGATCAGCGAGCGCGGCATGCGGGCCTTGGCGCGCGAGCCGGACAGGATGTCCATCATCGGCAGGACGAAGGAGGCCGTCTTGCCGGTGCCGGTCTGGGCCACGCCGAGCACGTCGCGACCCATCAGCACCACGGGAATGGCCTGGGCCTGAATCGGCGTCGGGGTGACGTAGCCGGCCTCGGCGATGCCCTGGAGAAGGGGCTCGCTCAGGCCGAGATCCGAGAAGGGCGGCAGGGGCTCTTCCGGCTCCGCGGCGGGCACGGCCGCGGGCTGGCCGGATTCGGCTGGCGCCCCGGTTTCGGCTTCCGGCGCGACATCCTTGGGGGCGGCAGCTTCCGGTGCGTCGGCGGCGGTGGCCGGCTCATCCGGCAGCGGCCCGGCCACTTCCTCGGCGAAATGGCCGGTCTCGGCGGCGGAAGCGCCCGGAACCTCGTCACCCTCGCGCGCCGGCACGGTCTCGCCCGGCAGCGTGGCGCCACCCTCGGGCGGGACATCCGGATTGGGCACCACGGCGTTCTCGTAGAACTGCTCGGGCGTTTCCTCGGTGCTGCCCTCGCGGGGGCGCTCGGGCTCGAAAGGGGTGCTCTCTTCCTGCTCCGGCGTGGTGCCGTCGGGCATCATCGGGCCGGGCTGGCCGGCATGGTCATGGCCGGTGGCGTCCGGCTTGTCGCTGTGGTCCGCCGCCGCGGCAGCGTTGCGCGTCTCGTTCAAATCTGATCGGTCCTGCGGCGCCCGGCGGAGGACCGCCAGGCATGTTATGCCGCGGCCTTTCCGCGGCTATCCTCTTCTGCAGCTTGGGTGTCGCGCCAACACGGTGGCGGACAGGCCGAGGGACCGGCAAACGGTCCCGCCCAGCCCAGGCTTCGCCGCATATGCGCGCATGGCCCCGTGAAAGCAAGGTTTTCGGCGCTGGACGGGCATTCCGGCATCGCCTATCGCCGGGGCGTGAGCACGCGCATTCCCCTTCTCCTGTTGCCCGGCCTGCTGAACGACGCCCGCCTCTGGCACCACCAGGTGGCGGCGCTGGCCGGTATCGCCGAAGGCCGGGTGCCCGATCTCAGCCTCGACGACAGCATGGCGGCCATCGCCGCCCGGGTGCTCGCCGCGGCGCCGGAACGCTTCGCCCTCGCCGGCCTGTCGATGGGTGGCTACGTGTGCTTCGAGATCATGCGCCAGGCGCCGGAGCGCGTGCTGCGCCTTGCCCTCTTCGACACCTCGGCGCGGGCGGAGGCGCCGGAGCAGGAAAGGCGGCGGCGCGGGCTGATGTCGCTGACCCGGGGCAGCGCGCCGGACCGGTTCCGGGGCGTCACGCCGCGCCTGATGCCGCAGATCCTGCACCCCGACCATCTGGACGAAGGCGGCGGGGGCGAGCTGGGCCAGCTCGTCACCGACATGGCGATGGCGGTCGGGCGGGAGGGTTTCCTGCGGCAGCAGACGGCGATCCTGGGGCGCCCGGATTCCCGTCCCGGCCTCGGCGACATCAGGGTGCCGGTGCTGGTGGCGGTGGGGGAGGCGGACGCCATGACCCCGCCCTTCCTGTCCGAGGAGATCGCGGCCGGCATTCCCGGCGCCGCCCTGCACCGGGTGCCGCGCAGCGGGCACCTGCCGCCGCTGGAGAATCCGCCCGTGGTGAATGCGCTGATGCGGGACTGGCTGCTGGGCTGACGCCCGGCGCCGGGCTGCGGCATGATGCGGGCCGTTCCCGATCGGAGTCGCATGGCGATGAGCATCCTCGACCTCGCCCTGGTGGCGCATGACACCAAGAAGGACGCGCTGATCGCCTGGGCGGAGCGGCACCGCTCCCTGCTCTCCGGCCACCGCATCCTGGCCACCGGCACCACGGGCCAGAGGCTGAAGGAGGCCATCCCCGAGCTGAAGGTGGAACGTGTGCTGAGCGGCCCCCTGGGGGGCGACCTCCAGATCGGCGCCCGCATCGCGGAGAAGCGGGTGGACGCGCTGATCTTCCTGATCGACCCGCTCTGGGCGCAGCCGCACGAGCCGGATGTGCGGGCGCTGATGCGGATCGCGGCGGTGCATGACGTGCCGATGGCGACCAACCTCAGCACCGCCGAGGCGCTGGCCGCGACCTGGCCGAAGGTGACGGTGCTGGCCGGCGGCTGAACCGCCGGGGCGTCACGCCCCCGGGGCGGGGGGCTCGCCCGGATCCCCGGCGATCAGGTGCTCCACCAGCCGCCGGGCATGGACCGGCAGGGCATCCAGCCGCCGGACGCAGAGCACCAGCCGGCGCAGGGCCCAGGGATCAGCGAGCGGGGTGACCGCCAGCGCCATGTCCCGCTGGCAGCGCCGCGCCACGACCTCCGGCAGCACGGCGATGCCCACCCCGGCCTCCACCATGCGGGTGAGCGCGTTGACGGCGCGCAGCCGGACCCGGAAGCGGGGCACCCGGCCGAGACGGGCCGCCTGCTGCGACAGATGCGCCGACAGGGCGTTGGCGGCGGGCAGGCCGACGAAATCCTCCCCCAGCACCTCGGCGAAGCACAGGGCGGATCGGCCTGCCAGCGCATGGCCCTGCGGCAGCACCACCACCAGCCGGTCGGTGCGGAAGGGATGGGCCTCCAGCCCTCCGGTCCCCGCCTCCCCCGACAGGATGCCCGCCTCCGCCTCGCCCTGGGCGATGGCGGCGGCGATCTCCTGGCTGGGGCGTTCCTCCAGGTCGAGGTCGATGCCGGGATTGGCCGCCAGCCAGCCCGCCAGGGCCGTGGGCAGGTGCTCCTCGATGGCGGCGGTGTTGGACAGCAGGCGGACATGGCCACGCAAGCCGCCCTGCGCATGGTCGCGCAGCCCGCCCCGCAGCCGCTCCATCTCCTCCAGCACGCGGCGCGCATGGTGCAGCAGGGTCTGGCCCGCCGGGGTGGGGCGCACGCCGCGCCGGCCGCGTTCCAGCAGCGGCGCGCCGAGCGCCGCCTCCATCCCCCGGACGCGGGCACTGGCCGAGGCCAGGGCCAGGCCGGTCCGCTCCGCCCCCGCGGTGATGCTGCCGGTCTCGGCGATCGCCGCGAAGAGCCGCAGGTCGGTCAGGTCGAAATGCATGGACCCCTGCCTACGCCTGGGACGAAGCCTGCCTCAAGCATTCCCGCATTGTGGGAAGGCGGCGCGCGGATCAGCCTCCCGCCATGGACCTTTCCCTTTCCCTGCTTGCCGGCGTGGTGCCGGTCTTCCTCCTGGCCGGATTCACCAAGGGTGTGACCGGGCTGGGCCTGCCCACGGTCGGAATGGGGCTGCTCAGCCTGTTCATGGCCCCGGCCCAGGCCGCCACGCTGGTGATCCTGCCTTCGCTGCTGACGAATTTCTGGCAGATGACGGGGCGCGCCCTGCCGGGGCTGCTGCGCCGCCTCTGGCCGATGCTGCTGGCGACCGTGCTGGGCTGCTGGTCCGGGCGCGGGCTGCTGACAGGGGGCTCCGCCTGGATCGGGCAGGGGACGTTGGGGATCGTGCTGGTCGCCTATGCGCTGTTCGGCCTCTCGCCGCTGCGCCTGCCCTCCGTCCCGCCCCGGTGGGAGGCATGGCTCGGCCCGCTCGCCGGCTTCTGCACCGGGCTGCTCACCGCCGCCACCGGTGTCTTCGTCCTGCCGGCGGTGCCCTATCTCCAGGCCCTGTCGCTCGAACGCCTGGCTCTGATGCAGGCGCTCGGCCTTTCCTTCACCACTTCCACCCTGGCGCTGGCGGCGGTGCTGGCCGATGGCGGCGCGCTGGACGGCGCGGGAGCGGCGGGCTCGGCCCTGGCGCTGCTGCCGGCCCTTCTGGGGATGCTGCTGGGCCAGTGGCTGCAGGGGCGGCTGCGCCCGGCGGTCTTCCGGCGGGTCTTCTTCGGTGGGTTGCTGCTGCTCGGCGCCCATCTCCTCCTGCGCGGCCTGCTCGGCTGAGCAGGCCGCACGGGAAGGGGATGCGTCAGGCGTCCACCGCCTCGGCATCCAGCCTGGCGGCGTTCTCCTGGATGAAGCGGAAGCGGAGTTCCGGCTTGCGGCCCATCAGCGCCTCCAGCAGTTCCGCGGTCTGGGCGCGCTCCTCGGGGGGGAGGACCACTTTGAGCAGGGTCCGCTTGCGCGGGTCCATGGTGGTCTCCTTGAGCGACATGGGCGGCATTTCGCCCAGGCCCTTGAAGCGGCTGACCTCGACCTTCTGGCTCGGCTTGAAGCTCCGCTTCCGCACCCGCTCCAGGTCCGCGTCGTCGCGGGCATAGACCGAGACGGCGCCGGATTGCAGGCGGTAGAGCGGCGGCTGCGCCAGGAAGACCCGGCCCTGGCGCACCAGCTCCGGCAACTCCTTGTAGAAGAAGGTCATCAGCAGCGCGGCGATATGCGCCCCGTCCACGTCCGCATCCGTCATGATGACGACGCGGCCATAGCGCAGGCGGTTCATGTCGAAGCGCTCACCGGCGCCGCAGCCCAGCGCCTCGATCAGGTCCTTCAGCTCCTGATTGCCGCGCAGCTTGTCGGCGGAGGCCGAGGCGACGTTCAGGATCTTGCCGCGCAGGGGCAGCACCGCCTGGGTCTGGCGGTCGCGGGCCTGCTTGGCGGAACCGCCGGCCGAATCGCCCTCCACCAGGAACAGCTCGGTCGCCGCGGCATTCTCCAGCGAGCAGTCGGCCAGCTTGCCGGGCAGGCGCAGGCGGCGCGTCGCCGACTTGCGCGGCGTGTCCTTCTGCTCGCGGCGGCGCTGGCGTTCCTCGGCCCGCTCGATCGCCCAGGCGAGGAGGTTGTCCGCGTTGCGCGTGTCGCCGGTCAGCCAGTGGTCGAAATGGTCGCGCAGCCCGGCCTCGACCAGCTTCGCCGCCTCCGGCGAGGTCAGCTTGTCCTTGGTCTGGCCCTGGAACTGCGGGTCGCGGACAAAGACCGAGAGCATCCCGGCCAGCCCGCCGAACAGGTCCTCGGCGGTGACCCCGCCGGCCCGCTTCTCCTTCTTCAGCTCACCATAGGCGCGCAGGCCCTTCACCAGCGCGTTGCGCAGCCCCGCCTCGTGCGTGCCGCCCAGCGGCGTCGGGATGGTGTTGGCATAGGCGCTGAGGAAGCCGTCCCCCTGCTCCAGCCAGGTCACCGCCCATTCCGCGCGGCCCTGGCCGTCGGGAAAGGAGACCTCGCCCGACCAGGGGGCGGGGACCACCGTGGCGCGGTTCTCCACGGCGGCGGCCAGGAAGTCCGACAGCCCGCCCGGGAAATGCAGCGTGGCGGCGGCGGGGGTCTCGTCCCTGATCAGTTCCGGGTCGCAGGACCAGCGGATCTCCACGCCCTTGTAGAGATAGGCCTTGGAACGGCAGAGCCGGTACAGGCGGGCGGGGGAGAAGAGCTGCTTGCCGAAGATCTCCTGGTCCGGCGTGAACCGGATCGTGGTGCCCCGCCGGTTCTGCACCGGACCGGCGTTCTTCAGCTTCGTGACCGGCTTGCCGCGCTCATAGGCCTGGGTGAACAGGGTGCGGTCGCGGGCGACCTCCACCTCCATGCGCTCGCTCAGCGCGTTCACCACCGAGGAGCCGACGCCGTGCAAGCCGCCCGAGGTGTCGTAGGCCTTGCCGGAGAACTTGCCGCCCGAATGCAGCGTGGTGAGGATCACCTCCAGCGCCGAGAGCTTCGGGAACTTCGGATGCGGATCGACCGGGATGCCGCGGCCGTTGTCGCGGACGGTCAGCCGGTTGCCGGGCTCCAGCGTGACCTCGATGCGGTCGGCATGGCCGGCCACCGCCTCGTCCATGGAGTTGTCGAGAATCTCCGCCGCCAGGTGGTGCAGCGCGTTCTCGTCGGTGCCGCCAATATACATGCCCGGGCGCCTGCGGACAGGCTCCAGCCCCTCCAGCACCTCGATATCGGCCGCGGAATAGCTCTGGTTTGCGGGCCCCTTCTGAGGGCGGCCGCCGAACAAGTCGTTCATGTTGTGTTCCGGTCCCCCGCCGGGAAAATAGGCCGTGCGGACCGGAACCGCAAGTTTCGCGGACACGAATGGGCGGATTTCCGCCCGTTACAGGGAAGGACAGGAAAAACCCCTCCGCCCTGGCCAGAGACCAGCGGGAGGGGCTTCGGGAATCCCGGAACGCGATCCGGGTGCCGCGTGCCGCCGGGGGGAGGCCCCCGGCGGGCGGCCGGGATCAGGTGCCGTGGCCGTGGAGGTGGGCCTCCAGCATCCACAGGTTCTTGTCGATGGCGCGGGACAGCTCGGTCAGCAGGTCGGCCGTATCGGCGTCGCCCGCATCGTCGGTCTCGTCGATGCCGTCGCGCAGCGCCTTGCCGACCTGGGCATAGCGGTCCGCCAGCTCCTTCACATGGCCGATGCTGTCCAGCAGGTCGGCCGGATAGGGCGGCAAGCGGGTGGTGTTGGCAAGGTTCTGCGTCGTGCCGTTCGCCACGCCGCCCAGCAGCACCATGCGCTCGGCGAGCATATCGGACTGCTCGTTCAGGGCGTTGTAGAACTTCTCCAGCATCTCGTGCAGGCCGATGAAGTTCGTGCCCTTCAGGTTCCAGTGCGCCTGCCGGGTGGCGTTGTAGAGATCGATCGAGTCCGTCAGCAGCGCCTGGAGCGTGGTGAGCGAGACATTCTTGGCGTTCTCGCCGACGCTGTTCCGGGTCGGCCAGCGGGTGCCCGAATAACCCGTGTCACCCTTGCTCTGAGTCTTGGCCATGGAATCGACTCCTTGAGGTGGTCCGTGTGGATCTTTATCCGGAATGCCGTGGCGTTCCGCTACCGCGCCAGCGCGTGGCGTGGATGAAGGTTTCAGGGCTCCAGGCTGAGGAAGCGCTGCGCCAGGGCGGGCTCGCTGCCGCGGTGCAGCGCTGCGGCGCGGGCCAGGATTGCGGCATCCGCATCGGTCATGCGCCCGGCCTCCCGCAGGTGCTCCGTCCACGACTCCATGGTCCAGAGCTCCACGAAGCGCTCCGGATGCGCGACATCCTCATAGAGCCGCCAGTTCACCGCCCCGGCCCGCATCCGCACGCCCCGGACCTCGCGCATGGCAGCCAGGAACTCGGCGCGGTCCACCTCGGGCACGAGGTAGCGGACCGACTCCATGACCGGCAGCGCGTCGCGCGCCAGGACGGGCGCCAGGCCGGGATCGGGGCTCTCGGGCGCCGGGTGCAGGATGTCCGCGCCGGGCGGGGGCGGGGGCGGCGGGTTCTCCATGGGCAGGCGCCGCAGCGCCCAGGCGCCAAGAGCGCCGCCGATGCCGAAGCCGGCCAGGGTGGCGGGGATGCCGAAGGCCTCGCCCGCCGCGCCGGACAGCACGGAGCCCACAGCCATCGCCCCGAAGGTGGCCACCTGATAGAGCCCCATCGCCCGCGCCCGCACCCAGGATGGGGCCGAGAGCTGCGCCGAGGCGCCGAAGGTGCTGGCCGCCGAGATCCAGCAGGCGCCATAGACCAGCATGGCCAGGATGGCCGGCAGCCAGTGGCGCGACAGCCCCAGCACCACCAGCGCCACGCCCATGGCGGCGGTGCCCAGCACCACCAGGGTGGAGAAGCTCATCCGGCTGCGCAGCGCCGGGAGCAGGAAGCCGGCGCAGACCGCCCCGGTGCCCATGGCCGCCAGCATCAGCCCGAAGGCCTCCGGCCCCAGGCCGAGCTGGCGCCGCACCAGCAGCGGCAGCAGCCCCCAGATCGCCGCCCCGGCGAAGAAGGTGACCAGCGAGCGCAGGATGGTGCCGCGCAGCGCCGGGCTCGCCACCACGAAGCGGACGCCGGTCCGCATGGCGGACAGGAAGTGCTCGTTGGGCAGGCGCCCGGCCGGGGCCTGCCGCCGCCACAGGAACAGCGCCACCACCAGCACCAGCACGCAGGCGGCGTTCAGGGCGAAGGTCGCCTGCGGCCCCGCCACGCCCATCAGCAGCCCGCCCAACGCCGGGCCGAGGGCACGGGCGAGGTTGAAGCCGATGCCGTTCAGCACGATGGCCTGGGCGAGATCGGCACGCGGCACCAGTTCCGGCGTCACGGCGGAAAAGGCCGGGAAGTTGATGGCCGAGCCGATGCCCAGGGCGAAGGTCAGCGCCAGCAAACCCCAGGGGCCGATCAGCCCCACAGCCGCCAGAAGGCAGAGCAGCAGGGCGGAAAAGCACATCCAGAGCTGCGCCCCGATCAGGAAGCGCCGCCGGTCGAGGATATCGGCCAGCGCCCCGGCCGGCATGGCCAGCAGGAAGACGGGCAGCAGGCTCGCCGTCTGCACCAGGGCGACCATGCCGGGGCGCCCGTCCAGGATGGTCATCAGCCAGCCGGCGCCCGTGTTCTGCACCCACAGGCCCATGTTGCTGAACAGCGTCGCCGTCCACAGCAACCGGAAGTTCGGATGACGCAGGGGCTGGAAGGCGGCTGGCAGCGGCATGGGACTCGGGGACCGGCTTCTGGCTTGGACGGAAGACCGGCTTAACCCGTCGGGCGGGGTGGCGCGACCCGCGCCGTGGGCGGGAAAGGTCCGGGGAGGAAAGGGCAGGGGCGGGGCGAGCCATGATGGAGGCGATGGGGCTGCCATGCCGGCCCTTGCATCGGGGGCAGGAAGCGTACCATATTTTGATACACGCCACGCATCCCCCCAATATCGGCGTGCGTTCATTGCGTACATCATTCGTCCACTTTGATGGATCACAGTCACGGGCAAGAAAAGCAACCGCAGCGTGTTCCGCGACCGTCCTTGACGACACGGCAATGCAGGGAGAGTGCCAGAACCATGTTCTATGACGCCTATCAGGCGCAGCAGGATATCCTTGCGCCGTTCCAGGGCTTCGCACGCGGAAGCAGCCGGCTTCTCCGCCAGTTCGACGAGGCCATGCCGGGCGTCTTCCCCCTGCGCCACTGGGCGGCGATGTTCGACATCCTGGGCGCGGCCCGGACGACGCATGAACGCCCGCCCTTCGGCTTCACCTCGGTCCAGGTCGATGGCGAAACCGTCGCCGTAACCGAGGAAGCGGTGCATGCCATGCCCTTCGGCACCCTGCTGCGCTTCCGCAAGGATACGAAGCGGAAGCAGACGCCGGTCCTGCTGGTGGCGCCCATGTCCGGCCACTTCGCCACCCTGTTGCGTGGCACGGTGGCGACGATGCTGCCGGACTACGACGTGCATATCACCGACTGGCACAATGCCCGCGAGGTCCCCGTCAGCGCGGGCTCCTTCGGCTTCGACGGCTTCGTGGCGCATATCGCCGGCTTCCTGCGGGCGATGGGACCGGGTGCGCATGTGGTGGCGGTCTGCCAGCCGGCCGTGCCGGTGCTGGCCGCGGCCGCGCTGATGGCGGAGGAACGTGACCCCGCCCGGCCGCGCAGCCTGACGCTGATGGCCGGGCCGATCGACACGCGCGTCAACCCGACCTCCGTGAACGAGCTCGCGACCTCCCGCCCCATCTCCTGGTTCGAGCAGCACCTGATCTCCACCGTCCCCTGGCGCTTCGCCGGGGCCGGGCGCCGCGTCTATCCCGGCGTGCTGCAGCTCACCGCCTTCCTGAACATGAACATGGACCGGCATGTGAAGGCCTATGCCGACCAGTTCCGCCATCTCGTCTCGGGCGAGGAGGAGGCGGCTGCGGCGCACCGCAAGTTCTACGACGAGTATCTCGCGGTGATGGACCTGCCGGCGGAGTTCTACCTGGAGACGGTGAAGATCGTGTTCCAGGACCACGCCCTGCCGCTCGGCAAGCTCACCGTCGGCGGCCGCCTGGTCCGGCCGGACCTCATCCAGGACATGTCGGTGCTGACGATCGAGGCGGAGCGCGACGACATCTGTTCCGTGGGACAGACGGCGGCGGCGCTCGACCTGTGCTCCGGCCTGCCGGCGGAGCGGAAGCGCAACCATGTGCAGAAGGGCGTCGGCCATTACGGCGTCTTCAACGGGCGCCGCTGGAACACCGAAATCTACCCGATGGTGCGCGAGACCATCGAATCCGCGAACCACGCGGCGGAAGCCACCGCCGCCTGACCCGGCCTCCATCGGCGGGGCGGCCGGCGGTGGCGCGATGCCACCCGCTGGCCGCCCCGTCCGCGTTTCAGCCCGCGCCCATCCCGAACTTCACCGCGGATAGCAGGGCGATCAGCCAGACCGCGCCCGACACCTGCCCGGCCTTGCCGGCCAGCACCTTGGTGACGGCATAGGTGATGAAGCCGATGCCGATGCCGGAGGCGATGGAGAAGGTGAGTGGCATGGACAGCGCGGTGATGATGGCCGGCGCGTAGTCGGTGAGGTCCTCCCAGTCCAGGTCGCGCAGCGACTTCGCCATCAGGCAGGCGACGAAGACCAGCGCTGGCGCGGTGGCATAGCCGGGGATGGAGGTGGCGAGCGGCGCCAGGAACAGCGTCAGCAGGAACAGCACCGCCACGGTCAGGGCGGTGAGGCCGGTGCGGCCCCCGGCCTGGATGCCCGCCGCGCTCTCGATGTAGCTGGTGGTGGTGGAGGTGCCGAGCACGGAGCCGATGATGGCGCCGCCACTGTCGGCCAGCAGCGCGCGGCCGAGGCGCGGCACGGAGCCGTCCGGCCGCATCAGCCCGGCGCGGTGCGTGGTTCCGATCAGCGTGCCCGCGTTGTCCAGCAGGTCCACGATGAAGAAGGTGAAGACGATCCCCGCCACGCCAAGGCCGATGGCGCCGGGGATGTCGAGCTGCAGGAAGGTCGGCGCCAGCGAGGGAGGCAGCGACACGACGCCGTGGAAGGTGGTCAGCCCGAAGGGGATGCCGAGCAGCGCGGTGACGAGGATGCCGATGATGATGCCGCCCGGCACGTTGCGGGCCACCAGGCCGGCGATCAGCAGGAAGCCGAGGCAGGAGAGCAGCACCTTCGGTTCCGCCACATGGCCCAGCCCGACCATGGTGGCCGGGTTCGCCACCACGAGCCCCATGCCCTGCAGCCCGATGATGCCGAGGAAGAAGCCGATCCCGGCGGCGATGCCGAGCTTCAGCGAGAGCGGGATGGTGTTGATCAGCCATTCGCGGATCCGCAGCACAGAGACTGCGAGGAAGATGAGGCCCGACAGGAAGACGGCGCCCAGCGCCACCTGCCAGGGGATGTGCATGCCGCCCACCACGGCGAAGGCGAAATAGGCGTTCAGCCCCATGCCCGGCGCCAGGGCGATGGGATAGTTGGCCAGCAGTCCCATCAATGCGGAGCCGATGGCGGCGGCAAGGCAGGTGGCCACGAAGGAGGCCCCCTGGTCGATGCCGGCGGCGGCCATGATGTTGGGATTGACCACGACGATGTAGACCATCGTCAGGAAGGTGGCGAAGCCCGCCATGATCTCCGTGCGCGGTGTGGTGCTGTGCTCGCGCAGGCGGAAAAACGATTCCACAGTCCCGATTCCCCCTCGGTGTGATCCGCCATGTTTCCACGGCGGCGAAGACGGGGGGAAGCAAGCGCGATGCCGACGGGCCGCGCCACCCGTCCTGGCGGCTCAGCCCCCGGCTCTAGCCCATTGGCTCGCCAGCCGGTGGGCGGTCGCGCAGCAGGGCGACGATGCAGAGATGGATGTCGTCGGTGCCATAGGGCTTGCCCAGCACCGTGGTGCCCCGGAACCGCTCGGGCACGATGGTGGCGGCGTCGAAGCCGGTGGTGAACAGGAAGGGAATCCCCCGCTCCGCCAGGACATCGGCCACGGGGAAGACGCTTTCCCCATCGAGGTCCACATCCAGCAGCGCGGCATCGATCCGTGCCGAAACGGCGAGGCGGATCGCCTGGGCCAGCGCGGCGACGGGGCCGACAACCACGGCACCCCCATCCTCCAGCGCGCGGCTCACCTGCATGGCCACCAGCGCGGCATCCTCCACCACCAGGATGCGGCGCCCGGCGATGGTGCCCGGGGCCGGTTCGGGCCGGCGCGGCGCGGCGGTGGGCGAGGCGGGCGCGCTTTCCACCAGTTGCTTCAGCGGGATGGTCACCGCGCAGCGCAGCCCGGCCGGGTCGAAGTTGAGCTTCGCCTGGCCGCCGAGCTCATAGGAAAGGCCGCGTTCCACCACGGTCGAGCCGAAGCCGCGGCGGCGCGGCGGCTGCACCGGCGGGCCGCCGCTTTCCACCCAGTGCAGGATGATGCGCTCGCCATCCATGCTCCAGGTGACGGCGACCTGTCCCTCCGGCACCGACAGCCCGCCGTATTTCGCGGCATTCGTCGCCAGCTCGTGCAAGGCGAGGCTCAGCGCCAGCGCCGCCTTCGGCTTCAGCCGGACCTCCGGCCCCGCGACGATGACGCGCTGCTCGCTGGCGTTGCGATAGGGACGAAGCTCCTCCTCCGCCAGGGCCCGCAGGTCCGCCCCCTCCCAGCGCGTGCTGGTCAGCAGGCTGTGCGCCACCGCCATGGCGCGGATGCGCCGGTCGAAGTCGTGGACGAAGCCTTCCAGGTTGCCGGCGCCGCTCTTGGTGTGGCGCACCAGGGCCTGGATATTGGCCAGGGTGTTCTTCACCCGGTGGTCCAGCTCCGCCATCAGCAGGTCCTGCTGCGCCCGGGCGCGTCCGCGCTCCTCGGAGGCATCCTCGATCCGGCGCAGCACCACTTCCAGCAGGCTGAGCTGCAGCGCCTGCGCCGCCTCGATCTCCACCGCCCGCCAGGGCCGGGCGCGGCCATGCACCGTCTCGGTCCAGGTGGCGAAGGAGGCGCGGGGCGAAAGCTGCCCGGGCCCGGCGCCCGGTTCCACCGGCTTGTCCGGGTTGCCCGCCCAGTGGAGCGTCCGCACCATCTCCGGCCGGAACCAGAGGATATAGTCCTGGGGCGCGCGGCTCACCGAGAGCGCGAGGACGCCGCTGGCGACATCGGCGAATTCCCGGGACGGGGGATAGAGCTCCGGCAGGCGGTCCAGCGCCACGATCCGCTCCTCGACGGTGCCGCGCAGCCATTCCACCAGGCCGTTGACCTGCTCTCGCGTCGGGGTCTGGCCGGCCGTGGCGTATCGCCCCGAGGCCATCACCGCCACGCCGCCCGCCTCCAGGTAGTCGAGCAGGTTCGGCCGCTGGCGGATCAGCCCCTCGCCGAGCTCCTCCTCCTGCGCCATGACCTGTTCCAGATGCTCGTGCACCCGGCGCATGCGCAGCGCATCCTCATGGTCCTCCCGCTGCTCCAGCGTTTCGAGCTGCAGCGAGAACATCTGGGCGAAGATCTCGCAGGCCGCGCGCAGGGCGACGGGCAGGTGCCAGGCGGTCCGGTGGTGGCAGGCGATGAGCCCCCAGAGCCGTCCGCCCTGCTGGATGGACAGGGACATGGAGGCCTGCACGCCCATGTTCCGCAGATACTGCAGATGGATCGGGGAGACCGCGCGCAGCGAGCAGTCGGACATGTCCAGCGCCTCGCCCGTCCTCGGGCTGAGCGCCGGCATGAGCGGCTCCGGGATATAGTGCGCGTCGGGGATCAGCCGCATCCAGTTGCGCAGGTAGAGGGCGCGGGCCTGCTTCGGGATGTCCGAGGCGGGGAAGTGCAGGCCGAGATAGGAGCCGATCCCCTCCGCCCTGGCTTCCGCCACGACGCAGCCCGTGTCGTCGGGCTCGAAGCGGTACACCATCACGCGGTCGAAGCCGGTCATGTCGCGGATCGTCGCGGCCGCCGCCTCGCAGTACTGCCGGGCGGTCGCGGCACCCTGGAGGCTGGCGATCATGCCCTGGACCAGGGCCAGCGTGTCGTCCTGGCGCACCGGGCCCGGCACGCCCCGGGGCTCGATCTCCACGATGATCCCGGCGGGGCTGTCGCGGCCCTGAAGGTCGAAGAAGTGGCCCGGGCGCAGTTCCACCCCGCTCAGCAGCCGGGCCCCCGTGGGAAGGCGGGGCGGGCCGGGCTCCTGCGGGGCGGGGGCCGGAGCGCAGAGCGCCTGGATGGCCTCGGACGGCAGGAGCCGGCCCGCCTCCTCGCCCAGCGCCGCATCCAGCGGGATGCCCAGGAGATGCTGCATGTCCCCGGCGGCCTGCAGGACCCGCAGCGTGTCCGGGTCCAGCACCAGCAGCAGGCCGTGGGGCTGGATGGAGGCCGGCACATGGATCGGCTCGCGGTCGCAGGTGCTCGTGTCCGGGCGGCCGGGCAGGGCATGGAGGTCGGGCAGCGGCAGGGAGGGCGGGGGCCGGGTCACGCCGGCGCCCCGGCCAGCGCGGCGCGGCCGGGTTCGTACCGGGCCTCCGTGGCGGAAAGCCAGGATTCCAGGCGGTGGAAACTGTCGCGGGCCGCGTCGCAGGCGCCCCCGGCATCGGCGCAATGGAGCGCCAGCGCCTGGCGGAAGCGCCGCCAGCCCTCGCCGACCGGCCGGCCCAGGCTGGCATGGAAGGATGCGCCGCGCTCCGGACCCAGGCCGAGCAGGGCCTCCGCCCGGCGCAGGATCACCTGTCCGCCGAGGGCGGAGCCTTCCAGCACGTAGAGGGCTCCGAAGGCGGCATCCCTTGTCGCGGGAGGGGGCGGGGAAGGGGCGAGGGGCAGGGCATCCAGCTCCGCGGACGGCAGGCCCAGGAAGCGGAGGTCGTTCCGCAGCAGCGGCGTGCGCCAGCGGGCCGTGTCGGGCGCGAGGCCGGTGGCCCGCCAGTCGAAGCGGTCCAGCATCGCCTCCAGCGGCGCCACGATGCCGAGCATGGCCGAAAGGAAGCGCGCATAGGCCGCCGGGGATGCCAGGTGCTGGTCCAGATCGATCCCGGCGTCGAGACGGGCGTGCAGGGTGGCTGTGGCGTCACGCAACGCCGTCAGGACGTCCGCTGAGGTCAATCGGTCGTTTCCAGGGTCACGATGCTTCCTTCGGCACAGTGTTTCACGAAAGATCGAAAATAGAGGTCCGTGGCCACGGCGCAAGGAGCGGGCGGGACCGGCTTCCGACAAGAACAAGCGAGCGGAAAGCACGAAGGGCGCCTCGCGGCGCCCTTCGAAACCCCTGCTCCGCCGGCCGGGCCACCCGCATCGGGCGGCCCGGAACGCGGGTTCAGGCGGAGTAGTACATCTCGAACTCGACCGGGTGCGGCGTGTGCTCGAAGCGATAGACCTCGTTCCACTTCAGGTCGATGTAGCTCTCGATCTGCTCCCGCGAGAAGACGTCGCCCGCGAGCAGGAACTCGTGGTCGGCCGCCAGGCTCTCCAGCGCTTCGCGCAGCGAGCCGCACACCGTCGGGATGTCCTTCAGTTCCTCCGGCGGCAGGTCGTACAGGTCCTTGTCCATCGGCTCGCCCGGATGGATCTTGTTCTTGATCCCGTCCATCGCCGCCATGGTGAGGGCCGCGAAGGAGAGGTAGGGGTTCGCGGTCGGGTCGGGGAAGCGGACCTCGACGCGCTTGGCCTTCGGGCTGGTGGTGTAGGGGATGCGGCAGGAGGCGGAGCGGTTGCGCGCCGAGTAGGCGAGCAGCACGGGCGCCTCGAAGCCCGGGATCAGGCGCTTGTAGGAGTTGGTGGACGGGTTGGTGAAGGCGTTGATCGCCTTGGCGTGCTTGATGATGCCGCCGATGGCGAACAGGCACATCTCCGACAGGTCGGCATAGCCGTTGCCCGCGAACATGGGCTTCCCGTCCTTCCAGATGGACAGGTGCGTGTGCATGCCCGAGCCGTTGTCGCCATAGATCGGCTTCGGCATGAAGGTCGCCGTCTTGCCGTAGCTGTGGGCGACGTTGTGGACGCAGTACTTGTAGATCTGCATCTGGTCGGCCATCGTCACCAGCTTGCCGAAGCGGGTGCCCAGCTCGTGCTGCGACTGCGCCACCTCGTGGTGGTGCTTCTCGCCCGGCAGGCCCATCTCGATCATGGTCGAGAGCATCTCGGCGCGCAGGTCCATCTCGCTATCGACCGGCGGGACGGGGAAGTAGCCGCCCTTCACCAGCGGGCGGTGGCCCATGTTCCCCTCGGGGTAGTCCTTCATGTTGGCCCCGGGGCCCTCGATGCTCTCGAGCTTGTAGTGGCCGAAGTTGCCGCCGGTGCCGAACTTGACGTCGTCGAACACGAAGAACTCGGCCTCGGCGCCGACCAGCACGGTGTCGCCGATGCCGGAGGACGCCACATAGGCCTCGGCCTTCTTGGCGGTGCCGCGCGGGTCACGGGCATAGGCCTGGCCGGTCGAGGGCTCGATGATGTCGCAGAAGAGGATCAGCTGCGGCTTGGCCGAGAACGGGTCCATGCAGGCATTGGTCGTGTCCGGCATCAGGATCATGTCGGACTCGTTGATCGCCTTCCAGCCGGCGATCGAAGAGCCGTCGAACATGATGCCGTCCGTGAAGACCTCTTCGGAGACGGTCGAGACGTGCTGGGCCGTGTGCTGCCACTTGCCCTTCGGATCGGTGAAGCGGAAGTCCACGTACTCGACGGAATTCTCCTTGATCATGTCCATGACCTTGGAGACGCCGTCCGGGACCCCCGGGGCTGCTGCGGGCTTCTTCGCCATCGTGTCCTGATCCTGTTCCCTAGAACGTGGCAATCACTTCGCGGGCCGTCCGGCCCACGTTCCGCCGGCCGCCGGCCCCTGCGGGTTCCCTCGGGACACCCAACCCGGAGCCGGTCGCCCGGAATCTCGCTGTGTCAGACGGCGTCCTCGCCGCGTTCCCCGGTCCGGATGCGGATCACCTCCTGCACGTCGGACACGAAGATCTTGCCGTCGCCGATCCGCCCGGTGCGGGCGGCCGTGGTGATGGCCTCGATGGCGCGTTCCGCCAGGTCGTCGGGGCAGATCACCTCGATCTTCACCTTGGGCAGGAAATCCACCACGTATTCGGCGCCGCGATAGAGCTCCGTATGGCCCTTCTGCCGCCCGAAGCCCTTGGCCTCCACGACCGTCAGGCCCTGGAGCCCGATCTCATGGAGGGCGTCCTTCACCTCGTCGAGCTTGAAGGGCTTGATGATGGCCTCGATCTTCTTCATCGGCTCCGCCGTCCCGTTTCCCCGCGCCACCTGACGGCGCGAGGGCCGTTTCCCCTCGCGATCGCCGGCCTTGTCCTGCCGGCGCTGGCCCGCGACACGGGCGTACCCGGTGTTGCACGGCCCGTGCCGCGCCGGCAATGGCCGTGGCGGGCGGTTTTCACCGCTCACGCCCCTGGGATGCGCCGTTCCGGGCGGCATTCTGCCCGTTTTGGCGGCAGATGCCACCAGGAGACATGGTTGCGCCACCGTGGCGGGGGTCCCATTATCCTCCCGGGCCTGGAAACCCGCACGGAAAACCCGGCATGGCGCGGGCCGGACCGTTGCGCCGGAGTCGGGCCGCCGCATCCCCAGACCCCCGCGCCAGGGCCCGCTTCCGGGTCCGCCGCGGCGGGTTCCGTGAGAATCGGGAGCGCCCCGCCGGGTCTCCCATCGGAAACGAAGCACACCCAGAGATGAAGCCTCCAGGCAGCCCCCAGAACGTCGAATCGAAGGCCGCCCGGCCGCAGAACGCCCTGCTCTCGGCCACCGGCACCACGGTCTTCACCGTCATGTCGGCGCTGGCGGCGCAGCACGGGGCGATCAACCTCGGCCAGGGCTTCCCGGACGAGGAAGGGCCGGCCGATGTGGTGCGGGCCGCGGCGGATGCGCTGCTGGACAACCGCAACCAGTACCCGCCGCTGACCGGCGTGCCCGAGCTGCGCGAGGCCGTGGCCGCCGCGAACCACCGCTTCTATGGGATGGAGATCGACCCGGTGGCGGAGGTGGTGGTGACCTCTGGCGCCACCGAGGCGATCACCGCCTGCCTGATGGCGCTGCTCGACCCGGGCGACGAGGTGGTGCTGATCGAGCCGCTCTACGACACCTACCTGCCGGTGGTGCGGATGCTGGGCGCGGTGCCGAAGCTGGTGCGCCTCTCGCCGCCGAAATGGGAGCTGCCGCGCGCCGAACTGGCCGCCGCCTTCGGCCCGAAGACCAAGGCGATCCTGCTGAACAGCCCGATGAACCCGGCGGGCAAGGTCTTCACCGCCGCCGAGCTGGCCTTCATCGCGGAGCTGGTGCAGCGCCACGATGCCTACGCGGTCTGCGACGAGGTCTACGAGCACCTGACCTTCGACGGATGGAAGCACATCCCGCTGATGACGCTGCCCGGCATGCGCGAACGCTGCCTGCGCATCGGCTCGGCCGGCAAGACCTTCAGCCTGACCGGCTGGAAGGTGGGCTACATCACCTGCGACCGCTCCGTCGCGCCGAACGTGGCCAAGGCACACCAGCTCCTGACCTTCACCACGCCGCCCAACCTGCAGCGGGCGGTGGCGCTGGGGCTGGGCAAGGAGGACGGCTATTTCGAGGCGCTGTCCGGCGGGCTCCAGGCCAGGCGCGATCACCTCGCGGCGGGGCTGGAGCGGCTGGGCTTCGGCGTGCTGCCCGCCATGGGCTCCTACTTCATCACCGCCGATTTCCGGCCGCTGGGCTTCGCCGGGGACGACGTGGCCTTCTGCCGCCACATCACCGAGGCGGCACGGGTGACGGCGATCCCCGTCAGCGCCTTCTATGCCGGGCCGGACGCACCCAGCCACTATGCCCGCTTCGCCTTCTGCAAGCGGCTGGAGGTGCTGGACGAGGCCCTGGCGCGGCTGGAGGCCTGGAAGGCCGGGCGCGAGCAGGCGGGCGGCCAAGCGGGCAGCAAGGCGCGGGTGGTCTAGGACGGAGGGAAGGGAAGGCGGCAGGGGACGCGCCAAACTTCGCGCGCGACCCCCGTTGACGACGCCACGGGCGGGCCTTACACCGCGCCACACCGTGTGGCGGCCTTAGCTCAGTCGGTAGAGCGCCAGGTTGTGGTCTTGGATGTCACGGGTTCGAATCCCGTAGGTCGCCCCACCCTTCTCCCCCCTTCACAGGCGTTGATCCATCGGGATGCTCCCCGGGCTGTTCCGGCCGGGACAGGGGCATCCGGCGATCCGGGGGTTGAGCGTAAGATGCAGTTCGACATGGCGATCGTGGGCGGCGGGCCGGTGGGCCTCGCCTTCGCGCGGGAAATGGCCGGCAGCGGGCTTTCGCTGGCGCTGATCGAGACGCAGGCCGAGGCGCGGCTGGCCGACCCCGGTTTCGACGGGCGCGAGATCGCGCTCACCCATCTCTCGCAGGACCTGCTGCGCGCCCTGGGCGCCTGGGACCGGCTGCCCTCCGGTGCCGCCTCGGCACTGCGCGAGGCGCGGGTGCTGAACGGCGGCTCTCCCTACGCCCTGCATTTCGACGTGTCCGACCGGGCCGAGGCGGCGCTCGGCCAGCTCGTCCCGAACCACCTGATCCGCCGCGCGCTCTTCGCCACGGTGCAGGGGCAGGCGGGGCTGACGCTGCTGGCCGGCACCAGCGTCACCAACGCCACGATCACCCGCCAGGGTGCCCGGCTGGCATTGTCCGACGGGCGGGAGATCGGCGCGAAGCTGGTGGTGGCGGCGGACACGCGCTTCTCGCCGCTCCGCAAGGCGCAGCGGATTGGGGCGGACGTGACGGATTTCGGCAAGTCCATGCTGGTCTGCCGCCTGGAGCACGAGGGCGAGCACGGGCATGTCGCGACCGAATGGTTCGGCCATGACCAGACCATCGCCATGCTGCCGCTGAACGGCCGCTGCTCCTCCGCGGTGATCACCCTGCCCAGGCCGGAGATCGAGCGGCTGGTGGCCCTGGACGGCAGCGCCTTCTCGGCCGAGGTGACGGAGCGCTACCGCCGCCGCCTCGGCGCGATGCGGCTGGTCAGCAGCCGCCACGCCTATCCGCTGGTCACCGCCTATGCCCGACGCTTCGTGGCGATGCGCTTCGCCCTGATCGGCGACGCGGCGGTGGGGATGCACCCGGTGACGGCGCATGGCTTCAACCTCGGCCTGCGCGGTGCGCACACGCTGGCGGAGGAGCTGCGCGGCGCCCTGACGCGCGGCGCGGACCTCGCCCGGGCGGAGGCGCTGGACGCGCCCCTGGCCGCCTATGAATCGCGGCACCGCCGGGCGAGCTGGCCGCTCTATGCGGGGACCAACCTGCTGGCGAAGCTCTATACGGACGAGCGCGCCCCGGCGCGCCTCGCGCGCCACGCGGCGCTGCGCCTGGGCAACCGGCTGACCCCCTTCAAGCACATCATCCGCGGCATGTTGATGGAAAGCGACGGGCCGCGCCCTTCCGCCCGGGGGTAGGGCACCGCTGCGCCTCCTGCTCATCCGCCACCTGCCCGTGCCGGAGGGGGCGGGGCGCTGCTATGGCCGCCTCGACCTCGCGGCGCGGCCAGCGGAGCCGGTGGAGATCGCCGCCCTGCACCGGGACATCGCCTGGCTGCACCGGCCCGCCCTGCTGAGCAGCCCGGCCCGGCGCTGCCGGGACCTCGCGCGCCGTCTCGGCCCGGCGCCGCGCCTGGAGCCGCGGCTGCGGGAGCTGGACTTCGGCGACTGGGAGGGCATGCCCTGGGATGCCGTGCCCCGCGCGGCGCTGGACGCCTGGGCCACCGATCCCGCCGGCTTCATCCCCCCGGGCGGCGAGGGGATGGCCGATTTCCTGGCGCGGCTGGGTGCCCTGGCCGAGGCGCTGCGCCATGCGGCCCGGGATGCCGTGCTGGTGACCCATGGCGGGCCGATGCGGGTGCTGCCCGCGCTGCTGCGGGGGGAGGCACCGGACCTGCTCGCCCCCGCGCCGGGCTTCGGCGGCGTGGTGCGGGTGGAACTGCCGCCCGGGTCAGGGTCATCGCCCCGGTAATCATCCCGGCGGCAGCAGGGTGGCGAGGTCCACCGCCCCGGCCATGGCCAGATAACCGATCCGGTTCGGGTGCAGCCCGTCCCCCGCGCCCCCCACGGTGCTGCCCGGCACCATCTCGGGCCGCAGCCCGCCCGTGGCCGGGTCGAGGGTGGCGCGGTCGAAATCCGCCACCGCGTCGAACAGGCCGGAATGCCGGATGGCGTCGTTGACCGCACGCCGGCGCGCATCCTGCTCCGCGCCGCCATGCGCGGGGTTGGTGCTGGCCAGGGCCGAAACGAGCGTGGCGCCCACCAGCCGCACACCGGGAATGCCGGCCCGCAGGCGCCGGGCGCCTTCCCGCATCCCCGCCAGCACCGTCCCGGGCACCACGCCGTTGCCGCGGGCGAGGTCGTTGATCCCCAGCGCCCAGATCACGCTGCGGACGCCGGACAGGCGGATCGCGTCCCGCTCCAGTCGTTCCAGGGCGGGTGGGCCACCCGGCCAGGGAGAGGCGGGACCGTAGCCCTCCGGCCCCAGGATGCGGTTGCCGTTGATCCCCGCATTCACCACGGACACCGGCCCGCCATGGGCGGCGCGGAGGCGCCATGCCAGCGCGTCCGGCCAACGGTCGTCGCCATTCAGCGTGGCGCCGACGCCATCGGTGATGGAATCGCCGAGGGCGACCACCATGGGCAGGCCGGGCGGGGCCTGCATGTCCACCGCGTCGAGAAAGAACCAGGAGGTGGTCGGGAAGGGGAAGCCCGCCTCGTCCTCCCGCTCCCCCAGCGGCCCGCTTCCCGGCGCGGAGAGGTAGGAGGTCTGGAGCGCCGTGGCGTGCCAGGTCATCGGCCCGCTCGCCCCGGGGACATGAAAGGACACGGCCAGCTTCCGGCCTTCCAGCAGGGCAGGCGACGGATCGGCGAAGGGCAGGGGGACGGGATCGGACCAGGCCTCGCCGCCGGGCGGGATCGAGATGCGCCCCTCGCCCCCGAAGCGCAGCGGCCGGTTGCTGCCGGGCAGCAGCGCGGCGCCGCCGGCCTGCACCCCCACCCAGGCATCACCGATCGCCAGTGCCCGCGTGCCGAAGGCGTTGGAGAAGCGCAGCCGCAGGCGCGGCCCCCAGAAGCCTGGCCGCAGCACCATGCGGAAGCTCTGGTCGCGGGCCCCGCCGGCCGGGTCGGGCAGGCTGTAACGCTGCTCCGGCTGGGCGGAGGTGAAGCCCACGGGATAGGGTCCCTGGGCGGAGGCGGCCCAGGCGGTGGTCCAGGCGGTGGTCCAGGTGGTGGTCCAGGCCGCGCCTTCCGGGGAAGGTTGCGAGGCGGCGGGCCATGCCGCGGAAGCCAGCGCGGCGGCGGGCAGGGCGCGCAACAGCCCGCGCCGCGGGAACGCCTGGAAAGGGTGGGCTTGTCCCGGATCGGCCATGCCGCAGCCTCCCATCCCTGGGGGCCGGGCGGCAAGTCACCCAGGCCCCGCCCAGTGGCCCAGGCTGGCCGCCAGCAGGCTCAGCACCACGGCCTCGGCCAGTTGTTCGCAGGCACCCAGCACATCCCCCGTATGGCCGCCTACCTGGCGGCAGGCCACCCGCGCCATGCCCAGGGCGCAAAGGCCGGTGAGCAGGATTCCGCCCAGCGCCACCGGCAGGGGCAGCAGAAGCAGGGCAGGCAGCGCCGCCAGCGCCAGTCCGCCCGCCAGCAGCCCGGCGCTGGGTCGCCCGAGCAGTGCCGCCAGCCCGTCCGGCCGCGCGGGCGGCGCCAGGGCGAGCACACCCAGGATCGCCCCCCGCCCCAGCGCCCCGCTGACCACGAGCGACGCCACCATCGCCCATGGCCCCGGCATCGCCGCCAGGGCGAGGCCCCGGATGCCGAGGGACAGCGCCAGCGCCAGCACGCCATAGCTGCCGATCCGGCTGTCACGCATGATCTCCAGCTTGCGCGCCCGGCCGCGCCCGCCCCCGAAGCCGTCGGCGGTGTCGGCCAGCCCGTCCTCGTGCAGCGCCCCGGTCAGCAGCAGCAGCGCCGCCAGCGCCCAGGCCGCCGCGAGCCCACCCGGCAGCCCCAGCCACAGCCCCAGCGCCCCCACCGCGCCGCCGAGCAGCCCGGCCAGCGCGCCGACCGGCGGATAGGCCCAGACGCCGCCGGACAACCCGCCCGTCCAGCCCCGCCGCGCCAGGGCGCCAACCGGCAGGCGCGTCAGCACCATGGCGGCGCCCACCAGGTCGTCCCGCAGCCGCCCGGCGAGGCGGCGGATCACGCCTCGCGGTCCGACACTCCGGCCTCGGCGAAGGTGGCCATGCCCGCATGGCAGGCCAGCGCGGCGCGGAGCAGCGGCACGGCCAGGGCGGCACCCGAAGCCTCGCCCAGCCGCAGGCCGAGATCGAGCAGCGGCTCCATGCCCAGAGCGGCGAGCAGCGTGGCACAGCCGGCTTCGGCGGAACGGTGCGCCGCCCGGGCATGGTCCAGCCCATCGGGGCACAGGCGGGCCAGCGGCGCCACGGCGGCGAGGCAGACATAGCCGTCGAGCAGCACCGGCACGCCCTGCTGCCGGGCGGCCAGGGCGGCTCCGAGCATGGCCGCCATCTCCCGCCCGCCCAGGGTACGCGCGGCATGAAGCGGGTCCCGCCGCGCCTCCGGATGCCGCGCCAGGGCGGCGTCCACGGCCGCGCGCTTGCGGGCGAGGCCGGAATCGTCCACCCCCGTGCCGCGCCCGGCCCAGCGATGTCCGCCGCCGCCGAACAGGGCGGCGGCGAGGGCGGCGGCGGCGGTGGTGTTGCCGATGCCCATCTCGCCCAGGCAAAGCAGCTCCGTGTCCGGCCGCAGCGCGGCATGGCCCATCGAGACGGCAGCGAGGAAATCCCCCTCCTCCATGGCCGGCCCCTCGGTGAAGTCCCCCGTCGGGGTGTCGAGCGCCAGCGGCACCACGCGCAGCGCCGCCCCGGCCAGCCGGGCGAGCTGATTGATGGCGGCTCCCCCGGCGGCATAGTTCGCCACCATCTGCGCCGTCACCGAGGGCGGGTAGGGCGAGACGCCGCGCGCCACCACGCCGTGGTTGCCGGCGAAGATCAGCACCTCCACGCGCTCCAGCCCGGGCATGGCGCGCCGCTGCCAGCGCGCCATCCAGGCGGCCAGTTCCTCCAGCCGCCCCAGGCTGCCCGGCGGCTTGGTGAGCCGGGCCTGGCGCGCGGCCACCGCCCCGGCGGCGGCCTCGTCGCCCCCGGGCAGGTCCAGGCAGGCGGCACGGAGGGAGTCGAGGGTCGTGAAGGCGGTCATGTCATCCGTCGTCGCGGGCGATGGCGTGAAAGAAGCTGCCGCTGACCCGGCCCCGCCACGCCCCGGAGGGCGGCAGCGGCTGGCCGAGCCCGTCGGTGAGACTCGCGAAAGACGCGTCGGCGCCAGGATCGGCCACCGTGGCATAGTGGAACTCATGGCCGCGCAGCACCGTCCCGGCGGGGCCGAGCGGCCCATCCGCCAGCAGCGTGGCGCGGCGATAGCCGAGGTTCATGCGGCGCTTCGCGAAGCTGGTGCGGTGGCCCAGCAGCCCGGCCATGCCATGCCATGCGCCCGCCGCATCCTGCAGCGCCTCGCCCAGCACCATGAAGCCGCCGCACTCGCCATGGACCGGATGCGCCCCGGCGAAGCGGCGCAGCCCCTCGCGGAAGCGCGTTGCGGCCGCCAATGCCGGGGCATGCAGTTCCGGGTAGCCCCCCGGCAGCCAGCAGGCGTCGCAGCCCTCCGGCGGCGCCTCGTCCGCCAAGGGGGAGAAGGGGTGGATTTCCGCCCCCGCCGCCCGCCAGCCATCGAGCAGATGCGGATAGGCAAAGGAGAAGGCGGCATCCCGCGCCAGGGCGATGCGCTGCCCCGGAGGCGGAAGACCCGGGCCATCCACCACCTCCCCGTCGGGCAGCGGCCCGGCCAGCGCCAGGATGCCATCGAGGTCCAGGGCCCCGCCCACCTCCCGCAACCGTTCCAGCAGCGCCGGCAGCGTCCCGAGTTCCTGCGCCTGGACGAGCCCGAGATGCCGTTCCGGCAGGGCGATCGCACCCTCCCGCATCAGGGCGCCCAGCACCGGCAGCCCGGTTTCCGCCATCTCCGCCTCCACCCCCGCCCGGTGGCGCGCACTGGCGACGCGGTTCAGCACCACTCCCGTCACCCGCACCCCCGGCCGGTGCAGGGCGAAGCCCCGCGCCACGGCGGCGGCCGATTGCGACTGCCCCGAGACATCCAGCACCAGCAGCACCGGCAGGCCCAGCGCCTCCGCCAGGTCGCCGCCGCTGCCGCGCCGCCCCGGCGGGCTGAGCGGCGAGGGCGCCAGCCCGTCGAACAGCCCCATCGAGGCCTCCACCAGCAGGACATCCGCATCCCGCCCCGCCTCCGCCGCCATCGCGCGCAGCACCGGCGCCGGCATGGCCCAGCTGTCGAGGTTGGGCGAGGGCCGCTCCGTCACCGCCTCGTGGAAGGCCGGGTCGATATAGTCCGGCCCCGACTTCGCCGCCCGCACCGCCACGCCCCGCGCCCGCAGCGCCGCCAGCAGCGCCAGCGCCACCGTCGTCTTGCCCGAGCCCGAGCGCGGCGCTGCCAGGATCAGGCCCTTCATGGCGTCTGGCCTTCCTGATCGGGCCGTTGGACCGGGAGGCGCTGCCTCCCGGACCCTCCGCTCAGGGGCACAGTGTGCCCCCGAGACCCCGCCATGAGCGCTCCGCGAGGAGGGGGAACAGGACGCCGGTCGCGATGGGCGCAACGGCGGTCGAGGCCCCCTCCTCGCGGAGCGCTCACAGGGTTCCAAGGGACTAACGTCCCTTGGCGGGGTGTCCAGAGGGGCAGGGCCCCTCTGGCCCCGGCCCGAACCACGAAGGGCCCACCGCCATGACAGGCCCCGGCGCCGGGCCTATGCTGGGCGGCGTGCAGACGGAGCGTCCCTTGCGCCGGGGCTGGACCACGGGGGCCTGTGCCACGGCGGCGGCGAAGGCGGCCTGCGCGGGTCTGCTGACCGGCCATTTCCCCGATCCCGTGACCATCCGCCTGCCGCGCGGGGAGGAACCCGGCTTCGCGCTCGCGGAGCAGCGGCTGGGGGAGGGCTGGGCCTCGGCGGGCGTGGTCAAGGATGCGGGCGACGATCCGGACGTGACGCATGGGGCGCTGGTGCGCGCCACGGTGCGGCGGGGGGAGGCGGGAAGCGGGCTGCGCTTCCGCGCCGGGCCAGGGGTCGGCACGGTGACGCGGCCGGGCCTGCCGCTGCCGGTGGGCGAGCCCGCCATCAACCCCGTGCCGCGCCGCATGATCGCCGAGGCGCTGGCGGAACTGGGCGCCGGGCCGGACCTGGAGGTGGAGATCTCCGTCCCGGGCGGCGAGGCGCTGGCGCAGCGGACGCTGAACCCGCGCCTGGGCATCCTGGGCGGCATCTCCATCCTGGGCACGACCGGGGTGGTGGTGCCCTATTCCTGCTCGGCCTGGATTCACTCCATCCATCGCGGCATCGACGTGGCGCGGGCCATGGGGCTGGACCACGTCGCCGGCGCCACCGGCAGCACCTCCGAGGAAGCCGTCCAGCGGCTGCACGGGTTGCCGGAACAGGCGCTGATCGACATGGGCGACTTCGCCGGCGGGATGCTGAAATACCTGCGCGCGCATCCGGTGCCGCGCGTCACCGTGGCGGGCGGCCTGGCGAAGATGACCAAGCTCGCCCAGGGTCGCCTCGACCTGCATTCCAAACGCGGCTCGGCCGATCTGGGCGCGCTGGCCGCCCTGGCGCGGGAAGGCGGCGTGCCGGAACCCGTGGCGGCGCGCATCGCCGCGGCGAACACCGTGGCCGAGGGCTTCGCCCTGGCGGCGGAGGCCGGGATCGCGCTGGGCGAGGCGGTGGCGCTGCGGGCCTGGGAAACGGCGGCGCATGTGCTGCTCGGCGCGCCCTCGATGCTGGAACTCGTGGTCTTCGACCGCGAGGGGCGGCTGCTGGGCCGCGCGCCCTTCCGTCACGTCTCGCCGCCTTCCGCCCCCGTGGAGGCCTGAGGGCCAGCCCCGCCCCGGAAGCGGCGGCGGTAGTCGGGGCTGTAGAGCGCGCTCTCCCGGAACCCCTCGGCGGCGATGGCCGGGCCGACCAGCACCAGCGCGGTACGCTCCGCCGGGGCCTCGGCCAACTGCGCGGCGATGGTGGCGAGCGTGCCGCGCAGGATGCGCTCGTCCGGCCAGCTCGCCCGCACCACCACCGCCACGGGACATTCCGGGCCATGGAGCGGGGTGAGCGTCTCCACGATCCGCGCGATGGCATGGACGGCCAGGTGGATCGCCAGCGTCGCGCCCGTGGCCCCGAAAGCCTCCAGCGTCTCGCCCGGCGGCATGGCGGAGGCGCGGCCGGACAGGCGGGTGAGCACGACGCTCTGCGCCACCTCCGGCACCGTCAGTTCCCGGCCCAGCGCGGCGGCGGCGGCGGCGAAGGCGGGCACCCCGGGGGTCAGCGTACAGGGGATGCCGCGCGCCTCCAGCCGGCGGAGCTGCTCGGCCAGGGCGCTGTAGATCGACAGGTCGCCCGAATGCAGCCGGGCGACGTCCTGCCCCGCCTCGTGGGCGGCGACATACTCGCGCTCGATCTCGTCCAGGCTCATCGGCGCCGTGTCCACCAGCCGGGCGCCGGGCGGGCAGTGCTCCAGCATGGCGGCGGGGACGATGGAGCCCGCATAAAGGCAGACCGGGCAGCGGGCGAGGATGTCGCGGCCGCGCAGGGTCAGCAGGTCGGGCGCGCCAGGGCCGGCGCCGATGAAATGGACGGTCATGCGGGTCCTGTCGCGAGGGCACAGGTGGCGTTGGCGGAGGCGATGCGGGGCAGCACCAGGCGCCCGCCCGGCCCCGCCAGCGCGAGCGCGGCGGCCTCGGCCACGGAAGCCAGCCCCGTCGCGCGCAGGCTGGCCGCGGAATGGGTGGGGCAGCGGGGCTGCTCGGCTTCCAGCGCCACGCGCGGAACGGGCTGGATGGGCAGGCCGAGGCGCCCGGCGGCTTCGCGCGGCCCCGCCGTCCCGGCGCGGAACTCCGGAACGGCGAGGCGCGTGGCCCGGCACCCGGCCAGGGCCTCGGCACGGCGCAGCAGCGCCTCGATTTCCTGCGCCGCGCAGAGCGGGCGGCAGCCGATGCCGGCGACGACCTCCCTCATGGCTTCTCGGCCGCCCACTGGGTGACGGTCATGGCCGGGCGGAAGCCGTGCATCTCCCCCAGCCGGTCCAGCCGCTCGACGCCGATCCGCGCCAGCGTGCCGCCCCACCGGCCGAGCGCGGCGGCGAGGGCGGACTCGCCCTCCAGCGTCACGGCATTGGCGACGATCCGCCCGCCGGGGCGCAGCGCCTCCCAGGCGGCGCCGAGCAGGCCCGGATGGCTCACCCCGCCGCCGACGAAGACCGCATCCGGCACCGGCTGGCCCGCCAGGGCCTCCGGGGCGCCACCCTCCACGACCCGCAGCGCCGGGACGCCCAGCAGCGCGGCATTGCGGGCGGCGCGGGCGGCCCGCTCGGGCCGGGGCTCGAAGCCGATGGCACGGTTGGCCGGATGGCGCAGCATCCACTCGATGCCGACGGAGCCCGAGCCGGCGCCGATATCCCAGAGCATCTCCCCCTGGCGCGGCGCGAGGCTGGACAGGGTGACGGCGCGGATCTCGCGCTTGGTGATCTGCCCGTCATGCTCGAAACACCCGTCCGGCAGCCCGCCGGCAAGCGGCAGGATGCGGGCGCCGGGCGCGGCCTCGACCTCCAGCGCCAGCAGGTTCAGCGGATCGATCGCCCCGGGCGGCCCGTCCTCGGCGCGGAAGCTCCGCCGGCGCTCGCGCGGTCCGCCCAGGGCTTCCAGCAGGTGCATCCGCGTCGGGCCGAAGCCATGCCGGCACAGGAAGCCGGCGACCGCTCCGGGCGTGGCGGCATCGGCGGCCAGGACCAGCACCCGCGCGCCCGGTTGCAGCGCCGGGCGCAACATCTCCAGCGGACGGCCGCAGAGCGAGACCGTCGCCACCTCCTGCATCGCCCAGCCGAGCCGCGCGCAGGCCAGGGCGAGCGAGGACGGCGCGGGCAGCGCCAGGAACTCCTCCGGCGAAACCAGCCGCGCCAGGCTGGCGCCGGCGCCGAACAGGAACGGATCGCCCGAGGCCAGCACTGCGACCGGCTGGCCGCGCAGCGCCATCAGCTCCGGCCAGCTTTCCGCGAGCGGGCTGCGCCAGGGATGCGCCTCGCCCCGGACCAGTGGCGCCGCCAGCGCCAGGTGCCGCCGCCCGCCGAAGACATGCGCGGCACCGGACAGCAGGCTGCGGGCGGCGGCGGACAGCCCCTCCACCCCATCCTCGCCGAGCCCGATGATGCTAAGCCACCGCATCATGGACGACCTCTCGCCGACGCGAATCCTGCTCCTGGGCGGCAGCACCGAGGCCTCGGCGCTGGCCATCGTGCTGGCGGGGGACGAGCGCTTCGACACGGTGCTGTCGCTGGCCGGCGCCACGCGCTCCCCCCGGCCGCAGCCCGTGCCGGTGCGCCGCGGCGGCTTCGGCGGCGTGGCGGGGCTGGCGGCATTCCTGCGCGCCGAGGCGGTGGACCTGCTGATCGACGCCACCCACCCCTTCGCGGCGCAGATGTCGCGCCATGCGGTGGAGGCGGCGGCGCTGGCTTGCGTGCCGCTGCTGCGGATCGAGCGCCCGGCCTGGATGCCGGGTGAGGGCGACCGCTGGACCCCGATGCCGGACATGGATTCCGCCACCCGCGCCCTCGGTGGGGCATGGGGCGAGGCACCGCGCCGCGTGCTGCTGACCGTGGGACAGAAGGAGCTGGCGCCCTTCCGCGCCGCGCCCTGGCACCACTACCTGATCCGCAGCATCGACCCGCCCGACCCGGCCAGCCTGCCGCCGCGCGCCACCTTCCTGCCGGGGGCCGGGCCCTTCACCGTGGAGGCCGAGCGCCGCCTGCTGCGCGAGCACGGCATCGAGGCCATCGTCACCAAGAATTCCGGCGGCCTCGCGACGGCGGCGAAGCTGGGGGCGGCGCGGGATCTCGGCCTCCCGGTGGTGATGGTGTCGCGCCCCCCGCTGCCCCCCGCCGAAACCGCGACGGACAGCGACGGTGCCCTGCGCTGGCTCCTGGCCCGTCATGAGGCGCTGCGCGGCGCGTAGAGCCAGGGCCGTCGCCCGGGCCGCTCGACCAGCCGCGAGGCCGCGCTGCCGACCAGCACCAGGGTCCGCATGTCGGCGCGCCCGGGATCGGCGTCCTCCAGCGACACGATGTCGATGCGCTCCTCTGGCCGCGTCGCCGCGGTGGCGAAGACCACCGGCACCGTGCCGGGCAGCATGTCGCGCAACAGGTCCAGCGCCTGCCCGAGCTGCCAGGCGCGCGCCCGGGAGACCGGGTTGTAGAGCGCGATGGCGAAGCCCGCCTCGGCGGCGAGGCGCAGGCGGCGCTCCACCAGCGCCCAGGGCTTGAGGTTGTCGGACAGCGAGATGGCACAGAAGTCGTGGCCCAGCGGCGCCCCGACCCGGGCGGCCACGGCGAACATGGCGGAAATCCCGGGAACCACCGCGACATCCAGCCCGCGCCATTCCATGGGCCCGGCCTCCAGTGCCTCGAACACCGCGCTGGCCATGCCGAAGACCCCCGCATCCCCGGCGGAAACCACGGCCACGCGCGCCCCCCCGGCGGCCAGCGCCAGGGCATGGCGGGCGCGGTCCAGCTCCACCCGGTTGTCGGTGGCATGGCGGGCGAGGCCAGGGCGTTCCGGCACGCGGGCGACATAGGGACCGTAGCCGATCAGGTCGCTCGCCCCGTCCAGGGCCGCCGCCGCCTCGGGCGCCAGCAGGTCCGGCGCGCCCGGCCCGAGGCCGATGACGCGGAGCCAGCCGCTCATCGCACCCGCTGCCGGCCCGGGACCAGCACCAGCGAGAAATACGGCGCCGGCGCGTCGTCGCGCTCGGCGAGCGGGATGATCCGCTCCGCCGCCATGGTGCCGCGCTCGACATAGAGGGCGCGGGCGGTGAGGCCCGCCTCCTCCAGCGCGGCGCGGATCTTCGGCAGGTTGCGGCCGACCTTCATGATCACCGCCGCATCGGTGCCGCGCAGCCGCTCCGCCATGCGCGCCCCGTCCAGCGTGCCGGGAAGGACGGTGAGGATGTCGTCGCCATGCACGACCGGCGTCTGCGTCCGGGCCCAGCAGCCGCCCATCGCGGTGATGCCGGGCACGACCTCCTGCCGGAACTCGCCGCGCAGCCGGTCGAAGAGATACATCGAGGAGCCGTAGAAGAAGGGATCGCCCTCGCAGAGCAGGGCCACATCCTGCCCGGCCCGCAGGCGATGGGCCAGGATGCCGGCGCAATCCTCGTAGAAACCCGCGATGCCGGCGGCATAGCGCGGGTCCCCGACCGGGATCTCGGTGGTATAGGGATACTCGAAGCGCAGCTCCTCCGCCGCGGGCGGCAGATGCTGCGCGGCGATGGTGCGGGCATGGCCGTCGCGGCCGCGCTTGGCGAAATGCGCGAAGACCGGCGCCCCGCGCAGGATGCGGGCGGCCTTGAGGGTCAGCAGCTCCGGATCTCCGGGGCCGAGGCCCAGCGTGTAGAGCGTACCGGAAGCGGCAGGGAGGGCGGTCACGCTACTCGGCCTCGCTCGCCAGGGCGTTCACGGCGGCCACGGCCATGGCGCTGCCGCCCAGCCGGCCCTCCACGATCATCCAGGGGACGTCGTGCCGCGCGGCCAGGGCCTGCTTGGATTCCGCCGCGCCGACGAAGCCCACCGGCAGGCCGATCACCGCCGCCGGGCGGGGCGCGCCGGCATCCAGCAGCTCCAGCAGGTGGAACAGCGCGGTGGGCGCATTGCCGATGGCGACCAGCGCGCCCTCCAGCCGGTCCCCCCAGAGATGCAGCGCGGCGGCGGAGCGGGTGTTGCCCGTCTCCCGCGCCAGTTCCGGCACGCCGGGCGCGTCGAGGGTGCAGACCACCTCGTTCGCGGCGGGCAGGCGCGGGCGGGTGATGCCATGCGCGACCATCTTCGCATCGCAGAGGATGGGCCTGCCGGCAAGCAGCGCGTTCCGGGCGGCGCTGGCGAAGCCGGGCGAGAAGCGGAGGGCGCGCACGACCTCCACCATGCCGCAGGCATGGATGACGCGCACCGCGACGCGGGCTTCCTCCGGCGAAAGCCCCGAAAGATCGGCCTCGGCCCGGATCGTGGCGAAGGACCGGCGGTAGATCGCCGCGCCGTCGCGGATGTAGTCGTAGGTCATCCTGTCCCCTGGGCCGCTTCCCGGGCGGCCCTGTCCTGTGCGCCGAGGAGCCAGTCTGTCACCTCGGCGATGCTGAGTCCCCGGCGCTCCGGCGCCTCGCGCGCCGTGCCGTCGCGGCGCAGGCCGTAGCACCCCGCCTCGCCCACAAGGGTGACGGCGGCGGGGCCGGGATGGGCACAGCCTTTGGCGCAACCGGAGAGGTGCAGCAAGCCCGTGCGCGGCAGTCCCCGCCCGGCCAGGGCGGCGGCATCGGCCTCCGTGTCCACGCTGGCGCTGGCGCAGCCGCGCAGGCCGGGGCAGGCGCGGATGCGGAGCAGGGGGTCCTCGTGCCGCGCGATGCCGCCCGCCGCCGCGATGGCTCCGGCCAGCGCCGGGGCCCCGCCGGCCGCGACACCGGGGATGGCGAGCAGCCGCCAGGGCGTCAGGCGCAGTGTGCCGTCGCCATGCCGTTCCGCGAGCCCGGCCAGGGCAGCCAGCCCGGCGGCGCCGACATGGCCGAGGGGAAGGCCGAGCAGGAAGGCGCCGGCCTCCCCGGACGGGCCAAGCGGCAGGAAGCCGGGTCGCGCCGCGGCGGCCGGGGCGGGGACGGCGGGAAGCGGCGCGAGGCCCACCTCCCGCAGCAGCGCGGCGGCGCCATCCTGCCGCACCAGATCGCGCAGCCGCTTCGGCGGCACGGCCGATCCACACGCGCCGGCGAAGCGGCGCAGCAGGCGGGACACGGCAGGCGCCGCCTCTTCCCAGGGGCAGAGCGCCGTCTCCGCTCCGCCGTCGAGCCAGAGGCGCAGCGCCTCCCCCTCGGCGCGAAGCAGGATGTCGGCCCGGGACATGCCGGGTGGCAGGGCGCCGCCGCCATCCAGGGCCAGGCCGATCTTGCCGGGGATCGCCTCCAGCGCCGGATCGGCCTGGACAGCCTCCAGCGCCGCGGCCAGGGCGGAAAGGCGCGGGTCCAGCGCCGGGTCATGGCCCAGCAGCGGCGGGCAGAGCAGGTTGCGGCGGCGCTCCACCCCCGGATCGGCCTCGGCCAGCCCGGCCGCGACCAGCGCCCCGGCCAGAGGCGGCAGGCCCGCCTCCGCGATGCCGCGAAGCTGGAGGTTCCCCCGGTTGGTCAGCTCGATCCGGCCATTGCCGTGTCGCCCGGCCAGTTCCGCCACCAGCCGTGCCGCCCCGGCGGACAGGGTGGAACGGCGCGGCTTGACGCGGGCCAGCCAGCCATCGCCCGAGCGCATCGGCTCGTGCAGGGAAGGGCACCAGCCCCGGGTTCGGGGCGGGGTCACGCCCCCTCCAGCAGCGCGGCGACACTGTTGCGGCGTGGGCGCCACAGCCCGCGGCGCAGCGCCTCGGCGAAGCGGCGGCGCAGCGCCTCGCGCGCCTCGGGGTTGCTGTCGCGCAGGAAGCGGTCCACCGCCCCGTCGCCCAGCGTGTGCTCGAAGAGCAGGTCGAACGGACGGTCGAAGCGCGCGGGAAGGGTGGCGGCGAAGCCGTGCAGCGCCTCGGCGGCGCGGGCGATCTCGGCGGCGCCACGGCGCCCATGGCGCATCTGCCCGGCGATCCAGAGCGGGTTGGCGGCCCGGCCCCGCACCACGCGGGCGATCTCCTCCTCCAGCGCGCGCAGCTTCGGCGCATCGGGGCGGCTGGTATCGGCGTGATAGAGGCGCGGGCTGGCACCCAGCCCACCGGCCGCCGCCGCGAAGCCCCCGGCATGGGCGGCGCGGTCGGGACTGTCGAGGATGTCGGTCTCGGCATGATCCTGCACCTGCAGGAAGGCACCCGCCCCGGCAAGCCGGGCGGCGAATCCCTCCGCATCGGGCCTGCCGTCGAGGTCCTGGCCATAGGCATGGCCGGAAGCGGCAAGGTAGGCACGGGCGAGGTCGTCCTTTCCGTCCCAGCCGCCACGGGCCAGCAGGTCCTCCGTCCCGGCTCCGTAACCGCCCGGGGCGGCGCCGAAGATCCGCGCGGTGGCACGGCGCAGCTCCTGGCCGGACAGGCCCCGCACGCTTCCGGCGAGCGGGTTCCACTCCGCCTCCTCCTCCCGGGCCGCGACGGCGCGCACGGCCATGTCGAAGATCGCGATCTGCGCCGGAAAGGCATCGCGGAACAGGCCGGAGATCCGCAGCGTCACATCCACCCGCGGGCGGTCGAGCAGGGCCAGCGGCAGCACCTCGATGCCGCTGGCACGCCCGGATTCCGCGTCCCAGGCCGGGCGCACGCCCATCAGCACCAGGGCCAGCGCCAGTTCCTCGCCGCCGGTGCGCAGCGTGGCGCTGCCCCAGAGGTCGATGACCAGGTGCCGCAGGAACTCGCCCTGTTCCTGCATGTGCCGGCGCAGCAGCTCCGCCGCCGCCTTCTCCGCCAGCACCAGGGCGGAACGGGTCGGCACGCTGCGCGGGTCCAGCGCGAAAAGGTTGCGCCCGGTGGGCAGCACGTCGGCGCGGCCCCGGCTGGGCGCGCCGGAAGGGCCCGGGGCGACGAAGCGCCCGTCCAGCGCGGCGAGCAGCGCCTCCCGCTCGGCCAGGGCGCAGGCGTCGAGCCGCGCGGCCAGGACCTCCGCGCCGACCCCCGGGCAGGAGCGGGCCAGGGCCTCCAGCAGCAGCGCGCGGCGTTCCGGCGCCGGGTCCCGGCCGAAGACATGCAGCCCGTCACGGATCTGCATCTCCTTCACGTCGCAGAGATAGGCGTCGAGCCGGGCCAGCGCCTCCTCCTCGGGCGCCTCCCGCGCCACGCCGCTCTCGGCGAGCAGCCCGCAGCCTTCGGCGCGGTCCAGGATCTCGCGCCGGAGCAGGGCGGTGCGGCGGCGGTCGAGCCCGTCGGCGGCGGCATAATCGTCGATCAGCCGTTCCAGCACCGCGCCTTCCTCGTGCAGCCCGGCGGCGCGCAGCGGCGGGGTGAGATGGCCGATGGTGACGGCGCCGAGGCGGCGCTTGGCGGCGGCCGCCTCCCCGGGATTGTTGACGATGAAGGGGTAGATCACCGGCAGCCCGCCCGCCAGCGCCACCGGGGCACAGTCCGGCGACAGGGCCGCCGCCTTGCCCGGCAGCCATTCCAGCGATCCATGCGTGCCGAGATGGAGCAGCGTATGGATGCGCTCCTCCTCCCGCAGCCAGAGATGGAAGGCGACGAAGCCGTGCCGGGGCGGCAGGTCGGGGTCGTGGTAGCTCGCCTTGCGCCGCGCCGGATCGCCCCGGTCGGGCTGGATGGCCAGGAGATGCGGGCCGAGGCGCAGGTGCCGCAGGCGGAAGCCGCCATCCTCCACGGCGGGGTCCGCCTCCGGATCGCCCCAGGCCGCCCCGACACGGGCGCGGAAGGCTTCCGGCAGCGCGGCGAAGAGGCGGCGATAACGGCCGAGGGACAGGATGGGCCCAGGCGCGGCGCGGCAGAGCCATTCGGCCAGGGTCGCCGCATCCGGCGGCTCGGGCAGGTCGTAGCCTTCCCCACGCAACAGGCCGAGCATGGCTTCGAGGCTGGCGAAGCTGTCCAGCCCGACCGCATGGCCCTCCTGCCCCCCGACGCCAGGATAGTCGGACAGCACGATGCCCAGTCGCCGCCCGGCGCGCGGCGTGGCGGCGAGGCGAGCCCAGGCGGCGGCGCGGTCGGCGGCCAGCGCGATGCCGCCGGGGTCCGGGCGCAGCAGGATGCGCGCGAAGCCGAGGCCGGGGAGGGCGGTCTCCTCCGCCTTGTGCGCCACGGCGGTGGTGAGCAGCCGCCCGTCCAGTTCCGGCAGCGCCACCTGCATGGCGAGGTCGCTCTGCGACAGCCCGCGCGTGGAGGCCGCCCAGACCTCGCGCGGGGCGGAGGACAGCAGCAGTTGCAGTACCGGCACCCCGGCGGCATCCAGCGGCGAGCCGGCCCCGTTTCCCCGGTCGGCGCGCCGGGCGGAGAAGCCGGTGAGGTTCAGCACCACCGCCGGCTTCCAGCCGCGCAGCGTGGCGGCGATGCCCTGCGCGGTATCGGGGGATTTCAGGCTGTCGGCAAACAGCGCCCGGGGCCGCAGGCCACGCGCCGCCAGCGCCCCCGCCAGGGCGGCGACCGGGGCGGTGTCCCCGGCCAGCAGATGCGAGCGGTAGAAGGTGATGGCGGCGACGGGCCCCTCCACCCCGCCTGCATCCCCAGGGAGGTCGTGCTCGCCCCAGGCGGGAAGCGCCTCGGGCGGCGGGGGCGGGACGGCCCTCGGATCACGCGCCAGCGCCGCCATGAAGCGCAGCGCCGCCCCGGCATTCCCCGGCCCGCCGGCGGCGAAACCCGCGTCGAGCCAGCGCCAGGCGGCATCCGGCAGGGTGGAAAGGGCGCGCAGCCGCGCATCGTCCCGCCCGTCGCCGGGCAGCAGCGCGAGCGCGATCCCCTCCCGCCGTGCCAGCGCGGCCAGCTCCTCGGCGCCATAGCGCCAGTAGTCGAGCCCGCCCAGCAGCCGCGCCACCACGCAGCGGGACGCGGCCAGCGTGTTCTCCAGGTAGAGATCGACCGAGAGCGGATGGCGCAGCCGCCCCAGGCTGGCGAGGCGAAGCTCCGGCCGGGGCTCCGGCATCGCGTCCCAGGCCGTCGCGGCGGCGCCGAGATCGCCGTCGGAGAAGGAAAGCAGCACCAGCTCCGCGGGCGCCTGGCCGAGATCGACGGCGGCATCCGCCTCGTCCAGGCTGCGCGTCTCGCGGACCAGCAGGTGCATGGCTCGGCCCGCCCCCTCAGACCATCAGCGCGGCGGCGATGGCGTCGCGGTCCAGCCCGGTCTGGCCGATCACCACGAGCTGCCCCTGGCGAGCCTCGCCCGGCGCCCAGGCCCGGTCGAACTGGTGGCTGAATCGGGTTCCGACGCCCTGAACGGCGAGGCGCAGCGGCTTGCCGGCAATGGCGGCGAAGCCCTTCATCCGCAGCACGTCATGCGCCTCCGCCACCGCGCGCAGCCGCTCCACCAGTGCCTCGGGCGAGGCCAGCTCGGGCAGCGGCAGGGCGAAGCTGGTGAAGTCGTCATGCTCGTGCGCGCCATCCTCGGCATCGTGGTGCGAGGGGCGGGCGGCGAGGTCGTCCTCGGCGGCGGCACCGAGGCCGAGCAGGATGGCGGGATCGAGCTTCCCGTCGCGGGCGGGCACGACCTTCACCGCGCGGGGGATGGCACCCGCGATCCCGGCGCGCAGCCGCGCGGTGGCGGCCTCGTCCAGCAGGTCGGTCTTGTTCAGCACCACCAGATCCGCGGCCAGGAGCTGATCCTCATAGACCTCCGCCAGCGGGTTGTCGTGGTCCAGCGACGGGTCCGCCGCGCGCTGGGCGGCCACCGCCTCCGGATCCTCGGCGAAGCGGCCCTCGGCCACGGCGGGGCCGTCCACCACCGTCACCACCCCGTCCACCGTGACGCGGGACCGGATGCCGGGCCAGTTGAAGGCCTTGATCAGCGGCTTCGGCAGGGCGAGGCCGGAGGTCTCGATCAGGATGTGCTCGGGCGGGCTCGGCCGGTCGAGCAGGGCCTGCATGGTGGGCAGGAACTCGTCCGCCACGGTGCAGCAGAGGCAGCCATTGGCCAGCTCGACGATGTTCTCCTCCTCGCAGCCCTCGATGCCGCAGCTCCGCAGCGTCTCGCCGTCGATGCCCAGCGCGCCGAACTCGTTGACGATGATGGCGATGCGGCGGCCGCGCGCATGGGCCATCAGGTGGCGCACCAGCGTGGTCTTCCCGGCGCCGAGGAAGCCGGTGACGATGGTGGCGGGGATCTTGGTGGCGGTGGCGCTCACGCGGCGGTCTCCGGTGCGGTCTGTGTTGGTTCGGCGAGGGCGAAGGGCGGCACGCGGCCCAGCACGACGCTCTTCAGGGAGGCGGGGCGCTTCGAGGGCATGACCACCCCCGTGCGCGAGGCGGCGAACAGCGCGCCATAATCCAGCAGGTCCCCCGCCTGTTCCGGCAGGAGGCGGCCCAGCAGGTACTGCCACTTGCCCGGCGCGGCGAGGGCGGCGGCGCAGCCCTGCTCGCAGGAGGCCATGCAGGTGGCCGGGCGCAGCCGCACCGGGCTGTCCGGCCGCGCCGCCAGGGCCTCGGCCACGGCGTCGTGCAGCCGCTGCCCCTCGGGCACCTCGCCCTCGCGCAGGTCCAACCCGGCGCGGCAGGTGATGCAGACATGGAGCAGGACAGGCTCGGCCAAACGGGGCACCCCAGGGATCGACACGCGCATGGGATGCCGACCGCTCCCATGGCCCCCTCCGGTCGGGGAAGCCGGGAACCGATGGCCGCCGGCAAGAGAGCCGGGGCGCATCGCCGATGCCGGGGCACCCCGCCCGGCGTCACGATCCATCCCGCCGGGACAGGCCCGGCGGGGATGATGGCAGGTCTCCTGGCTCGCGGATCAGGCGCGGCCTGCCGGCCTTCCCGGCACGCCGCCCCGTTCCCGAGGCCAGCACGCCAGTGGCGGTTTGGCAGGCCGCTCTCCGCTCACAGTTGCGGGGGCAGCCGCGGATTCGGACCGGATGGCCCTCACCGCATTCCCTTTTCACCCCCGCCACAGGCATCCGCCGCCGGCGGGGGACCATCGGCTGCGGGGGTAGTCTTCGCGGCCCGGCCCTGTCAATGGAAAGCCATGGCTGCCGATCCTCCCGACACCCCGATGCTGACCCTGGTCCTGGGCGGCACCCGTTCCGGCAAGAGCCGCTACGCGGAGACGCTGCTCGGTCCCCTGCCGAAGCCCTGGCTCTACATCGCCACGGCCCAGGCCTTCGACGAGGAGATGCGCGCCCGCATCGCCGAGCACCGCGGCCGGCGCGGCCCGGAATGGGAAACGGTGGAGGCGCCGCTGGACCTGCCCGCCGCCCTGCTGCGCGCCCGGCACCGCCCGGTGCTGGTGGACTGCCTGACGCTCTGGCTGAGCAACCTGATCCTGGGCGAGCGTGACCTGGAGGCCGCGGCGGTGGCGCTGGAAACGGCGCTGGCGCAGCGTTCCGCCCCGGCGGTGCTGGTCTCCAACGAGGTCGGCCTCGGCATCGTGCCGGAGAACGCCCTGGCCCGGCGCTTCCGCGACGCGGCGGGCATCCTGCACCAGCGCCTGGCGGAGCGGGCGGAGCGTGTCGTCTTCACCGTGGCCGGCATCCCCATGGTGGTGAAGTGAGCGCGGACGGCGAGGAGGCCGCCCGCCACCGCGCGAAGATGGAGAAGCGCAAGGCGGTGCAGGATGCCGAGGTGGCCTCGAAGATCATCGAGAAGGGCCTGCTGCTGGTGAACACCGGCCCGGGCAAGGGCAAGTCCACCGCCGCCTTCGGCCTGCTGCTGCGCATGGTCGGGCATGGGCGGCCCTGCGGCGTGGTGCAGTTCATCAAGGGCGCCTGGAGCACGGGCGAGCGCCATGTGCTGGAGGGCTTCGGCCCGCTCGTCGAATGGCACAGCATGGGCGAGGGCTTCACCTGGGAAACGCAGGACCGCGCCCGCGACGTGGCGGCGGCCGAGGCGGCCTGGGCGAAGGCCCTGGCGCTGATGGCGCGGCAGGACCTCGCTTTGCTGGTGCTGGACGAGCTCTGCATCGCGCTGCGCTACAACTATCTGGACACGGATTCCGTGGTCGCGGCGCTGCGCGCGCGGCGCCCCGGCCTGCACGTCGTCGCCACCGGCCGCAACGCCCCGCCCGCGCTGGTCGAGGCGGCGGACCTCGTCACCGAGATGGGGCTGGTGAAGCACCATTTCGCGGCGGGGGTGAAGGCGCAGCAGGGGATCGAGTTCTGATGCCGGTGGCCCTGATGTTCCAGGGCACCGGCTCCTCGGTGGGCAAGTCGCTGCTCGTCGCCGGGCTGGCGCGGCTCTTCGCGCGGCGCGGGCTGCGGGTGCGGCCCTTCAAGCCGCAGAACATGTCCAACAACGCCGCCGTCACCGCGGATGGGGGCGAGATCGGCCGCGCCCAGGCCCTCCAGGCGCGGGCGGCGGGCGTGGCGCCCAGTGTCCACATGAACCCCGTGCTGCTCAAGCCGCAGAGCGAGACCGGATCCCAGGTGGTGGTGCAGGGCCGCGTCCTCGCCACGGCGCGGGCGCGCGAATACCAGGCGATGAAGCCCCGCCTCATGCCCCATGTCCTCGACAGCTTCGCGCGGCTGAGGGCGGAAGCCGACCTCGTGCTGGTGGAGGGGGCGGGCAGCGCCTCCGAGATCAACCTGCGCGCGGGCGACATCGCCAATATGGGCTTCGCCCGCGCCACGGGCACGCCGGTCGTGCTGGTGGGCGACATCGACCGGGGCGGGGTGATCGCCAGCCTCGTGGGCACGCAGGCCGTGCTGCCGCCGGAGGATGCGGCGATGATCCGGGGCTTCCTGGTGAACCGGATGCGCGGCGACCCCACGCTCTTCGCGGAAGGGATGCACGCGATCGCGCAACGCACCGGCTGGGCGCCGCTGGGGCTGGTGCCCTTCACCGATGCGGCGCGCCGCCTGCCGGCGGAGGACGCGCAGGATCTGTTCACCGCCCTCGGGGCGGCCCCGCGCAACCCCGGCGCCCCCCTGCGGATCGCCGTGCCGGTGCTGCCCTGCATCAGCAATTTCGACGACCTCGACCCGCTGGCCGCCGAGCCCGGGGTGGAGCTCCTGCTGCTGCGCCGGGGCACGCCCCTGCCGGGGAACTGCGCCCTCGTGGTCCTGCCCGGCTCCAAGGCCACGATCGCCGACCTCGCCGTGCTGCGCGAGGAAGGCTGGGACATCGACATCCTGGCGCACCATCGGCGCGGCGGGCGGGTGCTGGGGCTCTGCGGCGGCTACCAGATGCTCGGCCGGCGGATCGAGGACCCGGAGGGCATCGAGGGTCCGCCCGGCGGCGTGGACGGGCTCGGCCTGCTCGACGTGGCGACGGTGCTGACGCGGGAAAAGCGGCTGTGCCCGGCCGGCGGCGCGACCCTGGCGGACGGGGCGCCCTTCACCGGCTACGAGATGCACATGGGCCGCACGGCGGGCCCGGACGCGGCAAACCCGCTGCTGCGGCTGGCGGATGGCCGGCTGGACGGCGCCGTCTCGGCGGATGGGCTGGTCTCGGGCACCTATGTCCACGGGCTGTTCGGCGATGACGCGCAGCGCGCGGCCTGGCTGGGCCGGCTGGGCCTCGCAGCCGCCCCGCGACGGCACGAGGCCGAGGTCGATGCGGCGCTGGATGCGCTGGCGGCGCATCTGGAACGGCATGTGGACGTGGCGGCGCTGCTGCGGATCGCCGGGCGGGCATGACCTCCGGCCCCCTGGGGGCGCTGGCGGTCTTCTGATCGCCACGGCGTTGACGGGCGGACCGGGGCGCGGGAGACGATTCCCACAGGCATGGCCTTTCAGACATGGCCGGAGGGATGAAACCCATGAACCGCCGCAACTTCCTGGCTTCCGCCGCCACCATCGCCACCGTCACCACCCTGGCGGCCGGCACCCAGCGCCCCGGAACGGCACGGGCGGAGACGGCGGCCCCGGCCCGGCTGGCGGCCATGCCGGGCTGGCGCCAGTTCGAGATCGTCACCCGCGTCAGCCTGCTGGACGCCCCGGGCGCAGCGCAGCTCTGGCTGCCCCTGGCGCAGACGGCCGGCGGCTACCAGACCGTCCTCGAAACCCGCTGCCAGGGCACGGGGCAGGCGCGGGTGGTGCGGGACGCGCAGTACGGCGCCGAGGTGCTGAAGATGAGCTGGGACGCGGGTTCCGACGGCCCGCGCAGCGCGGAGCTGGTCCAGCGCGTGGCCACCCGCGACCGCGACGGCCATGACCCGGCCGTGCCGGTCACCCTGGCCGAGCGGCGCTTCTGGACCCGGCCGACCGAGAGCGTGCAGACGGACGGCATCGTGCGCGACACCGCCGAGCGCATCACCGCCGGCCTGGACGAGCCCCGAGCCCGGCTGCGGGCGATCTACGACTGGGTGGTGGACCACACGACCCGAGATCCCGAGACGCCGGGCTGCGGCTTCGGCGATGTCCGCGGCATGCTGGAAAGCGGCCGGCTGAGCGGCAAGTGCGCCGATATCAACGGGCTCATGACCGGCCTCGCCCGGGCGGCAGGCTTCCCCGCCCGCGACGTGTACGGCGTCCGCGTCGCCGGCTCGCGCCAGTTCCGGACGCTGGGCGCCAGCGGCGACGTCTCCAGGGCGCAGCACTGCCGCTCCGAGGTCTTCCTGGAGGATGCCGGCTGGTTCCCCCTCGATCCCGCCGATGTGCGCAAGGTCATGCTGGAGCAAAGGCTGGCCCCGGACAGCGCCGGGATCCGTGCCCTGCGCGAAACCCTCTTCGGCTCCTGGGAGATGAACTGGGTCGGCTACAACAGCGCCACGGACATCATCCTGCCGGGCGCCATGGGCAACCAGAAGCCGAACTTCGCCTTCCTGATGTACCCCTGCGCCTTCACCGCGAACGGCCAGCCGGACTGCCTGGACCCCGTGCATTTCCGCTACGGGATCGAGGCGCGGGAAATCGCCGCCTGACCGCGCCGGCGGCCCCTCAGCCCGCCATGGCGGCGGCCCCGGCCAGCGCCAGCACCGCCGCGAACTGCACCCCACAGGCCGCGCGGTAGAGCCCCAGGGCGCGGCGCAGATCCGCCGGCCGGGCCTCCGCGCGGCCATCGCCCATCCAGTGGTCCTCCACCCGCACGCCGCCATAGACGCGCGGCCCGGCGAGGCGCAGGCCCAGCGCCCCCGCCATGGCGGCCTCCGGCCAGCCCGCATTGGGGGAGCGGTGGTGCCGGGCGTCGCGCCGCACCGCGCGCAGGGCGCCGCCCGCGCTGGCGCCGGGCGTCAGCAGCGCGGCGAGGATGATCCACAGCGCCGAAAGGCGCGAGGCGGGCAGGTTCACCAGGTCGTCGAAGCGTGCGGCGGCCCAGCCATAGTCGGTGTACCGGGGCGTGCGGTGGCCGATCATGCTGTCGGCGGTGTTGGCGGCCTTGTACCCTGCGATGCCCGGCAGGCCGGCGACCCCGCACCAGAAGGCCGGCGCCACCACCCCGTCGGAGAAATTCTCGGCCAGGCTCTCGATGGCGGCACGCACGACGCCCGGCTCGTCCAGCACGGCCGGGTCGCGGCCCACGATTCGCGACACCGCCTCGCGCCCGCCCGTCAGTCCGCGCGCCTCCAGCGCCCGGGCCACGGCGCGCACGTGATCGTGCAGACTGCGCTGCGCCGGCAGGCTGGCGGCGAGCAGCGCCAGCAGGATCACCGCCGGCCAAAAGGGCAGATACCGCAGCAGGACGCCCTGCAACAGCGCGGCGGGCACCACGGCGGCGAGCAGGAGAAGGAGCTGCGCGAGGAGGCCGGCGAGGCGCCTTGCCTTATTCGTGCCGGTTTCCCGATTCAGACGGCGTTCCAGCCATGCGATGAGGCCGCCCATCCAGACCACCGGATGCCGGATCCGGCGGAACAGGGCTTCGGGGTAGCCAAGGACGGCTTCCAGCGCGAGGGCGCCGGCCAGAACAAGCAGCGTGGGCAAGGGCGAGACGATTGCTGATGATGAATGCGGCAGGGGCTAGCATGTCCCGCGATGGCGCGTCAGGCGCCGTGACGGAACATGGCGGCCGGCTGGCCGCGGCGCGGCTGCTCTTTCCGGGGGCGCCGGAGCCTTTCCTCGACCTGTCCACGGGCATCAACCCGCGGCCCTATCATCTGCCGCGCTTTCCGGCCGATGCCTTCACGCGCCTGCCGGAGCCGGAGGCGCTGTGGGAGTTGCAGACGATCGCGGCCGCCGCCTATGGCGCGGCCTCGCCGGAGATGGTGGCCGCCGCGCCGGGCACGCAGATCCTGATCAGCCTGCTGCCGAACCTGCTTCCCTGGCGCGACGTCGCGGTGCTCGGCCCGACCTATGCCGAGCACGCCCTGGCCTGGCAGGCGGCCGGGGCGCGGGTGACGGTGGCGGAAAGCCTGGAGGCGCTGGCGGGGCACGAGGTGGCGGTGCTGTGCAACCCCAACAACCCCGACGGGCGCCGGCACGGGCGGGACGCGCTGGCCGGCCTGGCCGGCCGGGTGCGGCTGCTGGTGGTGGACGAATCCTTCGCCGATTTCGAAGGGCCGGAACGCAACGCGGCGCCGCTGCTGCCGAGGCCGGACCTGCTGGTGCTGCGCTCCTTCGGCAAGAGCTACGGCCTGGCCGGGCTGCGCCTGGGCTTCGCCCTGGCCGAACCCGCGCTGGCGGCCCGCCTGCGCGCGGCGCTGGGCCCCTGGGCGGTGTCCGGCCCCGCCCTGGCGGTGGGCATCCCGGCGCTGCGGGACCGGAACTGGCTGATGGAAGCCGCGCGCCGCTGCGCCGTGGACGCGCTGCGGCTGGACATGCTGCTGGCCCAGGCGGGCTTCCGCATCCTGGGCGGAACCAGCCTCTTCCGCCTCGCCTCCCACGAGGCCGCGCCCGAATGGTTCGCGCGGCTGGGGCAGGCGGGCATCCTGGTGCGGCAGTTCCGCGATCCGGCGGCCTGGCTGCGCTTCGGCCTGCCGGGCGACGAGGCGGGCTGGGCGCGGCTGGAGGCGGCGCTCCGGGGCTGATGAGGCGCCGGGCCCACGCTCAATAGGCGTAGGCGCGCCCCGGATAGGGCGGCACGGCCGGGGCCGGATAGCTGCCATAGGCCGGCGGCGGCCGCGAGGCATCGATCGCCGCCCCCAGGGCCGCACCGGCCGCGGCACCCGCCGCCGCCGCGGAGCCCGGCGCCCCATAGGCATAGGGATCGGGCGCCACGACCTGGACGCAGCCGCCCAGCGCCGTCGCCATGAGGATCAGGCCCAGGAGGGGAAGCCGGAAGGCGGTCATGCGCATCCGGGCAGGCTGGCCCGTCCCGTGCCCCGAGGCAAGCGAGGCGGGGCGGGCCATCCCCGGACCGTCACCCCCGGCGGGGCAGCAGCTGTTCCGCCAGCGTGGCGAAATAGGACGCGCCCACCGGCAGGATCTCGTCGTTGAAGTCATAGAGCGGGTGGTGGACATTCGGGTCGTGCCCCGTCCGGCCGCCGCCGAGGAACAGGTAGGACCCGTCCTTCATGTTGAGCATGAAGGAGAAGTCCTCGCCGCCCATGGTCGGCTTCTCCACCTCGATCACCCGGCCCTCGCCCACCACGGCCGCCGCCGCCCGTGCGGCGAGGCGGGTGCTCTCCGCCTCGTTCACCGTGGCCGGATAGGCGCGCTGGAAATCGACCTCAGCGCTGGCGCCGAAGGCCGCCGCGATGCCGCCCGCGATCTCGCGCACCTTGCGCTCCAGCAGATCGCCGATCTCCGGCTTGAACCAGCGCGCGGTGCCCTGCATCCGCACCACCTCCGGGATCACGTTGAAGGTATGGCCGCCGGTGATATGCGCGATGGTCACGACGCCGGCCTCCACCGGCTCGACATTGCGCGCCACGATGGATTGCAGCGCGGAAACGATCTGCGCCGCGATCACGATCGGGTCGTTGCCGTTGTGCGGCATGGCGCCATGCGCGCCCTTGCCGGTGACGGTGATGGTGATGTTGGCAACGGCGGCCATGACCGGGCCGACCTTCCAGGCGAACTGCCCGGCGGGCAGGCTGGGCCAGTTGTGGATGCCGAAGACGCGCTTCATGGGGAAACGCTCGAACAGCCCCTCCTTCACCATCGCGTCGCCGCCGCCGAAATTCTCCTCGGCCGGCTGGAAGATCACATAGGCGGTGCCGGCGAAGTTGCGCGTCTCCGCCAGGTACTTCGCGGCGCCCAGCAGCATGGTGGTATGCCCGTCATGGCCGCAGGCATGCATCTTCCCCGGCACGGTGGAGGCATGGCCGAGCCCCGTCTCCTCCAGGATCGGCAGCGCGTCCATGTCGGCGCGGAAGCCGATGCCGTCGCCCGGCTCCTGCCCCCGGATCACCCCGACCACGCCGGTCTTCGCGATGCCGGTGACGACCTCGTCGCAGCCGAACTCCCGCAGCTTCTCCGCCACGATGCCGGAGGTGCGGACCTCCTCGTAGGCCAGCTCCGGATGACGGTGGAAATCCTGCCGCCAAGCGGTCATCTCGTCGTGGAATTCGGCGATCCGGTTCAGGACAGGCATGACGGCCCTCGCTCTGTGTCTTCGCCCCATGGTTTGGAGCCGGTCCGGGGTGGAGGCAAGAGCGGCCGCTGGGCGCATCACCGCCTCACCCCCGCCCGAAAGTGCCCGCCAGCCCCGCCTCCAGCGAACGCGGCACGACGCCCAGCTCCGCCCGCATCGGCCCGGTGTCGAAGCCCTTGTCCTCCGTCAGCCGCCGCAGCTCGCTCGCCCGCACGGTGGGCAGGAACGGCAGCAGCCGGGTGAGGGGGGACAGCGCCAGCAGCGGCGCCAGCGGCACGGGCAGCACCGGCGGCACCCGCACCCCGGCGGCATGGCACACCGCGCGCAGGAAATCGGCATAGCGCACCGCCTCCGGCCCGGCGATCACCAGCGCCTTGGGCGCCTCCCAGTCCCGCGCCAGGGCGGCGCGCAGGCTGGCGGTCACGTCGTCCTGGTGGATCGGCTGCACCAGGGCGCGCCCGCCGCCGGGCAGGGGGGCAAGGGGCAGGCGCCGCATCAGCGCGGCCAGGCGCTGCACATTGTCCTCCCCCTGGGCGCCATAGATCATGGTGGGGTGCAGGATCACGCCGTTCCGGCCGCTGGCCAGCAGCGCCGCCTCGCCGGCCCGCACGCCGTCGCCATGCGCATCCGCCCAGCGGGAGAAGCGGCGCGTGCTGCCCATCAGCACGATCCGCGCCTCCGCCGGCGCCGCGTCCAGGATGGCGGCGGCGTGCCGCGCATGGGCGCCGGACACGATGCGCCCGGCCCCCGCCAGGGCGGTGCGGAGGGCGGCGGCATCCTGCAGGTCCGCGATGCGCGGCGTGCCCGGCAGGCCGGTGGCGGCCCAGCGCTCCGCGCTGCGCACCACGGGTACGTAGGGGATGCCGTCACCGGCCAGGGAGCGGCAGAGCGTGGCCCCGGAACGGCCGGAAGCCCCGATCACCGTGACCGGGCCATCTCCGGGACGCAGCGTGGCATTCACCGGCAGGCCCGCCAGGGGCCGCGGTCGAGGTGGAAGTGGTCGCGGTGCAAGGCGTTGTACTCCGGTCCCAAGACGGCGTCGAAGACGCGGCAGGCGCCGTCGCGCGCCGCGTGCAGGAAGGTGCCGCGCGGCCCGGGATCGTCCCAGTCGCGGGCCAGCGACACCTCGCGCCCGTCTGCCAGCACGAAGCCCGCCACATCAAGGGCATTGGCGGTGGCGTGCTGGCTGCGCCTCGCCCCGTCTCCCCGGCCGCCGCGCACGGCGCGGCAGGCATAGGTGCCGAGCTGCCGGATGCGCACCACCTCCTGCCCCAGATGCTCCCGCGCGGCGGGTTGCAGGATGGCGTTGACATAGATGGCCCAGGAGGCACCCACCGCGCAGGTCGCCACGGGCGCCGCCGGGGACATCGGCGGCCCGAAATCCAGCCGCAGCGCCTCCAGGATCTCGCAGCCCTCGCCGGAAGGCTGGTCCGCCACACGGCGCACGGGGATGCCGGCAGCCTCGAAGGCGGCGAAGCAGCGGTCCGGCTGCCACTTCATCTGCGCCAGCTTGAACCGGCCCAGCAGGTTGGGCGGCGCGCGCAGGTCCAGCGGTGCGAAAGGGTCCCAGGCCGGCGGCAGGCGCAGGAATCCCGCCAGCGCGGCCCCCAGCAGGGCAAGCGGCAGCAGCAGCAGGAGGAGGGCGCGCTTCACGCGCATGGAGATGGCCACGGCCCCACATTCCGGCAGCGGGAAGGGGGCGGATTTTGTGGTAACGAAATGCCGCCGGGTTTGTGGTATGAAAATACCACAACGAAAAAACCCTGATTCTGCTTGACTTACAGGGCCAGGGCGGCGATATGCCGCGCCACTCCTACTGAACCATCTGGATCGCCATGCTCTCGACGCAGACCCGCTCGATCAAGCCGGCGGAGGTCAAGAAGGACTGGGTGCTGATCGACGCGGAGGGCCTTGTGCTCGGCCGCCTCGCCGCCCTGGTCGCCAATCGCCTCCGCGGTAAGCACAAGCCCATCTTCACCCCGCATGTCGATTGCGGCGATCACGTCGTGATCGTGAATGCCGACAAGGTCCGCGTCACCGGCGCCAAGGCCGAGCAGTCCGTGTTCTACTGGCACACCGGCTATGCCGGCGGCATCAAGGGCCGCACGGTGCGCGAGCGCCTCGAGGGGCGCTTCCCCGAGCGCGTGATCGAGAAGGCCGTGGAGCGCATGATCACCCGCGGCCCGCTCGGCCGCCAGCAGATGCGCAACCTCCATGTCTATGCCGGTGGCGAACACCCGCATGCCGGTCAGACGCCGTCGAAGATCGACATCGCGGCGCTGAACCGCAAGAACAAGGTGGCCTGACCGTGAGCGATACCCAGTCCACGAACGCCACGACCACCAACTCGCTGGCCGACCTCAAGACCCTCGTCGCCGGCACCCCGGCCGCCGAGGGCAGCACGGCCGCCGTGACCCGCGAGCCGAAGCGTGACGCCCAGGGCCGCGCCTATGCGACCGGCCGCCGCAAGAACGCCATCGCCCGCGTCTGGCTGAAGCCCGGCAAGGGCGTGGTCGAGGTCAACGGCAAGGCGCAGGCGAAGTACTTCGCCCGCCCGGTGCTGCGGATGCTGATCGCCCAGCCCTTCCTGGTGTCCGACCGCTACCAGCAGTTCGACGTGATCTGCACGGTGGTCGGTGGCGGCCTGTCCGGCCAGGCCGGCGCGGTGCGCCTCGGCGTCAGCCGCGCGCTCACCCACTACGAGCCCGCCCTGCGCCCGATCCTCAAGAAGGCCGGCTTCCTGACCCGCGACCCGCGCGTGGTCGAGCGCAAGAAGTACGGCAAGGCCAAGGCCCGACGTTCCTTCCAGTTCAGCAAGCGCTGACCGGGGGCGGGCGCCGGTCGGCGCCCGGGCCATGTCCGGTTCCGGAAAAGGGCGGTCCCGCTGGGGCCGCCCTTTTTCACGTTCTTGTCCGTTGTTCCGGCACGGTGGCTGCGTCATCACCGTGCTGCATCCGAGAGCGAGAGGAGTTCTCCGCATGGCCAAGGGTTCCCTGCCGTCCGTCTTCGTGGACGGCGAGTCCGGCACCACGGGGCTGCAGATCGTCGAGCGCCTGCAGGACCTGCCGGGCGTCGCGCTGCGCTCCCTGCCGGCGGAGCGCCGCAAGGACCCGGAGGCCAAGCGCGCCCTGATGGCCGAGGTGGACGCCGTCGTGCTCTGCCTGCCCGACGACGCCGCCAAGGAAAGCGCCGCCATGGCGGCTTCCCTCGGCGCGGACGCGCCCAAGGTCCTCGACGCCTCCACCGCCCACCGGGTGGACCCGGACTGGGTCTACGGCTTCCCCGAGCTCTCGCCGGAACAGGCGGCCGCCGTGGCACGGGCCCCGCGCGTAAGCAATCCCGGCTGCTACCCCACCGGCGGCATCGCGCTGCTGCGCCCGCTGGTCGATGCCGGCCTCATCCCGGCGGACTACCCGGTCACGGTGAACGCCGTCTCCGGCTATTCCGGCGGCGGCAAGGCGATGATCGCCGAGCACGAGACCGGCAAGGCGCCGAATTTCGAGCTCTACGGCCTGGGGCTGGAGCACAAGCACGTGGCCGAGCTGCAGCGCTATTCCGGCCTGACGCGCCGGCCGCTCTTCGTGCCGAGCGTCGGGCATTTCCGGCAGGGCATGCTGGTCTCCATCCCGCTGCACCTCGACACGCTGCCGGGCAAGCCGTCCCCCGCCGACCTGCGCGCGGCGCTGGAGGCACGCTACGCGGATTCCCCCTGGGTCCACGTGCTGTCCGCCGAGGCGAATGGCAAGCTGGAGGCCGAGGCCCTGAACGACACCAACAGCCTGGAGCTGCGGGTCTTCGGCAGCGATGCCCGGGGGCAGGCGGTGCTGGTGGCGCGGCTGGACAATCTCGGCAAGGGCGCCTCGGGGGCGGCGGTGCAGAATCTCGGGCTGATGCTGGGCCTCGATGTCGAGGCGCGGCTGGGCCGGGCCGCATGAGCGCGACGGGAAACATCCTCCCTTTCGAGGGCAAGCTCCCCCGCATCCACCCCACCGCCTGGATCGCCCCCACCGCCGTGGTGATCGGCGACGTGGAGATCGGGGAGGGGGCCAGCGTCTGGTACCACTGCGTGCTGCGCGGCGACACCGCCGCGATCTCCGTCGGTGCCCGCTCCAACGTCCAGGACGGCACCATCGTCCACCTGAACGCCGGGGAGCCGGCGCGGATCGGCGCCGACGTCACCATCGGCCATGCCTGCATCATCCATGCCTGCACGCTGGAGGACGGCGCCTTCGTTGGCATGGGCGCCACGGTGCTGGACCGCGCGGTGATCGAGACCGGCGGGATGCTCGGCGCGGGCGGCCTGCTCGCGCCGGGCAAGGTGATCCGCCGCAACGAGCTCTGGCTCGGCTCCCCGGCGCGCATGGCCCGGCCGCGGACGGAGGAGGATCTCGCGCTCTTCGCCCGCACCGCCCCGCATTACGTGGAGCTGGCCGGGCGACACCGCCGCAGCCTGGAATGAGACGCGCCCGCCTCCTTCCGGTCCTGTTGCTGGCCGGCCTCGCCGCCTGCGCCACGGAAGCCAACGCCCCCGCCCTGCCGCCCATCGCCGCGACGGGGCAGGACCCGGCCATCGCCGCGATCTACGGCGCGATGCCGGTCTTCCGCGACACGCGCATCGTGGCGGGCCGGCCGGCAGAGGCCGCCATCGCCGCGATCCGGCTGGAATGGCTGGCGGCGGCGATGCCGCACGACCTGGCCTTCACGCACAGCAACCACATCACCATCCCGGCGATGCAGGCGGCCCGCGACAACCTCCGCGCCGCGCTCGGCATCCAGCCCGGGGCGCCGGGAACCGTTGTGATGGCCGGGCTGGCCGATGCGGCGGCGGCGCTGGCCCGGGGCGACGAGGAAGCGGCGCGCCGCGCCCTGCCGCCGCCGGTCTTCGCCCCGGACACGCTGCGGCGCCTCGGCCGCCTGCCCGACCTGCCGGAGGCCAACCTCGCCCTGCTGCGCGCCTCCAAGGACCTGGACAGCGGTCCCGGCTCCTGAGACGGGCTCCCGGGGAGCGCGGTTGCCGAGCCGCTCCGGGGATGGGAAGACAGCCTATGCAACGACGATTCCTGCTGCTGGCCCTGCTGCCGCTCGCCGCCTGCGCCGAACTGCGCGCCCCGCGCCGGCCGATCCCGCCGCCGCCCGGCCTGCTGGCCGGCCCCGACCAGGGGCGGCAGGCGATCCGGGAACTCGACGCGGCCTTCCGCAACGGCGCCGCCGCGCTGCGCGGCCATCCGGACCGGATGGCACGGGCCGCGGCGATCCTGGAATGGCTCTGCACGGACCTCGCCAGCAACCCGCGCTGGAACCCGGTCTCGCCGGGGGTGAAGCAGGTCGTCTACACCGCCCGCGACGAGGTGCGGAACGCCCTGGGCATCCAGCCGGAGGTGACGGGACAGGAGGCGGCCTCGGTCATGGCCCAGGTCGCCCGGGAACTGGCCGATGGGCAGGAGGTGCGCGCCCAGGCGCTGCTGGAGGACGAGCGCCGCTTCCGCAACGGCGGGGAGCGGGTGATCGCCCGGCTGCGCGACCCGGGCCCCCTGCCGAACAGCGAGATCGCCCTCGGCGCATTGGCGCAGGAGGTGGCGCGGCTGGATTCGGTGAACGGTTGGGTGGTGCAGCCCGCCGCCGATCCCTCGCTGACCGGCACGCGCGGGCTGGAGGACGATTCCTACCGCCCCGCACCGGGCTTCTGACCGCCGCCCCCAACCGGGTTCTCCGGCCAGGGGGCGGCGGCGGGCGCCGCGATCAGTCCTGCGCCATCACCTTCACGTACTCGCCCGGCGCATCGGCCAGGGCCGGCAGCTTGCCGGCGCCCGGCTCCCGGGCGGGCACCTGCGCGTGGTCGAGGCCCGTGACCCAGCGCTGCCAGTCCGGCCACCAGGACCCGGCGAGCTCGGTCGCACCCTCCAGCCATTCCTCCGGATCGGCGGGCAGCGCCTCGTTGGTCCAGTGGCTGTACTTGCCGCTTTCGGGCGGGTTCACCACCCCTGCGATATGCCCCGAGGCGGCGAGCACGAAGCGGATCGGCCCGCCATAGATCTGCGTGGCGCGATAGGTGCTCTTCCAGGGCGCGATATGGTCCTCGCGCGTGGAGAGCAGGTAGACGGGGATCTTGATCTTCCGCAGGTCGATCGGCACCCCGTCCAGCGTGATCCCCCCCGGCTTCACCAGGTCGTTCTGCTGGTACATGCGGCGCAGGTAGAAGCTGTGCATCCTCGCCGGCATGCGCGTGCTGTCGTCGTTCCAGAACAGCAGGTCGAAGGGGAAGGGCTCCTGCCCCAGCAGGTAGTTCTGGACCACGAAGCTCCAGATCAGGTCGTTGGCGCGGAGCATGTTGAAGGTGTTGGCCATCTCCCCGCCCGCGAGGAAGCCGCGCTCGCCCATCTTCTGCTCGACGGCCTTGAGCTGCACCTCGTCGATGAAGACGCTGATCTCCCCGGCTTCCTCGAAGTCCGTCATGGTGGTGAAGAAGGTGGCGCTCCTGATGCGCGTGTCGCGCTTCGCCGCCATGTGCGCGAGCGTCGCCGCCAGCAGCGTGCCGCCGAGGCAGTAGCCGATGGCATTGACGTTTCGCTCCCCCGTCGCCTGCTGGATCGCGTCCAGCGCGGCATAGGGGCCCTCCTTCATGTAGTCCTCGAAGTCCTTCTCCGCGAGCTGCTCGTCCGGATTGACCCAGGAGCAGACGAAGACCGTATGCCCCTGCGACACCGCCCAGCGGATCAGGGAGTTCTTCGGCCGCAGGTCGAGGATGTAGAACTTGTTGATCCAGGGCGGCAGCAGCAGCAGCGGCCGCTTGAGCACCTTCTCCGTGGTGGGGCTGTACTGGATCAGCTCCATCAGGTCGTTGCGGTACACCACCTTGCCCGGCGTCACCGCGATGTTCTCGCCGATCGCGAACTTGCTGCGGTCGGTCATGCTGATGCGCAGGTTGCCCTTGCCGCGCTCCAGGTCGGTCAGGAGGTTGGTCAGCCCCTTCAGCAGGTTCTCGCCGCCCGTCTCGGCGGTGCGGCGCAGCACCTGCGGGTTGGTCATCAGGAAGTTCGTGGGGCTCATCGCATCCACGAACTGCCGCGTGTAGAAATCGACCTTCTGGGCGTTCTTGGGGTCGAGCTCGCTCTCGGTGCCCCGCACCACGTTCTGCATGTACCGCGCGGACAGCAGGTAGGACTGCTTGATGAAGTCGAAGACCTCGTTCTCGCGCCAGGCATCGTCCTTGAAGCGCTTGTCCTTGCTGTCCTCGGAGATGACCGGCTGGACCTCGCCCCCCATCATGCGGCGGGCGGTGTTGCCCCAGAGGGTGAGATAGTCCTGCCAGAAGCCCATCTGGGCCTGCATCAGTCGGGCCGGGTTGGCCATCAGCCGGCTGGCCATCTCCATGAAGGCGCCGCCGAGGTTGAAGGGATCGAGCGGCGTGCCGCCCTCCACCTGCGGCATGCCGCCGGGGCGGCCGCCCAGCTTCTCCGCGGTGTCGCCCTGGCGCCGGATGAAATCGGCGACGATGCGCTGGCTGCGTTCCGCGACATCGGCCATGGTCCGGCTCACCAGGGCGGGGTCCGGCAGGCGGAAACCAGGATCGGGCGTCTTGTCACTCTGGCTCATCGGCGTGTTCCTGGTGCTCTCCCGGCCTGTGGCATCCGGTGGCTTCACGCTTCGCCGGTTCTGCGGCAAACCTCGGTCCGAAGGGTATGGACCGGTGGGAATGCCCCGCGGGAACCCGGCCGGGCGGGAAGTGCAGATGATCCACAAGCCGATCAAACCTAGGTTGCGCGGGCAGGGGCGGCAAGCAGCCGCGCCGCTTTTGGCGCTGCGGCATCGGCCGCGCCTGCCGCGGTCGCTGGGCCTGCTGGCCTGCCTGCTGTCGCTGGGCGCCTGCGTCGGCTCGCCGGGTGAGGGGCCCTTCGACTTCGTGCGCCAGATCCGCGGCAACGGCCTGGACGGGCGCGCGGCGCCGCCGGGGCTGGAGGAGGGCTTTCCCAACCTGGCCCGCATCCCCCCCGCCCCGCCCGGGGCGAGGCCTCGGTGCGCGAACAGCTGACCACCGCGCTCGCCACCAACCGGGCCGCGGCGGCGCAGCCCGTCGCGCCGGACGCGCCGGTGCCCGACCCGCCGCGCGCCCCGGGGGCGGAGCTGGTGCCGCACAGCCCGCCGCCGCCGCCGAGCCTGGCCTCGGCCCCGGCCATCGGTCCCGGCGCCTCGACCCCGGCGCTGCGCTCCGGCGCCCCCGATCCGGGCAGCGCCCCGCCCGCCGCGCCGCCGGCCGAGATGCTGGCGCCCCCCTCGGCCCCCCGGCGCCGCCCGCGCCGGACCTGCTGGCCCCGCCCGCCGCGCCGAAGCCGGGAACTCCCTGAGCCGGGAACCCCCTGAGCCGGGAACCCCCTGAACGGACCGGCGCCGTGCGGAGTGGCCTCCCCCCGGTCTCTCCTGCCGGGCACGGGGCGGCTCTCCGGCAGGGTCGTTGCCCGATGGCCTCGCGCTGCGGCGCGAGGAGGGCTACCCTGGAAGCTTCGACGAACCGAGGGCCCGAAGGGCTACACCCATGAGTGACGATTTCCACCGCATCCGCCGCCTTCCCCCCTATGTCTTTGCCGAGGTGAACGGCGCCAAGGCCAAGGCGCGTGCCGCCGCGGAGGACATCGTGGACCTCGGCATGGGCAACCCCGACAGCCCCACGCCGCCGCATATCGTGGCCAAGCTGGTGGAGGCGGTGCAGGACCCGCGCACCCACCGCTATTCCGCCTCCAAGGGCATCCCCGGGCTGCGCAAGGCGCTGGCGAACTACTACGCCCGCCGCTTCAACGTGCAGCTCGACCCGGAAACCGAGGTCGTGGCCACGCTGGGCTCGAAGGAAGGGCTGGCGAACCTCGCCCAGGCCATCACCTCGCCCGGCGACACGATCCTGGTGCCGAACCCGTCCTATCCGATCCACCAGTTCGGCTTCATCATCGCCGGCGCCTCGGTGCGCAGCATCCCGCACACGCCGGACGAGGAGATGCTGCGCGCCATCGACCGCGCGGTGCGCCATTCCGTGCCCGCGCCCACCGCGCTGATCGTGAACTTCCCCTCCAACCCGACGGCGCTGCTGGCCGATCTCGACTTCTACCGGGAGGTCGTGGCCATGGCGCGGAAGCACGGCTTCTACGTGCTCTCCGACCTCGCCTATGCCGAGCTGTACTTCGGCGACAAGGTCCCCCCCTCCATCCTGGAGGTCCCGGGCGCCAGGGACGTGGCCGTGGAGTTCACCTCCATGAGCAAGACCTACAACATGCCCGGCTGGCGCATGGGCTTCGCCGCCGGCAACCGCAAGCTGATCGCCGCGCTGACGCGGGTGAAGTCCTATCTCGACTACGGCGCCTTCACGCCGATCCAGGTCGCCGCCACCGCCGCGCTGAACGGGCCGCAGGACTGCGTGGCCGAGATGCGCACCCTGTACCGCGACCGGCGCGACCTGCTGGTCAAGGGGCTGCGGCAGGCGGGCTGGGACGTGCCGCTGCCGGAGGGCTCGATGTTCGTCTGGGCGCCGATCCCGGAGCGCTTCGCCCATCTCGGCTCGGTGGAGTTCTCCAAGCTGCTGCTGGCCCGGGCCAAGGTCGCCGTCGCCCCCGGCATCGGCTTCGGCGAATACGGCGACGGCCATGTCCGCATCGCCACGGTGGAGAACGCGCAGCGCATCCGCCAGGCGCTGCGCGGCATCCGCTCCTTTCTGGCCGCCGATAACGGCGGCCCCTCGACCGACACTTCCGCGGAGCTCGTGCGCGCTTGACCCGTCCCCTTTCCGTCGCCCTGGCCGGTCTCGGCACCGTCGGCGCGGGCACCCTGCAGATCCTGCGCGCGAATGCCGAGCTGATCGCCGCCCGCGCCGGCCGCCCCATCGCCGTGACCGCCGTGGCGGCGCGCGACCGCTCGCGCGACCGCGGCATCCCGCTGGACGGGCTGCGCTGGTACGACGACCCTGTCGCCCTCGCCCATGATCCGGCGGTGGACGTGGTGGTCGAGGCGATCGGCGGTTCCGAGGGCGCCGCCCGCGCCACGGTCGAGGCGGCGCTCGCCGCCGGCAAGCCGGTGGTGACGGCGAACAAGGCGCTGCTCGCCGTGCACGGCGCCGCGCTGGCCCGCTCGGCGGAGATGCGGGGCGTGCCGCTGGCCTTCGAGGCGGCGGTGGCCGGCGGCATCCCGGTCATCAAGGCGCTGCGCGAGGGGCTGGCGGCCAACCGCTTCCAGCGCGTCACCGGCATCCTGAACGGCACCTGCAACTACATCCTGACGCAGATGCGCGAGCGCGGGCGGGAATTCGCCGAGGCGCTCGCCGACGCCCAGCGGCTGGGCTATGCCGAGGCCGACCCCTCCTTCGACATCGACGGCGTGGACGCGGCGCACAAGCTCGCCATCCTGGCCGCGCTCGCCTTCGGCCGCCCGGTGGACTTCTCCGCCGTGCATGTCGAGGGCATCCGCAACGTCACCGCGCTCGACATCAAGCTGGCCGAGGAACTCGGCTACCGCATCAAGCTGCTGGGCCTGGCGCGCTGCACCGAGCGGGGCGTGGAGACGCGGGTGCATCCCTGCATGATCCCCGCCGCCTTCCCGCTGGCCCGCGTGGACGGCGTCTTCAACGCCGTGGTGGCGGAGGGCGACTTCGTCGGCCGCGTGGTGCTGGAAGGCCGCGGCGCGGGCGCCGGGCCGACCGCCTCGGCCGTGGTGGCGGACCTGATCGACATCGCGCGCAACCGGCACACGCCCGTCTGGGGCGCCGGCCTGGACGACCTCGCGCCGCTGCCCTCCCTGCCGATGGAGGAGCGCACCGGCGCCTACTACCTGCGGCTGATGGTGGTGGACCGGCCCGGCGTCATCGCCGACGTGACCGGCGCGCTGCGCGATTCCGGCATCAGCCTGGAATCCATGCTGCAGCGCGGCCGCGCCCCGGGCGAGGCGGTGCCCGTGGTGCTGACCACGCATGATTCGTCGGAGCGCGCGATGCGCAAGGCCATCGCGCGGATCGAGGCTTTGGAGACGGTGCTGGAATCCCCGGCGCTGATCCGGATCGAGAGTTTCTGAGGAGAGCGGGAAGCGATGAGCGAAAGCGGCATGTCCCTGAAGGCGGACCGCAACCTGGTCATGGAGCTGGTCCGGGTGACCGAGGCGGCGGCGCTCGCCTGCTCCTCCTGGATCGGGCGAGGCGACAAGAACGCCGCCGACGGCGCGGCGGTGGACGCCATGCGCCGCGCCTTCGATGCGGTCGCCATCGCCGGCACCGTGGTCATCGGCGAGGGCGAGATGGACGAGGCGCCGATGCTCTACATCGGCGAGAAGGTGGGCCTCGGCGGGCCGGAGATGGACATCGCCGTGGACCCGCTGGAAGGCACCAACATCTGCGCCACCGGCGGGCCGAACTCCATCGCCACGCTGGCGGTGGCGGAAAAGGGCGGCTTCCTGCACGCGCCCGACATCTACATGGACAAGCTCGCCATCGGCCCCGGCCTGCCGGAAGGGGTGGTGGACCTCGACGCCTCGCCCGAGGAGAACCTGCGCGAGCTGGCCAAGGCCAAGAAGGTCTCGATCAACGACCTGATGGTCTGCACCCTGGGCCGCGACCGCCACAAGCCGCTGATCGAGGCCTGCCGCCGCGCCGGGGCGCGCATCACCCTGCTGCCGGATGGCGACGTGGCCGGCGTGGTGGCCTGCGCGCAGGAGGATTCGGGCATCGACATCTACATGGGCTCGGGCGGCGCGCCGGAGGGCGTGCTGGCCGCCGCCGCGCTGCGCTGCACCGGCGGCCAGATGCAGGGCCGCCTGCTCTACGAGGACGACGCGCAGATCGCCCGCGCCAAGGAGATGGGCATCACCGACCCGAACCGGAAGTTCCTGGTGGAGGACATGGCCAGGGGCGACGTGATGTTCGCCGCGACCGGCGTGACCTCCGGTGCCTTCCTGCGCGGCGTGCGCCGTACCAAGACCGGCGCGGTGACGCATTCCATCATCATGCGCTCCAAGACCGGCACGGTCCGCTACATCGAGGGCCACCACAACTCCCAGCGCAAGCCCGGCAGCTTCTTTGCCTGAGGGAATGGGGCCTGAGGGGCTGGCCGCATCGGTGGCGGCGGAGCCTGTGCTGGGGGTGGCGCAGAGCGTCACCGGCCGGCGCTGGCTCTGGCGCGGCGGCGACGAGCGCCTGGGCCTCGCCATCGCGCAGCGGCTGGAACTCCCCGAGATCGTCGGCCGCCTGCTCGCCGGGCGCGGCGTGACCGCGGACACCGCGACGGATTTCCTCGATCCGACGCTGCGCGCGCTGCTGCCCGACCCGTCCTGCCTGAAGGACATGGATACGGCGGCGGCGCGGCTCGCCGATGCCGCGCGCCGGGGCGAGCATGTGGCCGTCTATGGCGACTACGACGTGGACGGCGCCTGCGCCGGCGCGCTGACCGTGCGCGTGCTGCGGGATCTGGGCTGCGAGGTCACGCATTACGTCCCCGACCGCATCCGGGAAGGCTACGGCCCCAACGGGCCGGCCATCGCCGGGCTCTGCGACCGGGGCGCGACGCTGGTCGTCTGCGTCGATTGCGGCATCGCGGCGCATGAGGCGCTGGAGGCGGCGCGCGGCCGGGCGGATGTGGTGGTCCTCGATCACCACAAGTCCGAGGGCCCGGTGCCCGATGTCGCGGCGGTGGTGAACCCGAACCGCCTCGACTGCCCCTCCGGCCTGCGGCATCTCTGCGCCGCCGCCGTCTGCTTCCTGGCCGCGGTGGCGCTGCTGCGCACGCTGCGCCGCACCGGCTTCTTCGCCCACCGGGCGGAGCCGCGCCTGCTGGCGCTGCTGGACCTCGTGGCACTGGCCACGGTCTGCGACGTGATGCCGCTGGTGGGGCTGAATCGCGCCCTGGTGGCGCAGGGCCTCAAGGTCATGGCCCGGCGCGAACATGCCGGGATCGCCGCGCTGCTGGAGATGGCGGCGGTGAAGGAGGCCCCCACCGCCCATACACTGGGCTTCGTGCTCGGGCCGCGCATCAACGCCTCCGGCCGGATCGGCGAGCCCGACCTCGCGCTGCGCCTGCTGCTGCTGGACGACCCGGTCGAGGCACGCGCCATCGCCGCCCGGCTCGACGAGGTGAACCGCCGGCGGCAGGAGGTGGAGGCCGACGTGCTGACCGGCGCCTTCGCCGAGGCGGAGCGGCAGGCCGAGGCCGGCAGCCCCGTGCTGATGATCTGCGGCGAGGGCTGGCATCCCGGCGTGGTCGGCATCGTGGCCGGGCGGGTGAAGGAACGCTTCAACCGCCCGACCCTCGTGGCCTCGCTGGCCGAGGGGCTGGCGCGCGGCTCGGGCCGCTCGGTGCCGGGGGTGGACCTCGGCGCGGCGGTGATCGCGGCACGGCAGTCCGGCCTGATGCTGACCGGCGGCGGCCACGCCATGGCGGCCGGCTTCTCCTTCGAGGCGGGGCGGATCGAGGAGGTGCGCGCCTTCCTCCACGAGCGTCTGGGCCATGCCAACGCGCTGCCCGCCGCGGCGGACCTGTCGGTGGAGGGCACGATCAGCGTCCAGGCGGCAACGGCGGGTTTCGCGGCGGAGGTCGGGCGGCTGGCGCCCTTCGGCCCCGGCAACGAGGAGCCGGTCTTCGCCATCCGCCGCGCCCGCATCGTCCGCGCCGACCGCGTGGGGCGGGAGGGCGGCACCGTCCGCGCCTTCCTGGAAGGCGAGGGGGGAGGGCGCCTGAAGGCCGTCTGCTTCCGCGCCAAGGAAGGCCCGCTGGCGCACCTCCTGCTCAATTCCGGCGGCCTGCCGCTGCATCTCTGCGGCACGCTGCGGGCGGAAAGCTGGAACGGCACGGTCTCCGCCTCGCTGCACGTCCAGGACGCCGCCCCGGCCCTGGAAGGCTGACCCAGGCAGCGGCGCCTCCCGGCCGCGCCGCGCTTCGTGGCCGGCCACCGGGGGAAAAGGTGAAGCCTTGTCCCCCGGAACGGCGCAACGACTCGGCCCGCTGACGCGCGGGCAAGGCGGTGCCGGGTTGAAACCCTGGCGTCCGGCCCCCATTCCGGAGCGGGGTCCCGGCAATCGGGCCGGCGGGCCCCGCATGGAACGGGGAGTCGCGACGATGCGCGCCTATCATCTGCCCAAGGCCGGGGCGATCGAGGACCTCACCCTCACCGCCCTGGAAACGCCACGCCCGGCCCGCCGGCAGGTGCTGGTGCGGATGCGGGCGGCCTCGCTGAACTACCGCGACCTCCTGGTGGCCACCGGCCGCTACGGCAAGACGGAGGTCCGGCCGGGGCTGGTGCCGTTGTCCGACGGGGCGGGCGAGGTCGCGGCGGTGGGGCCGGACGTGACCCGGGTGAAGGAAGGCGACCGGGTGGCCGGCATCTTCATGCAGGGCTGGATCGCCGGGCCGCCCGACGAATCCTACCGCGCCACCGCCCTGGGTGGCTCCATCGACGGGGTGCTGGCCGAGTACGTGCTCTTCGAGGAAGAGGGGCTGGTCCACCTGCCGGAACACCTGTCCTTCGAGGAAGGCGCCTGCCTGCCCTGCGCCGGGGTGACGGCCTGGAACGCCCTGACCGCGCTGCGCCCGGTCGGGCCGGAACAGACGGTGCTGCTGCTGGGCACGGGCGGCGTCTCGATCTTCGCGCTGCAATTCGCCCATGCCGCGGGGGCGCGGGTGATCGTGACCTCCTCCTCCGACGAGAAGCTGGCGCGGGCGAAGGAACTGGGCGCCGCCGAGGGCGTGAACTACCGCACCCACCCGGACTGGGAGAAGGAGGTCTGGGCGCTCACCGGCAAGCGGGGCGTGGACCATGTGGTGGAGGTCGGCGGGGCAGGGACCCTGCCGAAATCCATCGCCGCGACCCGCGTGGGCGGGGCCGTCCACCTCATCGGCGTGCTGACCGGGGGGCAGATCGACCCGCTGCCGGTCATGCAGAAGGCCATCGACCTGCGTGGCGTCTTCGTCGGCTCGCGCGAGATGTTCGAGGCGATGAACCGCGCCGTCGCCTTCCACCGGATCCAGCCGGTGATCGACCGGGTCTTCCCCTTCGAGGAAGCCCAGGCCGCCTATCGCCACCTGGAAAGCCAGGCGCATCTCGGCAAGGTGGTGATCCGCTTCGCCTGAGGCGGCAGCCGGCCGGGGGCAGGCAAGGCCCGCCCCCGGTCCCCTGCTTCAGCCCGCGAGCTTCGCGGCGATCTTCGCCACATGCGCGCCCTGGAAGCGGGCGAGCTCCAGCTCGTTCGTGGAAGGCTGCCGCTGTCCCTGCCCGCCGGCGATGGTGGAGGCGCCGTAAGGCGTGCCGCCGCTCACCTCGTCCAGCGTCACCAGCCCCTGCGCCGAATAGGGCAGGCCGACCAGCACCATCCCGTGGTGGAACAGCATCGTGTGCAGGCCCATCAGCGTCGTCTCCTGCCCGCCATGCTGGCTGGCGGTGGAGGTGAAGGCGGAGCCGACCTTGCCGATCAGCGCGCCCTTCGCCCAGAGGCCGCCGGTCTGGTCCCAGAACTGCGCCATCTGCGAGGTCAGCCGGCCATAGCGGGTCGGGCTGCCGACGATGATGGCATCGTACTCGGCCAGTTCCTGCGGGCTGGCCACGGGCGCCGCCTGATCCGCCTTGCCGCCGGCCGCGGCGAAGGCCGCCGGGTCCATGATCTCGGCCACGCGCTTGACCGTCACCTCGGCCCCGGCGCCGCGCGCGCCCTCGGCCACCGCCTGCGCCATGGTCTCGATATGGCCGTACATCGAGTAGTAGAGGACCAGAACCTTGGTCATGCCGTGTCTCCTCGGGGAAAACCCGGTCGCAGACTTGGACCGGGCGAGGGGGCCACGCCATCCGGGGCGTTATCATATCTCGTAATGGCGGCGATGGGCCCCGCGGATCGGCCGCCGGCCGGTGGCGCGTCGCGGCGCTTCCTGGCATTCGGGGGCGATGCGCCTCCACATCCAGAATCCCCCCGCCTCCGACCTCCGCATCACCCCGGCCCAGTGGGCGGCGGCGATCGCGCGCCACCCGGACATGGCCGGCATCGCCATGACCATGGCGGAAGACCCCCGGGGCCTGGAGGAAGGGCTGCGCGAGGCCGAGGTGCTGGTGACCTGGACGGGACTGCCCGGCGATCCCCTCCGCGCGGGGCCGTTGCGGCAACGCGCGCCGCGCCTGCGCATCCTGTCCTTCACCTCGGCCGGGGTGGACCGGCTGGCGCCCTTCGACTGGCTGCCGGAGGGCGTGGCGATGCTCAACAACCGCGGCACCCATGGGGACAAGGCGGGCGAGTTCGCCATCATGGCCCTGCTGATGCTGCGCAACCACATCCCCTTCTTCGCGGAATGCCAGCGGGAGGGACGCTGGGCGCCGCGCCTCGCCCCCAGCCTGGCCGGCGCCACGCTGGGCGTGCTGGGCCTGGGCGCGCTGGGCGGCGCCACGGCCCGCCGGGCGCGGCAGTTCGGCATGCGGGTCCTGGGCATCCGCCACGGCAGCGATCCCCATCCGGACTGCGACGAGACCTTCCCGCAGGAGGCGCTCGATTCAGTGCTGCCGCGCTGCGACATGCTGGTCCTGGCCTGCCCGCTCACCCCACGGACGCGCGGCATCCTGTCGCGGGAGCGCCTGTCGCGGCTGCCGCGCGGGGCAGGGGTGGTCAACATCGCGCGCGGCCCGGTCTGGGACCAGGATGCCGTCTGCGACCTGCTGGAAAGCGGCCACCTTTCCGCCTGCCTGACCGATGTAGCGGTGCCGGAGCCGCTGCCGCCGGAAAGCCGGCTCTGGCGCACGCCGGGCCTGTTCGTGACGCCCCACATGTCGGCGGACGACCCGCTGGTCTACAACGACCGCACGCTGGACATTCTGTTCGAGAACCTGCGGGCTGAACGCAAGGGGAACCCCCTGCCGAACCGCGTCGATCCCGGGCGCGGCTACTGAGGGAACGCGGCTGACGGCAAGGGCGGCCGCGGAGCCGAGGCCGGCATGGGCGGCGCGCACCGGACAGTTTGCCCTGCCCGGCACGCACCGCACCAGCCGGAGCGGGGAAAGGAAAGTCCCCCCGGACCGGGCCTCGATCCATGCCGGACCGCAACCCTGCCCTCTCCCACGCCCAGTATTGGCATCCGGGCGTGGCTCAGGTGGCGCGGCAGCGCCCCCTCGGCAAACCGGATGCACGAAACATTCAGGCCATGGCCGACCCTCCATGACGAGGGCCGGGGGCCAGATGCGAATGCTTCGCAGGATAGCGGATGAAGAGCGTCTCGCAAGAGACCGTAACACGCAGCGGGATTCCCGCAATAACCGAACATGGGCCGGAAGGCGGGAGACCGGAAACAAAGCGAAAGAGGCCGGGGCGGTCATCCCGCCCCGGCCCCACCGGTTCCCCCGCTCCGCGACGGCTCAGGCCGCTTCCAGCGCCTTCACGCCGGGCAGGGTCTTGCCCTCCAGCCATTCCAGGAAGGCGCCGCCGGCGGTGGAGACATAGGTCATGCGGTCGATCACCCCCGCATGGCGCAGCGCCGAGACCGTGTCCCCGCCACCGCCGATCGACTTCAGCCCGGCCGAGGCGCCCAGCGCCGCCACGGTCTGCGCCACGGCCACGGTGGCCGTGTCGAAGGGCGGCGTCTCGAAGGCACCCAGCGGCCCGTTCCACACCAGGGTGGAGGCGGAGCGCAGCTTGTCCTCGATCAGCTCCACCGTCTTCGGGCCGACATCCAGCGCCATCATGTCATCCGGCACCGCATCCACCGGCACCGTCCGCGTGGCCACATTCGCCTCGAAGCGCGGCGCCACCACGAGATCCACCGGCAGCACGATCTCGCAGCCCGTCTTCGCCGCCTCCTCCATGATCTGCCGGGCGGTGTCGTGCATCTCCGCCTCCTGCAGCGACTTGCCCATGGAATGACCCTGCGCCGCCAGGAAGGTGTTCGCCATGGCGCCGCCGATCACCAGCACATCCACCTTCTTCGACAGGTTGCCGAGCAGGTCGAGCTTGGTGGAGACCTTGGAGCCGCCGACGATCGCCACCACCGGCCGCGACGGGTTGCCCAGCGCCGCGTCCAGCGCCTCCAGCTCGCCCTGCATCAGCCGCCCGGCATAGGAGGGCAGCAGCTTCGCCACGCCCTCGGTCGAGGCATGGGCGCGGTGCGCGGCGGAAAACGCATCGTTCACATACACATCCGCGATCTTCGCCAGCCCCTGCGCCAGCGCCGGATCGTTCTTCTCCTCGCCGGCATGGAAGCGTGTGTTCTCCAGCAGCAGCACGTCGCCATCCGACAGCTTCGCCACCGCCTCCTCGGCCTCGGGGCCCACGCAGTCACCCGCGAAAGCCACCGGCCTGCCCAGCGCCTTGCTCAGCGCGTCGGCCATCGGCTTCAACGACATCTCCGGCACGACCTTGCCCTTGGGCCGGTCGAAATGGGAGCACAGGATCACCTTCGCCCCCTTGTCGGCCAGCTCCTTCACCGTCGGCACGAGACGGTCGATCCGGGTCATGTCGGAGATCTTGCCGTCCCGCACCGGCAGGTTCAGGTCGGCCCGGAGCAGGACACGCTTGCCCTTGGGGTCGAGCGTGTCGAGGGTGCGGAAAGCTGGCATGGGAAGGTCCTGATCCTGGGGAAAGGTCTGACTTACACAGCAGCCGCCTCTCTAGCATCGGCACGGAAGCCGATCCAGTTGCCCACCCGGCACCGCCATCCCGCGCCGCCCCCGTCGCACGGCGCCGGAGGGCGCGCTCCGGAGACTGCCCCCGCACGCACCGCCATGGTCGTGGAGGCCCGGCGGCTTCACCTACCGGAGCGACGGCCCCCATGGACGGATGGAGCCTCGCGGCACCCCGCCCCAACGGCACTGCATGGGTGCCGAGCCCCCGGCGATGAAAGCCGCGATTCCCCGCCGCGCCCGCCTCCGGTAGAAGCCCGCGCATGGACAACAGCACGGCCATGAAGCCCCGCAGCCGGCTCAAGGGCGATCCCTACCAGGCCTATGAGCAACTTCCGGCCGAGGTGCGCCGTGCCCTGCAGGAATCGCTGGTCGACTGGTGCCCCCTGCGCGCCCGCGAATGGCACCTGGACCTGCTGCGCCGCGACCGCCTCCGTCCCGCGCAGGCCGCCGCCGCCCTGGTCCAGGCCATCCGCACCCACGACCAGGCCGAGGTCGCCGCCTTCGCGAAGACCTGGCCCAAGGGTGCCGAGGCCTACCCGCACCTCGCTGCGGGCGCGAGCCTGCAGCGCTACGCCGGCTCCGAAGGCATCCCCGCCGCCCCGACCCGCACGAGGTCCGAAAGCCGTGCCGAAACCAGAGCCGCCGCACGACCCAGCGCCACCCCGATCCCCCCGAATCCGGGGTCCCGGGCCGAAGCCAGGGCCGATGCGAAGGCCAGCGCAGCGAAAGCCGGGGCAGGGGTGAAGGGCGAACCCGCCACCGGAGTCGTCGCCGCGGCGCGTACCGGCTCCGCCGCCAGGACCGGCGCGAAGTCCGGTCCCGTCAAACCCGGCGCACCCAAACCCAGCCGCCTCAAAGCCCGGACCAACCGATCCCGCCCCGCCAAGCCCCGATCCAAGATCAAGCCGAGGGCCAGGACCCGCGGCAAGCACCCGGCGGGCCGCCGCGCCCGGCGCTGAGGCCGGGCACCGCCCGGTTCGCGCCGAGGCAGGCGACGATGCGCCTTGCTTTCCCACTCCACCTCGGATATAGGAATAAAATCAACATCCTGCCGTGCCCCGCCGCCGCACAATCCGCAGCGCCTCCACCAGCACGTCCCGGGTGATCCCCTGCTTGCCAAACATCGCCTCCGCCTCGTCCAGCGTGGCCGACACCGCCGGCCGCAACCGCAGCGTTCCTTGCTCCATCCAGCATTCCAGGTGCCTTGGGTTCCCGAGCGCCTCGCGCACCCCACGCCGCAACGTCACCTGTCCCTGGGGCGAGACCTTGAGCAGAACCCTCTTGCCAGGCATGGCGAAGCCCTCCATCCGTCCAGACGGATAAAGGACTAAAATCCTAAAACAGTAAAGAAAAAAGGCCGGGGTAGCGAACTCCCCCGGCCCGGCCGTCTCAGAGCTTGCCGAGATAGGCGGCCGTGTCGCTCATCCGGTTCGAGAAGCCCCACTCGTTGTCGTACCAGGACATCACGCGCACCAGCCCGCCATCGACCACCTGCGTCTGCGTCGCGTCGAAGGTGGAGGAATGCGGGTCGTGGTTGAAGTCCACCGAGACCAGCGGCGCGGTGTTGTAGCCGAGGATGCCCTTCAGCTCGCCCTCCGAGGCCTCCTTCAGGGCGGCGTTGACCGCCTCCTTGGTCAGCCCCTCGGTCTTGCCCGGCACGAAGTCCAGGCTGACCAGCGAGACGTTCGGCGTCGGGATGCGGATGGCGGTGCCGTCCAGCTTGCCCTTCAGCTCCGGCAGCACGAGGCCCACGGCCTTCGCCGCGCCCGTCGAGGTCGGGATGGCCGAAACCGCCGCCGCGCGGGCGCGGTGCAGGTCCTTGTGCAGCGTGTCCACCGTGTTCTGGTCACCCGTATAGGCATGGATGGTGACCATGTAGCCGCGCAGGATGCCGAACTTCTCGTGCAGCACCTTGGCGATCGGCGCCAAGCAGTTGGTGGTGCAGGAGGCGTTGGACACGATCCTGTCCTCGGCCGTCAGCGTCTTGTGGTTCACGCCATAGACGATGGTCTTGTCGGCGCCCTCGCCGGGGGCGGAGATCAGCACCTTGCGGGCGCCGGTGCCGAGCAGGACCTGCGCCTTCTCGCGCGCCGTGAAGATGCCGGTGCACTCGGCGGCGATGTCCACGCCGTCCCACTTCAGCTTGGTCGGGTCGCGCTCGGCCGAGACCTTGATCGGGCCCCAGGTCTTGCCATGGGCCTTGATGGTGATGCTGTCGCCCTCGACGATCACCTCGCCGGGGAAGCGGCCATGCACGCTGTCATAGCGGAAGAGGTGGGCATTCGCCTCGACGGAGCCGAGGTCGTTGATGGCGACGAACTCGACATCGTCGCGCCCGCTCTCGCAGGCGGCGCGCAGCACGAGACGCCCGATGCGGCCGAAGCCGTTGATGGCGACCTTAACAGCCATGAGACGAACCCCTTTTCCTCTGAGTTACGACAGTTTCTTCCGGACGGTGGCCGCGATGGCCTCCGCCGTGATGCCGAAATGGGGATACAGGTGTTCCGCCGGCGCGCTAGCGCCGAAGCCCTGCATCCCGATGAAAACTCCGTCAGCGCCGGTCCAGCGATCCCAGCCGAAGCCGAGCGCCGCCTCGACGCCGATGCGCAGCCCCTTGCCCAGCACCGCGTCCTGGTGCTGCGCGTCCTGCAGGGCGAAGATCTCCCAGCAGGGCAGCGACACGACGGCGGTGGGGATGCCCTCCGCCTCCAGCGCCTCGCGTGCCGCCATGGCGATATGGACCTCGGAACCGGTGGCCACCAGGGTCGCCTTCCGCTCGCCCGAGGCTTCCGCCAGGACATAGCCGCCGCGGGCGCAGCGGTTCTCGCCCGCCTCGCCGCGCAGGGCGGGAAGGTTCTGGCGCGACAGGGCCAGCACGCTCGGCCCGTCGACGCGGCGCAGGGCGAGCTCCCAGCACTCCGCCGTCTCCAGCGCATCCGCCGGGCGGAAGACAAACAGGTTGGGCATGGCGCGCAGCGAGGCCAGCGTCTCCACCGGCTGGTGGGTCGGGCCGTCCTCGCCCAGGCCAATGCTGTCATGCGTCAGCACATGCACGACCCGCTGCTTCATCAGCGCGGCAAGGCGCAGCGAGGGGCGCAGGTAGTCGGCGAAGACCAGGAAGGTGCCGGAATAGGGGATCAGCCCCCCATGCAGCGCCAGGCCGTTCATCGCCGCGGCCATGCCGTGCTCGCGGATGCCATAATGGATATAGCGGCCGGAGAAGTTGTCCGGCGTGACCGAGGGAATGCCCTTGACGTTGGTGTTGTTGGACCCCGTCAGGTCGGCCGAGCCGCCGATCATCTCGGCGATGGACGGCACCAGCACCTCCAGCGCGCGCTGCGAGGCGATGCGGGTGGCGATCTTCGGCTTGTCCTCGGCGACCTTGGCCTTGTAGGCGCCGAAGGTCTCCGCCCAGTCGTCCGGCAGGCGGCCCGACATGGCGCGCTCGAACTCGGCGCGCTGCGGGTGCTTGGCCAGGCGCTTGAGCCAGGACCGGCGGGTGCCGCCGGCACGCCGGCCGGCCGCCTCCCACTCGCCCTTGATCCCCTCGGGGATCTCGAAGGGCCCGTGGTTCCAGCCCAGCGCCGACTTCGCCGCCGCGGCCTCGTCCGCGCCCAGCGCGGCGCCGTGGCTGGCGGCGGTGCCGGCCTTCTTCGGCGCCGAGAAGCCGATGATGGTGCGGCAGGCGATGATCACCGGCTTGCGCGACTTCTGTGCCCAGCTGAGCGCCGAGGCGATCTCCTCGTGGTCGTGGCCGTTGATCCGCCGCGTCGCCCAGCCATAGGCGCGGTAGCGGGCCAGCACGTCCTCCGAGAAGGAGATGGCGGTGTCGCCGTCGATCGAGATGTGGTTGTCGTCCCACAGCACGCAGAGCTTGGCGAGATTCAGGTGCCCGGCCAGCGAGGAGGCCTCGTGGCTGATGCCTTCCTGCAGGTCGCCGTCGGAGGCGATCACCCAGGTGCGGTGGTCCACCAGCGACTTGCCGAAGCGCGCGGCCAGCAGGCGCTCGGCCATGGCGAAGCCGACGGCGGTGGAGATGCCCTGGCCCAGCGGGCCGGTGGTCATCTCGATGCCGGGATGCTCGCCATATTCCGGGTGGCCGGCGGCGGGGGAGTGGAGCTGGCGGAAGCGCTGCAACTCCTCGATGCCCATGCCCGCCTGCCCGGTGAGGTGCAGCAGCGCATAGAGCAGCATCGAGCCATGGCCGGCCGAGAGGATGAACCGGTCGCGGTCCGCCCAGCGGGGGTCGTCGGCATCGTTCTTGAGGAATCGGGTCCAGAGGACCGTGGCCACGTCGGCCATGCCCATGGGCATGCCGGGATGGCCGGATTTCGCCTTCTCGACGGCGTCGATCGCCAGCACCCGGATGGCATCGGCCATCCGGCGCACCGGCGTCGCCGCTTGTGCCAGGATCGCTGCCTGGGCGGCGAGGGCGGGATTGGGTGGCGCGGGCGCCTGGGAATCTGGTTCGGTCGTGGCCAAGGCGTGATCTCCGAAGCGTGAGTTCATAGAGGGGGGCGCCCGATCCGCCAACCCTGAGCGGCTTATTGCGATGCGGCAAGACCCCTGCAAAGGCGTCGCATCCGCAGAGTTCATGGGAATTTCAATGGGATAGATGTTTATTGGCTCGCCTTGCCCGATCCGGTGCGGCAGCTTCGGCGGCATGGACAGCCTGGCTTTCGACCAATCCGGCCTGCCGGCGATGCCCCCGGGCCCGCCGCACCAGGAACAGCACGCCACGTCCTCGCCCCTGGTGCGGGACCTCGTCATCGGCACGGCGGACGGGCTGACGGTGCCCTTCGCCCTGGCGGCGGGCCTGTCCGGGGCGGTGGCGGCCAATCCGCTGATCGTGACCGCCGGCCTGGCGGAACTCGCGGCCGGCTGCATCGCCATGGGGCTGGGCGGCTATCTGGCGGCGCGCAGCGAGGCCGACCGCTACGCCTCCGAATATCGCCGGGAGTGGGAGGAGACGGCGGACTATCCGGCGCGGGAGCGCTGGGAGGTGGCGGCGATCTTCCATCGCCAGGGGCTGCGGGGGGACACGCTGCAGGCCGCGACCGAGGCGATCTGCGCCGACCGGCAGCGCTGGGTGGATTTCATGATGCGCTTCGAGCTGGAGCTGAGCGCCCCGACGCCCGGCGAGGCGCCCCGCTCCGCGCTGCGCATCGGCGGCTCCTACGTGGCCGGCGGGATGGTGCCGCTGCTCCCCTACATGCTGCTGGACGACACGCCGCGGGCGCTGCTGGTATCCAGCCTGGTGACCGGGTTGGCGCTTCTCGCCTTCGGCTGGCTCAGGGCGCGGGCCACCGGAATGCCGCGCCTGGCGGGTGCCTTGCAGACGGCCGTGATCGGCGCCGTGGCGGCCGGCGCCGCTTTCGGCATCGCGCGGCTGGTCAGCGGATGAGGTCCGGGGCCAGCCGCGCCTTGCCCTCCGGCGCCGCCGGGGCGAGGCTTCCGGCCGACATCCAGGCAGGGACCGGTCAGCCATGGCCCATGAATTCCAGACCGGCGGCACGGCGCCCGCCATCCTCCGCAACGCCGCGCTCGATTCGGAAGCGATCCAGGAGGCGCGGCGCGACCTCGCCGCCTGCTTCCGCATGGCGGCGCGGCTGGGTCTGCAGGAAGGCATCTGCAACCATTTCTCCGCCCTGGTGCCGGGCCATGACGGGCTGATGCTGGTGAACCCCTATGGCTGGGCCTTCGAGGAGCTCACCGCCTCCCGCCTGCTGGTCTGCGACTTCCAGGGAAACGTGCTGGCCGGGGAGGGCAGGCCGGAGGCGACCGCCTTCTACATCCATGCCCGGCTGCACATGCGCCACCCCCGCGCCGTGGCGGCCTTCCACACGCACATGCCCAACGCCACCGCCCTGTCGATGACCGAGGGGCCGCCGCTGCTCTTCGCCGGGCAGACGGCGCTGAAGTTCTTCGGCCGCGTCGCGGTGGACGAGGACTACAACGGCCTCGCCCTCGACGAGCGGGAAGGGGACCGGATCGCGGCGGCGATGGGGGAGGCGGATATCGGCTTCCTCAAGAACCACGGGGTGATGGTGGTCGGCCCGACCATCGCCGAGGCCTGGGACGACCTCTACTACCTGGAGCGCGCCGCCGAGGCCCAGCGCCTGGCCCTTTCCACCGGAAGGCCGCTGAAGATCGTGCCCGAGCCGGTGGCGCGAGAGGCGGCGGCGCGGATGCGGGAGGGCGACCCGGAAAGCGCGCGCCTGCACCTCGCCAGCATCCGCCGCATCCTGGACCGCGAGGCGCCGGACTACGCCGGCTGAGGCCCCCGCCCCGGAAATGCCCGCGACGTGAGAGCTCCGTAGAAACCGATGCACACCGATCCCGTCTGGTCCGACATCGCCCTCCGACTGCTCCTGGCGGCGCTGGCCGGGGCCGCCTTCGGCATGAACCGGGAGGCCAAGGGGCATGCCGCCGGGCTGCGCACGACCCTGCTGGTCTGCCTGGCCGCGGCCCTGGCGATGCTGCTGGCCGATATCCTGATGACCACCACCCGCCGCCCCGACCACGGCGTGATCAGCATGGACGTGATGCGCCTGCCGCTCGGCATCCTGACCGGGGTGGGCTTCATCGGCGGCGGCGCGATCCTGCGCCAGGGCGGGACCGTGACCGGCGTCACCACCGCGGCGACGCTCTGGTTCGTGACGGTGGCCGGGCTCTGCCTGGGGGCCGGGGAGATCGGCCTCGGGGTCGCCGGAACGCTGCTGGGCCTCGGGGTGCTCTGGGTGCTGAAATGGGTCGAGCGGCGGCTGTGGCATGTCCAGGGCGCGACGCTGCTGCTGGTGGGCGACAGCGCCGTGCTGCGAAGCCTGGACATGGAAACCCGCTTCGCTGGGCTGGGTTACGAGACCTTGCGGCAGGCGGTCATCTATCGCGAGAACGGCCGGACCTGCTCGCGGCGCTACAATCTGCGCTGGCGCGGGCGGTACGGCAGCCGCCGGCAGGTTCCCTCCTTCCTGGAGGAGATCGCCGCCCTGCCCGGCATGCGCGAGGTCCGCTGGTCGCCCTGAGCCGGCGGCGGTTGGAAATGTCAGGATGAGGTTGAGGACATGATCGACCGGCTGGACCATCTGGTGCTGACGGTGCGCGACATCGCGCGGACGCGGGACTTCTACGTGCGCGGCCTGGGAATGCGGGAGGAGGTCTTCGGCGGCGGGCGCGTGGCGCTCTGCTTCGGGCGGCAGAAGTTCAACCTGCACGAGGCGGCGGGGGCCCCGGTCCTGCCGCGCGCCGCGAACCCGACGCCGGGCAGCACGGATTTCTGCCTGATCGCCGACCGGCCGCTGGAAGCGGTGATCGTTCTGCTGGAGGAGCGCGGGCTGGCGATCGAGCTCGGCCCGGTGGACCGCGCCGGGGCCACGGGGCCGATCCGCTCGGTCTATCTGCGCGATCCGGACGACAATCTGGTGGAGATCTCGGAATACCGCTGAGGCGTGGGGCCGACCCTTTTGGCAGCCTCCTTTGGCAGATGGACAGCGGCGGCGCCCGGCGGCATGGTCCGCGCCTTCATGACGAATTCTGACATTCCCCCGATCCGCCTGCTGCCCGGCCGCGAGCGCCGGGCCAAGGCGGGGCATCCCTGGATCTTCTCCAACGAGGTCGCCACCGGCGCGGCCACCAAGGCGCTGGTGCCCGGCGGGCTGGTGCGGGTGGAGGGCGACGATGGCAGCCGCCTCGGCCTGTACCAGTACAACCCGCATTCCCTGATCGCCGGCCGGCGCCTCAGCCGCGATCCCGACGCGGCGGCCGGCCCCGGCTTCTGGCGCGAAAGGCTGGCCGCGGCGCTGGCGCTGCGCGAGCGGCTGCGCGACGGGCCCTATTACCGCCTCGCCCATGCCGAGGCCGATGGCCTGCCGGGGCTGGTGCTCGACCGCTATGGCGACGTGCTGGCGCTGCAGGCCAACACCGCCGGCATGGAGCTGGCCACGCCGGACATCCTCGCGGCGCTGCGCGACCTGCTGCCGCTCCGCGCCGTGGTGGCGCGCAACGACGCCTCGGTGCGCGGGCTGGAAGGGCTGCCGCAGGAGGTCCGGCTCCTGGCGGGCGGGGATGCCCGCGCCACCGTGGAGGAAGGCGGCGTCGCCTTCTCGGTGGACCCGCTGGGCGGCCAGAAGACCGGCTGGTTCTACGACCAGCGGGACAACCGCGCCCGGGTGGCGGCGCTGGCGCGCGGGCAGACGGTGCTGGACGCCTTCTGCCATACCGGCGGCTTCGGGCTGCAGGCGGCGAAGGCCGGGGCGAGCGAGGTGACGCTGCTCGACCGTTCCGAGCACGCCCTGGCCACGGCGCGCGAGACGGCGGAGCGCAACGGCCTCGCCGACCGCGTCGCCTATCGCCGGGGCGAGGCGATGGAAAGCCTGGAGGCGCTGGCGGCGGAGGGTCGGCAGTTCGGCATCGTGGTGTCCGACCCCCCGGCCTTCGCCAAGACGCGCAAGGACCATGGGCCGGCGCTGCGGGCCTATGCCCGGCTGGCGCGGCTTTCCGCCCGGCTGGTGGCGCCCGGGGGCTTCCTCTTCATCGCCTCCTGCTCCCACCATGTCGGCACGGGCGAGTTCACCGACGCGGTGGTGGAGGGGCTGGGGCGCGCCCGGAGGGAGGGGCGGATCCTCGGCATCTTCGGGGCCGGGCCGGACCATCCGGTGCATCCGGCCCTGCCGGAAAGCGCCTATCTCAAGGGCGTGCTGCTGCACCTGTCGTGAACGGCGGGGCGGTGCCGGCGCGGCTGCGCGCCGCCTATCGCCGCGCCCGCTACGAGGCCGGCGGCGTTCCGGTCCGCATCGGCCGGCGCAGCCCCCGGCTGGACGCGCTGCTCGTCCGCCTCGGCGGGCATCCCTGTGCCCTGGCGGGCGGGCTGGTCACGGCCTGGAACCCGCTGGGCCGACGCCTGCCGGAAGGCCGGAACCGCCGGAGGCAGGAGTGCCTGGAACGGCTCATCCGGCACCTGCCCAGCCTGCCCGCGCGCAGCGGCGAGGGGCGCTGGCGGGAGGAGCAGCGCCTGCTCCTGGCCGACCCGCGCCGGCTGGCCGTGCTGGGGCGCCGCTTCCGGCAGAACGCGGTGGTCCTCCTGGCCCGGGGACGGCCGGCCCGCCTCCTGTGGCTGCGCTAGGCCGGGGCGCTACGCCCCGCCCGGCAGGCGGCGCCGGAAGACATCCAGCTCCTCCGCGCCCACCGATGTTTCCGCCAGGTGCCAGCCGCGCCCGGCATAGAAGCCGCGCAGGGCCGGCCGGGCGCAGAGATGCGCTTCCGCGAAGCCACGGCTCGCGGCGAGGCACGCGCCTTCCTCCTGCAGTTGCGTGGCGAGGCCCCGCCCACGCTGCTCCGGCTCCACCCACAGCGCAGCCAGCCAGGGCGTCAGTGCCGGGCGTTCGTCGAGGTCGCTCTCGATCAGCAGGACATTGCCGAGATAGGTTTCGCCCCGATGGGACACCAGGGCCTGGGGCAGGGCATCCCCGCGCAGGCCAGGCCGCAGCCGCGCCGCGATCGGTTCGGGGTCCGGCTCCTCCGCCTGCCACCAGGCCCGCCAGATCCGCTCCGCCACCGTGTCCAGGAAGTCCGGGACGGCGGGAAGGGGGCTGACGCGGTGCCGCGTCACAGGAACCGCGCCCGCAGGTCCACCCCGTTGGCCTGGCCCAGCGCGCCGGTCCCGTCGCGCAGCCAGCGTTCCGCCGCTTCCCGCCCATGGCGCTTGAGCGCCGCCAGGAACTCGCCCTCCCCATTGTACTTGCTGGAGACGCCGAAGTTCCGCAGCAGGTCCTCGTCCTCGATCATGTGGATGTAGAGCGGACCATAGCGCGGGTCGTTCAGCGTGCCGCTCCCGATCAGCCGCTGCACGAAGGCGATGGCCCGCATCTCGTACATCAGCGAGGCGTTGAAGCCGATCTCCTGCATCCGGGTCATGATGTCGGAGGCAGTGTAGGGAATGTCCGGCCGGGTCAGCGGGTTGATCTGCACCAGCACGATGTCGGGCGGCGAGCCGCGTCCGTAGAGCGGCCAGAGCGGCGGGTTGCCCAGGAAGCCGCCATCCCAGAAGGCCTCGCCGTCGATCTCCACCGCCTTGAAGATCTGCGGCAGACAGGCGGAGGCGAGCAGGGCCTCCACGCTGATCTCCGGCCGCTCGAAGACCCGCGCCTTGCCGGTGCGGACATTGGTGGCGGACACGAAGAGCTTCGGCCCGGCCGGGTCGCGGCGCAGGCGGATCGGGTCCAGCACCTCGGCCAGCGCGTCGCGCAGCGGGTTCAGGTCGAGTGGCGTGGGGTTCATCTGGTAGGGCGAGAGGACGCGGGTCAGCGTGTCGAAGGTCTGCCAGGCGAGGCTGTAGCTGAGGTCGTAGCCCCAGAAGGCCTTCTCCAGCGGCGTGTTGCGCAGCGGGCTGAAGGAGAGCCGCTGCGCCAGCCCCCACCAGAAGCGGTCCAGCAGGGCCTTGGCCCGCACGGGTCCGCCTTCCGCCAGGCCCTGGGTGACCAGCGCGCCGTTGATCGCCCCGGCGCTGCTGCCGGAAATGGCCGCGATCTCCAGCCACTCCTCCTCCAGCAGCCGGTCCAGCACGCCCCAGGTGAAGGCGCCATGCGTGCCGCCACCCTGAAGGGCGAGGTTCACCGCGCGCCTCGCCCCGGTTCCCTCCCGCCCTTCCTGCCCAGGCCCGGCCGGCGGCAGGGCGGGGGGAATGCTGCCTTCCATCAGGCGGCGGTCCAGCCGCCGTCCAGGCCGAGGATCTCGCCGGTCAGGGAATCGGTATGTGGGCCGCAGACATAGAGGGCCATTTGCGCCACCTCCTCGACCTCGACCCAGCGACGCGACGCCATGGGGCGCAGCAGGTGCTCGGTCAGCGCCGCCTCGGCGGACACGCCCTCGCGCTTCGCGATCGGGTCGACCTGGGCCTCGGCCAGCGGGGTGCGGACGAAGCCGGGGCAGATGGCGTTGCAGGTGACGCCGGTGCCGCGCGCCGTTTCCAGCGCCACCACCTTGGTCATGCCGACGATGCCGTGCTTGGCGGCGACATAGGCGACCTTGTTCGGCGAGCCGACCAGCCCATGGGCGGAGGCGATGTTGATGATGCGGCCCCAGCCCGCCTTCCTCATGCCCGGCAGCAGGGCGGCGGTGGCGTGAAAGGCGGAGGAGAGGTTGATCGCGATGATCTGGTCCCACTTCTCCTCGGGGAACTGTTCCACCGGGCTGGTGAACTGGATGCCCGCGTTGTTCACCAGGATGTCCACATGGCCGAGCACCTCCTCGGCCTGGGCGCACATCTTGCGGACCTCCCGCGCATCCGACAGGTCGGCGGCGGAATAGGCGACCTCGCCGCCGGTGACCTCGGCCAGCTCGGCGCGGACCTTGTCCACCTGGCCGGGCGCGCCCAGCCCGTGCAACAGGATCTTCGCCCCGGCCTGGGCGAAGGCGAGGGCGATGCCGCGCCCGATCCCGCTGGTGGAGCCGGTGACCAGGGCCGTGCGGCCCTCCAGGCTGCGTTCCATGGAGTCTCTCCTTGTTCCATCCCGCCGGGGCGCCGGGCCGCGCGGCGGCACCGTCAGGGCAGACGCCCGAGCAGGAATACGAGTTTCCGCAGCATGGGCCGGTCCAGAGCCGGCGCAAGCCTGTCCAGCGCCGCCAGGCGAAGGCTGGCCCCCAGGGAGGGCTGCGGCAGGGGCAGGGCGGCAAGGTCGCGCAGCGGGCGGCCCAGCAGCAGCGCCAGTGCCCCGGCGAGTTCGCGCGGCGCGGCGATGCCGGGCGCCAGCACGGCGGCGCCGAGCAGCCTGTCCCGCCGGTCCAGCACCAGCCGGACCAGCCCGCCCGTCCGGCCCTCGGCGACCAGCCGGCCGCTCTCCGTGAGGCCGCGCCGCTGCATCCGGACGACATGCCCGGCCGCCTCGGCCTCGGCGGCGGTCAGGCCGACCTGCAGCAGCTCGGGATCGGTGCGGACCAGCCGCGCGGGCAGTGGCGTGGAGGGGTGGCCGGGAATGCGGAGGAACAGGGAGCGCAGCAGCAGCGCCGCGTGTTCCTCAGCCCTGTCGGGATGCGCGCCGGAATCCGCGACATCGGCGATGCTGCCGGCCGCCCAGACCCTGCGGTTGCCCCGGGCGCGCAGGCCAGGGCCGGTGGCGATGCCGTGCGCGGTCGTGGCGATGCCGGCGGCGGCGAGGTCCAGCGGTGCCAGCCGGGGCCGGGACGGGGTGGCCAGCAGCAGATGGGTGCCGGTGATCCGCCGGCCATCCTCCAGCAGCAGCTCCAGCCCTTCCGGATGGCGCTCCACCCGCACCGCCGGATGCCCTTCGCACAGGGTGATCCCTTCCGCCCGGAGCGCTTCGCGCAGCAGCTCCACCATTTCCGGCTCCAGCCCCGGCAGGAGCGGGCCGTCCGCGACAACGGTGGCGAGGCAGCCCAGGCGCTGATGGGCCTGGGCCAGTTCCAGTGCCTCCGCCCCATGGCCCAGGATCAGGAGGTGCCCGGGCGGCGTGTCCAGGTCGAGGCCGCTCTGCCCATCGAGATAGGGGATGTCGGCCAGCCCCTCGATGGCGGGCAGCAGCGGCGCGCTGCCCGCCGCCACCACGGCCTGGCGGAAACGCCAGTTGCGGCCGGCGGCCTCCAGGCAGTCGGGGGCCAGGAAATGCGCCGAGGAGCCGGTGACGAGATCGACCCCCATGCCGCGCAGCCGGGCCTCCGAGGATTCGGGCTCCAGGGCTTCCGTGGCGCGGCGGAGATGTGCCCGGACACCTTCCCAGTCGATGGCCAGGTCCGCGGCGCGGAGCCCGAGTCGCCCCCCTTGCCGCAGGGCCTGGGCAGTGCGGGCGGCGGCCAGCAGCGCGTCCAGCGGCAGGCGCTGCCGCAGCCGCCGCCCGCCGGGCTCCTCGCGCTCGAAGAGGGTGACGCGCCGGCCCAGCAGGGTCGCGAGGGTGGCGGTGGAAAGACCGGCGGAGCCGGCGCCGATCACGGCGATGTCGGTCTCAGGCATGCGCCGCCCCTTATGGCCGCAGCCGGGCCCGGCGTCAGGAGGGGATCGCACGATGGGACGGGATTGGCGGCGGCCGGAGGGGCCGGAAACGGCGAAGCGGGGGCAGGGATGCGGGAATGCGGGGCCGATCCTGCGTGTTGAGTGGTTGACGGGTCCGTTACCCTCTCCCTATACAGCGCCAACCGCGCCGGACCCGCGCCTTGTGCACCGGGGCCGGCGTTGCCTGTCGTGCCTGTCTCCCTGCCCTCGGGGGAGGGGACGGAGACGGGCACGGCCGGGAAACCCGAAACGGGGTCGGTCCCGGCAGATCCAGCCACTTTTTCCGAACGGAGCCACGTCCCGTGAAGCGTACCTATCAGCCCTCCAAGCTCGTCCGGAAGCGCCGGCACGGCTTCCGCGCCCGCATGGAGACGGTGGGCGGCCGCAGGGTCGTCGCCAACCGCCGCTCCAAGGGCCGCAAGCGCCTGTCCGCCTGAGCGGACGGCGCGCGGTTCCGCGTATCCCATGGCCCTGCCGCGCCTGAAGCAGCGACGCGAGTTCCTTCGCGTCGCCGGCAAGGGTAAGCGCGCGGCACGGCCCAGTGTGCTGCTGCAGGCTCTTCCGGAAACGGAAGGGCCTCTTCGCGTCGGTTTCACGGCAACGAAGAAGCTCGGCAACGCCGTGGTGCGCAACCGCGCCAAGCGGCGGCTGCGCGCCGCGGCGCACGAACTGCTGCACGCGGCCCCGCCGCCCGGCTGCGCGCCCCGTGGCTGGGACCTCGTGCTCGTCGCCCGCGACGGGGTGATGACGCGCGACTGGTCCACGCTGCTGGGCGACCTGCGCGGCGCGCTTCGCCAGGCGGGCGTCATCGTCCCGCCGGGTCCCGCCGCGGCGGAAGGCGGCACCGCGCCGGGGCAGGGGGCTTGAGCCCCGCCGCCGGCGTCCTGACCGTCGCGGTGCATGCCTATCGCTATGGGCTTCGCCCGATCATCGGCAGCCACTGCCGCTTCCACCCGCATTGCAGCGACTATGCGCTCGAAGCCCTGGCCAGCCATGGTGCCACGCGCGGCACCTGGCTGACGGCCCGGCGAATCCTGCGCTGCCACCCCTGGAACCCGGGCGGCTGGGACCCTGTCCCGCCCGCATCGCCCCGCATTGGGGCATCCACCGCCCGCGAGAACGGTTGAATCGATGGACAACAAGCGACTGCTCGTCGCGATCGCGATCTCGATCGCCATCCTGCTGGGCTTCGAGCTGTGGAACCGCCCCACGGTGCAGCAGCAGGTGCAGAGCCAGCAGCAGGCACGCCAGGCGCCGACCGAGCCCCTGCCGCCCGGCATCGGCTCCCCGGCCCCGACCCAGGGCGCCCAGCCGCCGGAGCGCGTCGCGGCCGAGCACCTGCCGATCGAGACGCCGCGCCTGGGCGGCAGCCTCAACCTGCGTGGCGCCAGGCTCGACGACCTGGTGCTGAAGAACTACCGCGAGACGGTCGCGCCGAATTCGCCGCTGGTGCGCATGTTCGCGCCGCGCGGAGAGGTCGCGCCCTATTTCACCCAGTGGGGCTGGAGCGCCGCCGATGGCCGCACGCCGGTGCCGGGGCCCGACACCGACTGGACGGTGGCGGACAAGGCGCCGCTGACGCCGCAGCATCCGGTGACCCTGCGCTGGGACAACGGCGCCGGCCAGGTCTTCGAGATCGTGCTGTCGGTGGACGACAACTTCATGTTCACCGCGCAGCAGCGGGTGATCAACAACGGGTCCGAGCCGGTGCAGGTCCTGCCCTGGACCCGCGTGCGGCGCGAGCACACGCCGCAGCTCGCGAACTACTACATCCTGCACGAGGGCTTCGTCGGCGTGCTCGGCGGGCACCTGCAGGAGCTGAAGTACTCGGCCGCCAAGGATGCCGCGAACAAGGCGCAGGGGCTTGCCTTCCAGGAGGACAGCACCGGCGGCTGGGCAGGCTTCACCGACAAGTATTGGCTGGCCGCGGTCACCGCGATGACGCCGCAGGAGACCATCCGCGCCGCCTTCCGCCACACGCAGGAGCAGCCGGGCCCCGAGGGCGACCGCTGGCAGGTGGATTTCTCCGCGCCGCAGCCGCTGAGCGTGGCGCCGGGCGCGACGGCGGATTTCGGCACGCGCGTCTTCGCCGGCGCCAAGGAGGTCCGCACCCTCGACGCCTATCGCGACAACCTCGGGATCACCGATTTCGACAAGGCTGTGGATTTCGGCTGGTTCTATTTCCTGACCAAGCCATTCTTCTACGCGCTGGACTGGCTGTATCACATCGTCGGCAATTTCGGCATCGCCATCCTGATCTTCACGGTGGCGCTGAAGGCGCTGTTCTTCCCGCTGGCCAACAAGTCCTACAAGTCCATGGCGCGGATGCGCGCCCTGACGCCGCGGATGAACGAGATCCGGGAGAAGTTCAAGGACGACCCGGCGAAGATGCAGCAGGAGATGATGGGCCTGTACAAGACGGAGAAGGTGAACCCCGCCTCCGGCTGCCTGCCCATCCTGATCCAGATCCCGGTCTTCTTCGCACTCTACAAGGTCCTGTTCGTCACCATCGAGATGCGGCATGCGCCCTTCTTCGGCTGGATCCGCGACCTTTCGGCGCCCGACCCGACCAACCTGTTCACGCTGTTCGGGCTGATCCCCTGGGATCCGCCGCACATGCTGCACATGCCGGTCTGGGCGATCATCATGGGCTTCACCATGTGGGCGCAGCAGCGGCTGAACCCGCAGCCGCCCGATCCGATCCAGGCCAAGCTCTTCGCCTGGATGCCGGTGATCTTCACCTTCATGCTGGCGAGCTTCCCGGCCGGGCTGGTGATCTACTGGAGCTGGAACAACACGCTCTCCGTGCTCCAGCAGGCCTGGATCACCCGGCAGGAGCGTGCCGAGCGCCGCGAGCAGAAGAAGCTGGTGCGGACATGAGCGAGGCACCGGAGCACAAGCCGGAGGCCGCTGCCCTGGCCGCTCCGGTGGATGAGCGCGAGGCCGAGCGCCTCGCGGCGCTGGAGGCCGGGCGGCTGCTCTTCGCCCGGCCCTGCCGCTTCGTCTTCGCCTCCCAGCGGCTGGACCAGCTGCCGGAGGCGCGGCTGCCGGAGGTGGCCTTCTGCGGCCGCTCCAACGTAGGCAAGTCCTCGCTGGTGAACGCCCTGACGGGACAGAAGACCCTGGCCCGCGTGTCCAACACCCCCGGGCGCACCAAGCAGCTGAACTTCTTCGAGCTGGGCGGGGAGGGTCAGGCGCGGCTCACCCTCGTGGACATGCCGGGCTATGGCTATGCCCAGGCGGCCAAGGCGGTGAAGGAGGACTGGCAGGGGTTGATGTTCGACTACCTGCGCGGCCGGACGACCCTGCGCCGGGTCATCCTGCTCCTCGATGCGCGGGTGGAGACCAAGGACTCGGACCGGGCGGCGATGGACCTGCTCGGAAAGGCGGCGGTGCCCTTCCAGATCGTGCTGACCAAGGCCGACGATACGCCGCAGGCGCGGTTGGCGAAGCGTCAGCAGGAGGCGGAGCGCCTGGTGGCCAAGCAGGCGGCGGCCCATCCGCTGGTGATCACCACCAGCAGTGAGAAGGGCCTGGGCATCCCCGAACTGCGGGCAGAACTCGCTTCCATGGCCCTGGCACCCTGATCCCCGGCACGAACTGAGGCGTGCCGGCCACAGTGCGGCATAATGGACGCAGTTCAACCTGCGCGTGCTTCTCCCGAATCCTGGCGTCGTCATAAGACAGATATGCCCAGGGAGGGTTTGGTGAGACGCGTGGTCCTTGCGCTCTGTGTTGCCTTGCTGGCCCCGGCCGTCCAGGCCGCGACGCCCGACCGCTGCCCGGTCGACACGAGGCCGGATTTGCGCCGCATCATCGGAGGGCCGGCTCATCTCCGACCGCTTTCCGGTGTGACGCAGAGCACCCCCCGCATCGGCCTGTTTCGGCCGGACACTTCCTGTGGCTTCCCCCCGGTGCGCCGGATTTCCCGCCCGCGCGCCGGCTGATCGGCGCGGCGAGGAGCGGGAGTACACGGGCCGACCCCACCGGCCCGGGTGCATACCCCGCCCGCTCCTTGCCGCCCGAGAGGCCCGCCGATCCGGCCCAGCCCCGCCCATGGCTCCCAGCCGGAGCCGGAGCCGGCCGGCCGCGGCGCTCTTGACCCTGTGCTGCGGTGCCCGCAAGAGGCGAACGGCGCCTTCCGCCGCGATCCATCGGAGCCGATGCCATGACCGAAACCATGCGCGACAACATCGCGCTCCTTTCCGATGCGCTGCCTTTCCTGAAGCGTTACGACGACGCCGTCGTGGTCGTGAAGTACGGTGGCCATGCCATGGGGGAGGAGGAGACGGCCTTCCGCTTCGGTCAGGACATCGCGCTGCTGGAGCAGGTCGGCATCAACCCGGTGGTGGTGCATGGCGGCGGGCCGCAGATCAACGCCATGCTGAAGCAGCTGAACGTACAGTCCGAGTTCGTCCAGGGCCTGCGCATCACCGACGAGAAGACGGTGGACATCGTCGAGATGGTCCTGGCCGGATCGGTGAACAAGCAGGTGGCCGAGGCGATCACCCGGGCCGGTGCCATCGCCGTCGGCATCAGCGGCAAGGACGGCAACCTGATCACTGCGCGCAAGACGCTGAAGACGGTCACGGACCCGCAGACCGGCGAGCCGAAGGTGCTCGACCTGGGCTTCGTGGGCGAGCCGGAGAAGGTCGATACCCGCGTCCTGGAGCTGCTGATCGGCGCCGATATCGTGCCCGTGGTGGCACCGGTCGGAGTGGATGCGAAGGGCCAGACCTTGAACATCAACGCCGACACCGTGGCCGGAGCGGTGGCCGGGGCGCTGAAGGCGGCGCGGCTGCTGATGCTGACCGACGTGCCGGGCGTGCTGGACGAGAACAAGCGCCTGATCCCGGAAATGACGGTGGCCGAGGTCCGGGCCGGGATCGCGAGCGGCATGATCTCGGGCGGGATGATCCCGAAGGTCGAGACCTGCATCCAGGCGGTGGAGCTGGGTGTCGAGGGCGCCGTGATCCTGGACGGGCGGGTACCGCATGCGGTGCTGGCCGAGCTCTTCACCGATGCCGGGCCGGGGACGCTGATCCGGCCCTGAGGGCCTGAGGCTGCCTCGTGGCTGGCCCGGGGGCGAGAGGCTCCGCCGCTCGCCCCGGATCCTCACGCCGTGGCGACCGGCTCCGGTCCGCTGGCCGGATGTGGAGCGGGGGCTGCGACGGCCGGGCAGGGGTGCCGTTCACACAAGGCCTGCGGCGCTTCGCTTCCCGGCGGGCCGGACTCCATCGCAAGCGGCGCGTTGACACGCCTGCCGGTGCGCGCGAGAGGGTCACGCCGAACGCATTCGCCAAACCGATCGGGATCATCGCGACCATGGACCTGTCCAGCCTGCAGAAGACCATCGAGGCGCTCTGGGAGCGCCGCGCGGAAGTGACGCCCGCCACCCAGGGTGCCGACCGCCAGGCGGTGGCGGATGCGCTGGACCTGCTGGACAGCGGCAAGCAGCGCGTCGCCTCCATCTCCGGCAATGGCGAGTGGACGGTGCACCAGTGGCTGAAGCAGGCGGTGCTGCTGAGCTTCCGGCTGGAGGACAACACCTTCCGCCGGCAGGAAGGCGCCGGGGCCTGGGACAAGGTGCCGCTGAAGTGGGAGGGCTGGAGCGAGACCCAGTTCCGCGAGGCCGGGTTCCGCGCCGTGCCGGGCGCCGTGGCCCGCCGCCCGGCCTATATCGCGCCGAACGTGGTGCTGATGCCCTCCTTCGTGAATGTCGGCGCCTATGTCGCTTCCGGTACCATGGTCGATACCTGGACCACGGTCGGCTCCTGCGCCCAGATCGGGAAGAACTGCCACCTGTCCGGCGGCGTCGGCATTGGCGGCGTGCTGGAGCCGCTGCAGGCCAATCCGGTGATCGTCGAGGACGACTGCTTCATCGGCGCCCGCTCCGAGGTGGCCGAGGGCGTGATCGTCGGCCGCGGCTCGGTGCTGTCGATGGGCGTGTTCCTTTCGGCCTCCACCAAGATCATCGACCGCGCCACGGGCGAGGTCTTCGTTGGCCGTGTGCCCGCTTATTCCGTGGTGGTGCCCGGCAACCTGCCCGGCAGGCCGCTGCCGGACGGGTCGCAGGGGCCGTCGCTCTACTGCGCCGTGATCGTGAAGCGGGTGGACGCCCGCACGCGCGAGAAGACCTCGATCAACGAGCTGCTGCGCGATTGAGCCGCCCTTGACCGGAGCCCGGGCCGTGACCGCCATCGCCGACCCCCTGCCGATCGCGCAGGCGCTGATCCGCTGCCGTTCCGTCACCCCGGCGGATGACGGGGCGATGGCGGTGCTGGAGGGCATCCTGGAGCCCCTGGGCTTCCGCTGCACCCGCCTGCGCTTCGGCGAGACGGAGAACCTCTTCGCCCGGCGGGGCGGGGAGGGGCCGCATCTCTGCCTCGCCGGGCATGTGGACGTGGTGCCGCCCGGCGAGGGCTGGCGCCACGATCCCTTCGCGGCGGAGATCGTGGAGGGCGTGCTCTACGGCCGCGGGGCCACGGACATGAAGGGCGGGGTGGCCGCCATGCTCGCCGCCGCCCATGCGCCGCAGCCGCGCGGCAGCCTCTCCTTCCTGATCACCGGGGATGAGGAGGGCGATGCCCATGACGGCACGGTGCGTGTGCTGGAATGGATGGCGGCGAACGGGCAGGTGCCGGACATGTGCCTCGTGGGCGAGCCGACCTCCAGGGTCCGGCTGGGCGACACGATCAAGATCGGGCGGCGGGGCAGCCTGACCGCCTATCTGACGGTGCGGGGCACGCAGGGCCATGTCGCCTATCCGGCGCGCTGCGACAATCCGGTGCACCGGCTGGTGCGGGCGCTGAACCGGCTGGTGGCGCAGCCGCTGGACGAGGGAACGGAATGGTTCGAGGCTTCCTCGATCCAGGTTACGAGCTTTGACGTGGGCAATCCGACGACCAACCTCGTGCCGGGCGAGGCGAAGGCCACCCTGAACATCCGCTTCAACAACCTGCACGGCGCCGCCAGCCTGGAGCGCTGGATCCGGGAGGCGCTGGAGGCCGAGGCGCCGCAACACGAGGCGCGCTTCTCCTGTTCCGGCGAGGCCTTCCTGACCGGGCCGGGGCCTTTCGTGGAGGCGCTGCGCCGCGCGGTGGAGCGGGCGACGGGCGAGGCGGCGGCGCTGGACACCGGCGGCGGCACCTCGGATGCGCGCTTCATCACCCGCTACTGCCCGGTGGCCGAGCTGGGCGCGGTGGGGACCACCATGCACAAGGTGGACGAATGCACGCCGGTCGGGGAGCTGCGCGCCCTGGCCGCGCTCTATGGCGCCGTGATCGCGGAGTGCCTCGGCTGAGCGCGCCCCACCATCCCTCCGCCGCGCCGCCCGCCCTGGCGGTGCAGATCGTGGCGGGCCTGCGCGGCGCCTTCCTGCTGGCGCGGGGAAAGGCGGCGGGGATCGCCTTCGCCTGCCTGTCGCCGGAAGGAGCGGCGCGCTCCTTCTGGGCGGCGGCCCTCTGCCTGCCGGTCTTCGTGCTGCTGCGCCTTGTCAACGGGGCGGAAGGCGAGGTCGGCACCGACCCGCTGCGCTTCCTGGTGGCCGAGCTCTCGGGCTTCGTCTGCTCCTGGGCCGGCTATGCCCTGGCCTCCCACTGGCTGGCGGCCCGGGCGGGGCTGCTGGCGCGCTGGCCGCGCTTCATCGCCGCCTGGAACTGGGCGAACACCGTCCAGTACGCCGTGCTCCTGGTGCTGCTGCCGGTGCCGCCGGGCATGGTGGCGACCTGGCTGGGCATCGCCACCTTCGGCTATGCGATGTGGCTGGAATGGTTCGTGGCGCGGGAGGCGCTGGGCGTGAACGGCTTCCAGGCGGCGACCTTCGTGGCGCTGGACCTGGCGATCAGCATCTTCCTGGCCGGGGCGGTGCAGGCCGTCGCCATGGTGGACTGACGACCCGCTTCCACTCACGGGGTTTTCGCTCCTGGGTGGAAGGGATGGACCTTTCGTTAACTATCTCTGGTTGTTAATTTGCTCCCGTATCTCCAGGGAGACGTGTGGGATGGTCCTCGATGCCGCGGTGCTGACGGATGCCTGCCATTCCGCATCCGGGTTCCGGCCGGTATGACGGCCAGCCCGCCCGAAGGGACCGCCTTCTGCATCTATGGCCAGTTGCGGGACGAGGACCTGACCCTGCCGGAAACGGCCCGGATCGCCTCGGAAAGCGGGGCGCGGGTCTTTCTCAGCACTTGGCGGCGGCGCGGCACCAAGACGGGCGGGGCGACCAATCTTTCGCAGTTCTTCCGCATGTTCGGGCGCGAGGCCGGCTTCGCGCTGCCGCGCCGCCTGGGCTACCGCTTCAGCGAGAGCTTCCCCGACTTCGCCCCGCGCGCCATGGCCGGGGCCGGCGAGGCCGATCCGGAGCGCCTGCGCAGCTGGTTTCCGGATCTGGTGCTGGATGCCGAGGAGGAGACGCTCGACCTCGACTTCGCCGGCAGCCGCAGCGACAACAACAGCCTGCGCATGCTCTACAAGCTGTGGCGGGCGGTGGCGCTGAAGCGGGCGGAGGAGAAGCGGCGCGGACGGCGCTTCTCCGCGGTGGTGCTGTTCCGCCCGGACGTCCTGCCGCCGGAGCCCGGGCAGATGCCGCCGCCGGACTCCCTGCCTGGCGCCATCTTCCTGCCGCCGGGGGGCTGGGCGCCGCACCACGCGCATGACGTGCTGATCGTCTGCTCCTCCGAAACGGCGGATGCCATCGCCGCCCTGTTCGGCCGGGCGGTGCTGGAGCGGGTTTCCGGCTGGGACGGCATCCATCCCCAGCTGCACGACCACCTCGCCTCCCTGGGCAAGGAGATCCGAACCGTGCCCGTGCCGCTGGGCCTGCGCGAGCGGGCGGAGCAGCACCAGCCGCGCAACCGCACCCTGCTGCGCGAACTGCTGGAAAGCGGCAACTGGGACGCACGGGGCTGGAGCGAACCCAGGCCGCAACTGGGCCAGGCCCTGGCGGAGCTGCTGCGCGCGGTGGAGGAGGTCCTGGAGGCGCGGCCCGAAGCGGCGCTGGAACGGCTCCGCGCCCTGCTGGACCGCGAGCCGCCGCTGGCGGTGCTGGAAGGCGCCGCCTCCGTGGCCGCCGATGCGCTGCTGGCCCAGGGGCGGAAGCGGGATGCCTATGCGCTGCTGCTGATGCGCGTCCTGGCAGCGCTGGTGCCGGAGCCGGGCTGGCTGGAGGATGGGGAGTTCCATCGCAACCTGACCCGGCTGAGCGAGGCGGGCGGGCCGCTCACCGGCCAGCAGGCGAGCTGCGCCGCGATCGAGGCGCTGCTGGACGAGGCCCCCATGGCGCCGGTGGTGCGGGAGGTCTGGACGGCGCTGCTGCGCCTGCTTCCCTGGGACCGGCTCTCGGCCGAGGCGGCGCGGGTGGCGGAGTTCTTCGGCCAGGACATCGCGGTGATGAGCCGCCGCTTCTGGAAGCTGTTGAACGGCAACCGGATCGACGAGGCGGCGGCGCTGGCGGCGCGGATGCGGCAGGCGGCGCCGGGCGACTGGCGCGGCGTCGATCATCTCGGCCATGTGCATTCGCGCCGGGGCGAGATCCGGGCGGCGCTGGACTGCGCCACCGCCGCCCTGGCCATGGAGCCGGAGAACTGGGGGCTGCTGGCCCGCGTCGGCAAGCTGCACGAGCAACTCGGGCAGCTCCCCCAGGCGCGGCGCCACATGGAGGAGGCGTTGGCCCGCAACGCCGACCACCATGTGCGGGCCGGCTATGCCCATCTCCTGGCCCGGATGGGGGAGACCGAGGAGATGCGGCGCTTCGTGTCCCACTGTCTGGCCGAGGCGCCGGAGGATGCCTGGCTGCGCGACGCGCTGGGGCCGCTGGTGCCCCAGGCGGCCTGACCCCCGGACCGGAAAGGGCGTCAGCGCCAGTCCGGCTCGGGGTCGTAGCGGACGAAGGTGAAGCAGAGGCCGGTGGGCGGGGCGGTCTGCCCGGCCTTGCGGCGGTCCCGGCCTTCCAGCAGGGCACGGGGCCAGTTCGCCGGGCGGCGGCCCATCCCGACCTCGTAGAGCGTGCCGACGAGGTTGCGGATCTGGTGGTGCAGGAAGGATCGCGCTTCCGCCACGACGAGGATCTCGTCCCCCTGCCGCATCACGTCCAGCCGGTCCAGCGTGCGGATCGCGTCCTTCGCCTGGCAGGAGCTGGCCCGGAAGGCGGAGAAATCGTGCCGCCCCAGCAGGGCCTGCGCCGCCGCGTGCATTGCCTCCGCATCCAGGCGGCGGGGGACATGCCAGACGCGGTTCTCGTCCAGGGCCGGGCGCGCCGGGCGGTTCAGGATGCGGTAGCGGTAGCCGCGGTGCCGGGCGGAGAAGCGGGCGTTCCAGTCCTCCGCCACCCGGGCCGCGGCGATCACTGCCACCGGCTGCGGGCGGGAATGGAAGTTGATCGCCTCCCGCAGCCGCTCCGGCGCCAGATCGGCGGCGAGGTGCAGGCTGACGACCTGACCCTCGGCATGCACGCCGGAATCGGTGCGCCCGGCGCACTGGGCCGTGACCGCCGCACCGCCGTTCAGGGAGAAGGCGGCCTCCTCGATCACCTGCTGCACGCTGGGCAGCCCGTCCTGCCGCTGCCAGCCGGCGAAGGGGGTGCCGTCATACTCCACCCGAAGCGCGTAGTTCGGCACGGTTCAGGCGTCCGGCGGAAGGGGCAGCACCGTGCCGGGCGTCAGGGCATAGCCGCGCAGGAAGGCATCGGCCTCCATCGGCGCGCGGCCCGGGCGCTGGAGCCGCAGCAGGCGCAGCGCGGTGCCGCCGCCGCAGGCAATGCGGGGCAGGGTGTCGAGCACCGTTCCGGGCGCTGCATCGGCGGTGCCGGCGGGTTCCGCCGCCAGCACGCGGATCGCATCGCCCCCGGCCTCGAACTGCGTGCCGGGCCAGGGCGTCATGGCCCGCACCCGCCGGTCCAGCGCCGCCGCATCCTCGCGCCAGTCGAGCCGCGAATCGGCCTTGGCCAGCTTCGGGGCATAGGTCATGCCCTCTGCCGGCTGCGGCACCGGGACGGGGTTCTCCGCCAGCGCCCGCAGCACCAGCCGGGCCCCGATCTCCGCCAGCCGGTCGTGCAGCACGGCGGTGGTATCGCGCGGGCCGATCGGCGTGGCCTCGCGCAGCAGCATGGCGCCGGTGTCCAGCCCTTCGTCCATCTGCATGATGGTGATGCCGGTCTCCGCATCACCCGCCAGCACGGCGGCATGGATCGGCGCCGCGCCCCGCCAGCGCGGCAGCAGCGAGGCATGGATGTTCAGGCAGCCGCGCCGCGGGGCCTCCAGGATCGGCTTCGGCAGGATCAGCCCATAGGCCGCGACCACGGCGGCATCGAGGTCCAGCGCGCGGAAGGCCTCGTGCTCCGCCGTGTCGCGCCGCAGGCGGGCGGGGTTCCGCACCGGCAGGCCGAGTTCCAGCGCCGCGCGGTGGACGGGGCAGGGGGTCTCCCGCTGCCCGCGCCCGGCGGGGCGGGGCGGCTGGGCATAGACCGCCGCCACCTCATGGCCCGCCGCGACCAGGGCGCGCAGGGCCGGCACGGCGAAATCCGGGCTGCCCATGAAGGCGAGGCGCATCGGCGGGGCCATGGGGCTCAGTCCTCGCGCTGCCTGTTCTTCTGATCCTTGTTGAAGCGCCGCAGCAGCATGTTGCGCTTCAAGGGGGAGAGGTGGTCGATGAAGAGCACGCCGTTCAGGTGGTCGATCTCGTGCTGCAGGCAGGCGGCCATCAGCCCCTCGGCGGTGATCTCCCGCCGCGCCCCTTCCAGGTCCTGCCAGCGGACCTTCACCACTGCCGGGCGCTCCACCTCGGCATACTGGTTCGGGATGGACAGGCAGCCTTCCTCCCGCAGTGCCACCTCGCGGCTGGCCTCCACGATCTCGGGATTCACCATCACATAGGGCTGGCGCGTGTCGTCGGGCTGCAGGTCCACGACGATCAGGCGCAGGCTCTCGCCAACCTGCGGCGCCGCCAGGCCGATGCCCGGCGCCTTGTACATGGCATCGAGCATGCGGTCGGACAGGTCACGGACCTTGCCGGCGTCGGCCGGCCCGACCGGGCGGGTCCGGGCACGCAGGCGGGGATCGGGGATCAGGAGGATGGGCAGGGGAGGGGCGTCGTTCGCCATGATGCCCGGCATCTAGCCATGCGGCGCCGGCGGCGCAACGTCCGCCGGCCGCAGGTCTCCCCGGCGTCCGCCCCGGCGGGGCCGGGCAAGGCGGGACAAGGATCTGGGCGGCCCGCCTTGCAAGCGGGGAGCGGACGCACGACATTGTGCATCGCGGGCCGGTGCTTCGGGCCGGCTCCGCGCGTCTCGCTCATCCACGAGGAGGCACCAAACCGTGTCCCGTTCGTCCGTCTTCGGATCGCCGCTGTTTCTCGGCTTCGACCATCTCGAGCAGATGCTCGACCGGGTGCAGAAGAACGCCGAGGGCTATCCTCCCTACAACATCGAGCAGACCGCCGCCGAAAGGCTGCGGATCACCCTGGCCGTGGCCGGCTTCTCCATGGAGGATCTCCAGATCACCCAGGAGGACAACCAGCTCGTCATCCGGGGGCGCCAGAAGGAGGAGGGAGAGGGGCGCATCTTCCTCCATCGCGGCATCGCATCCCGGCAGTTCCAGCGCGCCTTCGTGCTGGCCGAAGGGATCGAGGTCGAGGGCGCCTGGCTCGACAACGGGTTGCTCCACGTCGATCTGCGCCGCCCCCAGCCGGAAACCCGGGTGAGGACGATCCGCATCAACGGCGCCGGGCGGCCTGTGGCGTCCGACCAGGACTGATCCCGCCGAACCGGGACGCGTCCGACACAGGCCTGCAGCGATGTGCTGAACCCTCGCGGTTCCCCCGCGTTGGGAGATCAGGCCACCAGCAGAGGGCCGCTTCGCCAGAAAAGTCAGGGAAGCGCCCAGGAGTGTTGCCATGAACGAATCTCGCGAAGCCCGCGAAACCATGGTCCTGAAGGGCCTGTCCCCCGCCGACTGGGCCAGCTTCGGCCGCGAACAGATCGCCTATATCCGCCCGGTCGTGGTGGATGGGGTGAAGGCGGTGGCCATTCATTCCGCCGACGGCACGCCGATCGGCGCCGCCCCGAACGCTGATCTCGCGATCGCCGCCATCATCCAGAACGAGATGGAACCGGTCCTGGTCCACTGAACCTGAAACGCCAGACGCCTCCGCTGCCATGAGGTGGCGCGGCGATGGGGCCTCCCTTCTTGATGGCGGCCGCTGGCCGGCGAAGGCTCAGCAAGGCGGAGCGCCCCCGGCGTTCCGCCTTTTCTTTGTCTTCATGGTGGGCCGCTGTACCAGCATCACGCGATGCGCCGCACAAAAATAGGGGCTTCCGAAGAAGCCCCGCCTGAACGCTTTTCTGTGTGATTGTTTTTATCGGATGTGGTCTGGCGCTCAGACGAGCGCGACGGCATCCGTGGCGCCGGGTTCCGGCTTGCGCTCCGCCGCCTGGCAACGCGCGTGTTCGTTCACGCGGCGGCGGTGGCGGCGCAGACGCTTGGCCATCTTGGTGGCGGCGTCCTGGAAAGCGCGATGGGCATCCGTGCCCTCGCCCTCGGCCTGCACGGAAAGGCCACGGCCGGCATGGAGGTTGATGTCGCAGACGAAGAAGCTGCGATCCTTGCTGAAGGTGACGTTTGCCTCAAGGGCACGGTCCGAATACTTGCGGGCGATGACTTCCAGCCCCTCGGCCACATGAACCTTCAGGGCATCCCCGGTTTCGACCTGCTTCCCAGAAACCATGATGTGCATTTCGGAGCAAACCTCCTCTGCTTGTCGCAGGAGGACCCGTCCCGGCGCGTTCAGAAGGCCGGGACGGCCTTTTCCCGCTTGCGTTGCACCGAACTGGGTATGCGCAACGCGTCCCGGTATTTGGCCACGGTTCTGCGGGCGATGTCCACCCCTTCCGCACGCAGCCGGTCCACGATCGCGTCATCGGAAAGGATCTCCTCCGGATGCTCCGCATCGATCATGCCGCGGATGCGGTGGCGGATCGCCTCGGCCGAAAAGGTTTCCCCGGCGGTGCCGGCAATCGCGGTGGTGAAGAAGAACTTCAGCTCGAAGCTGCCGCGCGGCGTCGCGATGTACTTGTTGGCGGTGACGCGGGAGACGGTGCTCTCGTGCATCTCCACCGCCTCCGCAACGTCGCGCAGGATCAGGGGGCGGAGATGCGTGATGCCGTGGCGGAAGAAGGCGTCCTGCCGCCGCACGATCTCGGCCGCGACCTTCAGGATGGTGTTGGCCCGCTGCTCCAGCGACTTCACCAGCCAGTTGGCGCTCTGCAGCCGCTCCGCCAGATAGGCGCGTTCCTCCCTGTTGCGGGCGGCGGTATGGGCCTGGGCGTGGAAGCCGCAGTTGACGAGGATGCGTGGCAGGGTCTCGGGATTCAGCTCCAGCACCCAGCCTTCGTCTGGTGCACGGCGCATCAGCACATCCGGTACCAGGGTGGGGGCCGGGGTGTCGTCATAGGCGGCACCGGGCTTGGGATCGAGGCGGCGGATCTCCGCGACCATCTCGGCGAGATCGGCGGCATCGACGCCGCAGACCCGGATCAGCGCGCCCAGGTCGCGCCGTGCCAGCAGTTCCAGGTTGTCCAGCAGCGCCTGCATCGCGGGATCGAGCCGGTTCTTCTCCGCGAGCTGCGCCGCGAGGCATTCCGCGAGGCTGTGGCAGAAGAGTCCGACCGGCTCGAAGCGCTGCATGCGGCGGCGCACCATGGCCACCGTCTCCTCGGCGCAGCCCATCGCCGCGGCGATGGCGGCGTCGGCGGCCAGCATCCGCCCGGCAGGGTCGAGCAGCGCGATGAGCTGCCCGGCGATCAACCGCTCCGCCGCATCGCCGAAGGTCAGCCGCGCCTGCTCCGCCAGCTCCTCCCGCAGCGAACGCGGGTGTTCGCGCGCCAACTCGTCGATGCTGCGCTCGTCATCCTCGAAGCCGGACGCCTGGCCGCGCACCGGCCCCGGCAACTCCGTGGCCTCGTAGAGATTCTGCGTGTCGTGCAGGTCGATATGCACATCCGCCGTGGCGGACGGGAAATCCACCGGCGGCACGGCCGCCTCGGGTTCCGGCGCCGGCGCGGATTCCGTCTCGTCCCGCTCCAGCAGCGGGTTGCGCTCCAGCTCCTCCTCGACAAAGGCCACGACCTCGAGATTGGAGGACTGCAGCAGCTTGATCGCCTGGCGAAGCTGCGGCGTCATCACCAGGGACTGGGAGTGCCGCAGGTCCAGACGTGGGCCGAGGGAGAAGCTCATCAGAGGCTGAAGCGCTCTCCGAGATAGACGCGGCGCACGCCCTCATGCTCGACGATGTCGCGCGGGCTGCCTTCCATCAGCACCTGCCCGTCATGCAGGATGTAGGCGCGGTCGATGATCTCCAGCGTCTCGCGCACGTTGTGGTCGGTGATCAGCACGCCGATCCCGCGATCCTTCAGGTGCTTCACGAGGTCGCGGATCTCGCCCACCGCGATCGGGTCGATGCCGGCCAGCGGCTCGTCCAGCAGGATGTAGTCGGGATGCGTGGCCAGCGCGCGGGCGATCTCGCAGCGCCGCCGCTCGCCGCCCGACAGCGCCAGCGCGGGGGCGCGGCGCAGGTGGGAGATGCCGAATTCCGCCAGCAGCGCATCGAGCATCTCCTCGCGCCGGTCGCGCTTGGGCTCCACCACCTCCAGCGCCGCGCGGATGTTGTCCTCCACCGACAGGCCGCGGAAGATCGAGGCCTCCTGCGGCAGGTAGCCCAGGCCGAGCCGCGCCCGCCGGTACATCGGCAGCAGCGTCACGTCATGGCCGTCGAGGAAGACCTGCCCCTCGTCCGGCCGCACCAGCCCGGTCATCATGTAGAAGGTCGTGGTCTTGCCGGCGCCGTTCGGTCCCAGCAGCCCCACCGCCTCGCCACGCTTGAGGTTGATCGAGACGCCGCGCACCACAGGGCGCTTCTTGTAGCGCTTGCCCAGGCCCTTCGCGACCAGCCCACCCTGATCCGGCACCAGTCGCAACCCCTCGCTGTTGTCCATCCGCGCCGCGCTCATCGTCCACGTCCCTGCGGCTGTCCGGGCTGGGCACCGCCCTGGGTGTTCCCCTGCCCCCCCGGCTGGTCGCCGGACTGGGGCACCACAAGGCCCTGGACCCGGGCACCGGGCGCGGAAACGAGGCGGGCGAGGCCGCTGCGCATGTCCACGATCGCTTCCGACCCGTTCAGCTGGTTCTGTCCGCGCGTGATGCGGACGTTGCCGAGCAGGCGGGCGATGCCGGTGACGGGGCTGTACACGCCACGGTCGCCGCGCACGACCTCCTGTTCCGTGCGGATCTCGACATTGCCGAAGACCTCCACGCGGTCGAGCTTCGAGCCCTCGCCCGGTGCCCGGCGCGGCTGGGCGGCGCCCCGGTTGCCCCCTTGCGGCGCGGCGCGGGCCGGGGCGGCGGCGGGAGTGGCGGCGGGCGCCTGCTCCAGGAAATAGCCGACCAGCGTGTCGGCGGCGATGCGGCGGTTGTCGCTGGTCACCACGCTCGCCGCGCCGCGCGCCACCGCCATGCGCTTCTGCGGCCAGTATTCCAGGCTGTCGCGGGCGGTGATGGTGTCGTCCGGCGTGGTCAGGCGCAGGTTGCGGCCGGTGAGGACCATGACCGCCTGGTCCATGTCATAGACGCCGCGGTCGCCCTGGGCGTGGTCGGTCTCCGTCACGATATGGACGTTGCCCTCGGCCTCCAGCCGCCAGATCTCGCCGTTGGAGGCCGGGCTGTCGCCGCCGGGCTCCGCCGCCGGGGCGGGCGCGGCGCCGTCGCCATTCGCCTGTCCCGCGCGGTTGCGGTAGCGCGCGACCAGCCGGTCCGCCGTGAGCGTCACGCCGTCGCGCACCGCCTTGGCATTGCCGGTGGCGATGACGACCTGCTCCGCCTGCCGCCATTCGATGCCGTTGGTGGAGGTGACCTCGACCGGGCCGCCCTTGGTCATGTCCACCGGCTGCGCCCGGGCGCCAGGCGAAGCCAAGCCCCCGAGCAGGGCCGCGAGGGCGAGGGATGACGGCAGGCCGGCCCGGCGCGGGCGCCGTGCGGCGATGGGAGGCAGGGGGGTCACTGGTTGCCCTCCAGCATGGCGTGGGTGTTGCCGGTGAAGGTGATGTCCGCCCCCTTGTCCTTGAGGATGAACCCGTCGCCGGTCAGCGTGCCGAAGGAGCCCTGCGCCGCCACGGGGCGGTCTCCTGCGGCCTCGCCGAGCTTGAGCTGGATATGCGCGACCTCGGTCTTCAGGGTCGTGCCGTTGTCGTTCCAGAGAGTCACGTTCCCCCAGAGGTCCAGAAGGTCCTTGGCCTTGTCGTAGCGGCCGCTGTCGGATTCGAGCAGCACCCATCCGCCGCCGCTCAGCATCAGGTCGGCGCGCGGCTTCTCCAGCATGATCGGCGCGTCCTGCGCGGTCTGGGTGGCGTCGGCGGCGGTGACGTTGAAGGGCCGGTTCTGCGAATCGACGCCCTGGTAGCGCGGCTGCACCACGCGGATCGTGTCGGCGGCGTTCTGCGCGATGCGGCGGAAGGACAGGCGCGCCTGGTCGGTGGTGCGGTCGATCTCCGGCCACAGGGCGATGGCCGCCAGCAACGACAGCGCGCCGAGCGGCAGCAGGAACTTCGCCGCCCGCACCGACCAGCGCCGGCGCAGCATGGCGCCGCGCGAGTAGTGGCGACGGGCCCGGGAGGGCAGCAGCATGTCGTGAGCCTCCCGCTCCCCGCCCCCCGGGACGGGCGGCGGGGGCTTGGGCTTGCCGGCGGCGCCGCTCAAGCGACCCCCAGCCGCAGCAGGTCGTGGATGTGCAGGATGCCGCCGGGGCGGCCGTCCGGCTCCACCACGAAGAGGCTGGTGATGCTGCGCTCGTTCATGATCCGCAGCGCCTCGGCCGCCAGGGCATCCGGCCCGATGGTGCGCGGGCCGCGGGTCATCACCTCGGCGGCGGTGCGGTCCAGCAGGCTGCCGGGATGGGCGTCCTCCGCCTTGGCATCCAGGGCGCGGCGCAGGTCGCCATCGGTGATGATCCCGACCAGGCGGCCGTCCTCGACAATGCCCAGGCAGCCGAAGCGCTTGGCGGTCATGTCCACCAGCGCCTGGCGCATCGGCAGGCCGGGCGGGGCCAGGGGCATGTCCGGGTGCATCACCTCCCGCACCCGGCGAAGCTGGGCGCCCAGCTTGCCGCCGGGGTGGAAGACGCGGAAGTCGGCGGCGGTGAAGCCCCGCCGTTCCAGCAGCGCCACCGCGAGCGCGTCGCCCAGGGCGAGCTGCAGCGTGGTGGAGGTGGTGGGGGCGAGGCCGAGCGGGCAGGCCTCCGGCACCGGCGGGAGGACCAGCGCGACATCGGCGGTCCGGGCCAGGGTGCTTTCGGCCCGGCCTGTGATGGCGATCAGCGGCAGGCCGAAGCGGCGGCTATGGGCCAGCACGTCGGACAGCTCGGCGGTTTCCCCGCCATTGGAGATGGCGAGCACCGAATCCCCGGCCACGACCATGCCCAGATCTCCGTGCGAGGCCTCGGCCGGATGCACGAACTGGCTGGGCGTGCCGGTGGAGGCGAAGGTCGCGGCGATCTTGCGCCCGACATGGCCGGACTTGCCCATGCCCGTCACCACCACGCGGCCCGTGGTGCGGGCGAGCAGGGCGACGGCATCGCGGAAACGTTGGTCGAGCGACGAGGCGAGGGCGGAAAGGCCCGCCGCCTCGATCTCCAGCACGCGGCGTCCCGCGGCGAGGTCCGGATCTTGGAAAGAGGCGTTCACCGGCCCGTTATGGTGCCCCGGCGCCAAGCGGTCAACGCGGAGTCACTTTCCGCATCAAGAATCGTGCCAGTCGCCGTCGCCGGACTGGACGCCGCTCCTCAGTGCGCGAAGATATCGGGCTCCGCATAGCCCATCAGGTCCAGCCGCCCCCGGGTGGGCAGAAAGCGGAAGCAGGCCTCCGCCAGGTCCAGGCGCCCCTCACGGATCAGCAGGGCCTCCAGCCGCGCCCACAAGGCGTGCAGGTACAGCACATCCGAGGCAGCGTACTGCAACTGCTCCGTGCTGAGTTCCGCCGCCCCCCAGTCGCTGGACTGCTGCTGCTTCGAGATCTCCACCCCCAGCAGCTCCCGGCACAGTTCCTTGAGCCCGTGGCGGTCGGTGAAGGTGCGGACGAGGCGGGAGGCGATCTTGGTGCAGCGCACCGGCGCGACCTCCACCCCCAGCGCGGCCTGGAGGATGGCGACATCGAAGCGGGCGAAGTGGAACAGCTTGATTCGCGCCGGGTCGGCCAGCAGGGCACGCAGGTTGGGGCAGTCGCCGCCCCGGCCGCCCAGGGCTTCGGGAACGATCTGCACGCAATGGGCCGAGCCGTCCCCGGCGGAGAGCTGCACCAGGCAGAGGCGGTCGCGCCGGGGGTCGAGGCCCATCGTCTCCGTATCCACCGCCACCACGGGCCCGAGGTCGAGGTCGGGCGGCAGGTCGTGCCGGTGCAGGTGGATCCGGCGGTCGGACATGAAGATGGTGTTTCCCATGGGTGCGGGCCTCGGCGGCAGTCGGATTCCGGCCGGCGCGTTCGTCCGGCAGCCTGGAGGAAGAGCCGGCCCCTGGCGAGCGGAACCGTACGGGCTGGGGCGGTGTCACCGCGGCATGGGGGAGGGGGCTGGATCGGGCGGGAGACGTGGTGCCCAGGAAAGGACTCGAACCTTCACAACCTTGCGGTCACTGGCACCTGAAGCCAGCGCGTCTACCAATTCCGCCACCTGGGCAGGTGACCTCGATCCTCTCAGTCTCCCGCCGGAACCGGATCTTCGATCCGGCGGGTCAGCAACCATGGTGCCCAGGAAAGGACTCGAACCTTCACAACCTTGCGGTCACTGGCACCTGAAGCCAGCGCGTCTACCAATTCCGCCACCTGGGCAATTCGGTGCGGTGTGGCGCCGCTCTTACGGTCCCGTGACCATGGCGTCAAGCGGGGGAAGGACGCTTTCGGCACCCTCCCGGGAGCCTGCCGCGCGGAGCCCGTCCTTGCCTCCGCCCGGGGCGTTCCATCTCTCTTAAGGAACGCAAACAAGAAGGAGCCGGCATGACGACGCGACGGGTGGCCACGGTGTTCGGCGGGGCGGGTTTCATCGGGCGGCATGTCGTCCAGCGCCTGGCGCAACTCGACTATGTGGTGCGGATTCCCAGCCGGCATCCCGACCGTGCCCGGCGGCAGATGGTGCAGGGCCGGGTGGGGCAGGTCGTGCCCCTGTCCGTCCGGCTGTCCGACGATGCCGCCGTGGCGCGCGCCGTCACGGGTGCCGAGGTGGTGGTGAACCTGATCGGCATCCTGGCGGAACGCCGTGCCGGGGATTTCCGGCGCGTGCATGCGGAGGCGGCCGGGCGGATCGCGCGGCTGAGCGCGGCGGCGGGCGTGTCCCGGCTGGTACAGGTCTCGGCCATCGGGGCAGACCCCAACAGCGCCAGCGCCTATGCCCGCTCCAAGGCGGAAGGGGAGGCGGCGGTGCGGGCGGCCTTTCCGCGGGCGACGATCCTGCGGCCCTCGATCGTCTTCGGGGCGGAGGACGCGTTCTTCAACCGCTTCGCCGCGATGAGCCGGCTGCTGCCCATCCTGCCGCTGGTAGGCGCGCGAACGCGGTTCCAGCCCGTCTATGTCGGGGACGTGGCCGCGGCCGTCGAAGCGGCGGTGACGCGGCCCGATGCGCCGGGACAGACCTACGAGCTCGGCGGCCCGCGCGTGGCCAGCTTCCAGTCACTGATGGAGCAGATGCTGGAGATGCTGGGCCGCCGCCGCCCCGTGGTGGAGATCCCGGCCGGGATCGCGAAGCTGCAGGCGAAGATCCTGGGCCACCTGCCCAACCCGCCATTGACGGAGGACCAGTTGTTGCTTCTGCGGCACGACAATATCGTGTCGGGGCACTGTCCGGGGCTGGTGGAACTCGGGGTGGCACCGCATCCGCTGGAAGCGATCCTGCCATCCTACCTCTCGCGCCACCGGCAGAAGGGCTGATTTCCGCAAAACGACCGAATCGGACATAGTTTCCGGCATTCAAAGAGATTGATAATTACTTTCAATAAAGATTCCACATTATTGGGTCATACAGGCTGACCTACTGGCCTTTTTTGCACTCGCACAGACGCGACGAGCGTGCCATAGGCTTGCCAAACCTCCTTTAATGATCCGGTCCGACGCCCGGCCGCTTGCAGAGGGATCAACGATGGCCGAACGCATGCTTCAGTTCGTGCGCCTGCAGCAAAGGCAGCCCGAAAAGCGCGATGCCGCCGAGCGGCGTCGGGATTTCGGCGAGATCTACGCGGATTTCGATCCGGAGCGCGCTTCGCAGCAATCCAGCCGCTGCTCCCAGTGCGGCGTGCCCTTCTGTTCCGTGCATTGCCCGCTGAACAACAACATCCCCGACTGGCTGAAGCTGACGGCGGAGAACCGGCTGGAGGAGGCCTACGAGGTTTCCGCCGCCACCAACACCTTCCCCGAGGTCTGCGGCCGCGTCTGCCCGCAGGACCGGCTCTGCGAAGGCAACTGCGTCATCGAGAAGGGCTTCGAGTCCGTCACGATCGGCGCGGTGGAGCGCTACATCACCGACACCGCCTGGGAGAAGGGCTGGGTGAAGCCGCCAGTCCCGGTGCGGGAAACGGAACGCTCGGTCGGCATCGTCGGCGCCGGCCCGGCCGGCCTCGCGGCCGCCGAGCGGATGCGCCGCTGCGGCTGGCAGGTCACCGTCTATGACCGGCACGACCGGGTCGGCGGGCTGATGATCTACGGCATCCCGAACTTCAAGCTGGAGAAGGAGGTCATCCTCCGCCGCTGGAAACTGTTCGAGGAGGCCGGCATCCGCTTCGAGCTGGGCTTCGAGATCGGCCGCGACGCCTCGCTGGCGGAACTGCGCGACCGCCACGACGCGATCCTGATCGCCACCGGCGTGTACCGGGCGCGCGACGTGGAGGTGCCGGGCAACGACCTGAACGGCGTGGTGCGGGCGCTGGACTTCCTGATCGCCTCCAACCGCCAGGGGCTGGGCGATGCGGTGCCGGAATTCGACAGCGGCGCGCTGAACGCCGCCGGCAAGCGGGTGGTGGTGATCGGCGGCGGCGACACCGCCATGGACTGCGTCCGCACCTCCATCCGCCAGGGCGCCGCCTCGGTCACCTGCCTCTACCGCCGCGACAAGGCGAACATGCCGGGCTCGATGCGCGAGGTGAAGAATGCCGAGGAGGAGGGCGTGCGCTTCTCCTGGCTCGCCGCGCCGAAGTTCTTCCTGGGCGAGGCCGGCACGGTGACCGGCGTGCAGGCGGTGCGCATGCATCTGGGCCTGCCCGAGGCCACCGGCCGCCAGCAGGTCGAGCCCATCCCGGGCAGCGAGTACACCGAGCCGGCGGACCTGGTGATCAAGGCACTGGGCTTCGACCCGGAAGACCTGCCGGAGATGTTCGGCGAGCCCGGGCTGCGCGTGTCCCGCTGGGGCACGCTGCAGGTGGACCACCGCACGATGATGACCAGCATCCCCGGCGTCTTCGCCGCGGGCGACATCGTGCGCGGCGCCAGCCTGGTGGTCTGGGGCATCCGCGACGGGCGCGACGCCGCCGACCGGATCGAGCACTGGCACGAGAAGCAGTCGGCCGTCGCCCAGGCGGCGGAGTGAGGGGCGGGGAAGGGATCGGGACGATGAGCGAGAAGATGATCGAGAGCGGCTCCGCCTTCGCCGCCGCCTATCCGGTGGAGGCCGCGCGCCTGACGCAGGCGGCGCATGTCGATGTCACCGAGCACGACGCCTGCGGCGTCGGCATGGTCGCCGCGCTGGACGGCGTGGCGCGGCGGGAGGTGGTGCAGGCCGGCATCGACGCGCTGCGCGCCGTCTGGCACCGCGGCGCGGTGGATGCGGACGGCAAGACCGGCGACGGCGCCGGCATCCATATCGAGATCCCGCAGGACTTCTTCGCCGAGGCGGTGGAGCGGGGCGGCGACCGGCTGCGCCCGGGCCCCATCGGCGTCGGCATGGTCTTCCTGCCCAAGACGGATTTCGGCGCGCAGGAGCGCTGCCGCCAGATCGTCGAGGTCGAGATCCTGAACGCCGGCTACAACATCTATGGCTGGCGGCAGGTGCCGATCGACGTCTCCTGCATCGGCGAGAAGGCCAATGCGACGCGCCCCGAGATCGAGCAGATCCTGATCTGGGACCCGGAGAACCGCGAGCCAGCGCTGATGGAGCGCGACCTCTACGTGATCCGCCGCCGCATCGAGAAGCAGGCCATCGCGGCCCAGGTGCCGGAGCTGTACCTGTGCTCGCTCTCCTGCCGCTCGCTGATCTACAAGGGCATGTTCCTGGCGGAGAGCCTGACGCAGTTCTACCCGGACCTGCTGGACGAGCGCTTCGTCTCGCGCTTCGCCATCTTCCACCAGCGCTACTCCACCAACACCTTCCCGACCTGGCGGCTGGCGCAGCCCTTCCGCATGATCGCGCACAACGGCGAGATCAACACCGTCCACGGCAACATCAACTGGATGAAGAGCCACGAGACGCGGCTCGCCCATCCGCTGCTCGACCCGTACATGGAGGACATCAAGCCGGTCGTGCAGGCCGGCGGTTCCGACACGGCGACGCTCGACAACGTCTTCGAGCTGCTGGTCCGGGCCGGGCGCGACGCGCCGATGGTGAAGTCCATGCTGATCCCCGAAAGCGTCAGCAGCAACGCCACCATGCCGGAGGCGCATCGCGACCTGTTCCTCTACTGCAACGCGGTGATGGAGCCCTGGGACGGGCCGGCCGCGGTCTGCGGCACGGACGGGCGCTGGGTGGTGGCCGGGCTGGACCGCAACGGGCTGCGCCCGCTGCGCTACACGGTGACGTCGGACAAGCTGCTCTTCGTCGGCTCCGAGACGGGCATGGTGAAGATCCCCGACGACCGGGTGATGGCCAAGGGCCGCGTCGGCCCCGGCCAGTGCATCGGCGTCGATCTCGACCATGCGAGGTTCTTCAGCGATGCCGAGATGAAGGACATGCTGGCCGCCCGCAAGCCCTTCGGCGAGTGGGTCAGCCGCACCACCCGCATCGACGGCATCGTGCGCGCCGACCAGCATGAGCCCGAGGCCCCGCCGGTGGAGGCGCTGCGCCGCCGCCAGCTCTCGGTCGGCTACACGCTGGAGGAGCTGGAGCAGATCCTGCACCCGATGGTGGAGGATGCCGCCGAGGCGATCGGCTCGATGGGCGACGACACGCCCGTGGCGGTGCTGTCGCAGCAGTATCGCGGCCTGCACCACTACTTCCGGCAAACCTTCTCGCAGGTCACCAACCCGCCGATCGACAGCCTGCGCGAAACGCGGGTGATGACGATCAAGACGCGCCTCGGCAACCTGGGCAACATCCTCGACGAGGATCCGACCCAGCTCGACATGCTGATGCTGGACAGCCCCGTGCTGTCCAATGCCGAGTTCGACGCGATGCGGGCCTATATGGGCACCAGTGCCACCTCGGTGGACTGCACCTTCCCGGCGGCGGAAGGGGAGGCGGGCCTGCGCCACGCCATCGACCGCATCCGGCGCGAGGCGGAGGAGGGCGTGCGCTCCGGCTGCGCCCATGTGATCCTGACCGACGAGGCCCAGGGGCCGGACCGCTGCGTGATCCCGATGATCCTGGCGGTCGGCGCGGTGCACACGCATCTGGTGCGCAACTCGCTGCGGACCTTCTGCTCGCTGAACGTGCGCTCGGCCGAATGCGTGGACGTGCACAACTTCGCCGTGCTGATCGGCGCCGGCGCCACCACGGTGAACGCCTATCTGGCGCAGGACAGCATCGCCGACCGGCACCGCCGCGGCCTGCTGGGCGAGCTCAGCCTGACCGACTGCGTGGCACGCTACCGCAAGGCGGTGGACAAGGGCCTGCTGAAGATCATGTCCAAGATGGGCATCGGCGTGCTCTCCTCCTACCGCGGCGGCATGAACTTCGAGGCCATCGGGCTGTCGCGCTCGCTGGTGGCGGAATTCTTCCCCGGCATGCAGTCGCGCATCTCGGGCATCGGCCTGTCCGGCATCGCCCGGCGCATCCTGGCGCTGCACAGGACAGCCTGGAACGCCGATGCGGTGACGCTGCCGGTGGGCGGGCTCTACAAGCTGCGCCGCCGGGGCGAGGCCCATGCCTTCGACGGCTCCCTGATCCACACCTTGCAGAAGGCAGTGGACACGGAGAACTACCAGACCTTCAAGCGCTACAGCGAGGCGGTGCGGCGCCTGCCGCCGGTCGCGCTGCGCGACCTGCTGGACTTCCGCACCGATGTCGCGAAGCCGGTCGCGCTGGAGGAGGTCGAGAGCGTCACCGAGATCCGCAAGCGCCTGCTGGCGCCCGGCATCTCCCTCGGTGCGCTGAGCCTGGAGGCGCACGAGACGCTCTCCATCGCCATGAACCGCATCGGGGCGCGCTCCGACAGCGGGGAGGGCGGCGAGGACGCCTCCCGCGCCAGGCCGCGCGCCAATGGCGACAACGCCTCCTCGGCGATCAAGCAGGTGGCCTCCGGGCGCTTCGGCGTCACGGCGGAATACCTGAACAACTGCCGCGAGATCGAGATCAAGGTGGCCCAGGGCGCCAAGCCGGGCGAGGGCGGGCAGCTCCCGGGCTTCAAGGTGACGGAGCTGATCGGCAGGCTGCGGCATTCCACGCCGGGCGTGACGCTGATCTCCCCGCCGCCGCACCACGACATCTACTCGATCGAGGATCTGGCGCAGCTCATCTACGACCTGAAGCAGATCAACCCGGATGCCTCGGTCTGCGTGAAGCTGGTGGCGCGTTCGGGCATCGGCACCATCGCGGCGGGCGTGGCCAAGGCCAAGGCGGATGCGATCCTGGTCTCCGGCCATTCCGGCGGCACCGGGGCCTCGCCGGTCACCTCGATCAAGTATGCCGGCCTGCCTTGGGAGATGGGGCTGACCGAGACGCACCAGGTGCTCCAGCTCAACCGGCTGCGCCACCGGGTGAAGCTGCGCACCGATGGCGGGCTCAAGACCGGGCGCGACGTGGTGATGGCCGCCATGCTGGGCGCCGAGGAGTTCGGCATCGGCACGGCGAGCCTCGTGGCCATGGGCTGCATCATGGTGCGGCAGTGCCACAGCAACACCTGTCCGGTCGGCGTCTGCACGCAGGACGAGGCGCTGCGGGAGAAGTTCACCGGCACGCCGGAGAAGGTGATCAACCTCTTCTCCTTCATCGCGGAGGAGGTGCGCGAGATCCTGGCCTCGCTCGGCTTCCGCAAGCTGGAGGAGGTGATCGGCCGCACCGACCTGCTGAAGCAGGTCTCGCGCGGCGCCGAGGACCTCGACGACCTCGACCTGAACCCGCTGCTGGTGAAGGCCGATTCCGGCGGCGAGAAGCCCTACTGCACCATCGAGGGCCGCAACGATGTGCCGGAAACGCTGGACGCGGACATGATCCGCGACGCGATGCCGCTCTTCGAGCGTGGCGAGAAGATGCAGCTCCAGTACAACATCCGGAACACGCACCGCGCCATCGGCACCAAGACCTCCTCGTGCATCGTGCGGCAGTTCGGCATGACCGGGCTGCAGCCGGGGCACCTGACGGTGCGGCTGCGCGGTTCCGCCGGCCAGTCGCTCGGCGCCTTCGCGGTGCAGGGGCTGAAGCTGGAGGTTCGCGGCGACGCCAACGACTATGTCGGCAAGGGGCTGTCGGGCGGCACCATCGTGGTGCGGCCGGGCAACAACGTGAACCTCGTCTGGCACGAGAACAGCATCGTCGGGAACACCTGCCTCTACGGCGCGACGGCGGGCGAGCTCTATGCCGCGGGTCAGGCGGGCGAGCGCTTCGCCGTCCGCAATTCCGGCGCCACCACGGTGGTCGAGGGTGTCGGCGCCAATGGCTGCGAGTACATGACCGGCGGCACGGTGGTGATCCTCGGGCCCGTGGGCGACAATTTCGGCGCGGGCTTCACCGGCGGCATGGCCTTCGTCTGGGATGCGGATGCCACTTTCGAGCGCCGCCTGAACCCGGAGACGCTGCTCTGGGGGCGGCTGGAGTCGGCCCATTGGGAAGGCGTGCTGCGCGAAACCATCGCGCGCCACGCCAGGGAGACCGGCTCGCGCCTCGCGGCGCGGCTGCTCAACGACTGGGCGGTGGAGCGGAACGCCTTCTGGCACATCGTGCCGAAGGATTACGCGAAGCTCCTGTCGCGCCCGATGCGTGAGGTCGCGGCGGCGGCCGAATAGGCCGCCGGAACCGCGGTCCGGGGAGTCCTGGCGGGGCGGATCATGTCCGCCCCGTCATGCCGCCTTCATGCCCTGGCCGCGGGCGGCAAGGCCGCCCGAATCAACAACGGTAAAACTCTGTTTAGACGGTTGGCGCCGCCGCCCTCCTGCCGTAATGGCAGCGTCGTGCGCGTCCTGTATCACCTTCCCCTCTCGCCCCATTGCCGCAAGGTCCGACTGGCCCTGGCGGAGAAGCGGATTCCCTTCGAGCTGCGGCTGGAGCGCGTCTGGGAACGCCGGCCGGAATTCCTCGACCTCAACCCCGCCGGCATGGTGCCGGTGCTGGAGGAGGAGAACGGGCTGGTCCTCGCGGATTCCTATGTGATCTGCGAGTACCTGGACGAGGCCTATCCCGAGACCCCGCTGCTCGGCCGCACCCATGCCGAACGCGCCGAGGTGCGCCGGCTGGTCGCCTGGTTCGACGGCAAGTTCAACGACGAGGTGACGCGCAACCTGCTCTACGAGAAGCAGTTCAAGCGCATGCTGCAGCGGGGCAACCCGGACGGGCCCGCCCTGCGCGCCGGCTACGCCAACATCAAGGGCCACCTGGAATATCTTGGCTGGCTGGCCGAGACGCGGAGCTGGCTGGCGGGCAGCAGCCTGTCGCTGGCGGACCTGACGGCGGCCGCGCAACTCTCGGCGCTGGACTACATCGGCGACGTGGACTGGACGCTCTCCGACGCCGCCAAGGACTGGTACGCGCGCATCAAGTCGCGCCCGTCCTTCCGCCCGATCCTGGCCGAGCGGATCAGCGGCGTGGCGCCACCGGAACATTACGACGACCTGGATTTCTGAGCGGCGCCGGCCGCCCGCGCTGAAAACCCCGTGACAGCGCCGGCGGCAGGGGCAACCGGCCCCGCCGCCGGACGTCTTGCCTTCCGCACAAGGCGGAAGGTGGCGGCACGATGGAACTCGGGATCAAGGATCGTGTCGCGGTCGTCACCGGCGGCGATTCCGGCATCGGGCTGGAAACGGCGCGCTTCCTGCTCCGGGACGGGGCGAAGGTCGTGCTGTCCGACAAGGACGCCGCCTCGCTGGAAAAGGCCGCGGCGGGGCTGTCCGGCGAGGTCCTCGCCATCGCCGCCGACCTGACGAAGCCGGAACAGGTGGAGGCCCTGGCAAAGGGCGCGCGGGAGCGTTTCGGGGCCGTGGACATCCTGGTGAACGCCGCCGGCATCACCGGCCCGACAGGCATCTTCCACGAACTCGGTGACGAGGACTGGCGCCTGGCGCTGGAGGTCGATTTCATGGCGGCGGTGCGGGTCTGCCGGGCCTTCATCCCCGCCATGGCGGAGCGGGGCTGGGGCCGGGTGGTGCTGATCGGCTCCGAGGATGCGGTGCAGCCCTATGCCGACGAACTGCCCTATTGCGCGGCCAAGGCGGCGATCCTGAACCTCACCAAGGGGCTCTCGAAGACCTATGCCAAGCAGGGTGTCCTCGTGAACAGCGTCTCCCCCGCCTATATCGAGACACCGATGACCGATGCCATGATGGAGAAGCGGGCCAAGAAGAACGGCACCTCCTTCGAGGAGGCTGTGCAGAGCTTCCTCAAGGAGGAGCGCCCCACCCTGGAACTCGCGCGCCGCGGCAGGCCGGAGGAGGTCGCGGCCGCCATCGCCTTCCTCTGCTCCGACCTCGCCAGCTTCGTGAACGGCGCGAACTACCGGGTGGATGGCGGCTCGGTCGCCACGGTCTCGACCTGAGCTAGCGCCGCTTCGGGCCCGCCTCGCTGAGCGCCAGGTTCTGCTGCGCCAGATCGGCGGCCGCACTGTCCGGGGCGGATTGGATCACGCTCTCCCAGTCTTCCCGCGCACCCTCCAGGTCCCCGTTCAACTGCCGCAGGATGCCGCGTTCCAGGAGTGCCTCGGCATTGTCGGACTCGATGGTCAGCGCCCGGTCGATGGCGTGGAGAGCCTCCTGCGGCAGGTCGAGATGGCGCAGGGCGGCGGCGCGAAAGACCCAGGCATCCGGGCGGTCCGGGTCCAGCTCCGTGGCCCGCGTGGCATCGGCCAGGGAATCGGCGTAGCGTCCGAGGCTGCCGGAGGCCAGGGCGCGGTCCACCAGCAGGTCGGCGCTGTCCGGAGCCAGGGCGAGGCCCAGGGTCGTGGCGGCATAGGCGCGGCTGGCATCGCCGATGGCCATCCAGGCCTGCCCCGCCTGCCCATAGAGCACGGCGCGGGCGGTGTTGTTGAACCCGGTCTGCCCGGCCAGCGCCTCCAGACGGGGGCCGGCCCTCTCGCCATCGCCCAGGGCCAGCAGGGCCAGGGCCTGGCAATGGCGCGACCCGTTGCTCGTCCCGGCGCGGTCCTGCCATGCCTCGGCGAAGGCCAGCGCCCCCTGCGGATCGTCGGGGATCTGGTCCAGGCAGCGAAGATATTCCGGGCTGTCGTCCAGGCGCGGCGATTCGGGCGGGAGGGGCAGCACCTCCTCCGTCAGGGGGACGGGCGGGCGGCGCAGGAAGTGCCAGGCCCCTCCGGCCAGGGCGGCCAGGAGGGCGGCGGCAAAGGCGCCCATCAGCACGGGTCGGAGGGACAGGCTCATCCCCTCCATTCTAGAACAGATGACGAAAGGGCGGCATCGCCCGAAAGCGTGATTCTGTGGCAACGTCCTGCGGGCGGAACAGGGGCGGGGCGGACCTAGCCAGCAGCAGGGGAGCACGCCACATGCCGTCCCGATGGCATCCGACTCTTCCCCGAACCTGCTGATCCTGGGCCTGGGCTATGCCGGCGAGGCCATCGCGCAAGCCGCGCTGGCACGCGGCCTCGCCGTCCGGGGCACCCATCGCCGCGTCCCGTCTGGAGCGGAGGCGGGGCGCGTGCCGGCGATCCCCTTCGATTCCGCCGGCCCGGCGATCGCCGCCGCGACGCATCTCCTGATCACCATCCCGCCCGGCGAGGAAGGCGACCCGGTGCTGGCGCGGCATGGCGAAGCGCTCCGCGCCGGGTTGGAGGCCGGGCTGCGCTGGGTCGGCTATCTTTCCACCACGGGCGTCTATGGCGATCGCGGCGGCGCCTGGGTGGACGAGGCGACACCGCCCGCGCCGGGGCAGCCGCGCTCCCGGCGGCGGCGGCAGGCGGAACTGGCCTGGGAGGCGGCCCTGGCCGGGCGGGCCTGGCTCGACCTGTTCCGCACGGGTGGGATCTACGGCCCCGGGCGCAGCGCGCTGGACGAGGTCCGCGCCGGAAAGGCACGGCGGGTGATCAGGCCTGGCCATGCCTTCGGCCGCATCCACCGCGGCGACATCGCCCGCGCGGTGCTGGCCGCGATAGAGACATGCCCGGCCCCGGCGCCGGGGGGCGGCGGCCCGCTGGAGACCGTTCCCAGGGTGCTGCACCTGGTGGATGACGGGCCGGCGGAACCGGCGCTGGTGGCGGAGGAGGCGGCCCGGCTGCTCGGCCTGCCGCCGCCGCCGGCCATCCCCTTCGATGAGGCCTGGGCGGGGATGTCGCCCATGGCAAGGTCCTTCTGGTCGGAGCACCGGCTCGTGGCCAATGCGCGGACCAAGGCGGCGCTGGGCCTGGAATGGCGCTATCCCAGCTATCGCGAGGGGCTGCGGCAGATCCTCGCGGAACAGGGTGACGGCCCGGAAGCGTGACGGCGGCCAGCTCCGTCAGGTGCCCTCCGGCCGGAGCAGGCCGTTCAGGCTGCGCCAGAGCAGGGCGAGATCGGCGGGGCGCGACAGGCGGTGGTCGCCGTCCTTCACCAGCGTGAGCGACACGGCGGGGCCTTCCACCGCCTCCACGATCCGCAGCGCGTGGCGCCAGGGCACTTCGGCATCCCGCATGCCCTGGAGGAGCTTCACCGGGTTGGTGTAGCCCAGGGGCCGCCCCAGCAGCAGGTTGTTCCTTCCGTCCTCCAGCAGGGCGGCGGTGAAGGGCATCGGGTCGCCATAGTCGGAGGGGCGGTAGGTCACGCCGTCGCGGGCCAGGGCGAGGCGGTCCTCCTCGGTCAGCTCGTCCGGGATCAGCACCTCGGTGAAATCGGGCGCGGCGGCGATGCCCAGCACGCCATGCACGCGCTCCTCGCCCCAGAGCCTGGCCAGGAGCAGGGCGATCCACCCGCCCATGGAGGAGCCCACCAGGATCAGCGGCTCCTCCGGCGCGCGGGCATCGATCACCGCCGCGGCGTCGGCGGTCCAGCGCGTGATGGTGCCGTCCTCGAAGCGGCCGCCGCTGCTGCCATGGCCCGAATAGTCCAGGCGCAGGAAGGCCTGCCCGCGCTCGGAGCAGCGCTCCCGCAGGTAGAGCGCCTTGGTGCCCTCCATGTCGGAACGGTAGCCGCCCAGGAAGACCACCGTCGGCCCCGTGCCCCGCAGGGCCGCCCAGGCCAGTTCCACGCCGTCGCCACGGTCGAGGCGGCCGAATTCTTCCATCATGATGCGGTCCTCGGCAGTCCACGGGCGGCCAGGGAACGGAACAGGGCACCCGCGCCGAAGCGCCAGGGCGGGCACCCGTCCGTCCGCGCCACCTGGTTGCACAATGCGCCAAGCCGCCCGGAGGCGATGCGGACCCTGTCCCCCGGGACATGGGTGAAGCCGCCGCCGGGGGTGGAGCGGTCCTTGCCGGGCGAGAAGGGCGTGCCGAGGAAGAGCACGAAGCCGTCCGGATACTGGTGGTGCGCGTTGGCCGCCTGGGCCACGAGATCGGCCGGGTCGCGGCTGATCGCGCCGACCCCACCGGCCTCGTCCAGCACGAAGCCGTCCTCGCCCTCGATTCGCAGCGCGATCTCCGCGCGGCGGACATCCTCCAGCGTGAAGCCGGAATCGAAGAGGCGGATCGCCGGGCCGAGGGCCGTGGCGGCGTTGTTGTCCTTGGCCCGGCCGAGCAGCAGCGCCGAACGCCCCTCGATGTCGCGCAGGTTCACGTCGTTGCCCAGGGTGGCGCCCAGGATCTCGCCCCGCGCGTTGACGCAGAGCACCGCCTCCGGCTCCGGGTTCGACCAGGCGGAGGCGGGATGCACGCCGATCGGCGCGGCGGGGCCGACCGCCGCCAGGGGCTGGCACTTGGTGAAGACCTCGGCATCCGGCCCGATGCCAACCTCCAGGTACTGGCTCCACCAGCCCTTGGCGACGAGCGCCTCCTTCAGCCGCATCGCCTCCTCGCTGCCCGGCACCAGGGCGGCGAGGTCCTCGCCGATGATGCCGCGCACCTCGGCCCGCACCGCCTCGGCGCGGGAGGCATCGCCGCGGCAGCGCTCCTCGATCACCCGTTCCAGCATGGAGCGCACATAGGTCACGCCGCAGGCCTTGATCGCCTGCAGGTCCACCGGGGCCAGGAACCGGCCCTCCGCCAGCGCCGCCTCCGGGTCCAGCGCCAGGGGCTCGCCCCGCGCCTCGATGGCGCCGAGGGGGTCGGCCTCGTTCAGCCAGGCGCTGACCGTGCCGAAGGCGGGGGTCATGTCATAGGCCCGCCCCTGGCGCAGTGCGACGGCGACCGGCCCCGCCGGCGTGTCGAGCCGCAGGGCGAAATGGCCCTCGCGCCAGTCCTGCGGCAGGGCTGCCTGCATGGTGGCTGCCTGCATGGGTGCGGTTCCTCTCCCGTCTTTTCAGGACTGTAGAGGCGAGGCAGGGGGCCGCCAAGCGGGCGGGCCGGCGCCGGACGGTTCCAAGCCCGCCGATTAGGCATTACAGCGGCGGCACGATGCCCACTCCCCCCGCCATCCTCCAGGTCCTGCCCGCGCTGCATTCCGGCGGCGTGGAGCGCGGCACGGTGGAGATCGCCCAGGCCATCGCCCGGGCCGGCTACCGTGCCCTGGTGGCCTCCGCCGGCGGCGCGATGGCGCGCGAGGTGGAGGCGGTGGGCGGCCGCCACGTCACCCTGCCGCTGGACCGGAAATCCCCCGCCGCGCTGGTGGCCAATGCCGGGGCGCTGGCGCGGCTGATCCGGGCGGAGGGGGTGCGGATCGTGCATGCGCGCTCCCGCTTCCCGGCTTGGTCGGCCTTCTGGGCGGCGCGGCGGACGGGGGTGCGCTTCGTTACCACCTATCACGGCGTCTACAGCGAGGATTTCCCCGGCAAGCGCCTCTACAACTCGGTCATGGTGCGCGGCGACCGGGTGATCGCCATCAGCGAGCACGTGGCCGAGGTGATCCGCCGGCGCCATGGCATCGGCCCGGACCGGCTGCGGCTGATCCCGCGCGGGGTGGATGTCTCCGCCTTCGATCCCGACGCCATCCCACCGGAACGCATCGCCGCGCTGCGCGCCGCCTGGGGCGTGCCGGAACGGCAGCCGGTGGTGATGCTGCCCGGCCGCCTCAGCCGCTGGAAAGGGCAGGGCACCTTCCTCACCGCCTTGTCGCGGCTCGGCGAGGACGGGCCCACCGGCATCCTGGTGGGCGAGGGCGACTACCGCGCCGAGCTGGAGCGCGACGCCGCCACGCTGGGCCTCGGCGACCGCCTGCTGCTGCCCGGCATCACCCGCGACATGCCGGCGGCGCTGATGCTGGCCAACCTCGCGGTGCATGCCAGCACCAAGCCGGAGCCCTTCGGCCGCACGGTGATCGAGGCCCAGGCCATGCGGGTGCCGGTGATCGCCGCCGATCTCGGCGCTCCGCGCGAGACGGTGGAGGAGGGCGTCACCGGCTGGCGCGTGCCGCCCGGCGACCCGGCGGCGCTGGCCGGGGCGATCCGCCGCGCCCTGGCCCTGCCGCCGGACGCGCGCGCGGCGATCGGCGCGGCGGCGCGGGCGGCGGTGCTGGCGCGCTACACCACCGCCGCGATGCAGGCGGCGACGCTGGACGTGTATCGGGAGCTGCTGTGAGGATCCTGGTCATCAAGCTCTCGGCCCTGGGCGACGTCGTGCTGGCCCTCGGCCCCTTCGCGGCGATCCGCGCGCATCATCCGGGCGCCCATGTCACCCTGCTGACCACGAAGGCCTTCGTGGACTTCACCCGGCACATGCCCTGGTTCGACGAGGTCTGGCAGGACGAGCGGCCGAGCGGGCCCGCCGGCCTGCTGCGCCTCGCGCGCCGGCTGCGGGCCGGGCGCTTCGACCGGGTCTATGACCTGCAAACCTCGGGGCGCTCCTCGCGCTACCGCCTGCTGGTCGGCGGCCGTCCCGAGTGGTCGGGCATCGCGCGCGGCGCCAGTCATCCGCACAGCAATCCGCTGCGCGATTCCATGCACACGCTGGAACGGCAGCGGGAACAGCTGGAGATGGCCGGCATCCACGACTTCCCGCCGCCGGATCTGGGCTGGCTGGATGCCGACCTGTCGCATCTCGGCCTGCCGGAACTCTTCGCCGCGCTGGTACCGGGCGCCAGCCCGAGCCGCCCTGCCAAGCGCTGGCCGCATTTCCCGGCACTGGCGGCGCTGCTGCCCCTGCCATCCGTGGTGGTGGGCGGCCCCTCCGAGGCACCGCTGGCCAGAGCGGTGCGCGCGGAGCGGCCGGACGCCATCGACCTGACCGGCCGCACCTCGCTCTTCGAGCTGGCGGCGCTGCTCCGCCGGGCCGCCTTCACCGTGGGCAACGACACCGGCCCCACCCATCTGGCGGCGGCGGTGGGCAGCCCGACCCTGACCCTGTTCGGCGCGGACAGCGATCCCGCGCTCACCGCGCCGCGCGGGGACAGGGCGGCGTCGCTGCAACGCCTGCCGCTGGACAGCCTGGACCCCGCTGCCGTCATGACAGCCCTGCGCGGCCTGGACGTGCTGCCGGCACCGTCACCATCTGCCCCACCTTGACGTGTTGCGGGCGCGGTCCCAAAGGTCGCGCCTTGTTTCACACCCCTCCCCACGCAAGGAACGGCCCGCGCCCATGCCCGTGATCACTCTGCCCGACGGATCCACCCGTTCTTTCGACGGGGCGGTGACGGGCACGACGGTCGCGGCCGCCATCGGTCCCGGCCTCGCCAAGGCGGCGCTCGCCATGGAGCTGGACGGGAAGCTGGTGGACCTCGCCACCCCGGTCGAGGTGGATTCCAGCCTCCGCTTCGTCACCCGCAAGGACCCGGAGGCGCTGGAGCTGATCCGGCACGACGCGGCGCATGTGCTGGCCGAGGCGGTGCAGGAGCTCTTCCCCGGCACCCAGGTCACCATCGGCCCGGCGATCGAGGACGGCTTCTACTACGATTTCGCCCGCAACGAGCCCTTCACCCCGGAGGACTTCCCGGCGATCGAGGCGAAGATGCGCGAGATCGTCGCGCGCAACGCGGGCTTCGTGCGCGAGGTCTGGCCGCGCGAGGAAGCGATCCGCTTCTTCGAGGAGAAGGGCGAGCGCTACAAGGCCGAGCTGATCCGTGACCTGCCGGCGGACGTGCCGATCAGCATCTACCGCCAGGGCGATTGGCTCGACCTCTGCCGCGGGCCGCATATGCGCTCGACCGGCGATATCGGCTCCGCCTTCAAGCTGATGAAGGTGGCCGGGGCCTATTGGCGTGGCGACCACCGCAACGCCATGCTGTCCCGCATCTACGCCACCGCCTGGCGCGACCAGAAGGAGCTGGATGCCTATCTGCTCCGGCTGGAGGAGGCCGAGCGCCGCGACCACCGCAAGATCGGCAAGGAGATGGACCTCTTCCACCTCCAGGAGGAAGCGGTCGGCTCCATCTTCTGGCACCCGAAGGGCTGGAAGCTCTACCGGGCGCTGGAGGACTACATGCGCCGCCGGCTGGACGATGCGGACTACCAGGAGGTCCGCACCCCGCAGCTCGTGGACCGCAAGCTCTGGATCGCTTCCGGCCACTGGGAGAAGTTCCGCGAGAACATGTTCATCGCGACCGTCGAGGACGAATCCGAGAAGGACCGCGTCCTCGCGCTGAAGCCGATGAACTGCCCCTGCCACGTGCAGATCTTCAACCAGGGCCTGCGCAGCTACCGCGAGCTGCCGCTGCGCATGGCCGAGTTCGGCGCCTGCCACCGCTACGAGCCCTCGGGCGCGCTGCACGGCATCATGCGGGTGCGCTCCTTCACCCAGGACGACGCGCACATCTTCTGCACCGAGGAGCAGATCGCGGGCGAGACGGTCAAGTTCGTGGCGCTGCTCTCCGCCATCTACCGCGACCTGGGCTTCGAGAACTTCCGGGTGAAGTTCTCCGACCGCCCGGGGAAGCGCGCCGGGACGGACGAGGTCTGGGACCACGCGGAAGGCGCGCTGCACGAGGCCTGCCGCATCGCCAATGTGGAATACGAGATGAACCCGGGGGAGGGCGCCTTCTACGGCCCGAAGCTGGAATTCGTGCTCCGCGACGCGATCGGCCGCGACTGGCAGTGCGGCACGCTGCAGGTGGATTTCGTGCTGCCGGAGCGCCTGGACGCCGAGTACGTGGCCGAGGACGGCAGCCGCAAGCGCCCGGTCATGCTGCACCGCGCCATCCTGGGCAGCTTCGAGCGCTTCATCGGCATCCTGATCGAGCAGCATGCCGGCCGCTTCCCGCTCTGGCTCGCGCCGGTGCAGGTGGTGGTGGCGACCATCGTCAGCGATGCCGATGCCTATGCCGAGCAGGTGGGACAGGCGCTGCGTGCCGCCGGGCTCCGGGTGGAGCTCGACACGCGCAACGAGAAGATCAACCGCAAGGTGGCGGACCATATCGCGGGCCGCGTGCCGCTGATGGTGGTGATCGGACGGCGCGAGGCCGAGGAAGGGAAGATCGTGCTGCGCCGCCTGCCCGGGCGCGAACAGGAGACCCTGTCCCTGGACGAGGCCGTGGCGAAGCTGGCGGCGGAAGCCGTCCCGCCCGATGCCAAGCGCGAGAACATGGTTGCAGCGGCCTGAGCCGCGCACCATAAAATCATCCCTACGAAACCGTAACAGGAGCTAACCCTGGCCCGAGGCCCTATTCCGAACCAGCTTCCCACCCGCGACGGTCCGCGGGTAAACGAGGATATCCGCGTCCCGCAGGTCCGCCTGATCGATCAGGACGGCGAGATGCTCGGCGTGATGAGCGCGCGCGAGGCCCTGCTGCGTGCCTATGATGTGGGAATGGATCTCCTGGAGATCAGCCCGAACGCCGATCCGCCGGTCTGCAAGATCACCGACTACGGCAAGTACAAGTACGAGCAGCAGAAGAAGGCCAACGAGGCCCGCAAGAAGCAGAAGGTCGTCGAGATCAAGGAGATCAAGGTACGGCCGAACATCGATGACCACGACTACGAGGTGAAGATGCGCGCCGCGCGCTCCTTCATCGAGGAAGGCGACAAGGTCAAGGTGACGCTTCGCTTCCGCGGCCGCGAGATGGCGCACCAGGATCTGGGTGCCAAGGTGCTGGAGCGGATCCGGACCGAGCTGGGCGACACCGTGAAGGTGGAATCCATGCCGCGCCTGGAGAACCGCCAGATGATCATGGTCCTGGCACCGAAGTAGGATCTGCTGCGCCGCTCCGGAGGTTCCTCCTTCCGGCTGGCGCGTTCCCATGGGGCGATCCGGTTCCGGCTCGCCCATTCCGGCTGGCGGTGGGCTTCGCGGCCCGGCCGCCTGGTCGCGCTTGCGCCATCGGTGGCGCCTCGCGCGGCATGTCGGGCCGGGCGCCGCGCACCGGTGGAAAAAAGCGGCCCGGCATGGTCAGCCGAAGCGGGGATGACGCGTTCCCGCCCTGACCGGCCGGCGTGCCCCGGGCTTGCGGCCCATCGCCGGCTGACGGAGTTTGTGCCGGCAAGGTGAGGGAGCCGCATGCATTTCATCCGCCTCTACGCCAGGGTGCTGGGTCTCCTGGCGCCAGACAAATGGGTCGCGATCGGCCTCGCCTTCTCCGCTCTGGCCCTGGCCGGGCTGCAGTTCCTGGAGCCCGTCCTGTTCGGGCGGGTGGTGGACGTCCTTTCCGCCTCCGGCCGCCTGCCCGCCGGCGAGATCTGGCGCCAAGCCATGGCCTTGCTGGTGGTCTGGGGGGCGGTGGGCCTCACCGGGATCGCGGCGAATGTCGCGACCTCGCTGCTGGCGGACCGGATGTCGCACCGGAACCGGCTGGTCTCGATGCACCGCTTCTTCCAGCACGTGCTGTCGCTGCCGCTGTCCTTCCATGGCGACACGCAGTCCGGCCGGATCATGAAGATCATGCTCTCCGGCTCGGACAAGCTGTTCTCGCTCTGGCTGGGCTTCTTCCGCGAGCACCTGATGACCTTCCTCTCGGCCATCGTGCTCCTGCCCCTGACCCTCTTCCTGAACTGGCGCCTGGGCCTGCTGCTCATGGCCCTGGTGGTGATCTTCGTCACCGTCTCGATCTTCGTGATCAAGCGCACCCAGGCGGCGCAGGAGCATGTGGAGAAGCTCCATTCCGGCCTCGCGGGCAATGTGCAGGATGCGCTGTCGAACGTGACGGTGGTGCAGGCCTTCACCCGGATCAATGCCGAGACCCGGGCCTTCGGCGACACCATCCAGCAGGTCCTGGCGCACCAGTTCCCGGTGCTGAACTGGTGGGCGGTGGTGACGGTGATGACCCGCGCCTGCTCCACCATCTGCATCATCCTGATCTTCCTGCTCGGCACCTGGCTGCACATGCGGGGGCAGGCGACGGTGGGCGAGATCGTCTCCTTCATGGGCTTCGCCAACATGCTGATCTCCCGCATGGAGGGCGCGGTGGCCTTCGCCTCGCAGACCGTGCTGCAGATGCCCGCCCTGGCGGAGATGTTCGCCGTGCTGGATGCCCGCTCCTCCGTGCCGGAGAAGCCGAACGCCGTCGATATCGTCCAGGCGAAGGGCGAGGTGCGCTTCGAGAACGTGGCCTTCGGCTATCCGGGCGGTCCGCTGATCCTCAAGGACGTCTCCTTCACCGCGCCGCAGGGCCGCACCCTGGCCCTGGTCGGCCAGACCGGCGCCGGCAAGTCCACCGCCATGTCGCTGCTCCAGCGGCTCTGGGACCCGGTCTCCGGCCGGATCACCCTGGATGGGCACGACCTGCGGGACATCTCGCTGAATTCGCTGCGCGACAATATCGGCGTGGTCTTCCAGGATTCGATGCTGTTCAACCGCACCATCCGCGAGAACCTGCTGATCGGCCGGCCCGACGCGACGCAGGAGCAGATCGAGCACGCCTGCCGCATGGCCGAGGCGCACGACTTCATCATGCGCCAGCCCCAGGGCTACGAAACGCTCATCGGCGAGCGTGGCAGCACGCTCTCGGGCGGACAGAAGCAGCGCCTTTCCATCGCCCGCGCGCTGCTGAAGGATCCGCCGGTGCTGATCCTGGACGAGGCGACGAGCGCACTCGACACCGCCACCGAGGCCCGGGTGCAGAAGGCGCTGAAGGCCCTGATGGCGGGGCGCACCACCTTCATCATCGCCCACCGGCTTTCCACCGTCCGGGACGCGGACGAGATCATGGTGTTCGATTCCGGCTACATCACGGAACGCGGCACCTTTGACGAGCTGGTGGCGCTGAACGGCCGCTTCGCCGAGCTGGTGAAGACCCAGCTCGCCGGGACCGCCCCGGTGAGCCAGCCGGCCCCGGTGCCGGCCTGAAAGGGCCGTGCGGGGCGAGCCTCCCTCCGCCCCGCCGCTTGCCGGGATCACCCCGGAGGGAGGCCGGAACACGAAAAAGCCGCCACGGACCCGTGGCGGCTTTTTCTTCTCCCGGTGGTTCCCCTTCCCGCGAGGCAGGAAGGGGGGCCCCCGATTACTGCACGAGACGCAGGGTGCCGTCGGGGCCGCGTTCATAGACGCCGCCACCCCCGAGATAGGCGCCGTTGCTGGCACTGCGACCGGTCGTGTGGCCGCGATTGCCACGCAGATGCGCCGGGCCGGTGCCGGGGCCGCCCTCCACTGCCGAGGAACCGGCGCCGCTGACATCCCGCGGCGTCGATCCCGGGGCGGCATAGGTGGTGCCGGTCCGGTTCATCTGGGGGCTGTTGACGCGGGAGGAGCCGGCGTCGCTGTTGTCGCGCGGCGTGGAGCCATAGCCGGGACGGCTCGTTGCCGGCCGGTTCAGCATCGGCGTATCGACGCCCGAGGAACCTGCGCCGCTGTTGTCGCGGGGCGTGGCGCCCGGCCGGGCCTGGGTGTCCGGCATCGACTGTGCCGAGGCAGCACCGGCCCCGAGGGCCAGGGCCAGGGCGCAGGCCGAGAGCAAGGTCTTGTTCATTGTTGGTCTCCTTGGGCAGACCCTGTGGAGAAGTGATTCCCCTGCGTTTCAGGGTCCTTCTTCTCCCGGCTGGTCTCCCCGGCTTAACGGAGACTTTGCCGGCAAGTTGCGGTCACCTCATCACGCCACGAGACGGGCAAGAAGCCCGGCCGGACATTTCGGCGGCCAAGTTCCCGCCCGGCTTCCGGTGGCGAGGACTTCGGCTCCTGTTCTTCAGCCGCGGTCCCAGAGCCGGGCGGCGCCGAAGACGCCCGAACTGTCCCCGTGCTTCGCCTGCACGATGTTGATCCGGCGAGAATCCCCGAAGATCCAGGGTTCCATCAGGCGCGGCACCTCATGGTAGCAGTGCTCCAGATTCGAGACGCCGCCGCCGAGCACGATCACGTCCGGGTCCAGCATGTTCGTCAGGTTGGCCAGGGCCCGGGCCAGCCGGTCGGCGTGGCGCTCCAGCCCGGCACGGGCGATGGCATCGCCGGCGGCGGCCTGCTCGCCGATCGCGGAGGCGTCCCGGTGGCCGGGACCATAGGTGTCGATGGCCAGGCCGGGGCCGGAAAGATAGGTCTCCAGGCAGTTCGGGTTGCCGCACCAGCAATGGGTGCCCGGCATCTCCTCGGCGCGCATCCAGGGCAGGGGGGTGTGCCCCCATTCGCCGGCGATCCGGTTCGGACCGTCCAGCGGATAGCCGTTCACCACGATGCCGGCGCCGCAGCCCGTGCCCAGGATCACCGCGAAGACGACCGGATAGCCCCGGCCCGCCCCGTCGGCGGCCTCGCTCATCGCCAGGCAGTTGGCGTCGTTCATGACCCGGACCTCGCGGCCGATGGCATTGGCCAGATCGACGTCGAGCGGATGCCCGTTCATCTCCTGCGTGTTGGCGTTCCGCACCAGGCCGGTATGGGGGCTGATGCTGCCCGGGATGCCGATGCCGATGGTCGGCCTCGCATCGGTGCCCTGGAACTCCGCCTGCGCCTCCGCCACCAGCGCGGCGATGTTGTTCACGATGTCGTCATAGGCCCGGGGTGTCGGCCTGCGCCTGCGAAGGCGCACGCGGCCATCCTCGTCCAGGGCGACGATCTCCGTCTTCGTGCCACCCAGATCCACGCCAAGCTTGATGCGCATGACCAGCCTCGTTCTCCTGCCCCGGAGGCTGCGGCAAGACGGGGAGGCCGGCAAGCGGGACCGCGTGCCGCCGGGGCACCCCGCCGGTGGTCATGGAAGCGGGACGTGACGCGGGGCACGGAGCCGGGCAGAGAGGGGCGCGACAGGAACCACCGCCGGACACAGTCCGGTGACCGGCCCGGCCGGAAGGTCCGGCGGGTTCCGCCGTGCTGGACAGCCTGGCGCTGGAGTGATGGAATTGCGACGATGAGCGAGACGGTGCTCGACGTGAAGGGGCTGAGCTGCCCCCTGCCGGTGCTGAAGGCGAACAAGGCCCTTCGATCCCTGCCTGCCGGGGCGCGGCTGACGGTGCTGGCTACGGACCCGGCCAGCGTCAAGGATTTCCAGGCCTATGCCCGGGAGACCGGCCATGCGCTCGTCAGCTTCAGCGAGGGGGCGGGCCTGTACCGCTTCACGCTGCGAAAGCGGAAGGACACGGTCGCGTCCGAAGCCGGCTGACCCGGCGCGGGAGGGGGGCCGGCCCAGGGGGACAGACCGCCGGGGCCGGGGCAGGGGGAAGAAGAACAAGTGGATCTTCTGTTGCTGACGCACCGGGCATGCCTGGGTCACGACATGGGCTTCGAGGCCATGGAACGCCCGGCGCGCCTGCGCGTGGTGCTGGAGGCGCTGGAGGCGCAGTGCTTCTCGATGCTGGCGCGGGAGGAAGCGCCCCGTGCGACGCGCGAGCAGCTGATGCGCGTGCATCCGGCCAGCTATGTGGACACCATCCTGGCGACGCGGCCCGAAGGCGACGGGCACGTGGTGATCGACGGCGACACGGCCATGGGCTCGGGCAGCGCCGAGGCCGCGCTGCACGCCGCCGGGGCCGGAATCGCCGCCGTGGATGCGGTGATGCGCGGCGAGTTCGCCAGGGCCTTCTGCGCCGTGCGCCCGCCCGGGCACCATGCGGAGCCCGCGCGGGCCATGGGCTTCTGCCTCTTCTCGAACATCGCCGTCGCGGCCCGCCATGCCCAGGAGGTGCACGGCGCGGGACGGGTGGCGATCCTGGATTTCGACGTGCACCACGGCAACGGCACCCAGGCGGTGTTTGAGCGCGATCCCAGCGTCTTCTTCGCCTCCTCGCACCAGATGCCGCTCTATCCCGGCACCGGCGCCGCGAGCGAGCGTGGCATGGGCAATATCCTCAATGTCGCCCTGCCGCCGGGCGCCAAGGGCGACGAGTTCCGGGCCGCCTGGTCGGAGCGTATCCTGCCCGCGGTGGAAGGCTTCTCCCCCGGCCTCATCCTGGTCTCGGCGGGCTTCGACGCCCATGCCCGCGACCCGCTGGCCCATCTCCGCCTGACGGAAGCGGATTTCGCCTGGGTGACCGGCGAAATTTGCGCGGTTGCAAGGCGGGTCTGCGGTGGGCGGGTGGTATCCATGCTCGAAGGCGGCTACGACCTGGACGCGCTGGCCCGTTCCGTGGCCGCGCATGTGCGGGCCCTGATGGATGCCTGAGACATGGATAACGGGGACCGGCTTCTGGAAACGAGGTTCATGAACGACACGTCGCCCGTGGTGGAAACGCTTTCCTTCGAGGAGGCGCTGCGCGAGCTCGAGGAGATCGTCCGCAGCCTGGAGCGCGGCGATGCTTCCCTGGAGACGGCGATCGCCAGCTACACCCGCGGCACCGCCCTGCGGGCCCATTGTGAGCGGAAGCTGAACGAGGCGGAGCAGCGCGTGCAGGCGATCGTCCCCGGCCCCAACGGGCCGTCGCTGCGGGAGATCGAGGAATGAGCGGCCAGGCCATGCCGACATCCCTGACCACGGCGCTCACCGCCGCGCAGGGGGAGATCGAGCAGGCGCTCGACATCCTGCTGCCGCGCGAGGAAGGGCGGGAGGCGCCGCTCTTCGCCGCGATGCGCTATGCCGCCATGGGCGGAGGCAAGCGGATGCGGGGCTTCCTGGTGCTGGAGGGCGCGCGGCAGTTCAACGTCGCCCGCGCCTCCGCGCTGCGCGTCGCCGCCGCCATCGAGATGCTGCACGCCTATTCGCTGGTGCATGACGACCTGCCCGCGATGGACGACGACGACCTCCGCCGCGGCAAGCCCACCGTCCACAAGCAGTGGGACGAGGCCACCGCCATCCTGGTCGGCGACGCGTTGCAGACCCAGGCCTTCGCCGTGCTGGCGGCGCCCGACACGCATCCCGATCCGGCGGTGCGGGCGGAGCTCTGCCTGCACCTGGCCCTGGCCTCCGGCGCGCGCGGCATGGTGGGCGGGCAGATGCTCGACATCCTGGCCGAAAGCGCCACGGAGCCCATGACCCAGGCCGAGATCGGGCGGCTGCAACTGCTCAAGACCGGCAAGCTGATCGAGTTCTCGGCCGAGGCCGGCGCGATCCTGGGCAAGGCGCCCGCCGCGCAGCGCATGGCGCTCTGCTCCTACGGGCACGATGTCGGCGCCGCCTTCCAGATCGCCGACGACCTGCTGGACGCCACCGCCACGGTGGAGGAGGCGGGCAAGGCCACCGGCAAGGATGCCGGTGCGGGCAAGGCCACCCTGGTCAGCCTGCTCGGCCTCGAACGCGCCCAGGTCCAGGCCGAACGCCTCGTCGCCCAGGCGCGGCGGCATCTCGACAGCTTCGGGGAGAAGGCGGAACTTCTGCGCCAGCTCGCCGACTACGCGATCCAGCGTAGGAACTGACACCATCCACGCGGCCGGAGGACCCATGTCACGACCCAGCACGCCGCTGCTTGACCGCCTCCGCATCCCGGCGGACCTGCGCAACCTTTCGGCCGAACAGCTCCGCCAACTCGCCAGTGAGCTGCGGGCGGAAACCATCGACGCGGTGAGCGGCACCGGGGGGCATCTCGGCGCCTCCCTCGGGGTGATCGAGCTGACGGTGGCCATCCACGCCGTCTTCGACACGCCGGCCGACCGGCTGATCTGGGATGTCGGCCACCAGGCCTATCCGCACAAGATCCTCACCGGGCGGCGCGACCGCATCCGCACCCTGCGGCAGCCCGGGGGCCTGTCCGGCTTCACCCGGCGGTCGGAAAGCGAGTACGACCCCTTCGGCGCGGCGCATTCCTCGACCTCGATCTCCGCCGGCCTCGGCATGGCGGTGGCGCGAGACCTGAAGGGCGACGCGCGCAACGTCATCGCCGTGATCGGCGACGGCGCGATGAGCGCCGGCATGGCCTACGAGGCCATGAACAACGCCGGCGCCATGAAGTCCCGCCTGATCGTGGTGCTCAACGACAACGACATGTCGATCGCCCCGCCGGTGGGGGCGCTCTCGGCCTATCTGTCGCGCACCATCTCCTCGCGGCCCTTCCTCTCCATCCGGGACGTGATGGGCAAGCTGGCGAAGCGCTTCCCGGCGCCGCTGGCCCGCGCCGCGGAACGGGCGGACGAATACGCGCGCGGGCTGCTGACCGGCGGCACGCTGTTCGAGGAGCTGGGCTTCTACTATGTCGGCCCGATCGACGGCCACGACCTCGACGCGCTGCTGCCGGTGCTGCGGAACCTGCGCGACGCGGATGAGGGGCAGCCGGTCCTGCTGCATGTCGTGACCAAGAAGGGCAAGGGCTACGCCCCGGCGGAATCCGCACCCGACAAGTACCACGGCGTGCAGAAGTTCAACGTCGTCACGGGTGAGCAGCAGAAGGCGCCCCCCGGCCCGCCGGCTTACACCAGGGTCTTCGCCAATGCGCTGATCGCCGAGGCGGAGCGCGACGACCGGATCGTGGCGGTCACCGCCGCCATGCCCTCCGGCACCGGCCTCGACCTCTTCGGCAAGCGCTTCCCGAAGCGCACCTTCGACGTGGGCATCGCCGAGCAGCATGGCGTCACCTTCGCCGCCGGCATGGCGACGGAAGGGATGAAGCCCTTCTGCGTGATCTACTCGACCTTCCTGCAACGCGCCTACGACCAGGTGATGCACGACGTGGCGCTGCAGAACCTGCCGGTGCGCTTCGCCATGGACCGGGCCGGGCTGGTCGGCGCGGATGGCGCCACCCATGCGGGGTCCTTCGACATCGCCTATCTCGGCTGCCTGCCGAACATGGTGCTGATGGCCCCGGCCGACGAGGTGGAGCTGGTCCACATGACGGCCACGGCGGCGGCCCATGACGCCGGGCCGATCGCCTTCCGCTATCCGCGCGGCGAGGGCACCGGCCTCGCCGCCCTGCCGCAGCGGGGCGAGATCCTGCCGATCGGCAAGGGCCGCATCCTGCGCGAGGGCACGGCGGTCGCGCTGCTGTCCTACGGCACGCGGCTCGCGGAATGCCTGAAGGCGGCGGACGAGCTGGCGGCGCAGGGGCTTTCCTGCACCGTGGCCGATGCGCGCTTCGCCAAGCCGCTGGACACGGCCCTGGTGGAGCAGCTGGCCCGTCACCACGGCGTGCTGGTGACGATCGAGGAAGGCTCGGTCGGCGGCTTCGGCAGCTTCGTGGCGCAGCATCTGGCCTGGAAGGGCCTGCTGGATGGCGGGCTGCGCTTCCGGCCGATGGTGCTGCCCGACCGCTACATCGACCACAACAACCCGCGGAAGCAGTACGACGAAGCCGCGCTGAACGCCGCCCATGTGGTGGCGACGGTGCAGTCGGCCCTGGGCTCCGCTGCGGGGGGCGCGGCGCTGGCGCCCGCCAGGGCGTGAAGGCGGATCGGAAGGCGGAGGCCGGGGCGCCCGCCCCGCGCGCCCCTTCCGGCCCCGCCGCCGGCAAGACCCGCGCCGACCAGGCCCTGGTGGACCGTGGCCTCGCCGAGAGCCGCACCCGGGCCCAGGCGCTGATCCTGGCCGGCAAGGTCTTTTCCGGCGAGGCACGGGTGGACAAGCCGGGCCAGCCGGTGAAGCCGGACATGCCCCTCCAGGTGCGGGGGCAGGAACACCCCTGGGTCTCGCGCGGCGGCGTCAAGCTGGCCCATGCCCTGGGCCATTTCGGCCTCAAGCCCGACGGGCGCACCTGCATTGATGTCGGCGCCTCCACCGGCGGCTTCACCGACGTGCTGCTGAAGCACGGGGCGGCGAAGGTCTATGCCGTGGATGTCGGCCATGGCCAGCTCGCCTGGAGCCTGCGCCAGGACCCGCGCGTGGTGGTGATGGAGCGGACGAACGCCCGCTACATCGACGCCACCCATGTCCCGGAGCCCCTGGGTGCCGTGGTCTGCGACGCGTCCTTCATCGGGCTGCGCACCGTCCTGCCGGCGGCGCTCGGCCTCGCGGCGCCCGGGGCCTGGGCCGCCGCGCTGATCAAGCCGCAGTTCGAGGCGGGACCGGATGCCGTGGGCAAGGGCGGCGTGGTGCGCGACCCGAACGTCCATCGCCGGGTCTGCAACATGATCCGGGAATGGTGGACGGGGCTGGAGGGCTGGTCGGTTCTCGGGGTGACGGAAAGTCCGATCACCGGTCCCGAAGGGAACAAGGAGTTCCTGATCGCCGCCCGCCGGGACGGGAGCTCCTGAACCGGAGCCCTGCCGCCGGGATCGATCCGGGAGGGACGTGCCTTCCCCGGGGGCGTCAGGCCGTGGTCTGGACGGAAACGGCCGGCGTGGCAGTCATGACGTGGCTGCCAGCGCCATCGGCAGGGTTCTGCGTACGAAGCTGCGCAAGAAGATTCCAGACGCGATCCGGATCCATTCTGATCTCCGGATCGTTAATGAGACGGTCCAACTCCTCGAGTGCGTTCTCGAGCTCGCTATCGGTCATCCGACCTTCCCCGAATTTTGCACTGCAACGTGCCGACAATGCCCCTCGGGGCAATGGCCTGCAACAACAACATTCATAAAGTCGCAAGGTTTTCCGGAACGCACTATTCGGCGCGGTCTGCCGGGATCAGCCGCAAGACTCAACCGAGGGTAGCAAAGCCGAAAGGCGGCCCTGCGGATGCGAGGGGTGGCGGAAGCGCAGCTCGCCACCGGGAGTCGCGTCGGGCGGCACCATGCCGAACATCTCCATCCGGGTGGCGCAGCTCACCGCGACCACATGGCGCGCCGCGGGCTGGGTGAGGAAGCGGCGGACCGCCCCTTCCAGCTCCAGGCTCTCGCGCAGGCTGCGCCATTCCGTCCGGTTCAGGTCCTCCAGGAACATGGCCAGGATGCCGGGGCGCGTGCCGCTGAGGCGGGAGGCTGCCAGGGTGGCGTGGCGGCAGAGGGCGGCGGCGATGCCGTTCTCCCGCCCGGACCGCGCGGCGATCACCAGGATGTTGCCGCCGCTGGGGTCGCCGGCCATGGCGAGATGCGTGTCGGGGCCGAACTGGGCGCGCAGCACCGCGGGCAGCGCGGCCTGCGCCCCGGCGACCAGCAGCGGATCGAGCTTCAGCACCGCCGCCTGGTCGGCATCGTGGCGCTTGCGGGAGGACAGGAGGGCGGTGATACGCCGGTGCAGCTCGGCGACGTGCTCCGGCTCCTGGATGCCGTCCGGCAGCGTCACCTTGAGGACATAGCGGCCCGGATGCGCCGAGAGCCAGGTGTGCAGGTCGGGATTCACCCGGTCCACCAGCGTGCACCAGCCGCTGTGGTGCAGGGGGCGCCCCTCGTCGGCGAGCGCCGTCCCGCAGACGATCTCCGCCTCCGCCTCCTCCCGCCGGATCAGCAGGTCGTGCGGCGTGCCGTCGATCAGGCCTGCATGATGCACGATGAAGCCGCGCGAGCGCTGAAGGCTCGCCACCCGCAGCATGTGGAAGAGGGGGATGAGATTGGCCTGCCCCGTCAGCCCGGCGGCGAGCAGGTGGCGCAGCCGGTCGCGCGGCCCGGGCGGCAGGGTCGCGGCCAGCTCCACCGCCTCCCGCGCGAAATCCAGCGCCCGTGCCTCGGTGGCGGCGCTGCCTGGCCGGCCCAGGCTGGCCTGGGCCTCGCCGCCGAAGATGCGGGCCAGGGCGAGTTCGAGGGCATGGCGCTGTTGCAGGGCACGGGCGCTGAAGGAACGGCGGCGGGAGGCCTCGCTGATGTCGGAAAGGCGCTGAAGCCATGCCTCCTCGCCGGCGAGATCGAGGAACGCGTCCTTGATGGCGTGATGAGACCCTGCCGCATACGCCATACGGATCAACCCTCCGAAACCGCACCGCCGCTAAATCCCGAGTTTCGGGATCGGTCAATCAAACGTCTTCGTGAGGCGCTCAGTTGCGCGGCAGGCGGGCGCGGGTGGGGGCATCCGGGTTCTGGGCGCGGTGGCGCAGCAGGTGGTCGGCCAGCACGCAGGCCATCATGGCCTCGCCCACCGGCACGGCGCGGATGCCGACGCAGGGATCGTGGCGGCCCTTGGTGACCAGTTCCACATCCGCCCCGAAACGGTCCACCGCCCGGCGCGGCCGGAGGATGGAGGAGGTGGGCTTCACCGCGAAGCGCGCGACGACCGGCTGGCCGGTGGAGATGCCGCCCAGGATGCCGCCGGCATGGTTGGCGGAGAAGAGCACCTCGCCCTCCGCCCCCATGCGCATCTCGTCCGCGTTCTCCTCGCCGGACAGGGCGGCGGCGGCGAAGCCCTCGCCGATCTCGACGCCCTTCACCGCGTTGATGCTCATCAGCGCGGCGGCGAGGTCGGCGTCCAGCTTGCCATAGAGCGGCGCGCCCAGGCCGGGCGGCACGCCCTCCGCCACCACCTCGATGACGGCGCCGATGCTGCTGCCGGCCTTGCGGATCGCCATCAGCCGCTCCTCCCAGCGCGCGGCGGCGCCGGCATCGGGGCAGAAGAGGGCGTTGCGCTCCACCTCGGCCCAGTTCCAGGTGGAGCGGTCCACCCCGTCGCCGCCCAGCGCCACCATGGCGCCGCGGATGCGGATCTCCGGCCCCAGCACCCTGCGCGCCACTGCCCCGGCGGCGACCCGCATCGCGGTCTCCCGCGCCGAGGACCGGCCGCCGCCGCGATAGTCGCGCACCCCGTATTTCAGGTGGTAGGCGAGGTCGGCATGGCCCGGACGGAAGCGGTCGGCGATCTCGCCATAGTCGCGGGATCGCTGGTCCTGGTTCGTGATCTCCAGCGCGATCGGCGTGCCGGTGGTCAGGCCCTCGAAGGTGCCGGACAGGATGCGGACCTCGTCGGGCTCCTGCCGCTGCGTCACCAGCTTCGACTGGCCGGGGCGGCGCTTGTCGAGGAAGGGCTGGATATCCGCCTCGTCGAGCGGCAGGCCGGGCGGGCAGCCATCCACGACGCAGCCGATGGCGGGGCCGTGGCTCTCCCCCCAGGTGGTCACGCGGAACAGGTGGCCGAAGCTGTTGTGCGACATGGGGGCAGGGCGCCTGGAATGCGGGAAAGGGCGGTCAGCCCTTCTCCACCGTGATGTCGGGGGCGTCGGGGTTCTTCATGCCGACGGTATGGTAGCCGCAATCCACGTGGTGGACCTCGCCGGTCACGCCGGTCGAAAGGCCGGACAGGAAATAGAGGCCGGAATTGCCCACCTCCTCCAGCCCGACATTGCGCCGCATCGGCGCGTTGTACTGGTTCCACTTCAGGATATAGCGGAAATCGCCGATGCCGGAGGCAGCGAGCGTCTTGATCGGCCCGGCGCTGATCGCGTTCACGCGGATGCCGCGGTCGCCCAGGTCGGCGGCCATGTAGCGCACCGAGGCCTCCAGCGCCGCCTTGGCCACGCCCATGACGTTGTAGTGGGGCATCACCCGCTCGGCGCCCAGGTAGGTGAGCGTCAGCAGCGAGCCGCCCTCGTTCATCATCGCGGCCGCATGCTTCGCGACGGAGACGAAGGAGAAGCAGGAGATGTCCATCGCCTGCAGGAAGGCCTCCCGCGGCGTGTCGATGTAGCGGCCCCGCAGGTACTCCTTGTTGGCGAAGCCGATGGCGTGGACCAGGAAGTCCAGCTTGCCCCAGCGCTCGCCGAGCGTCTGGAACACCGCCTCCACCGAGGCGTCGTCGGTCACGTCGCAGGGCATCACCAGGTCGCTGCCGACGCTGGTGGCCAGGGGGCGGACACGCTTCTCCAGCGCCTCCCCCTGATAGGTGAAGGCGAGTTCGCCGCCCTGGGCCGCCACCGAACGGGCGATGGCCCAGGCGATGGAGCGGTCGTTGGCGACACCCATGACGAGGCCGCGCTTGCCCGCCATCAGGTTGCCCGTCGGAATATTGTGTTCTTGCGCGATGTCGGTCATGCGGTGTGGTCCCGAGGCACCGGTCATGCGACCGGCCGTGATGTTGCGGCGGGGCCGGAGGGGTGGCACATGCCTTACGACCCGGCAAGAGGGCAAGGGATCATGGACGCCAATACGGACTTCACCCTGAGCACCGATCCCGTCGCGCTGTTCAGCGAATGGATGCGCGCGGCCGAGGCCAGCGAGCCCAACGACCCGAACGCCATGTGCCTCGCCACGGTGGGGGCGGATGGCCGCCCCTCGGCCCGGATCGTGCTGCTGAAGAGCGTGGATGCGGGGGGATTCATGTTCCATTCGCACTACACGGGCCGCAAGGGGCGGGAACTGGACGCCAACCCCTGCGCCGCCCTCTGCTTCCACTGGAAGAGCCTGCACCGGCAGGTGCGGGTGGAGGGCCGCGTCGAGCACGCCACCCCGGCGGAATCCGATGCCTATTACGCCTCCCGCGCCCGGATCTCCCGCCTCGGCGCCTGGGCCTCGCGCCAGTCGGAGCCGCTGTCCGACCGGGCCGAGCTGGAGGCGCGGCTGCGGGAGGCGGAACAGCGCTTCCCCGATGAGGAGGTGCCCCGCCCGGAACACTGGGGCGGCTTCCGCCTGATCCCCGACAGCATCGAGTTCTGGCAGGACGCGCCCTACCGCCTGCATGACCGGGTGGTCTTCATCCGGGCCGGCGAGGGGTGGGAACGGCAGCGCCTCTACCCGTGAGCCTGCCGCCGGAGCAGCGCGAGACCGGCGCCCTGCTGTCCCGGCTGACCGGGGCAGCCGCGCCGCTGGAGACGCATATCTCCGCCATCTATGTCGGGGCGGAGCGCACACTGAAGCTGAAGAAGGCCGTGGCGCTGAGCTTCCTCGACTTCACCGGGCTGGAGGCGCGGGAGCGCTTCTGCCGGCGGGAGCTGGAGATCAACGCCCCCGCCGCGCCCGGCATCTACCACGCCGTGCATGCCATCACCCGCGCCCCCGGCGGGCCGCTCCGCCTGGATGGCGACGGAGAGGCGGTGGACTGGGTGCTGGAGATGGCGACCCTGCCCGCCGACGGCTTCCTGAACCTGATCGCGGCCCGCCACGGCGTGGACGGCACCCTGGCGGATGCTCTGGGCGACACGGTGGCGGCGCTGCACGCCACGCAGCCCGTGATCGAGGGACTGGACTCGGAGGCGGCGATGCAGCGCGTCCTCGCGGGCGCCGTCGAGTCCTGCCGCCGGGCGGGTCTGCCGATGCCGGAGGTGGAGCGGTTGGCCGGCGATCTCGGGGCGGCCTTCGCGACGCGGCGGGGGCTGCTCAACGCCCGCGCCGCCGCCGGGCATGTGCGGCGGTGCCATGGCGACTTGCATCTCGGCAACCTCGTGCTCTGGCCCAGCGGGCCCATGGGCCGGCCCGTGGCCTTCGATGCGCTGGAGTTCGACGAGGCGCTGGCCACGGTGGACACCGGCTACGACCTCGCCTTTCTGCTGATGGACCTGGACCGGCGCGCCAGCCGGGCGGCGGCCAACCGGACCCTGTCGCGCTATCTCGGCCGCACCGGGGATGCCGGGCTGCTGGGCGGGCTGGCGCCCTGGCTCTCCCTGCGCGCCATGGTGCGGTCGTATTGCGAGGTCCTGGCCGGCACGGACGGGCTGCCCTACCTGCGCGCGGCACGGGGCTACCTGGAACCCGCCCCGCCCGTCCTGCTGGCCATCGGCGGGCTGCCCGGCACCGGCAAGTCCTGGCTGGCCCGCGCCCTGGCACCCGGGATCGGCGTGGCGCCCGGCGCGGCGGTGCTGCGCAGCGACGAGATCCGCAAGCGCCTCGCCGGGGTGGAGCCGGAAACCCGCCTGCCGCCCGAAGCCTATACCCCGGCGCGCAAGGCGGAAACCTATGCCGCCTTCCTGCGGGAAGCGCGCGAGGCCCTGACCGGCGGCCATTCGGTGATCGCCGACGCCACCTTCCTCGATCCGGCGCAGCGCGCGGGAATCGAGGCCTTGGCGCGGGAGGCCGGCTGCCCCTTCCTGGGCCTCTGGCTGGAGGCGCCCATGACGGTGCTGCGCGACCGCATCGCCGCGCGGCGCCACGATGCCTCGGATGCCGACCTCGCCGTGCTGGAGGCCAGTACGCGCCGCGATCCCGGCCCGCTCACCTGGGAAGCGGTGCGGGCGGATGGCGATCCGGTCGCGGCGGCCACGGCCCTCCTGGCGCGGCTGCAACCTGCCTGAACGACGGCCCTGAACGACGGTCCTGAACGACGGTCCTGAACGACGGCCGGTTGCATCCACGTCCCGCTTCGTGATGGCATCCCGCTCGCGCGACTTGCCCCGCGGCCTTCGCGGCGGGACAATCCGGGCCGAGGCCCACCCTCCGGTCCGTGCGGCGCTTCAGGGAGCAGCCCTGACCCGCCGCGCCGGACCGGGCCTATAGGAAGAAGTTCCATGGCTTACCGCCGAATCCTTCTCCCCCTGACCGGTACGGCCGCGGGAGAAGCCGCCCTCCAGACGGCGCTGATGATGGCGCGGATCTGGCACAGCCACGTCCATTGCCTGCATGTCCGCGTCGATGCGCGCGACGTGGCGCCGCTGGCCGGCGAAGGGCTCTCCGGGGCGATGATCGAGGAGATGATGGCCGCCACCGAGCGCGAGAGCGGCGACCGCGCCCATCGCGTGCGGGCGCTCTTCGACCGCTTCGTGGCGAGCAAGGACGTGCAGATCGCCACCAACGCCGCCACCGCCAACAAGGCGAATGCGGCGACCCTGTCCTTCGAGAGCGTGGCGGGGCGCGAGGAGGACCTCGTCGCCCAGCAGTCGCGCCTCTACGACCTGGCGATCGTGCCGCATCCGGAGGCCGGGGAGGATGTCTCCTCCTCCGACGCGCTGCACGCCGTGCTCTTCGACAGCGGGCGGCCCGTGCTGATCGCGCCGCGCCTGCCGCCCGAAACCATCGGCACACGCGCCTGCTGCGCCTGGAACGGCACGGCGGAAAGCGCCGCGGCCATCGCCGCCGCGCTGCCCTGGCTGCACCATGCCTCGGCGATCCAGATCCTCTACGCCACCGGCTACCAGCGGCGCGGCCCTTCGGTGGACGGCATCCTCTCCTACCTCCGCTGGCACGGCATCGAGGCCGAGGCCAAGGAGTTCCAGCCGGTGAGCAAGGACATCGGCGCCGGGCTGCTGTCCGCCGCCAAGGAGTTCAGGGCCGACCTGCTCTGCATGGGCGCCTACAGCCATTCCCGGCTGCGGCAGCTCATCCTCGGCGGCGTGACGCGGCACGTGCTGGAGAACGCGGACATTCCCGTCCTGATGTGCCGCTGAGGACGCGCGGGGAGGCAGTGGGAAAGACCACGCGCCTCCCCGAGCCACCCGTCAAGGCATCCCGGCGCCGCCCGAGGCCCCGAAGACCTGCCCGGTGATGTAGCTGCCATCCGCCGCGGCGAGCTGCACGTAGATCGGCGCGATCTCGGCGGGCTGGCCGGGGCGCCCCAGCGGGGTCTGGGCGCCGAAGTTCTTCAGGTTCTCCTCGGTCTGGCCACCCGCGACCTGCAGCGGGGTCCAGAAGGGGCCGGGCGCCACGGCGTTCACGCGGATGCCGCGCTTCGCGAGCTGCTTCGCCAGCCCCTTGGAGAAGTTCATGATCGCCGCCTTGGTCATGGCGTAGTCGAGCAGGATCTCGCTCGGCTGGTAGGCATTGACCGAGCTGGTGTTCACGATGGCGGAGCCGGGCTTCAGGTGCGGGACCGCCGCCTTGGTGATCCAGAACATCGCGTAGATGTTGGTCCGCACCGTCCAGTCGAAATCCTCCTCGCTGAGGTCGAGGATGGAGTCGTGATGGTGCTGCCGGGCAGCGTTGTTGACCAGGATGTCCAGCCCGCCCAGCCCATCGACCGCGTCCTGCACCAGCTTGCGGCAGAAGCCCGCGTCGCGGATATCGCCGGGCAGGAGCACCACCTTGCGCCCGGCCTCGCGGACCAGGGCCGCCACCTGCTGCGCATCCTCCTCCTCCGCCGGCAGGTAGCTGATGGCGACATCCGCGCCCTCTCGCGCGAAGGCGATGACGGCGGCGCGGCCGATGCCGGAATCGCCGCCCGTGACCAGCGCCTTGCGCCCGGCGAGGCGGCCGCTGCCACGATAGCTCTTCTCCCCATGGTCGGGCGGCGGGTTCATGCGGCTGGCCAGCCCCGGCCAGGGCTGCGACTGCGGCTGGAAAGGCGGGGCGGGATAGGCGGCGCGCGGGTCCTCCAGCCTCGGCGCGGCGCCGGGGGAGGCCTGCGGGTTGGCGCCCTGGGCCTGCGCCGTGGCGGCGAGGCCCGGCACCGCCATCGCCGCCAGCCCCGCGGCGGTTCCCTGCATCAGCCGGCGGCGGGAGGCGCTGCTCTCGTCCTGGTCCATGGCGGTTCTCCTGTCCGTATCGCGGATGGAGGACGCCGCGCCCCATGGTTGTCCCACCAGCGCCACGCTCCTCGCATCCACGAAACGCTCGCCGGAGGAGGCCGGTGTCTTGTAGCGGTGTCACAGCCCGGCGAGGGCCTGCCGGGATGGCACCCGGCACACCCCCACCCGGCAAGGGCGGCTCAGTCCGCCGGACGCACGTCCTGGGCCCGCGTGTACTCGTCCGCGCGGGCGTCGATGCTCAGGCCGTGCCGCAGCGCCCAGGCGTTCTTCTGGATGTGGATCGGGATCAGCCCCGTATCCGCCATCGCCATCCGCGTCGCCTCCTGCAGGATCGCCTCCCGCTTCGCGTCGTCGAGGGTCCGCATGGCCTCGTTCAGCTTCGTATCGAAGGCAGGGTTGGAGTAGTGCCCGCGGTTGGAGGCGCCGGTGCCCAGTTCCTTGTCCTGCGTCGCCAGCAGGGCGCGCAGCATGGTGGAGGCCTCGCCGCTGGTCGCCGCCAGGCCCATCAGGTGGACGCTGGTGTCGCCACGGCTGGCACGCGCGATGAAGGCGGTGAAGGGCTGCGCGTCGACCTGGGTCCGCACGCCGATGCGCGTCCACATCTGCCCGACCGCCTGGATGATCCGCGCATCGTTCATGTAGCGGTCGTTGGGGCCGTGGATGGTGATGCGGAACCCCTGCGGATAGCCCGCCTCGGCCAGCAGCTTCCTCGCCGCCTCCGGATCGGCCTTGGGCGCCGGCAGGTCGGGCACGTAGCCGGTGGTGCCCTCCGCCATGACCTGCCCGGTGGGAACCGTCGCATCCTCCATCACCCGCGCCGCGATGGCCTGCCGGTCGATGGCGATCGACAGCGCCTGGCGCACCCGCGCGTCGCGCAGCGGGTTGCGGCCAAGCTTCTGCCCGTCCGGCCCGGTGACGAAGGGCGAATCGCCCTCGTTGCCCTGGTCCATCGCGAGATAGATCAGCCGCAGCCCGACCGTCTCCTCGACATTGATCCGCTTGTCGTCGCGCAGCCGCTTCAGGTCGCTGGTCGGCACCTGGTCGATCACGTCCACATCGCCCGCCAGCAGCGCCGCGGTGCGGGCGGCGTCGCTGGTGATCATGCGGTAGTGCACCTTGGACCAGTGCGGCTTGTCGCCCCAGTAGGCGTCGTTGCGCTCCAGCTCGATGCGGTCGCCGCTGCGGTAGGAGACGAGGCGGAAGGGGCCGGTGCCGATCGCCGCCTTGCCGCTGTTGAAGTCCTCGGTCGTCGCGCCCTCATGCGTCTGGCGGTCCAGCATCATGACGTTCACGAGGTCGGTCGGCAGCAGCGGATAGGGCGCCTCCGTGTGGAAGCGGACGGTCAGCGGATCGACGATCTCGACGCGCTTGATGGCCCGGACATACTGCGCGAAGGACGAAGGCGAATTCGGCACCGTCGGCACGCGGGCGATGGTGAAGGCCACGTCCTCCGCCGTGAAATCCTGTCCGTTATGGAACTTCACGCCGGGGCGCAGCTTGAACTCCCAGGTCGTCTCGTCCACCGGGCGCCAGGACAGGGCGAGGCCGGGCCGCGGGCGCACATTGGCATCCGTGGCGACCAGCGTGCCGAAGACCATCCCGGCCACGCCCGAATTGGGCGTGAGGTTGTGGTAGTGCGGGTCCATCGAGGTGACCTGCGCCCCCACGCCCATGGTCAGCTCCTGCGCGCCCGCCTCCGCCGTGGCGAGGGTGAGCGAGAGCGCGGCGATCCCGCCGAGAAGGACTCGTTTCAGCATGGTGGTCTCCATCCGTGTGTCTGGCGTGTCCGGTCCGGCCGCTGCGGGCGGCTCTGGGCCCCGGAAGCGACGGGGCTCCGGGGCGAGGGGCCGTGCCGGGCGGGCGGTTCATGGCTCCCCCTGGCACGCCCATGGTTGACGCCGCGTGAACGGCGGCGCGCGGTTCAGCCGCGCTGCTGGCGCAGCGGCGGCGGCAGCACCTCGCCGGGGATCGGGCAGGCATAGGGCCTGCCGCCCGTCCGCTCGCGCAGCTCCGCCTTGGCGCGGGCCAGCAGCTCCGGGTCGCGGAAGGCGTCGAGCGCCGTGGCCGCCATGGCCTTGGCCGCCTGCACCATGCCCTTGTGCGCATGCGGGCTCTTGCCCTGCGCCACCGCCTGCCAGGTGTGGAAGGGCGTGCCCACGGCCCAGGTGGCGCCCCAGCACTGCACGACCGGCACGATCTGGCTGACATCGCCCACATCGGTGGAGCCGTTGCCGGCGCGCGAGCGGCCGTCGAAGGGCAGCACGCCCTCGTGCAGCACCTGCGCGCCCACCTCCTCAGGCGCTCCCACAGCCCCGATGCTGTCGGCGATGTCCTCCTCGCTCAGCGAGCGGCGCAGCTCGGCGGCGAAGCGGCGGTCCGCCTCGTCGAAGGCCGGCGCGCCGAGGCGGAGCAGGTTTTCATGCATCCGCATCTCCAGCGCCGTGTTCGGGATGGTGTCGGAGCAGGCCTTGTCGATCTCCATGGTCATGCGGGTGCCGGTCATGGTCGCGGCGCCCTCGGCGCAGGCCTTCACCCGCTCGAACAGGGCCTGCGCCTCCTTCACGCGCGGGCCGCGGATCAGGTAGAGCACCTCGGCCTCCGCCTGCACCACGTTGGGCGAGACGCCGCCGCTGTTGGTGATGGCGTAATGCACACGGCAGTCCAGCGGCATGTGCTCGCGCAGGTAGTTCACGCCGACATTCATCAGCTCCACCGCATCGAGCGCGGAGCGGCCCAGCCAGGGCGAGCCCGCCGCGTGCGAGGCGCGGCCGTGGAAGCGGAAATAGACCTGGAAATTGGCCAGCGAGCGGGAAGACATCACGCTGCTCACCACGCCCGGATGCCATGAGACGGCCGCGTCGAGGTCGTCGAAGGCGCCCTCGCGCGCCATGAAGGTCTTGCCGGAGCCGCCTTCCTCGCCAGGGCAGCCATAGTAGCGCACCGTGCCGGACAGGTCGTTGGCGGCCAGGGCGTCGCGCGCCGCCACCGCGGCCAGCATGGCCCCCGCGCCGAGCAGGTTGTGGCCGCAGCCATGGCCCGTGGCGCCCGGGGCGACGGGCTTCGGCTCGGCGACGCCCGCCTCCTGGCTCAGCCCGGCCAGGGCATCGAACTCGCCCAGGAAGCCCAGCACCGGGCCGCCGGACCCGGCCTCGGCCATGAAGGCTGTCGGGATGCCGCCGACATTGCGGGTGACGCGGAATCCCTCGGCCTCCAGCAGCGCGATCTGCTCCTCGATCGACCGGTGTTCCTGGAAGCGCAGCTCGGCATGGCCCCAGATCCGGTCGGCCACGGCGGTGAAGGCGGGGCTCTTGGCCTCGACCTCGGCGGAGAGCCGGTCGAGGGAGATCGGATCGTTGCGCATGCTCTCTCCTCAGGTCTCGCCGGCCCCGGGGCCGGCATCGGGAACTCGGGCCGGGCTGTAGCATTCCCGCCTCCGGAAGTCCGCCGGCGGGGAGGATTTTTCCTCGCCCGCCGCCGGTTTCAGGCGGAAACCGGCGTCAGCAGGGGCTGCCCGGAAAAATGGGCCCGCAGGTTGTCGATCACCAGCCGCACCGTCGCCCGCACGGCCTCGGGCGAGCGGCCCGCGATGTGCGGGGTCAGGATCACGTTCTCCAGGCGGGTCAGCCGGGCGGGGATGTTGTCCGGCTTGCCCTCCACCACATCGAGGCCCGCCCCGGCGATGCGGTCCTGCTCCAGGGCCTCGATCAGCGCCCCGGTATCCACCACGCTGCCGCGCGCGATGTTCACGAGGAACCCCTCGGTCCCGAGCGCCCGCAGCACCGCCGCATCCACGAGATGGCGCGTCTCCGCCCCGCCCGGCGCGGCGACCACCAGGAAGTCGCACCAGGCCGCCAGGGCGCCGAGGTCCGGCTCGTGCCGGAAGGGGGAGCCCTCCCGCACCCTCCGGCTGTGATAGGCGACCTCCATGCCGAAGCCGCCGGCGGCGCGGTCGGCGATGCGCTGCCCGATATGGCCCAGGCCGAGCAGGCCCAGCCGCTTGCCGCTGACCGACGGGCGGAGCTGCCGCGCGCCGGCCCATTCCCCGCGCCGCGCCGCGGCATCCGCCTGGACCACCCCGCGCGCGATGGCGAGCAGCAGCAGCATCGCATGGTCCGCGACGGCCACGTCATTGGTGCCCGCGCCGTTGGTGACCGCGATGCCGCGCGCCGCAGCGGCGGCGAGGTCGATCTTCTCATGGCCGGCGCCCAGGGCGCAGACGATCTCCAGCGCGGGCAGGGCGGCGATCTGCGCGGCGGAGAAGCCGGTGGAGCCGTTGGTCAGCACGGCACGGATCGCCGCGGCCCGGCCCTCGGGCAAGGGGGCGCGGCCGGCGGCCTGGACGGGCTCGAAGCCCGCGTCCCGCAGGCGCGCCAGGTTCTCGGGCGCGATGTCGATGGCAAGCAGGACGGGAATGGTCAATGGCGGCTCCGCGGCTCAGGGGCGTGTCCCGGCACAGGCCATCCTAGGCCCCTCCGGCGCGGCGTGGCATGACGTTTCCGGCGCCGTCCCCCCTGGCGTCGCCCTATTCCCGCAGCCGGTAGGCGCGCTGGTCGATGTCGTGGCGCCGCAGCTTGTCGTAGAAGGTCTTCCGCGGGATGCCGAGCGCCTCGACCGTGGCGCGCACGTCGCCATCATGTTCCCGCAGCGCGTCGCGGATCACCATGGCCTCATAGGCATCCACCCGTTCCGGCAGGCTCGCCCGCGCCTCGCCTGGCGGGGCGGCCTCCTCCGACAGGCCCAGCGCCACGCGCTCGGCATGATGCGTCAGTTCGCGCACATTGCCGGGCCAGTCATGCTCCATCAGGTGGCGGCGCAGGGCCGGGGTCATCTCGGGCACCGGCAGGCCGAAGCGTTCCGCCGCGCGGCGCAGGAAATGCGCGAAGAGCAGGGGAATGTCGTCCCGCCGCTGCCGCAGGGCGGGGAGATGCACCGTCACCACATGCAGGCGGTAGTACAGGTCCTCGCGGAACCCGCCGCGCCGGGAAAGCTCCAGCAGGTTCGTCTTGGTGGCCGCCACCACGCGCAGGTCCAGCCGGCGGATCTCGTTGGTGCCGAGCGGCGCGATCTCCCGCGTTTCCAGCACCCGCAGCAGCTTGACCTGCAAGGCCAGCGGCATGGCCTCGATCTCGTCGAGGAAGAGCGTGCCGCCATCCGCATGCTCGATCCGCCCGACCCGGCGCTTCTGCGCGCCGGTGAAGGCGCCGGGCTCGTGGCCGAACAGCTCGCTCTCGATCACCGTTTCCGGCAGGGCGCCGCAGTTCAGCGCCACGAAGGGCCGCGCGGCGCGGCGGCTCATGCGGTGCAGCGCATTGGCCACCACGTCCTTGCCGGTGCCGGTCTCACCCTCGATCAGCACGTCCACCTGGGCATCGGCGATCTGCCGCAGCACCTTGCGCAGCCGCACCATCTCCGGCGTGTTGCCCAGCAGCGGGCTGTCCTCCTCGGCCGCCGCCACGGCCCGGGCGAGGCGGCGGTTCTCCAGCACCAGCCGCCGCTTCTCCAGCGCATGCCGCACCGCGCCCATCAGCTCCTCGGCCGGATAGGGCTTGGCCAGGAAGTGGTAGGCTCCCTCCCGGATCGCGGCGACCGCCATGGCGATATCACCATGGCCGGTGATCAGGATCACCGGCAGGTCCGGGTCCAGCCGGCGCAGGCGGCGGAACAGCTCGGTGCCGTCCATCCCCGGCATCCGCAGGTCGGTGACCACGACGCCCGGGAAATCCTCCCCGATCGCCGCCAGCGCCTCCTCGGCCGAGGCGAAGCCGTGGGCCTCCAGCCCCGCCAGGGCGGCGCTCTGGAGATTGGCCTCGCGCAGGAAGGGGTCGTCATCCACGAAGGCGAGGTCGGTCAAGCGGCTTGCTCCAGGGTGATCACGAAAAGGCTTCCGCCGGGCTCCGGCCCGCAAGGGGGCTCCGCCTCCAGCGTCCCGCCGAAATCGCTCACGATGTCCCGGCAGATCACGAGGCCCAGCCCCAGCCCCTCCGATTTCGTGGTGGTGAAGGGCATGAACAAGGACCGCGCCACCTCCGGCGCCAGCCCCGGCCCGTTGTCGGACACGGCGACGCGGACCCGGCCGGGGGCCGGGCCGGGCACCCGCCGCGCCTCCAGCCGGATGCGCCCGCCCGGCCTCCCGTCCAGGGCCTCGACCGCGTTCTGCACGAGGTTCACCAGCACCTGCTCCAGCCGCACCCGCTCGGCGCGCACGCAAAGCTCCTCCGGCACGTCCAGAACCACCGCGACGGCATCCTGGCGCAGCCGGTGGCCCAGCAGCAGCAGCGCCGCCTCCGCCGCCGCCCGCACCGGCACGCTTTCCAGGCTGCCCCCGGCCTTGCGGGCGAAGCCGCGCAGCCCCCCGGTGATGGCGCCGATCCGCTCGGTCAGCCCGGCGATGGTGCCGAGGCCGCGAGTGGCCGAGGCGGCGTCGCCCCGTTCCAGGAAGAGCCGCGCATTGTCGGCGAAGGAGCGGATCGCCGCCACCGGCTGGTTGATCTCATGCGCCACGCTGGCGGTGATCTGCCCCAGGATGGCCAGCTTGTTGGCCTGCACCAGATCGTCGCGCAGCCGGTGGATGGCGGCCTCGGCGCGCTGCCGCTCCTCGCCCTCCGCCCGCAGGCTGGCATTGGCCCGCTCCAGCTCGGCGGTGCGGAGGCGGACCTCGGCCTCCAGCTCCTCCCGCTGCCGCCGCTGCCGCGCCATGTCCAGCCCCAGGCGGCGGCGGCGGCGCAGCGTCAGCCAGGCGAGGAGCAGCGCCAGCAGCCCCGCCAGCAGCGTCAACAGCCGCGCCGCGGCGGTGGCCAGCTCCACCGGCACCCGGGTCGGAGTCAGCAGGTGCAGGGTCCAGTCCGTGCTGGGCACCGGGACGCGGGTGAGGAGGAAGCTTTCCGTCGCGGCGCCGGGCAGGCGCAGGCGAACAGGAGCCTCCGCCCCCGGCGAGCCGGCATCCGGCAGCGGCAGCGGCGCCAGCGGCGCCAGCGGCGCGTCGCCGAACTGCAGGCTCTCGCGGATGCGCCGGCGCTCCTCCTCCGGAAGCGGCACGATGGCGCGGAAGCGCCAGGCCGGCTCGCTGGTGACCAGCACGACGCCCGCCCGGTCGGTGACCAGCACCGGCTGGTGCAGCGGCCGCCAGCCCTCCTCCACGCGGTCGAACAGCGTCTTCACCACGATGACGCCGAGCGTCCGGGGACCGGCGGTGCCAGGGAAGGGCGGCGCGTCGATCCGGCGGGCGAGGTAGAGGCCCGGCTGGTGGCTGGCGGTGCCCAGGGCGAAATGCTCGGCCGAGCCCCGTTCCATGGAAAGCCGGGCATAGGGCCGGAAGCTGTAGTCGTTGCCGACGAAGCTGTCCTCCTGCCGCCAGTTGCTCGCCGCCAGGGTCATGCCCTGTGCGTCGAGCGCGTAGATCACCCCGGCGCCCGTGCTTCCGCTGAGCGACTCCAGCTTGGCGTTCAGCGCGCCCAGCAGGGCGGGGTCGCGGGTTTCCAGGGCCCGCCGCAGGTCCGGGTCGCTGGCCAGCACCACCGGCAGGCTGCGCTGCTTGTCGATCTCGCTGCGCAGCAGGGCCATGCGCAGCTCCGCCTCGGCCCGGGCGCTGGTCCGCAGGTCGGACAGGGCGATGCGGGTGGCGAGGCCATCGGCCACCCGGTCCAGCAGGAGAAGGAGCAGCAGCGGCAGCAGCAGCCAGGCGATGCGGCGCCACCGGAGGTGCCACCGGGAGCGCCGCCTCACGGGCTGCCGTGCGGGGCCGGGGAGGGATTCTCTCATCCGGCGCCGGGCTGTGTGGAAATCCGCACTACCGCGTCCGGGACTGTGTGGAGAACCGCATCGCCCTGCCGCCGATGCTGCATTGCGGCATGAAATATCTTATAGAAGATGAAGGGGTTAGCATCGCCTATCCTCCCGCGCGTCTCCTGGCACGGCCCTTGCCGTAGGCCCCGTGAACGCCGGCATCCGGCGTGACGTCGGAAACCGGAACGCCGCGCCCCGCAGAGGACGCGGCCCAGCACAGGGGCGAGAAGCATCCAATGGCCATTGTCCAACCCACCGCCGTGGCCGTGCCACGCAAGCCGAAGAAGCTCTACCAGCAGCTCTACGTGCAGGTGCTCTTCGCGATCACCGTCGGCATCCTGCTCGGTCATTTCTACCCGTCCTTCGCCCAGGAGATGAAGCCGCTCGGCGATGCCTTCATCAAGCTGGTGAAGATGATCATCGCCCCGGTGATCTTCCTGACCGTGGTGACCGGCATCGCCGGCATGCGCGACATGGGCAAGGTCGGGCGCGTCGCCGGCAAGGCGATGCTCTACTTCATCACCTTCTCCACCATGGCGCTGATCATCGGCATGATCGTGGCCAACGTGATCCGGCCGGGCGCGGGGCTGAACATCGACCCGGCCTCGCTCGATCCCAAGGCCGTGGCCGGCTACGCCGCCAAGGCGCATGAGACGAGCATCACCGGCTTCCTGATGAACATCATCCCGAACACGCCGGTCAGCGCCTTCGAATCCGGCGACATCCTGCAGGTGCTGTTCTTCTCCGTGCTGCTCGGCATCGCGCTCTCCCTGGTGGGGGAGAAGGCCGATCCGCTGATGAACGTGCTGAACTCGCTCTCCGCCGGCATCTTCAAGCTGGTGGCGATCCTGATGAAGGCCGCCCCGATCGGCGCCTTCGGCGCCATGGCCTTCACCATCGGCCGCTACGGCATCGGCTCCATCGCCAACCTGGCGATGCTGATCGCCACCTTCTACCTGACCTCGCTGCTCTTCGTGCTGGTCGTGCTGGGCGCGGTCGCCCGCTACAACGGCTTCTCCATCCTGGCGCTGATCCGCTACATCAAGGAGGAACTGCTGCTGGTGCTGGGCACCTCCTCCTCCGAGGCCGCGCTGCCCGCCCTGATGGAGAAGATGGAGAAGGCCGGCTGCGCCAAGTCCGTGGTCGGGCTGGTGGTGCCGACGGGCTATTCCTTCAACCTCGACGGCACGAACATCTACATGACCATGGCGGCGCTCTTCATCGCCCAGGCCGTGGGCATCGACCTCAGCATCTGGGACCAGATCCTGCTGCTGCTGGTGGCCATGCTCTCCTCCAAGGGCGCGGCCGGCATCACCGGCGCGGGCTTCATCACCCTGGCCGCGACGCTTTCCGTGGTGCCCTCCGTGCCGGTCGCCGGCATGGCGCTGATCCTGGGCATCGACCGCTTCATGTCCGAGTGCCGCGCCTTGACCAACTTCGTCGGCAACGCGGTGGCGACGGTCGTGGTGGCGCGCTGGGAAGGCGAGCTGGACCGCGCGAAGCTGAACGCCGCCCTGTCCGGCCAGGCCGAGGAGAAGGTGGTCCTCGCCGCCCCGGTGCCGGCCGCCGAGTAGGGGCCGGGCCGCATCCGGAAGAATGGAACGGGGCGCCCGCCAGGGCGCCCCGTTTCCGTCTGGCGCCGTCAGTCCAGCGCCACCACCAGCTTGCCGAAGTTCTTCCCCGACAGCAGGCCCGCGAAGGCCCCGGGCGCGTTGCGCAGCCCGTGCACCACATCCTCGCGGTACGTCAGCACCCCCTCGCGCAGCCAGCGCGCCCCGGTCTCGCGCCAGACGGGAAACTGCCGCGGATGATCGCCCACGATGAAGCCGCGGATGCTGAGCTTGTTCCGCACCGCGCTCATCAGGTTCGGGCCGGGGGCGGGGGTGCCGTCATTGTATTCCGCGACCATGCCGCACATGGCCACGCGGGCGAAGGGGTTCAGCAGAGGCCAGACCGCCCGCTGCACGGCGCCCCCGACATTCTCGAAATAGACGTCGATCCCGCGCGGGCAGGCTTCCGCCAGCGCGGCCGGAAGATCCTCGCCCCGGTGATCGACGCAGGCATCGAAGCCGAGCTCGTCCCGCACATAGGCGCATTTCTCCGCGCCCCCGGCGATGCCCACGACCCGCGCGCCCATGCGCCGCGCGATCTGTCCGGCCACGGCGCCCACCGCGCCGGAGGCTGCCGCGACCACGAAGGTCTCGCCCGGCTTGACCGGCGCGATCTCGGTGCAGCCCACCCAGGCGGTCGTGCCGGGCATGCCCAGCACACCCAGATAAGCGGAAGGCGGGGCGGCCTCCGCATCCACCGGCACCAGCAGGTGCGGCGGCACGGAGCAGTAGTGCTGCCAGCCCCTGCCGCCCAGGACCCAGGTGCCGGGCTCGAAGCCAGGGCCGGACACGACCTGCCCGACGCTCTGCCCCTCCATCACCGCGCCCAGCGCGACCGGCGGGGCATAGGATTTCGTGTCGTTCATCCGGCCGCGCATATAGGGGTCGAGCGACAGGAAGCGGTTGCGCACAAGCACCTCGCCCGGGGCGGGCTGCGGGACCGGCGCTTCCTCGTAGACCAGGTCTTCCGTGGTGGGGATGCCGGTGGGGCGCCGGGCCAGACGGATCAGCGGGTTCGTCTCGGTCATGATGCGCATACACTCCATTGTGTCTTCGGGGCCGGACCCGCCCGGTTGCGGGATCGTCCGCCCCCGGCGGCAAGATGGGGCGGTATGTCCCATGGGTGGAGGGGGAGATGGCGGGGGTGGGCACGCTTCCGGCCCGGCCCCACATCGGGTAGCGATGCGGGCCCGCCAGCGGGACAAGGGCGGCAACAGGACGGAACACAGGCATGAGCGGACCCAGGCGAATCATCGGGCTGGCGGGCTGGAGCGGCGCCGGCAAGACCACCCTGCTGACCCGCCTGATCCCCAGCCTGAACGCGCGGGGCGTCTCCGTCTCGACGCTCAAGCACGCGCACCACGATTTCGACGTGGACCAGCCGGGCAAGGACAGCCACAGCCACCGGATGGCCGGGGCGCGGCAGGTGCTGGTCTCCTCGGCCCGCCGCTGGGCGCTGATGACCGAGCTGCGCGACGCCCCGGAACCCGGCCTGGCCTTCCTCCTGTCCCGCCTGTCGCCGGTGGACCTCGTGGTGGTCGAGGGCTTCAAGCGCGACCTCCACCCGAAGCTGGAGGTCTTCCGCGCCGCCAACGGCCGCCCCTGGCTGCATCCGGAAGACCCGGCCATCCGCGCCGTGGTCTCCGACGCGCCGCCGCCGGGCGGCCTGCCCCATGCCGGGCTGGACGAGATCGAGCGCGTGGCCGACCTCGTGCTGGAATTCGCCGCCCCTTGGCCCGGCTGAGCAACGACTGCTTCGCCAGCGGCGACGGCTCGCTGACGCTGGCGGAGGCGGAGGCGCTGATCGCCCGCCTGCCGCCCCTGGCGGGCGGGGCCGAGGCCGTCCCGTTGCTGGCCGCGCGCGGGCGGGTGCTGGCGGAGGACATCGCCGCGCCCATCGACCTGCCGCCCTTCGGCAACAGCGCCATGGACGGCTATGCCTTCGCCGGGGCCGATCTGGGGCCGGAAGGCGGCTGGCTGCCGCTGGCCGGCCGGGTGGCGGCGGGCGACGCGGCGGCCCCCCTGCCGCCGGGCCACGCCGTCCGCATCCTGACGGGCGCGCCGCTGCCGCCCGGCGCGGATACGGTGATGATGCAGGAGGATGCCAGGGCCGGGACGGGGCGGGTCTTCCTGCCACCGGGCCTGCCGCCCGGGGCCAATATCCGCCACGCCGGGGAGGACCTGCCGACGGGCGCCCTGGCCCTGCCGAAGGGGCGGCTGGTCGCGGCCCCCGAGATCGCCCTGGCGGCGGCGCTGGGCCTGGCGGCCCTTCCCGTGACGCGCCGCCCGCGCCTGGGCGTCTTCAGCACGGGCAGCGAGCTGGTGGCGCCCGGCGGGCGGCTCGGCCCGGCCCAGGCGCATGACAGCAACCGCTTCATGCTGCTGTCCCTGCTGGCGAACCTGCCGGTGGAGGCGGTGGATCTCGGCCTGCTGCCCGACCGGCGCGGGGAGACCGAGGCAGCGCTGCGCGAGGCTGCGCTTTCGCATGACATGTTACTGACATCCGGCGGCGTGAGCACGGGCGAGGAGGACCATGTCCGCCGGGCCATGGAGGCAACGGGGAGCCTCGCCTTCTGGCGGCTGGCGGTGAAGCCGGGGCGTCCCCTGGCGATGGGGGTGGTGGAGGGCCGCCCCGTCATGGGCCTGCCGGGCAATCCGGTCGCCGCGCTGCTCGGCTTCCTGCACCTCGCGCGTCCCCTGGCCCTGCACCTCGCCGGGGCCGCGCCGAAGCCGCTGCCGCGTTTCGAGCTGCGCGCCGGCTTCAGCCACCGCAAGCTGCCGGGGCGGCGGGAATACCTGCGCGTGGCGGTGGAGGCGGGGCCGGACGGTCCGGTGGCCCGCAAGCCGGGGCGGGCAGGGGCGGGGCAGATCGCCTCGCTGCTGCAAAGCGACGCCTTCGCCGAGCTGCCGGAAGACATGGGCGATGTCGCGCCGGGCGACCGCATCCTGGTGCTGCCCTTCGCCGGGCTGTTCTGACACGGGCCATGGACCACGCCGGTCCATGGAGTGCCTCTTGCTTCTCCGCCCGCGCCACGCTATAGGAATAAAGTCACCGCCTGGGTTCCGCCTGCCCGACAGCACCGGCTCCCGGTGCCACGGAAGGCCCGCACCCTCCGCGCACCTCCCGCCTCGATACTGTGGCCCCGCAAGGCAAGGCCTCAATGGCACCCATTCACCACGCAAAGCGAAGCCATGGTCCCCATCCCGACAGATAAAGGACTAAAAACCTAAAACACCAAAACCCTAAAACGGCACGGAAGTGAAAGACCCTGGCCTCCCGGATAGCGACGGCCCAGTCACCCTTGCCTCCGCCCAGCCCCCGAAAACCCTGCCGGAGCCCCATGCGTCCAAAGGCCACGCCCACGGCCCGGCACGGCCCACCATTCGGAGGCCCGCCCCCGGGGCCGCCTCACCCCAGGATGCGCCGCTCGGCCTCCGCCAGTTCCTCCGGCGTATTAGCATTGAAGAACGGATCGCCGGGCCCCGCCTCCCAGGTGGCCAGGGCGCAGCCCCAGCGCGCGGCCCAGGCCCCGACCCGCCTTTCCCCCGCCAGAAGGCTGCTCCGGAGCTCTCCGCGCAGCGCGACGGGCCACAGCGCCACAGGCGGATGGCGGTGCGGGCCGGAGGCCGCGCAGGCGATGGGGGTCCCGGCGGCCTCCCGCGCGATATGCAGGCGCGCGACGAGATCGGGCGGCGCGAAGGGGTTGTCGCCCGGCAGGGACACCAGCCACGGCAGGTCCGGCCGGTGTTCCGCCACCCAGTCCATGCCCGCCAGGACACCCGCCAATGGCCCGGGGAAGTCCGGCACGCCATCCGCAGCCACGGGCAGGCCCCAGGCGCCGAAGCGCGCCGGATCGCCGTTCGCGTTCAGCAGGCAGGCCGCGACCTGAGGCCGGAGGGAGGCCAGCACATGGTCCAGCATGGCCCGCCCGCCAAGCGGCCGCAGCACCTTGTCGCCGCCGCCCATCCGCCGCGCCAGCCCGCCCGCCAGGACGAGCCCCGCCGTGTCATCCCGCATGGTCCCCCGCCCCCTTGGCCCCCGCCCCCTTGGCCGGACGCCCCGCCGTCAGCTCAGCCGCGTCATCACCGCGATATAGGCGATGAACACCACGCCCAGACCCCAGACCACGCCGCTGATCTCCCGCGCCCGGCCGAGCGCCAGGAACAGCAGGATATAGCTCAGCGTGCCGATCGCCATGCCGTTGATCAGGTTGTTGGTCAGCACCGTCAGCAGCAGCGTCAGCGCCACCGGCACGGCATTGGTGAGCTGGCCCAGGTCGATCCGCGTCAGCCCCTGCAGCATCAGCACGCCGACCACCACCAGCGCCGGGGCCGTGGCCTGCGGCGGGATCACGGTGAAGACCGGCCAGACGAACAGCGCCAGGAAGAACAGCGCCGCCACGGTGATGGAGGTGAGTCCGGTGCGCCCGCCCGCCTGCACGCCAGTGACGGATTCGATATAGGCCGTGACCACGGAGGTGCCGAGGATCGGCCCCACGATCGTCGCCGTCGCATCCGTGGAGAAGGCCGCCGTGGCATTGGGGATGGACCCGTCCGGCCGGCGCAGGTTCGCCGCCCCCGTGACGCCGATCACCGTCGCCAGCGTCGAGAAGAACTCGGCGCAGACGAAGTAGAAGAGGATCGGCAGCACCACGATGAAGTTCTGGAACATGTAGGAGAAGTCGAGCTGGCCGAAGGTGTTGGACGGCCAGTGCGGCAGCGCCAGAAAGGCGGAAGGCGCCTTGGTGATCGCCGTGCCGTTCGGCAGCGGCACGAAGCAGCCGATGACGGTCAGCACGGCAATGGACAGGATCAGCGCGCCGGGAACCTGCCGCGCCACCAGCATCGGCGTGACCAGGATGCCGGCCAGGGTCAGCAGAACCGCGGGTTCGCGCAGCGAGCCCATGGCGATGAAGGTGCCGGGATTGGCCACCACGAAGCCCGCGCCGCGCAGGGCGATGAAGACGATATAGGCGCCGACCGCCGCGCTGATGCCGACCTTCAGCACCTCAGGCACGTCCTTCGCCACCTTCTCGCGCAGCTTCGTCAGGCTGAGCAGCAGGAAGATCACGCCGGTGAAGCAGACCATGGCGAGCGCGCCCTGCCAGGGCACGCCCATCCCCTTCACCAGGATGAAGGTGAAGACAACGTTGGACCCCATCGCCGGCGCCACGGCGAGCGGCAGGTTCGCCGTCAGCCCCATCATCACGCTGCCGAAGATGGCGGCCAGCGCGGTGGCGATCACCAGGTCGCCGCGGTCCATGCCGGCCTGCGACATGATCGCCGGGTTCACCGCGATGATATAGGCCATGGCGGCGAAGGTGGTGAGGCCGGCGATCGCCTCCTGCGGCACGGAACTGCCGCGTTCGCTCAGCTTGAAGAAGCGGTCGAGCGCGCCTTTCGGCCGTGCCTCGCCGATGGGCGCCCCCGCGCCCAGGCTTGCATTACTCATCTTGCATTGCTCATCTTGCATTGCTCATGTGGAGAACCCCCTCCTACCAGACCACCGGATGCGTCTCGCCGGTCTGCACGTTGACGAAGCCCAGCGGCGCCTGCTCGCAGGGGGCCACGAGTACCCAGCGCCAGGGCGCGCAGGTGAGGGTGGCGAAGATCAGGCGTTCCGGGAAACCAGGGAACCAGCGGGGGTGGAAGGTGGGCTCGTACATCCACTCCACCTTCGCGCCCTCGTCATAGAGGTGCTGCATCTCCGCGTTCAGCGCCTCCGCCGGGCGGCAGCTCATCAGCCCGCCGACCTCGTAGCGCACGGTGGCAACCAGCGCGCCCTCCCGCACCAGGGCCCAGCCGCCGCCCGTCTCGCGCAGCGCGTTCACCGCCTTCGCCATGGCCTCGTCGCAGGAACCCACGACCCAGATGTTGTGCTTGTCATGCGCGACCGAGCAGGCGAGCGCCGTGCCGGGCGTGGCCGGTCCGCAGCCGAGCCAGAACATCCTCGCCGTGCGCCCCTCGCCGGAGAAACGGTCCACGATGGCGAATTTCGTGACGTGGCGCGCGGCGTCGCGCTGCACGGCGCCATCCGCGACCGGCAGCTCCATGGTGATGAAGCCGTCATTCCAGTGGAAGGGGCGCAGCAGCGCCGCCTGCATCGCCGCGCGTCCCGGCGTGGCGGCGATGCGGAAATCCTCGGCTGTCATCTCGCGCCGGATGTTCACCGTCCGCGTCGCCCATTCCGGCCATGCGATGCGCGGCACCGGCCCGGTGTAGCGCGTGCCCTCGCTCACCGGCTGTCCATCGGCCCAGACCTTCGCGATCTCCAGCGCCGCGACATCGCGCAGCAGCACCACGTCGGCGAAGCGGCCGGGCGCGAGGCTGCCCACCCAGGGGGTCAGGCGCATGTGCCGCGTCGGGTTCAGCGTGACGCACTGGATCGCGGTTTCCGAGGCGAGGCCCAGGCGTATCGCGGTGCGGGCATTGTGGTCCGTGGCGCCCAGCCGGATCGTGTCCGAGGCGCTGCGGTCGTCGGTGGTGAAGGCGACCTGCGACCAGTCTGCGAGGCCCTTGTCCAGCAGCCAGGGGATCACCTGGTCCATGGAATAGGGGCGGATCTCGGTGAAGATGCCGTGGCGGAGCTTCTCCCACACCTCCTCCGGCGACCAGGCCTCATGGTCGGAGGCGAGGCCGGCGGCGGCGAAGGCGTTGATCTCCGGCAGCTCCCGCAGCCCCGCGCCATGGCCCTCCACCACGCCGCGCTGGGCGAAGGTCGCCTGGATCATGCCCCAGAGCCGCTTGTAGGACGGGTTCTCCGGGTTCCAGACGGCGGGCCAGTCCATCACCTCGTCCAGCCCGGCCACCATCAGGCTCTCGCGCAGGAAGCCCTGCTGCTCGTCATGGCCGAACCAGCCGCCGCCCCATTCATAGGCGGTGGGCGGCACGGCGGAGCCGGGCAGGGGGAAGATCTTCAGCGGCGACCCCTGGCGCCGGGCCGTGAGCCAGAATTCCAGGTTGTGCGGCCCGTCCACGTTGGAGAACTCGTGGCTGGCCTCGCAGGTCCAGGTATTGCCGCGCGGCAGCACCAGCGCCGCCTCCCACTCCGGCGTCAGGTGGGAGCTCTCGATATGCTTATGCACCTCGCCGAAGCCAGGCACCGCGGCGAGGTCCGGCTCATGGACGCGCTCCCCGGCCTCGCCGGGCCAGGAGCCGGCGGGGCCGACATAGGCGATGCGGCGGCCGCGGATGACGATCTCCGCATCCTCCATCCAGCTCCGGGTATGCACGTCCAGCAGCCGTCCGACCCGCAGCACCCGGTCCGCCGGGCGCCGGCCCAGGGCCACCAGTGTCAGCTCCTGGCGGATGCTCACCTCGCTCGCGGCATCGATCAGCAGGTCGTCGGGAAGACGGGCAGGGGTCATGGCAGATCCGGCGGGCTGGGGGATGGCGGCGGCGCGGGTCTGGCTCCCCCGGCCACCGGGCTCGCGGAAAATCTTGCAATTCGAGTGCCATGTACAGGGGCGCCGCCACCCGTCACCCGCCGTGGAGCGCCGGGCCGGACCGCCCAGTTATCCCCAAAATCCGTGGAAGGTTCTGTGGATAACCATCCGGAAATGTGACGGAGCCGAGGCACTTCCTGGGCTTTTTCGACCTTGCCGCAAAATGCCTCCGAAGCGGGGGGAAACCGGCCCCGTCCAACCGGAGGCGACAGCCGAAGCGGAAGAAACCCCGCCGGAGGGGGTTCCGCCGTGCCCCGACAATCCGCCGGGGCGCGGCCGGCGCCTCACTTGGTGCCGAAGAGCCGGTCCCCCGCATCGCCCAGGCCGGGCAGGATATAGGCATGGTCGTTCAGCTCGCGGTCCAGCGAGGCGGTGAAGACCGGCACGTCCGGATGCGCTTCGGCGAAGACGCGCAGCCCTTCCGGCGCGGCGAGGAGGCAGGCGAAGCTCACCTGCGAGGCACCGGCCTGCTTGATGCGCGACACGGCGGCGGCGGCGGAATGGCCGGTGGCCAACATCGGGTCCACCGCGATCACCTGCCGGGCGCCGATGTCGTCGGGCAGCTTCAGGTAGTATTCCACCGGCACCAGGGTCTGCGGGTCGCGGTACAGGCCGACATGGCCGACGCGGGCGGAGGGGACGAGGTCCAGCATCCCCTGCAGCAGCCCGTCGCCGGCGCGCAGGATGGACACGAAGCAGAGCTTCTTGCCCGAGAGGATGGGCGCCTCCATCACCTCCAGCGGCGTCTCGATGCTGGTGGTCTCCAGCGGCAGGTCGCGCGTGACCTCATAGGCCATCAGCAGGCTGATCTCGCGCGCCAGGCGGCGGAACTCGCCGGTCGAGGTCTCCTTGCGCCGCATCAGCGTCAGCTTGTGCTGCACCAGGGGGTGGTCGATCACCTTCAGTGTCGGATGGGCGGCGGACATGGTGTCGGGACCTTCTTCGTCTCGGCGGGAAAGGGCTCGGCCGGTCAGAAGACCGTGCCGTCGCTCCGCACGTTCAGGGGCGGGGTGCCGCCGGGGCGCTTCTCGCGGGCGATGCGCCGGCCGGCGGCCCAGGTGCCGCCTTCCAGCACGCGGGCCAGGGGCATCTCCGCGGCGGTGAAGCCCAGCCGGTCGCGGACGCCCTCCGCCACCCGGTCCAGCAGCGCCACGGTCAGGGCGCGCCATTCCACGATGGCCTCATGCTCCACGGGCAGGGGATGCTCCGCCAGGGCGGGGTCGCGCAGTTCCAGCACGCCGAGATCGAGGAACAGGCCGCCATTGCGGTATTCCGGCAGGCCGGTCAGCTCGTCGAGCCCGGTCACGCGCAGCCCGGCATCCTCCAGCGCCTCGATCAGCGAATAGCTGAGCCATTGCGAGAGCTTGTGGAAGGGCAGCAGGCCGGGCGCGGGCTCCTCCGGCGCGGCGAGGGGGTGCCGCCAGACATCGCCGAGATTCTCCCCGCCCAGGCTGAGCCGGGATGGCCAGATCGGCGCGAACCCCTCCAGCACCGCGGCCAGCACGACCCTGGCAGGCAGGGCGCCGGGCAGGGCACCCCCCCCGGCCTGTGCCGCCAGATGGTCGTAGAGGCGCCCGATCCGGGCCTGGGGGCCGAAGATGTCCGGCCGGGCGCGCAGCGCGGCGCCCAGCGCCCGCATCAGCGCGGCGCGGCCCTCCAGCCCTTCCAGCGGATTGCCCGGCCCCACCTGGAAGGCGGCGCCGAGCGAGGCGGCGTCGATCCGCGACAGGCCCTCCGCATCGGCGCGCAACGGATGCGTCGGATCGCCCGAGAAGAGCCCGGTGGCGAAGGCATGGAGGCTGGCCACGGCCAGGCCCTCGGAGCGGGCGATGCGCTGCCCGTCCTCGGTGAAGGCCCAGTCCGGCCCGGCCCCGGCGTCGAGCAGCACGCTGACGACGCAGAGATCGAAGCGGATGCGGGCGACCTCCTCGCCGGACTGGTCCTCCAGCATCCGGGCGAGCGCGCCCCAGCGGTCGCGCCCGCCGGCGGCGAAATGCCGCCAGCGCGCATGATAGGGGATGGCGAGGTCCGAGTAGTTGTCGCGGATCACCGCCGCGACATAGTCCGCCGCCACGTCCAGCCGTTCCGGGTGCAGCCGGAAATGCGGCAGGGCGTCATGCTCCGCCAGCGCCAGCATGGCGTGGGCCCGCCGCCGGATCGTCGCCGGGTCGCGCAGCAGGGCGAGCTGCGCGGCGGTCTCCGCCCTGTCCTCCGCCGCGCTCACTCCTGCAGCCCGCGGCCCTTGGTGATGGCGAGCTCGGCGGCATCCGGCACCTTGTCGGTGAAGTAGCCGGCCGCCTTCTTGGCATCCATCTCCACCTGCGCGTCGGGCGGGATCAGCTCCTCGGGGATGGGCACGCGCTCCACCACCTCGATGCCGCTGGCCACGATGGGCTCGTACTTCATGTTGCTCATGGAGACGAGCCGGTCGATGCGGGTGATGCCCAGCCAGTGCAGCACGTCGGGCATCAGCTCCTGGAAGCGCATGTCGTGCACGCCCGCCACGCCGGCGGTGCAGGCGAAGTAGCGGTCGGCGCGGTCGCCGCCCTCCTGCCGCTTGCGCGCGTTGTAGACAAGGAACTTGGTCACCTCGCCGAGCGCGCGCCCTTCCTTGCGGTTGTAGACGATGACGCCCACGCCGCCGCGCTGCGCCTCCTCGATGCAGACCTCGATGCCATGCGCCAGATAAGGGCGGCAGGTGCAGATGTCGGAGCCGAACACGTCGGAGCCGTTGCATTCGTCATGGATGCGGCAGGCGATGCGCGTTTCGGGCCTGCCCAGCTTCGCCGGGTCGCCGAAGAGATAGACGGTCATGCCGCCGATCGGCGGCAGGAAGGTCTTGAGGTCCGGCCGCGTCACCAGTTCCGGGAACATGCCGCCGGTCTGCTCGAACAGGCCGCGGCGCAGGTCGTTCTCGGTGATGCCGAAGCGTTCCGCCACGCCGGGCAGCCACCAGACCGGCTCGATGGCCACCTTGGTGACCCGCGCATCGCCGTTGGGGCCGAGGACCTGTCCGTCCGGCTCCAGCCGCCCGGCGCGCATCGCGGCGGTCAGCTCCGGCATGTTGATATGAGCCTTGGTGACCGCGATGCTCGGCCGGATGTCGCGCCCCGAGGCGATCTCGGCACCGAAGGCCTCGGTGGTCATGTGGCCCCAGGGATCGAGCGAGACGATCCTCCCGGGGTCTGCCCACTGCGCGAAGGGACCGATGGGCTCCGCCGGGCGGGTGTTGGTCAGGTCCGGCCGGTGGCCGGCGGAAAGCTGCCCGGCGGCGACGGCCAGGGCGCGATAGAGCGCGTAGGAGCCGGCATGGGTGCCGATGGCGTTGCGGCTGCCCTCGCCGGGGGTGGCGATCACCGGGCCGCGCCGCTGCGGGTCGGCGGCGCCCCATTGCACCGTGGGAGCACCCTGGCCGGCCATTCCGGGATGCGAGGTGAGGATGATGGGACGCGCCGGGCCGGGCCGGTTGCCGCGGAGGGCTGCCTGCAGCGGCGGGGACGCGAGCGGCGAAGGGGTGGCTTCCGGGATCTGGCTCATCGCGCGGAGCCTCCCCGGCGGGCCGGTTCCTTCCAGGGCCGGGCTTGCCGGGACGAGGGGATCTGCACGATGCGCTGGATCATCCGGAAGGGCTCCATGGCGAGGATGGCCGCTCAAGTCCGGGAGGCTATGGTGACCTTGACCGATCGGTCAACTTGCAAGATGGGCACGGATCGGTCGTCCTCCAGGGGATCGGGATGGTGAAGCACGCGGAAACGGCAGGCGCTGGCGCCGGAGACGGCAAGCCTGCCTCTCGGAAAGGCAGACGCGAGGCGCTGCGGGCGCAGATCCTGCGCGCGGCGGAACCTGTCTTCGCGGAAGCGGGTTTTGCCGGGGCCAGCATGTCCGGCCTCGCCGAGGCGGCCGGCCTGCCCAAGGCCAATCTCCACTACTATTTCGGCACCAAGGAAGGGCTCTACCGCGCGGTGCTGGACGACATCCTGGCGCTCTGGCTTTCCGCGACCGACGACATCCGCCCGGACAGCGATCCCGCCACGGCACTCACCGCCTATATCCGCGCCAAGATGCGCCATTCGCGCCTGCGGCCGCACGCCTCCCGCGTCTTCGCCAACGAGGTGCTGCACGGGGCACCCCAGCTGCACGGCTTCTTCGCGCGGGATCTCAGGGAGCTGGTGGAGCGGAAGGCGGAGGTGATGGAGGGATGGATCGCCGCCGGGCTGATGCGCCCGATCGACCCGCGGCACCTCTTCTTCTCCCTCTGGGCCATGACCCAGACCTATGCGGACTTCGCGTCGCAGATCGCGCCGGTGCTGGGCATCGCGGAGATGGACGAACGGGCCTGCGCAGAGGGCGAGGACACCATCCTCCGCCTGGTCCTCGGCGCCTGCCTGCCTGACGTGGGGGGAATGACTTCAGGGCGAGAAAGCCACAAGGGCGCCGGAACGTTCACGAAAAGAACAAATGGTTAATACAACCTTTGCGATGCAATAGGTCAGGTGATACACCCATTGATATGACAAAAATCCTTGGGAGCCGCCTTGGCGAGCAAGATAACGCGAAGGAAAACCATCTGGGCGATAGGTTCTTTCGGTGTCTCGCGTAGGGCGGAGGCTGCTTCCCCGCACCGTCTCTCATCCGGCGATTTCGCATCCGGGTGGCACGCCTTCGCGCGGCATTTCCTGACGGCCGAGGGCCGGGTGGTCGATACGGGAAACGGCGGCATCACCCATTCCGAGGGGCAGGGCTGGGCAATGCTCTTCGCCCTGCAGGCCGGCGACCGGACGCGCTTCGAACGAATCGCCGACTGGACGCGTGAGAACCTCCGCCGCACATCGGACGGCCTGCACGCCTGGCGCGGCAAGGGCAGCGACGGCAGCGAGGACCTCAACAACGCCACGGATGGCGACCTGTTCATCGCCACGGCGCTGATCCTGGCCGGCGAGCAATGGGGACGGCCGGAATGGCGGGTGGGCGGCCTCGCCACCGCGCAAGGCATCCTCCGGATGCTGCCGCGCCGGGTCGGTGGGCGGCTCGTCCTGCTGCCGGGCCTGCAAGGCTTCGAGCGGAGTGGAGAGGTTGTCGTGAACCCCTCCTACTACGCCTTTCCGATGATGCGCGTTCTCGCCCGGGCGCTGCCCGACCCGCTCTGGCTCGACCTGGCCACGGATGGGCTGGCCCTGCTGCGGGATTCCTGTTTCGGCCCCTATGGCCTGCCCGCCGACTGGGTGGCGGTGTCCCGGGCGGATGGGGGCGTGACGCTGGCGGAAGGCTGGCCGGCGCGCTTTTCCTATGATGCCGTCCGGGTGCCGCTCTGGCTCGGCTGGGCCGGGCTGGTGGACGAGCCGGGGCTGCGCGGCCCGGCATCCTTCTGGGCCGATGCGCCACGCCCGCCGCCTGCCTGGGTGGACCTGCGCAACGCGGAAGCCGCGCCGGTCCCGGCGCTGCCAGGGATGGCGGCGGTGGCCGGGCTGGCGATGCGCCGTGCCGGCATGGCCCCGGCGGCCAGCCGCCCGGAAGGCGCCTCCCGCTCACCTCTGCGGGAAAGCATCCCCCCCGCGCCTCTCCCCGCGCCTCTCCCCGCGCCCCTCTGGGACGACACCTACTACTCGGCGGCGCTGAGCCTGCTCGTCGCCCTGGCGGACCGCCCGGCATGAGCGTGCCGGAGCGTTCCCTCATCCCTTGCACTGCACATGGCCCAAGCCGGTCGGGAGGCGCCTCGCATGGATGGCAAGTCTGATGTGTTGCGTGTGGCGGAAGCCCTGGGCGCGACGACCCTGAGATACCGGAACTTCAGCAACGAGGCCGTGCGGCGCGATCCGCCGCCCCGGCCGGCGCCGGATGAGGCACCCTCGCCGCCCGATGCCGCGCCGGTTGCCGCCCCGCCGCCGACGGCCATGGCTCCTCCGGCGGCGATGCAGGCTCCCGTCCCGCCTTCAGGCCCGGCGTCCATGCCGCATCCCGCGCAGGGGTCCGCACAGTGGCCCGCACAGGGGCCCGCACAGTGGCCCGCGCAGGGGCCCGCACAGTGGCCCGCCCCAGGCCAGGGCCAGGCCCCAGGTCAGGCCCCCGGCCATGGCGGCATACCCTTCCCACCGCCGGCCGCCGGCCCGCCGCAGAACGCGCCGCCGCCTTTCGCGCCGGCACAGGCATCCTGGCCTCCCCCGGCGATGCCCCAGAGCAGTTTTCCGGGTGGCTTCCAGGCAAGCCACCCGACCTGGTCCGCCTCCGCGCCGCTCCCGGCCGTGCCCTGGGACGCGCTGCGGCCTCCGGTCCATCCTGCCCCGCAGCCTGCTGCCCCAAAGGCGGAATATCCCATGCCCCATTCGCCGCAGCCCGCCCCGGCGCCGCACTGGCCGCCCGCCGCTCCGTCCGGCAACGCCGCATGGCCGTCGGAGCAGGGCACCGGACAGCCGGGCCATGGCTACCCGCCGCCATTCCCGGGCACCGGCTTCGCCCCGTCCCAGCCGGGATTTCCGCCCCCGGTGGCGAATGCCCATCCGCTGGCGCCTCCCTCATACCCGGCCCCGTCCGGCTGGCCGGATTCCACCCGCAACACGCCAGCCGCATCCTGGCCGCCGCCTTCCGCCATGCCCCCCTCCATCCCGCCGGGCCCCGCGCCCGCGGCCTCCGGTCATCCGGGACCCGCGCAGCCGCCGCCGCGTGCCGCCGAGATGGATTTCGCGCTCCTCGCCGCCGTGGACCATGCCATGGCGGACCTGCGTGCCGCGGTGAACGCGCCGCAGCCGGCCGCCGGCAGCCTTTCGGAGCTGCTGCGCGGCATCGCCAACGCGACGACGCCCTCTCCCTTCTCTCCGGACCAAAGGTAGGCCCAGCGTGCCGCTGATCTGCATGGCATCGCCGAAGGGCGGGGTGGGCAAGACCACCCTGGCGGCGAACATCGCCCACAGCCTCTCCCGGGCCGGGCGCCGAGTCCTGGTCATGGATTTCGATCCGCAGAACGCGCTGCGGCTGCACTTCGGCCTGTCCCTCGGCGACCAGCTCGGCTGGGCCTCGGGCATGCCCGACCGGCCCGACTGGCACCGGGCGCTGCGGCAGACCGCCTCGGGGGTCGCGCTGCTGCCCTTCGGGATGATCGACCTCGCGCGGGCGCTGGCGCTGGACGGACTGCTCGGCCAACAGCCGGAACTGCTGCTCGGTCCCATGCGGGCCATGCTGGCCGACGAGACCCTGCTCATCATCGCCGACCTGCCGCCCGGTCCCTCCCGCAGCCTGGCCCTGCTGGCGCCGCTGGCGAACCTCGTGGTCTGCGTCCTCAAGGCAGAGGCGATGAGTGCCGCCCTGATGCCGGAGGTCGAGAGCGGCCGCTTCGCCGGCATCGGCATGGGCACCGTCGATACGCATCGGCTGCGGGTGGTGATCAACGAGGTGGACCTGCAGTTGCGCCTGTCCCGGGCGGCGGCGGAGGCGGTGGCGCGCCATGCCGGCTGGCGTCTGCTGGGCGCGGTGAGCCGGGACGAGGCGGTGATGGAAAGCCTCGCCTGCCAGCGCCTCGTGGCCGACCAGGCGCCGCAGTCGCGCGCCGCAACCGACCTGCGGGAGGTGGCGGGGGCGATCGCCGCCTGCGTTCCCGCCCAGCAGCAGCCCGTGCCCGTCAGCATGTGGGGGGGACGATGACCCGTCTCGCGCAATTCTTCGAACGCCTCTCGCGCGGCCGTGCCGGGGCGCTCCTGCTCACGGCGGCGGGGCTGCTGCTCGCCATGCCCTTCGTGGTGGCGCCGCTGGAAGCACAGCAGCAGACCTGGCTGGCGGTCGCCTGTTTCCTCGTCTTCCTGCTGGCCTCGCGCCTGAAGGGGCGGGGGGCGAACTTCTTCCTGGTCATGCTCTCGGTGCTGATCTCGGCGCGCTACCTGTACTGGCGCCTGACCGACACGCTCGACTTCTCGGGCTTCTGGGCGCCCCTGCTGGGCATGGGCCTGCTGCTGGCCGAGCTCTACGCGGTGATCGCGCTGCTGCTCGCCTATCTCCAGTCGATCTGGCCATTGGAGCGCAAGCCGGTGCCGCTGCCGGAGGACCCGGCGGAATGGCCCGTGCTCGACATCTTCATCCCGACCTACAACGAGCCGCTCTCGGTGGTGAAGCCATCCGTCTTCGGTGCGCTGGCGATGGACTGGCCGAAGGACAAGATGAACGTCTACATCCTCGACGACGGGCGGCGCGAGGAGTTCCGTGCCTTCGCCGAGGATATCGGCTGCGGCTACATGATCCGCCCCGACAACAAGGGCGCCAAGGCCGGCAACATCAACCATGCCCTGACCAAGACGAATGGCGAGTTCGTCGTCATCTTCGACTGCGACCACGTGCCGGTACGCGCCTTCCCGCAGATGACGCTGGGCTGGATGCTGCGCGACCCGAAGATCGGCATGCTGCAGACGCCGCACCACTTCTACAGCCCTGATCCCTTCGAGCGGAACCTGGCTTCCGGCCTGCGCGTGCCGAACGAGGGGCTGCTGTTCTACGGGCTCATCCAGTAGGGCAACGACCTGTGGAACGCGACCTTCTTCTGCGGCTCCTGCGCCGTGCTGCGGCGGACGGCGCTGGAGGAAGTGGGCGGCGTGCCGCACCAGACGGTGACGGAGGACTGCCACTGCTCGCTGAAGATGCAGCGGCGCGGCTGGCGCACCGCCTATATCCGCCTGCCGCTGGCGGCGGGGCTGGCGACCGAGCGCCTGGCCCTGCATATCGGCCAGCGCATGCGCTGGGCACGCGGCATGATCCAGATCTTCCGCGTGGACAACCCGTTCCTTGGCGGTGGGCGCCTGAACTGGACGCAGAAGTTCTGCTACGTCTCCTCGATGTGGCACTTCATGTTCCCGCTGCCACGCTTCGTCTTCCTGACCTCGCCGCTGGCCTTCCTGATCTTCGGGCAGAACCTGATCGCGGCCTCGCCCCTGGCCATCGCCGCCTATGCCGGACCGCATGTGATCCATGCCGTGGCCACCAACAGCCGCCTGCAGGGCTCGGTGCGGCATTCCTTCTGGTCGGAGATCTACGAGACCGTGCTGACCCTCTGGCTGCTGCCGGTCATGCTGGCGACGCTGCTCGACCCCAAGAAAGGCAAGTTCAACGTCACCGACAAGGGCGGCGTGCTGGACGAGGGCTTCTTCGATGTGCGCGCTGTGTATCCCAATGCCGTGCTGGCGCTGGTGATGTTCGGCGGCCTGGTCCTCGGCATCTGGGGGCTGCTGAGCAGCGGGACGGGCACGCTGGCCTTCCAGGCCTATGCGCTGAACACGCTCTGGCTGTCGCTGTCGCTCTTCATCGTGCTGGCCGGGATCGCGGTCGGGCGCGAGCGGCGGCAGGTGCGCGAACGCTCCCGGGTCGCCGCGCGGCTGCCGGCCTCGGTGATGCTGCCGGACGGCCGGGTGCTGGAGGGGCACAGCGTGGACCTCTCGCTGGGCGGCGCGGCGATCGAGGCCGCGGCGCCGGACAACCTCGCCCCGGACCAGGCGCTGGTCGTGGAACTGGCGGTGGGCCCGGACCGCGTCGCCCTGCCAGCCCAGGTGATGCGTTGGCAGAACAACAAGCTCCAGCTCCGCTTCACGCCGCAGAGCCTGCGCGACGAGGGCAACATCACCCGCGTCGTGCTCGGCCGTGCGGATAGCTGGGTGCACTGGGACCACGTGCGCCGCGACCGTCCGATGCGCGCGCTCTACGAGGTCGGCGTCAGCATCCGCGGGCTGTTCCGCGGCGACAGCCAGCTTTCCCTGCGGCGCAACCGCCGCCCGGTGCCGGGCGGCAAGGCCCGCCCGTCGCACGCGCAGAGCGCCGCCGTGCTGCTCGGGCTGGGCCTCGGCCTGGGCGTGAGCGCGGCGGCGGCCCAGCCCGCGGCCCCGGCGCCGCGCCCGGTCGCGAGGCAGGCGGTGCCCGCACCGGCAACGGCTCCGGCATGGGCGCCCCCGCCCCAGTCCGACCAGCCCGCGGCGGCCGAGCCTCCGGCCGCGGCCCCTGCGCCGGGGCAGGCGCCGGCCCCGGCGGCGACCCAGGGCGCGCTGGGCGCCACCCCCGGCACGTCGGTTCCGGCCGCTGCGTCCCAGGGGCGGGTGCTGCGACGCACGCTGCGCGACCTCGGCCTGCAATCCCCGATGCAGCTCCGCGGCCTGACGGACCTCCAGGGCATCCTCTTCGGAGTGCGGGAGGACGAGGTGGTGACGGGTGCGAAGCTCGTGCTTCGCGGTGCCACCAGCCCGGCCCTGATCCCGGAACTGTCGCAGATCGCGATGACGCTGAACGAGCAGTTCGTCGGTGCCATCACGCCGGAGCGTGCGCGGCCCAGCTTCGGACCGCTGGAGTTCCCCATCAACCCGGTCTTCTTCGCCGATACCAACCGGCTGAACTTCCGCTTCACCGGCCGCTATGCCGCGGAATGCAACGATCCGCTCTCGGGACTGCTCTGGTCCACCATCTCGGACCAGTCCGTGCTGGAACTGACCACCGAGCGCCTGGCCATGCCGCGCGACCTGGCACGGCTGCCGGCGCCCTTCTTCGACCGGGTGCAGCTGCGCGTGCCGCTGGTCCTGCCCTTCGTGGTGGCGGCCGATGCCAGCAACGACGTGGCGCGCGCGGCGCTGATCGCCTCCTCCTGGTTCGCGGTGCAGGCGGATTACCGCGGCGCCAGCTTCCCGGCCTCCAGCGCCCCGCCGACCCGGGGCAATGGCGTGGTGGTGGCGGTGGGCGCGGATTCCGTGCCCGGCGTGGCGCTGCCCCGCTTCGAGGGGCCAACCCTGGCGCTGGTGCCCAACCCCACCGACCCGGAGTCGAGCCTTCTGGTCATCGGCGGCCGCACCGGGGCCGAGGCCGTCGCCGCGGCGCAGGCGCTCGCCGTGTCGAGCCAGGGGCTGTCGGGCGAGGCCTCCCTGGTCTCGGCGCCCGACATCCCGGCACGCCAGCCCTATGACGCGCCGCGCTGGATCCGTACGGAGCGGCCGGTGCGCTTCGGCGAGCTGGTGGACCCCTCGGAGCTCCAGTCCTACGGCTTCGCGCCCGGCAACATCGCCGTGCCCTTCCGGACCGCGCCCGACGTCTATACTTGGCGGCAGCGATCCATCCCGGTGGACCTGTTCTTCCGCGCCCCGCCGGGGCCGGTGACGGATCTCCAGGTCTCCCGCCTCGATGTCTCGCTGAACGGCAACTACCTGAAATCCCTGCCGCTGCGCGAGGGCGACCCGGCCTGGCCATGGAGCTGGGTGGCGCGGCAACTGGGCGTGGGCCTCGGCGACGACCGTGGCACCGGTTCGGCCGGGCTGCCGTCCTACCTGATCTTCGGGCTGAACAACCTGCAGATGCGCTTCGACATGCGGCCGCTGAACCGGGGCGACTGCACCGCCATCCCGGGCGACATCCGCGCCTCGATCGACCCGGACAGCACGATCGACCTGTCGCGCTCCTACCGCTTCACCGCCCTGCCGAACCTCGCCTTCTTCGCGGGCTCCGGCTTCCCCTACACCAAGCTCGCGGATCTTTCCGATACGGCGCTGGTGCTGCCGGACCGTCCGACCTCGCTGGAACTCTCCCACGCGATGGGGCTGATCGGACGGCTGGCGGCCAATACCGGCCTGCCGGCCCTGCGCCTGGCCATCGCCCACTCCAGCACCCTGGACAGCGTGGTGGACCGCAACCTGCTGGTGGTCGGCTCGCTCAACCGCGTGCCGGCGCTGGCGCGCCTGCTCCGGGACAGCCCGGTCCGGCTGGACGGCAACCGCCTTCAGGTCTCGCTGCCAAGCCCGATGGAGAACTTCCGCAACTTCTTCCTGTCGGATGACCGGCTGCGCGACCGGACACGGCTGAACGCCGTCGTGTCCGGGCCGGGCGACGGCCAGGGCATCATGATCGGCACCGAAAGCCCGCTCCAGTCGGGACGGACGCTGGTGGCGGTCACCGGCACCACGCCGCAGGGCGTCGAGGCCATGCTGAACGCGCTGAGCGACCCGGACCAGCTGCCGCGCATCCAGGGCGACGTGGCCTGGCTGTCCGGCGGACGGGTCGAATCCTACCGCATCAGCCCGACCTATTCGGTAGGCAGCCTGCCGGTCTGGCTTTGGCCGCAGCTCTACCTCGGCAACCGGCCGGACATGGTTCTGCTCCTGGTGGTCGGTGCGGCGCTGCTGCTGGCCGCCCCGTCCTACTGGATCATCCGGCGGCGCGTCGCGGCCCGCCTCAGGGCCCAGATCTGATGCCGGCACCCCGCTCCAGGCCGCATCTCGCGGCGCTGCTCCTTGCCTCCACGGCTCTGCCGGTGCTGCCGGCGGCGGCCCGGGCGGAGGACCGGGCGATCCAGGTCCTGCTCGACCAGGCGAACTACTGGCGTGGCCAGGGTCGGACGGACCAGGTGATCCGGGCGCTGGAACGCGTGCTGGCCGCCGATCCCGACAATGTCGCGGCGCTGTCCGGCCTCGCCCAGGCCCAGGCGCAGCAGGGCGACCGGGCCGCGGCGGACCGCACCCTGGCGCGGCTGCGTCAGGTCGCGCCCGGCAATTCCGTGGTGGGCAGCACCGAGACCCAGCTCCGCGGCGCCTCCGCCGACCCGGCCCAGGTGGCCGAGGCCAGGCGGCTGGCGCAGGCGGGGCAGAACGCGGCGGCGGTGGCGCGCTACCGGCAGATCTTCGGCGGCAGCACCCCGCCGGATGTCTTCGCGCAGGAATACTACCAGGCCCAGGCGGGGACGCCCGACGGCTATGCCCAGGGCCGGGACGGGCTGAAGCGGCTGCTGGACCGCAATCCGGGCAACCGGGCCCTGCAGCTCGCCCTTGCCCAGGTCCTCACCTGGCGCGAGGGCTCGCGCACGGAGGGCATCCGCCTTCTCCAGCAACTCGCCGGCAGCCCCGACATGGCGCAGCAGGCGCGGAACTCCTGGCGGCAGGCGCTGAGCTGGGACGGGGCCAGTGCCTCGGCCATCCCCGGGCTGGAAGCCTATCTGGAGCGCTATCCGGACGACCAGCAGGCGCAGCGGCAACTGGCGGAGGCCCGCAACCCGGCCCGCACCCCGCAGGACGAGATGGGCGCGCGCCGCCAGGCGGGGTTCGAGGCGCTGAACGGCAACCGCGTCGCCGCGGCGGAGGCGGCCTTCCAGGCGGTGCTGCAACAGGCGCCCGAGGATTCCGACGCGCTGGGCGGGCTGGGGCTGGTGCGGCTCCGCCAGGGTCGCAGCAACGAGGCGAAGACCCTGCTGGCCCGCGCCATCGCGGCCGACCCGCAGGAGGGCCGCCGCAAATGGGGGCAGGCGCTGGACGGCGCGAGCTATGCCGGAGCGGTCAACACCGCCCGGTCGCAGATCGCCCGTGGTCAGGTGCAGCAGGCCGAGGCGACGCTGGAGGCCGCGGTGCGCCAGGGCGGCGCGGAACAGGCCGAGGCCCAGGCGCTGCTGGGTGACATCCTGCTGCGGCGGGGCGATGCGGCGGGGGCGGAGAAGCGCTACCGCGCCGCCCTGAGCCGCCGGCCCAACCTGCCGGGCGCCCTGTCCGGGCTCTACCAGTCCCTGCAGTCCCAGGGGCGGATGGCGGAGGCGGAGGAACTCGCGGCGCGGCAGGGGGGGGCCTTCGCCAACAGCCTCGCGGCCTCGCGCGCCGAACAGCTCCGGGCCGAGGCGCAGCGCAGCGCCGACCCGGCGCAGGCGGTCGCCCTGCTCCAGTCGGCCTATGCCTCCAATCCGGAAGATCCCTGGGTCCGGCTCGACCTCGCCCGCGCCATGGCGCGGCAGGGGCGGGGAGCGGAAGGGCGCGCGCTGATGCAGGAGCTGGTGCAGCGCAGCGCCAGCGCCGACAACCTCTACGCGGCGGGCCTTTTCGCACAGGAGGAAGGCCGCGCCAGCGAGGCGGCCGCCCTGATCGAGCGCATCCCGCTGCGCCTGCGCTCGGCCGATGCCAGCCGCCTGCTGCGCGCCACCGCCGTGCAGGCGGAGGTCGCGGCCGCGGCGGAACCCGCGCGCTATGGGCAGTACGACCTCGCGCGGCAGCGCCTGATGCAGATCGTGGCGCGTCCGGACCCTGCCGGGGAGACCGCCGCCCAGGCGGTGCGCGCGCTGAACGCGGTGGGCGACACGCGCGGGGCGGTGGAACTGGCCCGCATGGCCCTGGCGACGAACGCCAACGCGGCGCCGGCGGGGCGCATCGCCCTGGCGGATGCGCTGCTCGATGCCGGGCAGGGGGGCGAGGCCGCCGCCCTGGCCGCCAGCCTGGCAGCGGACCCGCGCCTCACGGCACAGGACCGGCAGCGCCTGGGCGGGTTGCAGACCGGGATCGCCATCCGCGAGAGCGACCGGCTCAACGAGGCGGGCGACCAGGCCGCCGCCTACGACCGGCTCGCCCCCGCGCTGAGCGCGAAGCCGCAGGACCCGGATGTGAACCTCGCCCTGGCGCGGCTCTACCAGGGGGCGCAGGATCCGGCCCGGGCACAGGAAGTCGCCGAGGCGGTGCTGCGGCGCGACCCGCGCAATGCCGACGCCCGGCTGGCCGCCGCCAGCGCCGCCATCGCGCGGGGCCAGACGCGGCGGGCGGAGGAACTGCTCGCCGAGGGACGCACGCTGACGCCCAACGACCCCCGGGTCGCGGTGGTGGAGGCGCAGCTTGCCCGGGCCTCCGGCGACTCCCGGCGCGCGCAGGCGGCGCTGCAACGGGCCGAGGAGCTGCGGCGGGCCCAGCTCAGTGGCACCCCGGCGGCGGTTCCGATGGCATCAGGGCCGGCGGCCACGATGCGGGGCCAGGCCACGGCAAATCCCTTCCAGCAGGTGGCGCTGGCTGGTGGAGAGCCGGTTCTGCTGGCCGCGGCGGGGCCGGCGGTGGGCAACGATCCCCTGCTCAACGACATCCAGCGCCAGCTCGCCGAGGTACGGGAGGAATCCGCGCCGCGCATCGGGCCGAACTTCGCCGGGCGCTTCCGCTCCGGCAGCGGCGGCCTCGACCGTTTGCAGGAATATTCCGGCGGGGCGGAGGCCTCGGCGGCGATGCCGGGGATCGGTGGGCGGATCGCCGCCCGCGCCCAGCTCTACAGCATCGATTCCGGCACGCTGGACCAGAACACGGGCAACCTGCGCCGTTTCGGCACCAACCCGCTGCGGCTGCCGGGGCCCAGCGAGAGCATCTCCGCCGCCACCGCGGCCCGGCTGACGCCAAAGGACACCACGGCCTCCGGCGTCGCCTTCGGCCTTGGCTATACGCGCGGCGAGAGCCTGTCACTCGATGTCGGCTCCACGCCGATCGGCTACCGCGTGCAGAACCTGGTGGGCGGGCTGGAGCTTGCTCCGTCCTTGAACGGCAACCTGCGCCTGCGCCTGACCGGCGAGCGCCGGGCCATGACCGACAGCCTGCTGGCCTGGGCCGGGCAGCGCGACCCGGTCACCAGCCGGACCTGGGGCGGCGTGGTGCGCAACACCGGGCGCGGCCAGTTCGAATGGAGCGCGGGCCGGGCGAACTTCTATGCCGGCGGCGGCTATTCGCAGGTCGAGGGCAAGGGCGTTGCCGACAACAACCGGATCGAGGCCGGGGCCGGCATGAGCTACGCCTTCTTCCGGCGACCGGACGAGGAGCTGACCAGCGGGCTCGACCTCGTCTATCTCTCCTACGACAAGAACCTGCGCTTCTTCACCCTGGGTCAGGGCGGCTACTTCAGCCCGCAGAACTATGTCGCGGCGAATATCCCGATCGACTACCGCGCCCGGCTGGGGAACCTCTCCTACCACCTCGGCGGCCAGATCGGCCTCGCGCACTTCAAGGAGGACCGCTCCCCGCTCTTTCCCAACGACCCCGCCCTGCAGGCCCGGGCCGAGGCGCGGGAGGCGGCCGACTCCACGCAGAGCGCCTTCTACGCCGGCCAGACCCAGACCAGCCTGGTCGGCGGTGTGCGGGCGGATGCGGAATACGCCATCACGCCCCAGTTCAAGGTCGGTGGCCTGCTCCGCTACGACCGTGCGGCGGACTGGAACGAGGTGCGCGCCATGCTCTTCGCGCGCTACCGCTTCGATTGACCTATGGTTCCGGGGCCAGTGCTTCCGGGACCGGTGCTTCGGGGACCGGTGCTTCGGGGATCAGCGCTTCGGGGTGCCGGGCGTGGCCTCGCCCAGGCCCCGTTCCTCGGTGCCCAGCGCCTCGGCGAGCCTAACCGTGGCGCTGCCGGGCCGGGCGGGCTGCTGCTGGCTGGGTGCCGGCGCCCAGCCGGTCAGCGTCAGGAGGCGCAGGGTGACGGGCACCGGCTCGTCCCCCGGCGCCTCGCCCGCCAGCCGGGCCAGCGCCGCCGGGAACAGCGCGCGCGGCACCGGGCGCGGGTCCCGTGCCAGGACCGCGCTGGTTTCCCCGGCCGCGCGCAGGTCGCGCAACAGGGCGAGCGGCGAACGGTAGGCGAGGCGCAGCGTCTCCGCATCCGCCACCGGCAGGGCGAAGCCCGCCCGTTGCAGCAGGGCCGCGCCGTCCGAGACCTCCGGAAAGGGCGAGACGCGCGGCGAAACGCCGCCGCGCAGCGCCTCCTCCTCGGCGGCCAGGGCCTCGCGCAGGTTCTGCAGGGTGCCCAGCGCCGGCACGCTGGCCAGGAACAGCCCGTCCGGGCGGAGCGCGCGGCGGATCTGCACCAGGGCGCCGGGGAGGTCGTTCACCCAGTGCAGCGACAGGCTGGCCACCACCAGGTCGAAGCTGCCCTCGGCGAAGGGCAGCCATTCCTCGTCCCCGGCGACCGGGAGGCTGCCGGCCTGTCGCGCCAGGGCCGCCGACAGGTCCATGGACACCACCTGCCCGATGCCGCGGGCGCGCAGCCGCGGCGCCACCGCGCCCCGCCCGCCAAGGTCCAGGGCATGGTCGAAGCGCAGTGTGAAGTCGTCCAACCGGTCCAGCAGCCGGTCGGCGGCTTCCTCCAGGATGGGGGCCACCTGGCGCAGGCTCGCGGCGGAGCGGTCGCGGCGGAGGCGGTGGAGGCGGCGGTCGAAGACCTGATGCGGCGCGGACATGCAGCGGCAGATGGCGCGAAGCCGGCCACGGCGCCAGGGGGTGGGGCCGGAAGGACAGGACGAGCAGGGTGGGCGCTGGAAAAGAGCCAGGGGCCGGAGAGGCGATGGCCGGAGCGGGGGCGATAGGAATGCAGGGCGGATGGCACGCTGGGACCGGGCGGGGTGGCCATTGAGCGGGGCGGAAGCGGCGCCCGGCCGCTGGCGGGGCTGGGGCCGTCTCGCGGGGCGGATGGGGGAGGGGCTGCTGGATGCGCTGCTGCCGCCCAGCTGCCTTACCTGCCGGGAGCCGGTGATGCGCCACGGCGCCTTCTGCCCCGCCTGCTTCCGGGACCTGCAACGGATCGGCGACCCGCTCTGCGACGGCTGCGGCGTGCCGTTCCTGCATGTGGAGCAGGGCGTGCCGACCACGGGCCGCCTGTTCTGCGCCGCCTGCGCGGAACGGCCCTTTCCTTTCGCCCGGGCGCGCGCGGCCTTCGTCTATGGGGACGTGTCGAAGCGCCTGATCCTGCCCTTCAAGCACGGCGACCGCCCCGACCTGGCGCGCCCGATGGCCCGCGCCATGGCCCTGGCGGGCAAGGAGCTGCTGGCGGAGGCCGGCATCCTGGTGCCGGTGCCGCTGCACTGGCGGCGCCTCCTGCGGCGCCGGTACAACCAGTCGGCGCTGCTGGCGCGCCATCTGGGACGGCAGGCGGGGCGGCCCTGGCTGCCGGACGGGCTGCGCCGGATGCGCGGCACGACCTCCCTGGGCGGCCTGGGCGCCGCCGGGCGGGCGATGGAGGTGGAAGGCGCCTTCCTGGTGACGCCCCGGGGGCGGCGCGCCATCGCCGGGCAGCGCGTGCTGCTGGTGGACGACGTGCTCACCAGCGGCGCCACCGCCGCCGCCTGCGCCCGCGCTCTGCTGGAGGCCGGGGCGCGGGAGGTCGATGTGCTGGCGGCGGCCCGCGTGCTGCCCCGGGATACGCCGGGAAACACGGATAGGCAGGGGTGAGACTTGACCCGGGGGCCCGGCGGAACGAATTGAGGGAACATGGCCAAGGTCGAGATCTTCACCACCCCCTTCTGCCCCTATTGCGCGCGCGCGAAGACGCTGCTGATGCGCAAGGGCGCCGCCTTCGAGGAATTCGATGCGCCGCACGGCTCTCCGGCGCGCGAGGACGCGGTCCGCCGGTCCGGCGGCCGCACCACGGTGCCGCAGATCTTCATCGATGGGCAGGCGATCGGCGGCTGCGACGACCTCTTTGCGCTGGAGCGCGCGGGCAAGCTGGACAGCCTGCTGACGGCCTGATCCCACCGCCCGGCGTGGCGGGCCGGCCTCGCCCGCCTGGGTTCCGGCAGGCTCGGCACGGCCCACTGGCACTCGGAATATTCGAGTGCCAGAATAGGGTTTGAACAGGCGCATGGCTCGCAGCACCGGAATGCCGGCGCCCCTGCCGGAATCCGGAATGGGGCGGCGCGAAGCCGATGGGGCCGAGAACGGAACAGGGATGATCCACTACCAGTTGCGCTGCGAAGGTGGCCATGAGTTCGATGGCTGGTTCCAGGACAGCGCGGGTTTCGAGAAACTGGCCAGGAATGGCCTCGTGGAATGTCCGGTCTGCGGCGGGACGGAGGTCCAGCGTGCGCTGATGGCGCCGTCGATCGCGAAGTCGCGGCCGGAGGCAGGCCCCGTGGCCGGTCCGGCCCTTTCCGATGCGCCCACGCCGTCGCCGCCCGTTCCCGCCATGCCGGGCCCCGCGAGCCAGCCCGTGGCGGCGGGGCCGATGCCCGCCCAGGTCATGGCACTGCTGCAGCGCATTCGCGGCGAGGTCGAGCGCAACTGCGACTATGTGGGCCGCGACTTCAGCGAGGAGGCGCGGCGGATGCAGGCGGGCGAGAGCGAGCGCCGCGGCATCTATGGCGAGGCCACGGATGCGGAGGCCGAGGCGCTGCGCGACGAGGGTATCGAGATCGCCCGCATTCCCTGGGTGCCCCGCTCGGATGGCTGATGGTACGTGCCGGGGCGGGGGCCGGATCAGGGCTCCCCGCCGCGGTGCCATGCCCGGGCGGCCCGGCTGATGGAAGCGCTGGACTGCTGGGGGCGGGACACCGGTTCCGCCCTGGTCGGCGACTTTCCCGACCCGGGCCTGCCCTTCCTGGCCGTCGCCAGCTACAGCCTGGCGCCGATGGTGCTGACCGACCCGGCGCGCCCGGACAATCCCATCGTGTTCGCCAATGCCGCCTTCCTCCAGATGACGGGCTATGACGGCCGGGAGGTGCTGGGCCGGAACTGCCGCTTCCTCCAGGGGCCCGGCACGGACCGCGCCACGGTGGACGCCCTGCGGGACGCGATGGGCGAGGCGCGGGACATCACCGTCGAACTGCTGAACTACCGGCGGGACGGCACCCCCTTCCGCAACGAGGTCCGCATCGGCCCGCTGCGGGACGCGCAGGGCCAGGTCCGCTATTTCCTGGCCACGCTGCACGACGTGACCCTGGCCCGCGACGTCGTGCGGGTCGAGCGGGCGCTGCGTGTCAGCGAGGCGGGCGCACGCCTCGCGGTGGAGGCGAGCGGCCTCGGCACATGGGACCTGGATGTCGCCCGCGGGGTGCTGCACTGGAACGCAGCCTGCCGGGCGCTGTTCGGCCTGTCCCTCGATGACGAGCGGCCCCTGACCTACGAGGACAGCTTCCTGTCCGCCCTGCATCCCCGGATGCGCGCCCGGGTCCGGCAGGAGATGGAGGACGCCCTCTCGCCCGCCGGCAGCGGGCGGCTGACCACGGAGTTCCGGATTGTCGGGCTGGCGGACCGCCGCGAGCGCTGGCTGTCGCTGACCGGGCAGAGCTTCTTCGAGGAAGGGCGCTGCGTCCGCTTCGTCGGCGTGGTGAGCGACACCACCGCGCGCAAGCGCGAGGATGAGGCGCTGCTCCGCTCGCGCGAGAAGCTGGAGGCCCGGGTCGAGCGGAGCAGCCGGGACCTGGACCGCATCTGGCATCATTCCCAGGATATCATGGTGGTGATCCGCCAGGATGACCTGACGGCGGAGGCGGTGAACCCGGCCTGGGAGCGCGTCCTGGGCTGGCCCGCGGAGCCGCCCTCCGGAACCGGCATCCTGGGCTTCGTGCATCCGCAGGATACGGCGCTGACCCGTGTCCAGCTGGCGCGCCTCGCGGATGGCCAGGGGGTGGAGCATTTCGAGAACCGCATCCGTCACCGGGACGGCTCCTACCGCCGGATCTCCTGGAACGTCGTGCCGGAGGGCGAGTTCCTGCACGCGGTGGGCCGCGACGTGACGGTGGAGCGGCGGCAGGAGGAGATCCTCCGCCGCACCGAGGCGCAGCTCCGCCAGTCGCAGAAGATGGAGGCGATCGGCCAGCTCACCGGCGGCGTGGCGCACGACTTCAACAACCTGTTGCAGGTGGTGCTGGGCAACCTGGACATCCTGCAGCGCAGCCTGCCGCCCGAGGCGGGGCGGCTGCGGCGCTCGGCCGAGAATGCGGCGAGCGGCGCCCGGCGCGCCGCGGTGCTGACGCAGCGTCTCCTGGCCTTCTCCCGCCGCCAGCCCCTGGCGCCGCGCGCCCTGCAGGTGAACGGGCTGGTGGAGGGGATGTCGGACCTGTTGGCCCGCACCCTGGGCGAGACCATCGCCATCCGCACCGCCCTGGCGCCGGACCTGTGGCGGGTGGAGGCCGATCCGGGGCAGCTGGAGAACGCGCTGCTGAACCTCGCGGTGAATGCGCGCGATGCCATGCCCGGCGGCGGCAGGCTGGCGATCGAGACGGGGAATCTGAGCCTCTCGGAAGCCATCGCCCTGCGCGGCGAGGAACTGGGACCCGGCCAATACGTGGTGATCAGCGTGACCGACACCGGCACGGGCATGGATCAGGAGGTCGTCGGCCGGGTCTTCGAGCCCTTCTTCACCACCAAGCCGGTGGGGCAGGGAACAGGGCTGGGCCTGTCCATGACCTATGGCTTCGTCCGCCAGTCCGGCGGCCATATTCGGATCTACTCGGAACCCGGCCTGGGCACCACGGTGCGGATCTACCTGCCGCGCCTGGTTTCCGCCGGTGAGGAGGCGCCGCCGGAGGGGGAGCCCACACCCGCCGCCCGCGCCCGGCAGGAAAGCATCCTGGTGGTCGAGGACGATGCCGATGTCCGCAGCTACTCGGTGGAAGTGCTGTCGGAGCTCGGATACCAGGTGATCGAGGCGGAGGACGGCCCCGGCACGCTGCGACTGCTGGAGGATTCGCCCTCGCTGGTGCCGGATCTGCTCTTCTCCGACGTGGTGCTGCCCAACGGTATGAACGGGGCGGAGCTGGCGGCGCGGGCGCGGCTGCTGCGGCCGGGGATGAAGGTGCTCTTCACCAGCGGCTATGCCCGCGACGCCCTGACGCATCACGGCCGGCTGGACGCGGGCGTGGAGGTGATCGGCAAGCCCTTCACCTTCGCCGAGCTGGCGGCGCGGGTGCGCGGGGTGCTGGACGGGCCGCCCGGCCGCTGAGGGCGGTGCCCCCGGAACGGGGCGGGATGGCCTTGCCGGGAGCGCCCGGGGGCGGGAAGCTGCCGGGCGGATACGGATGGGAACCGGCATGAAGGTCTTCTGGGACGACCGGCAACTGGCGCATGCGCCGCGCTTCTTCCTGCAACGGGGGCACCTGCGGCCGCATTTCGAGGTCCCGGCCCGGGCGGAGGCGCTGCTGGCGGCCTGCCGGCGGATGGGGCTGGAGATCGCCGCCCCGGGCGATGCGGACGCCACGGCCCTCGGCACGGTGCATGCCCCGGACTACCTGGACTTCCTGCGGGGCGCCCTGACGGAATGGGAGGCCATGCCGGGCCATGGCGAGGAGGTGGTGCCCAACATGCACCCCTCGCCCGAGATGCTGGCACAGGGCGCGCGGCGCTCCACCACGATCATCGGCAAGACCGGCTGGTATACCGCCGACGCCGCTTGCCCGATCGGCCCCGGCACCTGGGAAGCCTCGGTGCTGGCGGCGGCCGGGGCGCTGGCCGCGGCCGAGGTGGCGGCGGGCGGCGGTTCCGCCTACGCACTGGCGCGGCCGCCCGGGCACCATGCCTATGCCGCCCGGGCCGGCGGCCACTGCTACCTGAACAACGCCGCCCTGGCGGCGGAGCGGCTGCGGGCCAGGGGCGCGGGCAAGGTCGCCGTGCTCGACATCGACAGCCACCACGGCAACGGCACCCAGGGCATCTTCTGGGAGCGCGACGACGTGCTCTTCGTGTCGGTCCATGGCGATCCGGACCGCTACTACCCCTGGTATGTCGGCCATGCCGACGAGCGCGGCGGAGGGATGGGCGCCGGGTTCAACCTGAACCTGCCCCTGGCCCTGGGCAGCGGCGATCCGGAATGGCTGGAGGCGATCGGCACCGGCCTGGGCGCCATCCGGGACTTCGGCGCGGAGGCGCTGGTGGTCAGCCTGGGTTTCGACGCCTCGAAGGACGAGCCGCTGAACGCCCTTTCGGTGACGGCGGATGGCTTCGGCCGGGCCGGCGAGGCCATCGGCGGGCTGCGCCTGCCCACCGCCATCGTGCAGGAGGGCGGCTATGCGGTGGAGGTGATCGGCGGCTTGCTGGAACGCTTCCTTAACGGCTTCGGGCGCTGAGGCGCGCCGCTCCGGGCCGCGCTGGCCCGGAGCGTCAGCGGAAGGGGTTGCCGCGTGGCAGCGGCGGGTCCTGCAGCCGCTCGATCCGCCGGAGCAACTCAGCCTCGCCGCCGGAGAAGGTAGTGGACAGGATGCAGGTCTTCTGCCCCCGCGCCTTGCAGTCCTCCGCACGGCGCCGCATCTCGTTCAATTCGGTGAAGGGTACCAGGGCCGTGTTCACCAGGCATTCCTGGGGATCACGCTTTTCCGATCGAACCGTGATCTCGATCTTGCCGTCCCCCGACTTCCAGGGGGTCGAGATGGTGAAGCAGCGCATCCCCGGCATGTTCCGTCCCAGGAAGTCTACCCGCCGTACCGGATAGCGGGCGAAGAGCAAGGTCTGTTCGCCCTCGAAGAGGGTAACCCTCCGCACGGGCTCAGGCTGGATCTCGGCCGGGCCGGTGCCGTCGTGCAGGAACGCCGCAGCCATGGAGACAGCGATCGTCTGGCGAAAGTTGCTCGGCAAGGTGGGTGGCGGCCCCTCCGCCTCGCGCGGCACCCTGGCGCAGCCCATCAGAACCCCACACAGCAGCGCACCACGCAGAAGGGCTGCGTACCGTTTCAGGGCGATGGGCAGGGGCTTGGCTCTCGAGACACGACAGACCCCAGGCTAGCAACGTTCCTGAAGGAAAACAACCTTGGGTTGTTTTTTCGTCTCAATCCTTCCCCGCCATCAGCATGTAGTTCACCCCGACATCCCGCGTCGCGCGCCAGCGGCGGCTGAGCGGATCGAAGCCCATCCCGGAAATATCCTCCACCCGCAGTCCGGCCTCGCGCAGCCCGGCCCCCAGCTCGGCTGGGGTCATGAAGAGCTTCCAGTCATGGGTGCCGCGCGGCAGCAGCCGGAGCACATACTCCGCCCCCAGCTTCGCCATCAGGAAGGCGCGCGGCGTGCGGTTCAGCGTGGACAGGAAGACGGCGCCGCCGGGCCGGGTCAGCCGCGCCAGGGCGCCGAGGAAGGCCGGGCGCTCCTCCGGCGCCACATGCTCAATGACCTCCAGCGAGACCACCGCGTCCCATTCGCCGGAGACTTCCTCCGGCCGCGCGGCGCGGTAGTCGATCTCCAGGCCGGACAGGGCGGCATGGGCGCGCGCCGCCTCCAGCGCCGCCCCGGCGGCGTCGATGCCGGTGACGGCGGCGCCCCGCCGGGCCAGGGCCTCGCTGGCCAGCCCGGCGCCGCAGCCGACATCCAGCACCCGCAGGCCGGACAGGTCCTCGCCCGGCCTTCCGAAGCGCCGCGCCAGCCGCTCCGCCACCCAGCCGCAGCGCAGCGGGTTCATGGCGTGGAGGGGCGCCATGGGGCCGCGCGGGTCCCACCAGCGATCCGCCAGCGCATCGAATTTCGCGATTTCCTCCGCCCTCGCCGTGCCGGACATGCGATTCTCCCAAGGGTGTCGTCGTGCGGACGAGGTTGCAGCCACCCGCAGCGCCCGGTATCTGTCCCGACCTTTCGCGGCGCGCAACCGCCGCCGCTCCTTAGCAGAACCGGAAAACCCCCGGCGCCATGGCCCGTATCGTGATGAAGTTCGGCGGCACCTCCGTCGCCGACCTGGACCGTATCCGCAATGTCGCCCGCCGCGTGAAGCGCGAGGTGGAGGCTGGCAACGAGGTCGCCGTGGTGGTCTCCGCCATGTCGGGCGTGACCAACCAGCTGGTGAAGTACTGCACCGACCTGTCGCCGCTGCACGATGCGCGGGAATACGACGTGGTCGTGGCGACCGGCGAGCAGGTGACCACCGGCCTCACCGCCATCGCCCTGCAGGCGGAGGGCGTCGATGCGCGCTCCTGGCAGGGCTGGCAGGTGCCGGTCCGCACCGACGGCGCGCATGGCAAGGCGCGGGTCGAGGAGATCGACGGCTCGGCGCTGATCGAGCGCATGAAGGCCGGGCAGGTGCCGGTGATCGCGGGCTTCCAGGGCATCGGCCCGCGGGAGCGCATCACCACGCTGGGCCGCGGCGGTTCCGACCTTTCGGCGGTGGCCGTGGCGGCGGCGGTGAAGGCCGACCGCTGCGACATCTACACCGATGTGGACGGCATCTACACCACCGACCCCCGGATCGTGCCGCGCGCCCGCAAGCTGGAGCGCGTGAGCTTCGAGGAGATGCTGGAGCTGGCCTCGGTGGGGGCCAAGGTGTTGCAGACCCGCTCGGTCGAGCTGGCGATGAAGCAGAAGGTTCGGGTGCAGGTCCTGTCCTCCTTCGAGGACAAGCCGGGCTCCCTGGTGGTGGACGAGGACGAGATCGTGGAACAGCCCGTTGTGACCGGCGTCGCCTATTCGCGCGACGAGGCGAAGATCACCCTGCGCCGCCTGCCGGACAAGCCCGGCATCGCGGCCCATGTCTTCGGCCCGCTTTCGGCGGCCAATGTGAACGTGGACATGATCGTCCAGAACCTGGGCGCCGACGGCACCACGGACATGACCTTCACGGTGGGCAAGACCGACCTGCCGCGTGCCCGGGAGACGCTGGAGAACGCCCGGTCCTCGATCGGCTTCGACGCCATTCTGACCGATCCGGAGGTCGCCAAGATCTCCATCGTGGGCATCGGCATGCGCTCCCATGCCGGGGTCGCGGCCACGATGTTCAACACGCTGGCCGAAAAGGGCATCAACATCCAGGTCATCTCCACCTCGGAGATCAAGACCTCGGTGCTCATCGGCGTGGAATACACCGAACTGGCGGTGCGCGCCCTGCACACGGCCTATGGCCTCGACGCGCCGGCCGGGAAGGCTTCCGCCTGATGCTCGCCCCGTCCCCCGCCGTTCCGCCGGCCACCGAGGGCCCCGATCCTGCCGCCCTCGCCGAACTCGACCGGCTGATGGCGCGCGGGGCGGGCTTCCTGGGCTCCCACTGGGCGATCCTGGGCGGCGCCATGTCCTGGGTCAGCGAGCGGCACCTGGTGGCGGCGCTGAGCGAGGCCGGGGCCTTCGGCGTGCTGGCCTGCGGCGCCATGGAGCCGCCGCGCCTGGCCGAGGAGATCGCCGCGACCCAGGCGCTGACGGACAAGCCCTTCGGCGTGAACCTGATCACCATGCATCCCCGGCTGGAGGATCTGGTGCAGGTCTGCCTGGACGCGAAGGTGGGCCATATCGTCTTCGCCGGCGGCATCCCCCCCGGTCCCGCGATCCGCAAGGCCAAGGATGCCGGCGCCCGGGTGATCTGCTTTGCCCCCGCCCTGGCCCTGGCGAAGAAGCTGGTCCGTTCTGGCGCGGATGCGCTGGTGATCGAGGGCTCCGAGGCCGGCGGGCATATCGGCCCGGTCAGCCTGAACGTCCTGGCGCAGGAGATCCTGCCCCATGTCCGCGACGTGCCGGTCTTCGTGGCCGGCGGCATCGGGCGGGGCGAGGCGATCCTGTCCTATCTGGAGATGGGCGCCGCCGGGGCGCAGATCGGCACCCGCTTCGTCTGTGCCAGCGAATGCGTCGCGCACCCGAACTTCAAGCGCGCCTTCATCCGCGGCGCGGCGCGCGACGCGCTGCCGACCGTGCAGCTTGACGAGAGCTTTCCCGTGATCCCCGTCCGCGCCCTGCAGAACGCGGGCACGAAGCGGTTCCTGGAGCACCAGGCGGAGGTGATCCGCCGCTTCCGGGCCGGGGAGCTGACGAAGGAGGCCGCGCAGCTCGACATCGAGCATTTCTGGGCCGGGGCGCTGCGCCGGGCGGTGGTCGATGGCGACGTGGAGAACGGCTCCCTGATGGCCGGCCAGTCGGTCGGCATGGTCCTGCGCGAGGAGCCGGTGACGGCCATCCTGGCCGAGATCGTGGCACAGGCGGCCGCCGCGATCGCGGCGCGCGGCCTGCCCGCCCGCGAAACCCCGGGGGGGATGGGGGGGTTTGCTCCGCCGCAAGCTGCGGGATAGGGTCGTTTCTTGCCCGATGACATGACGCCGATGGCCAGAACAGTGGAATCGACCGCCCTCGATACCTCCGGGGTGGGAGCAGAGCTTCGTGACGCCCGCCTGGCGATCGGCGCGTCGATCGAGGACATGTCCGAGCACCTCCGCATCAGCCGCCGCTACCTGTCGGCGCTGGAGGAAGGGCGGACCCGGGACCTGCCGGGGCCGACCTATGCACTCGGCTTCGTGCGCTCCTATGCCCAGTCCCTGGGCCTGGACGCGGAGGAGCTGACCCGGCGCTTCCGCGACGGGGCCGGGGCGGCGGCGAAGCAGCGCACCGACCTCGTCTTCCCCGAACCTGTGCCCAAGCGCGGCGTGCCGGCCGGGGCGGTGATCCTGATCGGCGCCGTGCTGGCGATCGGCAGCTACGTGGCCTGGTGGCAGTGGAGCGGCTCCGGCGACCGGAGCCTGGACCGTGTCGAGGCGCCGCCGCGCCGGTTGGAGGAGGCCGCCGGAACGGCGCCCCGCCCCGCCGCGCCCGTGCTGCCGCCGACCCTGGGACAGGTGGTGCCCGCCTCGCCGCCCTCCACGGCGGGCGGCCATACGCCGGTCCCGAATCCGGCGCCCGGTTCCACGGCCGGTCCGGCCCCGGGAACGGCCGCCTCCGTGGCGCCGCCGCCTGCCCGGCCCGCCGCTCCGACGCCCGGTAGCCCGCCCGGTGCCCTTCCCGGGCCAGGGGCCGCTCCGCCGGCCGCTCCCGCCCCGGCGGCGCAGCAGGCCCAGACGGCCGCGCCACGCCCGACGGTGCCGCAGGCCCCGGCTCCGGGCACGCAGCCGCCCCAGGCCGCGAGTGTGCCCGCAACGGGCGAGGCGCCCGCCGCCCCGGTGCCGCCGCCCCTGGCCGCGCCGGTCACGCCCACCGTGCCCAACCAGGCGGATGGCCAGGGCCGCATCGTGCTGCGCGCCGCGCCTGGCCCGGGCGAGGGCTCCTGGGTGCAGATCCGGGCGAAGGGGGCCAGCCGTCCGCTGCTGAGCCGCCTGCTCCGCCCCGGCGAGACCTATACCGTGCCGGCGGGCGAGGGGATGACCCTGACCACCGGCAAGGCCGACGCGCTGGAGATCATCGTGGACGGGCAGACGAGTCCCTTCCTGGCGGGCCGGACCAATGTGGTTCGCGACATCCCGCTGGACCCGGACCGCCTCCGCAACCCGGCCCCGGCGGGCGGCTGACGCCCTCCGGCCGGATTTGCGGCCGGGAAACCGGCCCGGATGAGGCGTGACATTTCGATGAAAGCCGTGCGCCGCCCTCGCCGGTCATGGCCGCCCCGGTCTCCGCGCGCCCCGCCAAGGCTTGGCCCATGCCCTGGCTCCTGCCATATCTTGGCCGTCTGAACTGACTATCCGATCCCTGCCGGCCGTACAGGAATTTCCATGTCCTACCGTCCCTACCAGCAGATCCTGCGCCGCAAGTCCCGCCAGATCCGCGTGGGCAACGTGCTGGTGGGCGGGGATGCGCCGATCTCCGTCCAGACCATGACCAACACACCGACCGAGGATGCCGAGGCGACCATCGCCCAGATCCGCCGGGCGGAGGTCGCGGGGGTGGACATCGTCCGCGTCTCCTGCCCGACGCCGGAGGCGACCGCGGCGCTGCGCGAGATCACCCGCGAAGTGAACGTGCCGGTCGTGGCGGACATCCACTTCCACTACAAGCGCGCCATCGAGGCGGCGCAGAACGGCGCCGCCTGCCTGCGTATCAACCCGGGCAATATCGGCTCGGCCGAGCGGGTGAAGGAGGTCATCCGGGCCGCCCGGGACCATGGCTGCTCCATTCGCATCGGCGTGAATGCCGGCAGCCTGGAGAAGCACCTGCTGGAGAAGTATGGCGAGCCGAACCCGGAGGCGCTGGTGGAAAGCGCGCTGTGGCATGCCGACCACCTGCTGCAGAACGGCTTCGACGAGTTCAAGATCAGCGTGAAGGCGTCCGACGTCTTCCTGGCCGTGGCGGCCTATACCGCCCTGGCCGAGGCTTGCGACCATCCGCTGCATGTCGGCATCACCGAGGCGGGCGGCAAGCGCGCCGGCACGGTGAAGTCCTCCATCGGCATGGGCAACCTGCTCTGGGCCGGGATCGGCGACACGATCCGCGTCTCGCTTTCCGCCGAGCCGGAGGAGGAGGTGCATGTCGGCTGGGAGATGCTGAAGACGCTCGGCCTGCGGCACCGGGGCGTGAAGATCATCTCCTGCCCCTCCTGCGCGCGGCAGGGCTTCAACGTGATCCAGACCGTGGCCACGCTGGAGGAGCGGCTCGCCCATATCGAGGTGCCGATGAGCCTCTCGATCATCGGCTGCGTGGTGAACGGGCCGGGCGAGGCGCTGATGACGGACCTGGGCGTGACCGGCGGCGGCAATGGCCGCCACATGGTCTATGCCGCCGGCAAGACCGACCACACGGTCGATGCGGGCGACATGATCGAGCATATCGTCGAGCTGGTAGAGGCCAAGGCGGCGCAGCTCCTGGCCGAGAAGAAGGCCGAGGCCGAGCGCAACGAGCAGGGCCACGAGGCGCCCCAGGCAGCGGAGTAGCGTCGGCTTAGCCGTTCCGCTCAGGCGGCGCGGTAGGCGCCGTCCCGCAGCACGGGCGCCGTGGCGCTGGCATCCTCCTCCAGCGCCAGGTCCACGTCGCCGGAATAGCCGCGCGACACCAGCTCCTGCCCCGAGGTGCAGAGGCGGATCATCCGGCCCAGCCGGTGCCCCGCCGCGCGCCAGGCATCGCGCGCGACTTCCGCCTCCGGTGAAGCTTCTCCACCCAGGTGCTCGATGATCGCCCCGGCGCCGAGCAGGTCCTCGATCGCCGGGCGCAGCCCGCCATCAGGCCAGAGCTCCCCGGCCGGGATCACCCCCACCGCGCCCGTACCGGCGAGGCGCCGCGCGGCGGCCGCCACCGCCCTGGCATTGCGCAGGCATCCGGCCAGGACCGGGATGCGCCGCCGCGTCCCAGCCGCCGCCACGGAAAGGCGCGAGCCGTTGGGCGAGGGCAGCAGCAGCCGCGTGCCGCGCGGGATGGTAGCGAGGCTGGCGGGGGAGAGGCTGTACTGGCCGCCCGCCGCGTTCCGGGGATGGGCCAGGGTGGCGCCGAGACGGGCCGCCTCCTGCTGTGCCGCCCGCTGGTCCGAGAAGGGGAAGGGATGCACGATCGCCCCGCGCGCCACGGCGATGTCCACGGCGGTGGAGAAGGACAGGACATCGACGATGACCAGCGCCGCGGTCCGCTCATGGAGGGCGAGGAGCCCGGCCATGCCCCATTCGCAGAGAGTGTCCGGCATGGATGTCCCTCGGCACGTCATGTCCAGATCACTGGACTCGGGGCCCGACGTCACACATCACCCGCTGCGGCACCGGCCCTTTCCGGCCTGTCACGGACTGCCAGCCGGCATGTCCATGTCCATCATCTGCTCCAAGTCCTGGGGAGCGCCGCGATCTCCCGCGATTGGCTTTCCTGCTCATCGTGGAGCGTATAGGCCCGGAGCGGCGATACGGCAGGAAGTTGAGCGCCCGGGCTGCGTGGCGTCGTGATCTCGCTGAGGGTTCCATACCAGCCGAGGATATTGCGCGCGTCATCGCATCGTGGCGCGCCCCAGGCGCGCATCCAGTGCCACCTGCCATCGGAGAGCCGGGCCTGGAAATCGACATCATAGACCTTGCCCGTTCTCAGGCACTCCATCCACTGTGCGCGGACTGCGGCGCGCTGCTCGGGATGGACGATATCCAGCCAGCCATGGTTGCGCGTCTGCTCATAGGTCTGGCCGGTCAGATGGAAGATGCGCGGATTTGCGCGTGTCATCTGGCCGTCCGGCGTCGTCATCCAGAAGAGATGGGGGCAGTTGTCCAGGATGAAGCGGAACTGCTCTTCCTGGTCGCGCAGGGCATCCAGGGATATTTTTCTGGTATCGATATCCTCCTTCTGGCCATACCAGCGCAGCACGGTGCCATCAGGCGCCTTCTGCGGGGCGACATAGGAGCGGAACCAGCGATAGCTGCCATCGGGCATCCGGTAACGCAGTTCCTCATCGTAAACGCTCCCGTTGCTGAGGGCACGCCCCCAGGACGCCTTGATCCGGTCGCGATCAGCGGGATGGACTATGTTCGTCCATTTTGTTCCCCGCACATCATCGAGTACCAGGCCCATCATCCTGGCATAGCTTTCGTCGATCGCTTCGATCTGGCCCTGGGCGTCCATCTGCCATGAAAGCCGCGGACTGAGAGTGGCCGCGATGCGGTAATGTTCTTCGCTCTTGCGCAGGGCCTCCTCGGTTTTCTTGTTCTCGGTGATGTCGATGACAATGATCGAGTAACCAAGCAGTTCGCCGACTTCATCGGGAACCCGGTGGATGAAAAGGAGGTGTGTTCCGCCGTCGGGCAGCTTTCTTTCATAAGAACCCGTTTCATAACGGCTGAGGCGGGGTGAGCGGCGGGAGTTCTGCGCGTTCGGAGGGTGTCTGACGTCCTTCGAGGTGGCCCATGTGGACCCCTGCCGCCCGCGCGCAGCTTGCGCGCGGCTCCCAGCCTTATGCAACGTGCCTAACCGATGCCGAGTGGGCCCTGGTCGAGCCCTTCTTGCCAAGCCCTGCAAAGACCGGACGACCCCGGTCCTGGCCGATGCGGCGGGTGGTCGATGCGATCCTCTACGTGCTCCGTACCGGCTGCGCCTGGGCGCATCTGCCCCGCGACTTCCCGCCGCCCGGGACCGTGCACCGTTGGTTCCTGCGCCTCTCGCGCCGGGGCACCTTCGAGCGACTGGCGCACGCCCTCATCATGGCCGACCGCGAGCGGGTCGGCCGAGAGGCCTCACCGACAGCGGCGGTGTTGGACGCCCAATCCGTCCGCTCGGGCGGTGTCGGCGTGAAAGGTGTCCGCGGCTACGATGCCGGGAAGAAGGTGACGGGCCGCAAGCGCCACGCCCTGGTGGACACGGACGGTAGGCTCCTGCTCGCCGCCATCTCGCCCGCCTGCCTGCATGACAGCCGAGGGGGTGCGGCCCTCCTGGCCATGTCGCGCCGCCCTTGGCCGTTCCTGGCCCGCTGCTTCGCCGACCGCGCCTACGCCGGTCCGCGGGTCGCCCGAGCCTCCCCCGTCGCCGTTACCATCATCGGCAGCGCACCCGGCCAGAAAGGCTTCGCCGTGCAACCCAGGCGCTGGGTGGTGGAGAGGTCCTTCGCTTGGTTCGGCCGCTGCCGACGCCTCGCTCGCGATCACGAGGCCACCGTCGGTTCCGCCGTCGCCTTCTTCACCCTCGCCGCCGCCATGATCCTCGTCCGGCGTCTGGCTCAGCCGTTATGAAACGGGGTCTAAGCCGGGGCAGGCAGATTCCGCGCCCAGTAGGAGTGAAGCCAGGCGATCCGGCCCACACCCTCCGGCATCACGTCATTGACTTGGCGTCCGATGACATCGTCGAGCGGCCTGCCGAGATTCCTCGCAAAAACGGGGCTGGCATCCTTGATGACGTAATCCAGCCCCAGGAAACAGATCGACATGTTATCGGAAGCATAGAGCGCGGAAATCTGGTGCGCCCGTTGTTCCAGGGTCAGGTTCGCGGGATCTGTGGCGAAGGCAGCAGAGGCGGGGCCCCGAAGAAGGCCCGGCACCGCATTGGCCGGGACAGGGCGGCTGAACAGATAGCCCTGGGCGTAGCCACACCCGATCTTTTGCAGCAGTTCGGCCTGTTCCAGGGTTTCCACGCCTTCCGCGATCACGGAAAGGTCCAGGCTTTGTCCAAGGCCGACCACCGCTGCCACGATCTTCCGGCTTTCCTTCTGTTCCAGCATGGACCGGACAAAACTCGTATCGATCTTGATTTTGGAGAATGGCAGGGTCCGCAACCAAGTCAGGCTCGAATAGCCGGTGCCGAAATCATCCAGTGAAATGGCGCAGCCCATGGCGATGATCTGTTCCAGGACGCGCCTGGAATTCTTCTCGTCTTCGAGAATGGCTGTTTCGGTGATTTCGATATGCAGCCGTTCCAGGGGGAAGCCGAACTCCTTCGCCAGGCTGGCGATGCGTTCCGGCAGATGGGGATGTTGGAGTTGTGTTGGCGAAAGATTGAAGGCGAGGTAGAAATCCCCATCCCAGTCCTGCGCCGCGGCAAAGGACTGGCGCATGAGTGAATCGAGCAGCTCGTCCAGCATATCGGCCTTTTCGGCATGGAAAACAAAGACGGAAGGTGGAATGTTCCCTTGTTTTTCGTCATGCCAACGGGCCAGAACCTCGAAGCCAACGGTTCTGTTTTCCTCCAGGGAAACAATCGGCTGAAAATAAGGCGTGATGTTGCCGCCGATCAGTGCCGAGGAGAAGGCGATATTGAAACGTGCCTGAGATGTGAACATCAAATCGCTCTTCATGCAATTTTCGTGGGCCACGGCGTTCCACTCGTTACGGGTTTCATCCCGGCCATGAAAGTTCGGGGTGACGGCGTGGCACCGGAATTGTTCTGACCACGAATGCCTGTGGCGGCTGCCCGGTGGTCGGGTCCGCGTGGGGGCGAGGCGGTATTATGCCGAGGCATGCTTCGGGGTGCCGTCGCGGCGGGCTTCATGCCAAAGGCAGCATGCCGTCCTATGGGAGTCATCACGGTACACAACCACGAGTTGCTTTTCAATGTTTGCTTAACTTTAAGGGCGCACGTCCATTTGCGATCCCGGCAAGGAGGTTCCACGACGAGGATTTTCGGTTCCAGCGAGCCTAATCGCCGGTTTCTGTTCAGGACATTCCGGGGGCACTGGATAGTCGGCCTTGAATAACTCGTAAGGCACTGATCTAGCTGTGAGATTTTCCGGGCTCGGCGACCTGGATTTGCAGGGTTCGATTGTTTTCGACGACAAACCCTGCGAATCTTGTGGGCATGAAGCACCGCCCGCGCCCGCCGGAACAGGCCGATCTGCTGCGGCCGCGGCTGGTCGACATGATCGATGGGCGGCACGAACTGGTGCGGCTGGCGGCGCTGATCGACTGGTCCTGGTTCGAGCGGGAATGGGCCGGCTTCTTCCCCGCCGCTGAGGGACGGCCGGCCACGCATCCGCGTCTGGTCGCCGGGCTGATGTACCTCCAGCACGCCCATGGCCTCTCCGACGAGGCGGTGCTCGCGCGCTGGGTGGAGAACCCGTACTTCCAGCACTTCACGGGTGAGACCTTCTTCCAGCACCGTGCGCCCATCCATCCCTCCTCTCTCAGCCGCTGGCGCGGTCGCATCGGTGAGGAAGGTGTCGAGTGGTTGCTGACCAGGACGATCGAGGCGGCTCAGGCTTCGGGAGCTGTGACGTCGAACAGCTTGGCCGAGATCGCAGTGGACACCACAGTGATGGAGAAGGCCATCGCCCATCCGACCGACAGCCGCCTCTATGAGCGGGCCCGCCACTCGCTGGTGACGCTGGCGCACAAGGCCGGGATCGCCCTGCGCCAGAACTACAATCGCCTGGCGCCGCGCCTGGCCGGCCAGGTGGGGCGCTACGCCCACGCCCGGCAGTTCCGCCGCATGCGCAAGGCGTTGCGCACGCTCAAGGGCTACACCGGCCGCATCCTGCGCGATGTTGAACGCAAGCTCGGCGCCGTCCCTGACGGGCCACTGCGGGCGCGCATCGAGCAGCGCATCGCCCTCGTCACCCGCCTGCTGCTCCAGACACCGAAGTCGTCCCGCAAGCTCTACGCCCTGCACGAGCCCGAGGTGGACTGCATCGCCAAGGGCAAGGCGCGGGTGCGCTACGAGTTCGGCACGAAGGTCAGCATCGCCACCACCCTCGCCGGTGGCTTCGTCGTCGGCATGCGCAGCCAGCCCGGCAATCCCTACGACGGCCACACCCTCGCCGACGCCCTCCAGCAGGTCGAGACCCTCACCGGCCAGCGTCCCAGCCTCGCCGTGGTCGATCGCGGCTACCGCGGCCATGGCGTCACGGCAACCAGGGTGCTCGTCAGCGGCACCAGCCGCGGCCTCACGCCCCGCCTGCGCCGGCTGCTCCGCCGCCGCAGCGCCATCGAGCCCGAGATCGGCCACATGAAGACCGATGGCCGCCTCGCCCGCTGCGCCCTCAAGGGCACGCTCGGCGATGCTCTCTACGCCGTCCTCTGCGGCTGCGGCCACAACATCCGCAAGATCCTCGCCCACCTCAGGGCCCTTTTGGCCGCTCTCCTCGCCGCCCTCCGACAGGCAATCCTCACCCCGATCAGCCAAGCCAGCGTCCCGACAGGCCGCACCCTGCTCGCAGGGGCGACAGCCTGAAGACGTTGTTCAAGGCCGACTGGATAACATCAGAGCAGGCCGTTTCACGCTCTCTCTCGCCCAAAGCGGCAAGCGGTGGTAACTGCGCCCGATCATGGCCTCCCAGCTTCAGCCCGCCCGCGGTACGCGCGATCTCATCGGCGAGGATTTCGCCCGGCACCACCATGTCATCGCCACGGCGCATCGCGTCGCGGCGCTCTATGGATTCGAGGAATGGGCGACCCCCATCTTCGAGGATACGCGGGTCTTCTCGCGCTCGCTGGGCGAGACCTCGGATGTCGTCTCCAAGGAGATGTACACCTTCCCGGACCGGGGCGGGGAGAGCCTGACGCTGCGGCCCGAGGGCACGGCCGGGGTGTGCCGGGCGCTGGTCTCCAATGGGCTGACCCAGGGCAACCTGCCGCGCAAGGTCTTCTATGCCGGGCCGATGTTCCGCTACGAGCGGCCGCAGAAGGGCCGCTACCGGCAGTTCCACCAGATCGGCCTGGAGATCCTGGGCGCGGCGGAGCCGCTCTCGGATGCCGAGGCCATTGCCTGCGGCTGGCACATCCAGCAGGAGCTGGGCATCGCCGAGGGCACGGTGCTGGAGATCAACACGCTGGGCGATGCGCCCTCCCGCGAGGCGCACCGGGCGGCGCTGGTGGCCTATTTCACCGAGCGGAAGGGGAGCCTTTCCGCCGACAGCCTGGTGCGGCTGGAAAAGAACCCCCTGCGTATCCTGGACAGCAAGGACCCGGGCGACAAGGCGCTGGTGGCGGACGCACCCTCGATCCACGACCACCTGACCGAGGCGGCGCGGGCGCATTACGAGGCGGTGCGGCGTTACCTGGACGGGTTCGGCGTGCCCTACCGGGTCAATCCGCACATCGTGCGGGGCCTGGACTACTACAGCCACACCGCCTTCGAGTTCGTGACGGAGCGGCTGGGGGCCCAGGGCACGGTGATGGCCGGCGGCCGCTATGACGGGCTGGTCGAGGAGATGGGCGGGCCGCACACCCCCTCGGTCGGCTGGGCGGCGGGGATCGAGCGGCTGTCCATGCTGATGGAGGGCGCCCCCGAGGCGCCGCGCCCGGTGGCGGTGATCCCCGTGGGCGAGGCAGCCGAGGCAGCGGCGATCGCGGCGGTGCAGTCGCTGCGCCGGAGCGGGCTGGTCGCGGAGATCGCCTACAAGGGCAACACCAAGCGCCGCATGGAGCGGGCCAACAGGCTGAAGGCGCGCGCCGCCGTGCTGATCGGCGAGGAGGAGCTGGCGCGCGGCGTGGCGCAGGTGAAGGACCTCGATGCCGGCACGCAGCGGGAGGTGCCGCTGGATGCGCTGGCCGCCGCGCTGCTGGAGGCGGGCGAGGGCTGACCGTGGCGCTTCCGGAGAAGCTGGATCGGCTCCTGTTCCGCGCCGAGGAGATCCGCCACACGCTGAACACCGCCGATGGCGGGCAGATCGGCGCGCTGACCAGGGAGCTTTCGGAACTCGACCCGCTGGTCGAGAAGGTCACCGCCCTGCGCAATGCCGAACGGGCCCGGGACGAGGCCGAGGCGCTGCTGGCCGACCCCGAGATGCGCGAGCTGGCCGAGGCGGAGTACCAGGCGCAGAAGGAGGCCGTGCCGGCGCTGGAGCATGAGATCCGCCTCATGCTGCTGCCGAAGGACGCGGCCGACGAGCGCAGCGCCATCCTGGAGATCCGCCCCGCCGCCGGGGGCGACGAGGCCGGGCTCTTCGCCGCCGAGCTGTTTCGCGCCTACCAGCGCTATGCCGAGTCGCGCCGCTGGCGCTTCGAGGTGCTGGACTACGACGAGAACGAGCTGGGCGGGGTGAAGGGGGCCAGTGCCGAGATCGCGGGGCAGGGGGTCTTCGCCCGGCTGAAGTTCGAATCCGGTGTCCACCGCGTGCAGCGCGTGCCGGCCACGGAGACCCAGGGCCGTATCCACACCTCCACGGTGACGGTGGCGGTGCTGCCGGAGGCCGAGGAGGTGGATGTGCAGATCGACGAGAAGGACCTGCGGATCGACACCTATCGCGCCTCGGGCGCCGGCGGGCAGCACGTGAACAAGACGGACAGCGCCGTCCGCATCACCCACCTGCCCACCGGCGTCGTGGTGGCGATGCAGGAGGAGCGCTCCCAGCACAAGAACCGCGCGAAGGCGATGAAGGTGCTGCGCGCGCGGCTCTACGACGCGCAGCGCACCAGCCTCGACGCCACGCGCACCGATGCCCGGCGCGCCCAGGTCGGCACCGGCGACCGCAGCGAGCGCATCCGCACCTACAACTTCCCCCAGGGGCGGGTGACGGACCACCGCATCGGCCTGACCCTGCACAAGATCGACCGGGTGATGCTGGGCGAGCTCGACGAGCTGATCGATGCCCTGACCGCCGAGGACCAGGCGGCCCGCCTGGCGGCGCAGGGGGAATGAGGGCGGAGGAATGAGCGACTCCTGCGCCGATCCGAAGGGCTCGGTCGGTGCCTTCCTGTGCCGGGCGGGGCAGCATCTGCGCGCCGCCGCCATCCCGCAGCCGCGGATGGAGGCGCGGATGCTGCTGGCCCGTGCCATGGGAGTGACGCAGGAGGCCCTGCTGCGCGACCCGCGCGCCCCGGTGCCGGAGGCGGCCGCCGCGCCTTTCGCGGAAATGCTCCGGCGGCGCCTCGACGGGGCGCCGATGGCCTATCTCACCGGCAGCCAGGGCTTCTGGACGCTGGACCTCGCGACCTCGCCGGACACCCTGATCCCCCGCGCTGATACCGAAACCCTGGTCGAGGCGGCGCTGGAGCTGTTTCCGCAGCGGGCGGCGGTGGGGCGCATCCTCGATTTTGGCACCGGCACCGGGGCGATCCTGCTGGCGGCGCTGGCGGAATTCCCGGCGGCCTTCGGGGTGGGGGTGGACCTGGTGCCGGGGGCGGCGGCGCTGGCGGCGCGGAACGCCCGCCGCAACGCGCTCGGGGATCGATGCGCCTTCCTGGCCGGCTCCTGGGCGGAGGCGCTGGCGGGGCGCTTCGACCTGATCCTGTCCAACCCGCCCTACATCGAAAGCGCGGCCATCGCCGGGCTGATGCCCGAGGTGGCGCGGCACGAGCCCCTTTCCGCCCTGGATGGCGGGCCCGACGGGCTGGTGGCCTATCGTGCCCTGGCAGGCTGCCTGCTGCGGCTGCTGGCGCCGGAAGGCCGGGCCGTGCTCGAACTCGGGCAGGGGCAGGAACCGGCGGTCGCGGCGCTGATGCGCGATGCGGGGCTGCGGGTGCCGGGGGCGAGGCAGGACCTGGGCGGTATCGCCCGTGCCCTGATCGTGGCCCCTTGACCACGGCCCTGGAAAACGCGGGCGGGCCTGCCTATCTATGCGGCAACTGGCATCGTTTCCCGCGCGGCGCATGGCACCTTTGCCATGCCGGGTGCCGGTCGCCCGCCATGGCCCTGAAAAAAGGGTTGGCGCGGCCGAATGGCGCCGCTAGGTTGCCCTGGCGGACCCTGCGGACCTCAAGAGGCGTAAGCAGGTTGTCACGTTCGGCGCTTCAGGTGGCAAATCCACCAGCCGGCGTGCCGCGTGGGAAGAGAACCACCATCGCTAGTCCAGCCGGCGGAGCACGAAGATGCCCCCGGCCGGCTGCAGCATGAGAGTGCGAACACGACACCCATGAATATGAAGCGCATGCGCGGCCGTGGCGGCCACCGTCATGGCGGCGGCGGCCAACAGGGCGGAGGCGGCGGCGGCGGTTTCCGCCAAAGCGGCCAGCAGCCGATGAACCGGAACCACGTGTTCGACTCTTCCGGACCGGATATGCGAATGCGGGGCACCGCACAGCAGCTTTTCGAGAAGTATCTCCAGCTCGGCCGCGACGCGACCGGCTCCGGCGACCGCGTGATGGCGGAGAGCTATTTCCAGCACGCCGAGCACTACTTCCGCATCCTGAACGCCATGACCCAGGCGCAGCAGCAGAACCAGCCGGGCGAGCGCCAGGGTGGCGACCGCCAGAACGCGGAACGCCAGAACGGTGAGCGCAATGGCGACCGGCGCCGCTGGCAGAACAATGCCGGGCCCGACGACCAGGGCCACGGCGGCGAGCCGGGCGAGGGCGAGGAACAGGGCCTCAACGGCCATTCCGACAGCGACGACGCCTCGGACGAGCCGCGCCACCCCATCCAGTGACGGCCGCGCGGTGACGCCGGTCCTGTAATGCCTGCCCGGTAACGGCCCGGTCCGTCCGGACTGGGCGCCCCGGCTGCCCGTCACTCCGATCCGGCCCGCCCCTACGGGCAGGCCGGGCTACGAGGCCGCGCGCCTCAGGTGATGACCGCCACCTCGACATGGCCGCGCCGGCCCAGGACGTTCAGCGACACGCTGCCGTCGGTCCCGTGGCGGCGCAGCCGGACATCGACGCTGGCGTCATTCAGCGTCAGGTTGTCGATGCGCAGCTCCTCCAGCCAGGGCGGCAGGACCGGGTGCACGAAGCGGATCACCCGCATCTCCGGCCGGAAGGAGATCCCCAGCATGGCGCCGATCACCGCGAAGGCGCTGGCGGCGGCCCAGGCCTGCGGCAGGCAGGCGACGGGATAGGCGGTCGGCCCCTCGGCATCGATGCGCGGGAAGCCGCAGAAGAGTTCCGGCAGGCGCTTCATGTCCACGGCCAGCGCCGTGTCGAAGAGGCCGCTGGCGATCCGCTCCAGGGCCTCGTTCATGCCGTAGCGCTTCAGCCCCATGGCGATCAGCCCATTGTCGTGCGGCCAGACGCTGCCGTTGTGATAGGACATCGGGTTGTAGCGGGCCTCGCCCTCCGGGATGGTGCGGATGCCCCAGCCGCAGAAGGATCGCGGGTCGAGCAGGGTCTCGGCGAGCTGCGCCGCCCGTTCGGGCAGGGCGAGGCCGGTCAGCAGGGCATGGCCCGCATTGCTGTTGCGGACGCGGCAGGGACGGTTCTCGCCGTCCAGCGCCAAGGCATAGGTTCCCAGTTCCTCGCACCAGAAGAGACGGTCCACGGTTTCCCGCAAGGCGCCGGCCCGCACCAGCCAGCCCCCCGCGGCCTCCTCCTCCACACCCAGCAGGCCGGCCAGCTGCGCCGCTCCGCGCCAGGCGGCCTCGGCATAGGCCTGCACCTCGATCAGCGCGATCGGCGCATCGGCGAGGCGGCCGTCGGCGTGGAAGACGCTGTCGAAACTGTCCTTCCAGCCCTGGTTGACCAGCCCGTTCACCGAGCGCCGGTCATAGCGCAGCAGCCCGTCCTCGCCCGACCCGCCATGCGCCTTCATCCAGCCCAGGGCCCGGACGACGGCTGGCCAGATCTCGCGGATCGTCGCGAGGTCGCCGCTGCGCTCCGCATAGGCGGCGGCGAGCACCACGAAGAGCGGCGTGGAATCGACCGAGCCGTAGTACTGGCCGAAGGGGACCTCTCCCAGCGCTGCCATCTCGCCGCGGCGCATCTCGTGCAGGATCTTGCCCGGCTCGGCGTCCCGCTTCGGGTCCAGCGTCTCCGCCTGGTGCGCCGCCAGGAAGCGCAGCGTCCCGCGCGCCAGGAAGGGGTCCACCCAGAGGCATTGCAGCGCCGAGATCAGGCTGTCCCGCCCGAAGGGGCAGGAGAACCATGGGATGCCAGCATAGGGGAAGGGGCCCTGGGGCATGCTGGTGGTGAGCATGGCCAGGTCCGCCTGGGAGCGGTGGACCCAGTCGTTGAAGGCGGCGTTGGAGGTATGGACCATGGCACGCTCCTCCACCCGGCGCATGGTCCAGCGACGCAGGTCGTCCAGCAGCATGTCGAAATCCGGCACCGGCTCCGGTGCCCGGTCGCTGCGGAGGCAGCGGATGGTCACGCTGAGATGCCAGGACTCGCCGGGCTCCAGAGCGAGTAGCCAGATGCTCTCGCGGCCCTGGTGGCGGGCCGGCCGGGGCTCGAAGGTCAGTTCGGTCTGGCGGGTGACGCCGTCCAGCCCGGTATAGCCCAGGCGTATCCCGGCTCCGGTCTTCGCCACGGCATGCCTTTCGCCCCGCCGGGCGCGCTTCATGCCGCGCACCTCGAAGATGTCGGCGAAATCAGCGGAATGGGTGAGCGAGATCTCGAAGCTCAGCGGCTTGTCGCCGAAATTCTCGACATAAAGCCGTTCCTGCACCACGCCCGGGCCCAGGACCATCTTCCGTTGCAGATGTAGCGTGTCCCGCTTCAGCACCGTCCCGTCGGTCAGGTGCAGGTCGGGATTGGTCATGTTGATGGAGAGCAGCGCGTTGTCCTGGCTCACCGCCGAGGAGAGCAGCAGCGGCCGGATGCCGCCCAGGCGTAGCGACATGCGCGACAGGTGGCGGGCATCGTCGTGGAACAGGCCCTCCGCCGTGTTCCCGATCGCCTGGGCATCGCCGTAGTGGTCCAGAACCAGGAAGGTGTCGCCGCATTTGAGCGTCCGGGGCCGGTAGAGGCTCAGGGCCGTGGCGGCGGTGGCGGCGATCGCCCATTCCCCTTCCGTGTTGACGACGGATGGCGCCGGCGAGTCGTTCATGCTGTCTCTGCCCCTGTTGCTGTCTGCGGAAGCGCCGTTCCGGAGCCAGGCCCGGCCACGCCCCGGCAGAGGGACGCCGCACGGGACGCAGCCCGAGTTTCCTCGGCCCGGAGGCCGCGGAAACACCGTGGAGGAACGGAAAAGGCAGTCCGACCCCACCGGACTGCCTCAACTTCCGCTTGCGGGGCGGAGTTTCCCGGAAGCGGCCGGCGCCTGTCCAGGGGGACATGCGCCGATCCGCAAGCGTATCAGACGGCCCGGAGCACCGCCGGGCGCTGCTGGGCGATCATGCCGTGGTAGAGGGCAAGATGGTCCTCCGCCATGCGCCGGGCGGTGAAGCGCTCCTCGAAGCAGGCGCGGACCTTGTGGCGGCTCAGTTCGCCCAGGCGCTTCACGGCGGCCACGGCGTTCACCTCGTCATGGACGATGAAGCCGGAACGGCCGGGATCGATCACCTCCGGCACGGAGCCGTGGCTGAAGGCGATCACCGGGGTGCCGCAGGACATCGCCTCGATCATCACCAGGCCGAAGGGCTCGGGCCAGCAGATCGGCATCAGCAGGGCGCGGGCCTTGCCGAGGAAGGCGGCCTTCTCCTGCTCGTTGATCTCGCCGATGAACTCGACGCCCGGGCCGTCCAGCATCGGACGGATAACCTCGTCGAAATAGTCCCTGTCGGCGCGGTCCACCTTGGCGGCGATCTTCAGCGGGATGCCGGCGGCACGCGCGATCCGGATCGCGGCGTCCGGACCCTTCTCCGGCGAGATGCGGCCGAGGAAGGCGAGATAGCCGCCTTCGCCCTGGCCCATCGGCAGCAGGTCCTTCGGCAGGCCGTGCAGGATGGTGCCGGCCCAGTTCACGTTCTTCAGCGGGCGGCGCTGCGAATCGGAGATCGAGATGAAGGGCGCGCGGGGGTAGGCGTCCATCAGCGGCTGCAGCTCCTTGAGGTCGAGCCGGCCGTGGAAGGTGGTGACATAGGGCGTGTCCCGCTCCCGCATCACGGGGAGCTGGAAATGGTCGATGTGGAAATGCACGATGTCGAACTGGTCGAGCATGTCCACCACGCGCGTCACCGCCAGCACATGCGGCGAGACCGGGTCGCGCGACTCCGGGTCCAGGCGCAGGGCCACCGGCACGACCGCTTCCAGATTGGCGCTGGTGATGCTGTCGCCGGAGGCGAAGAGGGTCACCTCGTGCCCCATCGCGACCAGTTCTTCCGTCAGGTAGGAGACGATACGCTCGGTTCCCCCGTACAGCTTGGGGGGCACGGCCTCGGCCAGCGGGGCCACCTGGGCGATACGCATTCTCGAAGTCTCTCCTCGTTACGGACCGGTACAGGACAGGGCCGCTGGCGAGGTTCGGAAGCCGCCACGGGCCGGGCTGGCCTCAGACTCCGGGCGGTCATTTCGCATAAGCGAAGAACCGTCCGCCGGGTTTCGTCCTGCACGATGGTGCCGTGCAACAAGACGCAGTTGCACCTCGTCTCTGGACGCCATCAGGGCCGCATTGCGGCGTTTTCGTGGCGGCCCGGGAACGGATCGGGAAGCGGATCGGTTCCGGGGCGCGCCGGCCGGGCGCCACGGGAGGCCGGTCTTCCCGCCAGGCGAGGCTAGGTCCCGGGACGGGGCAGCCGACCGGAACCGGCACCGTGGCCCATCCCCTTGATCCCCATGGGTTCGCGGCGCGGCGAGGGGAGGGCGGTTCAGACCGGCTCCAGGGAATCGCCCACGGCCACCCGGCCACCTTCCAGCACGGCGGCATGCACGCCCAGATCCGCATGGCCGAAATGTTCCCGCAGCAGGCGCGGCACGTCGCAGTCCCGCTCGCCGGTCTCCAGGTCCACCTGGGTCGCCGGGCAGCGCACCGTGCGCTTGAAGATCTCCAGCCGCGCGCCGCCGAGCAGGACCTCCTGCCCCAGCCAGCCGAACTCGGCCCAGGCGGGCAGGCCGGAGAAATAGATGTTGGCGCGGAAACGCAGCGGGTCGAGCTGCCGGCCGATTGCCTGTTCCAGCGCCCGCAGGCTGGCGAGGTTGATCAGGGAGATGCCCTTGCGCTTCTGGTCGGTGAAGGCGTGGCCCGGCGCCTCGACGAACCGGAGCTGGCCGCGCGCCTCCGTGCCCAGGAACCGGGTGATGAAATCGGCAATGGCGGCGCGGCCTTCCGCGCTGTGCGTCGAGGCGGCGAGTCGGCCCTCGCCTGCCGCCCCGCCCTGAGGACCACGGATCACGAGGAGGCCGGAGCGGGAATCGAAGGCGCTGTGCAGCAGGGCCACCCGGGCATTGGCCATCAGGCAGGCGAAGTTCTGCTTGGGCAGGAAGCGCGGCGCCGATTCGTCGAAGGGCGCGTCCCCCTGCGCCAGGGCGAAGCGGCGATCATGCGGGATGACCTCGCCCTCCGCGAGCATGATCTCCTCCAGGCTCTCGGCGCTCAGCCCTTTGACCGGGTAGCGATAGAGATGTTCGATGCGCATGACGGCTAACCTCTTGAACTCCCTCTTCGAGCGTTACCACATCGGAGGCAGCAGCGGCGCCCCCATTGCCTGATAGGGATGGAGGTGCCGGTCGCCTCAAAGGAGGGGCCATAACAGATGGATATCGAGAAGCTTACCGAACGCGCCCGCGGCTTCCTGCAGGCCGCGCAGACCATCGCGATCCGGGAATTCCACCAGCAGATCACCCCGCAGCACCTGCTCAAGGCACTGCTAGACGACGAGGAAGGCGCGGCTGCCGGGCTGATCCGTGCCGCCGGCGCCGATCCCGTTGCCGCCAAGCGGGAGGTGGATGCCGAGGTGGCGCGTCTGCCCGTGGTGAAGGGCAGCGGCGCCGGCCAGCCGCAGGTGACGCCGGAGCTGATGCGGGTGCTGGACGCCGCGCAGCAGCAGGCAACCAAGGCGGGCGACGCCTATGTGGCGCAGGACCGGCTGCTGGTCGCCCTGGCCGGCAGCGACACCGCCGCCGGGCGGGCGCTGAAGCAGGCAGGCGTGACGGTCAAGGCGCTGGAGGCCGCGGTGACGCAGGTCCGCAAGGGCCGCACCGTGGACAGCCCGAGCGCCGAGCAGAATTTCGACGCGCTGAAAAAGTACGCGCGCGACCTGACCGCCGCCGCGCGGGAAGGCAAGCTCGACCCGGTGATCGGGCGCGACGAGGAGATCCGCCGCTCGATCCAGGTGCTGGCGCGGCGGACAAAGAACAATCCGGTGCTGATCGGCGAGCCGGGCGTCGGCAAGACGGCGATCGTCGAGGGACTGGCGCTGCGCATCGTCAACGGCGACGTGCCGGAGGCGCTGAAGAACAAGCAGGTGCTGGCGCTCGACCTGGGTTCGCTGGTGGCCGGTGCCAAGTATCGCGGCGAGTTCGAGGAGCGGCTGAAGGCCGTGCTCTCGGAGATCGAGGCCGCGGCGGGCGAGGTCATCCTCTTCATCGACGAGATGCAC